>JAJYDE010000080.1 GCA_021777755.1 Deltaproteobacteria bacterium
ATCTACGCCTGGGTCGATCACATGCAGGGCTTCAAAATAACGAGAGACCAAATGGTGGTCTTCCTGCGGCAGGGGCAAATAAAACCGCCGCAAGGAGGGCAGCGATGAGTTGTTCGACGAGACTGCGGATATTTCTTTGTGCGGTGTTGCTTTCGCTCGTGTTTTTCCCACAATGTGAGACTGCCAGGGCTGGCCTTTCCGATCTGGCCGAAGGTATCGGAAACAGTCTCGGACAGGTTTTGCCGGGCAAGGTCGGGTCGGCTGTGAGGGTGGCAACGGCGTTCGGGAGATCTTTTCAGGACATAACGCCCGAGCAGGAATACTATATCGGAAGGGCGGTGGCGGCAAACATTCTGACGGTCTACCGGGTAAAAGCCGACGAGCGGCTCAACTTGTACGTAAATACCCTGGGGCAGACGCTGGCGCAGGCTTCCGACAGGCCTGACACATTCGGCGGCTACCATTTCCTGGTTCTCGACTCGCCGGAAATCAACGCCTTTGCAGCTCCCGGCGGGCTGATTTTCGTTACGACCGGTATGATCGGGTTGTGCAAAAACGAGGATGAACTGGCGGCGGTGCTGGCCCATGAAATATCCCACGTGGTGGGAAAACACGGGCTCAAGGCTATCAAAAACAGCAGGCTCACGGGCGCGTTTGCCGTCATGGCCTCGGAGGCTTCCAACAATTACGGTTCGCCCGGAATGCGCAAGCTTACCGCGGCATTCGGGCAATCGGTCACCGATATTACCACCACTATGATGAAAACGGGTTATTCGCGAAGCCTGGAAAGGGAGGCCGACAGGGGAGCGGTCACCATTTTGGAGCGGGTCGGGTACAGCCCGAGGGCTCTAAGCGACATGCTCGGGGAGATGAAAAAGCGTTTGAAGCCAGGGGGGCTCGACTTTGCAAAGACCCATCCCGATCCGATGGTGCGGATCGCCGATATCAGTCCTTTGGTGAAGGGCTGGCCGGGCCCGGCATTTTCCGCCCCGAGGCAAAGAAGGTTCCAGACGGCGTTGGCAAGTCTTTAAGGGACTGGCGAAATGTCGGTTTTCAGCCGTTTGACGAAGGTTTCGAGCAGATTTTTTCACCGCAAGATGCTGGAAGGGATCACGATCGGGGTCCTGGCGGCCGCCGTGGCTCTTATCGCCTGGTATGCGGGTGTTTTGGACCGGTTCGAAGACGCCACGTGGAGTTGGCGTGTTCATTTTTTTGCCCGCGGGGCTCCTTCGACAGCGAGCATAAAGCTTATTCTGCTCGATCAGCAAAGTCTTGACTGGGGCAAAAGGCAGATCGGCGTCTCCTGGCCGTGGCCCCGTGAAGTCTATGCCCCGGTAATCGATTTTTGTACGCGCAACGGTGCCAAGGCTGTGAGCTTCGACGTTTTGTTCTCGGAGCCTTCCGCGGTTTCGGTATCCGACGACCTGAAGCTCGAAGCCGCCATCGGCCGGTCGCCTTTTTTCGTGGCTTCCATGTGCCTGCACAAGGAGGCCGATTTTTCCAGGAGTTGGCCCGACTACATCAGGAAGGGGCGGCTTTTCGATATAGTCAATCTCAAGGAGTTCATGGCCGGCAGGCGGGGGGCGGAGTACCTCAGGCCCTCGGCCACTTTCCCGATCGAAGAGGTTGCCGCGAAGGCCTCGGCGATCGCCAACGTCATCGAGGAGCCCGATGGTGACGGGATATTCCGGCGCGTCAACCTGTTTCGAATATTCGACGCAAAGGCGGCGCCCTCCCTTGGGCTTGCTCCGTTGGCCGCGGGAGGCGGGGGAAAACCCTGCAAGGTTATGCTGCACAAGGGGCGCATCGAGCTTTGCGGTCTAAGTGTGCCCGTAGACCGCAAAGGCAAGCTGATTTTACGGTTTCGCGGCCCGCCCGGGGCATTTCGCTCCTACAGCGCCGCCTCTGTGATCAATTCGCAAATCAATGCCGAGGCCGGAGGCGCCGATACCCTCAAGGATGCAAAGTCTTTCAAGGACGCCTATGTTTTTTTCGGCTTCTCCGCTCCCGGACTTGCCGACCTCATGCCCACACCCCTTGGCGCCTGCCCGGCTGTTGAAATTTACGCGACCCTGCTGGACAATTGTTTATCGGGCGACTTTTTACGTGGTATTCCGCCTGGATGGGTGGTGCTGTCCACGTTTGTGCTCGCCCTCGCGGCCGCTCTTTTTCTTGTGCTGCGAGCCGTACGCACATGGCAGAGCGTTGCCGCGATGGCCTTTTTTGCGCCGGCGCCGCTCGTTTTGGGCTTCGCGGCCTATCCGGCGGGGTTCTGGTGGCCGGTGGTGGTGCAGGAATTGGCGGTTGCGGCGGCTCTTACAGGCGGGGTGGTGGTAAACTACGCCACCGAGGGCCGCCAGCGGATGTTTCTAAAGAAAGCCTTCATGTATTACCTGTGTCCGGCGGTAATCGAGCGCATCCTGGAAAATCCTTCGCACCTGAAACTGGGGGGGGAGCGAAAGGAGCTGACCATCTTTTTTTCGGACCTCGAGGGGTTTTCCACTATTTCCGAAAGGCTCGACCCGGAAAGCCTCACGAGGTTGCTAAACGTGGTACTGTCTGATATGACCGATATCATCCTCGATGAGGAGGGAACCCTCGACAAGTTCGAAGGGGATGCGATCATCGCTTTTTGGAACGCGCCGGCCGATCAGCCCGACCATGCGGAGCGGGCGTGCCGGGCAGCCCTCAGATGCCAGGAAAAGATCCTGGAGCGGAGCGACGAGTATGAACGGATGGCGGGTGCGCCCATCCGGATGCGGATAGGCATTAACACCGCTGCCGTGGTGGTGGGCAATATGGGCTCGACCCAGCGCTTTGACTACACGGTGCTTGGAGATGCGGCCAATTTGGCCTCGCGCCTGGAGGGGGCCAACAAGTTTTTCGGCACAAACGTCATGATATCGAGCGAGACCCGACAGAGGAGCGGGAAGGGATTCAGAGGCAGGAGGCTTGGTTTTATCCGGGTGGTGGGGCGCGGGACCCCGGTGGAGGTGTTCGAACTTTGCGGGGTGGAAGCGGGGGCCGAGTGGGGCGACTTTGAAAATGGGCTTGCCCGCTGCCTGGAAAAGAATTGGGAAAAGGCCCTGGAGCTTTTTGAAAGCATACCCGAGGAGCCGGTTTCCAGGCTGTATGCGGACCGTTGCCGGGAGCTTTTGGATCAGCCGGGCGGCGACTGGGACGCCGTCTGGAATCTGACCGACAAGTAAGTCGAGGTGTTATGAAAAAGATCATCTGGCCGGCGGCGGCCGCACTGGCAAGTTTTTCGGCCTACTTTGCACTGAGAAGGCTGGCGGCCGCTCCGATTCACCAGGAGGAACTGAGGGAACTGCTGGCGCTTTGCTATACGCTGCTTGGCATGACGGTAGTGAAGTCGTGCAGCTATTTCTTTTTCGATTTTCTCTATTTGAAGCGCACCGGACGGGAAGCCCCGGATCTGCTGAAGATAATGTTTTCCCTGTTTTGCTATTCGACCCTGTTCATGCTCATTCTGGGGGTTGTGTTAAAGTATAACGTGACCGGGCTGGTCGCCACTTCGGCGGCGGTTTCGGTGGTCATCGGTTTCGCCTTGCAGGATACCCTGGGCAATTTTTTCGCCGGGGCCTCCCTGCACGTCGAGCAGCCTTTCAAGATAAAGGACAGTATCAGGTTTCGGGACCGCACGGGGGAAGTCGAGACTGTGAGCTGGCGTTCGACCACGATACGCACCCCGGACAACAGCTTTTTGAAATTTCCCAACAGTCTGCTGGCCCGAGACCCGATTGAGATATTTCCCTTCGAAAGCCCTCACCGCCATTCGGTCGCTTTTTCCGCATCATATGAGGTTTCCCCCCGGACCGTGATCAATACGGCAAGAAGCGCGGCACTGGGTTTTGCCGACATTTCGTATGAAATCGAACCGTCGGCACGCATCACGGGTTTTGGTCCATCCAGCATCGATTACGAGTTGCTCTACTGGATGAAGGACTACATGAAAGTGGGCGAGACCGCCGCGAGGCTGCGGGAAAGGCTGTGGTACGCCTTCCACCGGGACAATATCAGCATGCCTTTTCCGACCCGGCACGTTTTGTTCCAAAAGGTCAAAACCGAGGAGCGGGAATGCGTGGCCGTGGTTGACTACCGTCGCGCCATCGACTCGATCGACATATTCGCCCCGCTTAGCTCCATGGAAAAGGAGGCGCTGATAAGCCTGAGCGAGGTGCGACTCTTCGGGCTCGGGGAGTTCATGGTGCGAAGCGGGGAGGCCGGGGATTCCATGTTTATAATCGGCCGGGGCAGGGCCGAAGTGCGGGTGTGCTCAAACGGGACCCATTCGACGGTGGCCGTTTTGAACACCGGGGGGTTTTTCGGAGAAATGTCCCTTTTTTCCGGAGAGCCCAGATCGGCCGATGTGGTTGCCGTCGAGGAATCCGAAGTTTTGGAGATTGGAAAACCGAGCCTTCAGAAACTGCTTGTCGAGAATGTGAAACTTGCCAAAGCGTTCAGCAAGAAGGTAACCGAGCGGCTTGCCGCTCTTGAGGAACACGCCGGGCAGGTGGGGCGGCATGAGGATATCAAGGTCGAGGAAGGAAAGTTTTTTGAGCGAATCAAGCGGTTTTTCAATCTCGGGTGAGCTTGAAAGGCAATGGCAGCACGCACAGGACGAATAATAGCAAAGGAGACTTTTCATGTCTTTTTCCTTTACTCCCCTTGAGTCCGGGGAAACGGCCTTTTATTCCTCGATCGATGAGAAAAACATCGAGTTTTTAATGAACCGCTACAACCGGGTGAATCGTTGGGTGATCGCCGACATGGTGCGCCGGTCGAGCTATCGATATCCCGACAAGGCTGCGCTGATCTACGGGGACCGAACACTAACCTACGCGCAACTGGAGGCGGAGAGTAACCGCGTGGCGCACGCTCTGCGCGGCCTCGGGGTCGAAAAATACGATCGCGTGGCGATACTTGCCCACAATACCGTTCACCATGTTCTCACATGGCTTGCCTGCTGCAAGATCGGGGCGGTCTACCTGGCCGTCAATTATCTGCTCAAGGGCAAGGACATCACCTACTGCATCAACCACTCGCAAAGCAAGGTGTTCATTATCGAGGACGCTCTCTACGGCCTTGCCAAGGATGTGCTGGGGGAGATGGACTCGGTTGAGCATTTCATCTGGTCTAACGACATGAGCGGCGAGAGGGCTCCCGAGGGCCGGTTCAAGGAATTCGGCGCCTGGAGCGAGGCAATGCCGGCAAGCGAACCCGAAGCGTTGCTGCGCATCGAGGAGCCCTGCCAGATGACCTACACCAGCGGCACCGAATCGCTTCCCAAGGGTGTGCTCAACAGTAACCAGGCGCTCATCGCCCAGTACGTGAGCATCATTATCGACGGCGGATTCGAAGAATCGGACATCTGCATCAACGCCCTTCCCATATACCACTGCGCGCAGCGCGACGTTTTCATGAACCCGGTCTTCTGGGTCGGGGGGACCAACGTCTTGATGACCCCGGAAATCGGTAAAATTCTCGAAGCCATCGCGCGCTACCGGGCAACCATGTTTTTTGCGCCTCCCACGGTCTGGATCGGCATGTTGCGCCATCCCGATTTCGGACGCCACGATCTGTCGAGCCTGAAGAAATGCTACTACGGGGCCTCGATCATGCCCATGGAAATTTTGCGGGAGATGCTCGAGCGGCTCCCCGGGGCCAAATTCGCAAACCTCTACGGGCAAACGGAACTCTCCCCGCTCCACACCCTGCTAAAGCCCGAAGACGCTTTCAAAAAGCCGGGCTCCGCAGGCATGGGATGTCTCAACATGGAAACCGCGCTCGAAGGCGAAAAGGGGCAAACGATCAGCGTCCCCGGTGTTCCCGGTGAAATCTGCGGACGAGGTCCTCACACCATGATGGCCTATTTCAAAAACCCGGAAAAGACCGAGGAGGCCATGGCGGGCGGGTGGTTTCATTCGGGCGATATCGGTGTTTTGGACGAGGACCGCTACATCACCGTGGTGGACCGGAAAAAGGACATGATCAAGACCGGAGGCGAAAACGTCTCGACCCGCGAGGTCGAAGACGCCGTCTACCTGGACAAGCGGGTCGAGGAGGTGGCGGTGGTGGGCGTGGACCATCCCAAGTGGGTGGAGGCGGTAATCGCGGTGGTCGTTGCGCGCAAAGGCCAGACGATCCCGGAAGAGGATTTGATGGAGCTTTGCAAAAAACAGCTGGCGCCATACAAGACGCCCAAGAAGATTATTTTTGTGGAGGCCTTGCCCAAATCGCCCACGGGAAAACTGCTCAAGCGCAACCTTCGCGCCGAATACGGCAAGCTTTTCGCCGATTGAGCGCGGCTCCAAAGACGGGTCTTTCGAGAAATTCATAAAATTGAGGGGAAAACCAAATGGACTTCGATCTTAGCGACGAGCAAAAAATGCTCAAAGAGACCGCCTACAAATTCGCGGTTGCCGAATTCACCCCCGTTTCCATGGAGTGCGACAGAAACGAGACCTACACGCCCGAGATCCGCAAAAAAGCGGCCGAGTACGGCCTGGTCGGGGCCTGGATCCCGGAGGAATACGGCGGGTCGGGCGTGGGTATTCTTGGAAACGCGCTCATTATGGAGGAGTTTTCCAAGGTCGATATGGGGATCGCTTTGAATGTCGTTGCCGCCGGATTTGGCAGCGAGAGCATATTCCAATTCGGAAGCGAAGAGCAGAAGAAGACCTATCTGCCCGCCATCTGTTCGGGCCGGATGGTCTTTTCGGGAGCTTTCACCGAGCCCAACGCGGGCACCGACGTCGCCGGCTACAGGACCCGGGCGGTAAAAGACGGAAACGATTACGTGATCAACGGAAGCAAGATGTTCATTACCAACGGGACCGTGTGCGACTTCATGGTGGCCCAGTGCATCACCAATCCCGAGGAAAAAAAGCATGAGAGCTACAGCCTGATCATTGTCCCCGCAACCGCGAAAGGCGTTTCCAGGAACAAAATCAAGGGGAAAATGGGGATACGCACTTCCGATACCGCGGAGATCGCCTTCGAAGAGGTGCGTGTTCCACGGACCAACCTGGTGGGGGTGGAAGGCAGGGGATTCAAGCAATTGATGCACTTTTTCGATACGACGCGCGTCATGGTGGGCGCCCAGGGGCTGGGGCTCAGCGAGGCCTGTCTCGGCGCGAGCGTGCGGTATGCCAGGGAAAGGACCGCTTTCGGCGCCCCCCTCAGTTCCTTTCAACTCACCCAGAAAAAACTGACCGAAATGGCGGTCATGATCGAAGCCCTGAGGGGACTGGTCTACAAATCGGCCTGGCTGATCGACGTCGGCCGCCCCGATTACCAGCTGGCGGCGATGGCCAAATATCTGAGCGGCCAAACGGCGGTCTTTTGCGCCAACGCCGCGGTGGAGATCCACGGCGGATACGGCTACATCGAAGAATACCCGGTCCAGAAGTGGTATCGGGACGCCAAAATTCTGGAGCTCTACGAGGGGACCAAGGAAGCCGAAATCATGACAATAGGCCGCGCACTGTAAAGCCGGGGCTGTTTGCATCTTTACCCGTGACAAATCGACTCGGCTTTTCTAATAAGATTGTCGATTCCCGAATCAGCCATAGCTTGGACGGGTGTGCCCGACTCTTGCGCCGCTTAAGGCGCAGGCGGCCCGCGCTTTCCTTTATGATTTTTTCCGGGGATACTCACTCCATGTGTCAAATCATCACCTTCGCATCACTTTTTTAATCAACGCATCAGTACCAGGCACGAAAAAAGCCAAACCCGTCGCGAGGCGGGGGCGGAAAGCTGCGGATCTCGCCGATTTTTGGGTCTCCATTTCGAGATGGCCGGGTTGCCTTCCTGTTGAGATAGCAAAGCATTTTGGAATGGTTGAATCTGGAGAATGCTTCGGCGTTCGTAACGGCATTGGAGGGGCAATGAAAGCATTAAGAGTATTGGCTGTCATTTCGATGTTCGCGCTGGTCTTTTGTTCGCTTTGCGGGAGGGCTTCGGCCACTCCTTCCACCCAGGTTCTCTGCTCGGAGACAAGCCTCGGGAGGGGGCAATGGGAATATGATCTCACATTTTGCAATACCTCCAACCCGGCAGCCGATGCGGGCTTCGACCTTTACGACGTCTATGTGAGCATTTCCCCCTCGGCCGGACTTTCCACGGTCCTTTCCGGAACAAACTGGGCCGCCATAAGCGACTCCTCAACTTTCATAGAATGGGTTTCGACCATACCGGGTGAAGCGCCCGCGGGGTCCGATATCGCTCCCGGGTCATCGTTTGGCGGATTCAGCTTTATAAGCGATTCGCTCCTCGGGCCGCTGACCTTCAGCGCAACTATCGGCAATCCGGATGATCCGGGCAATCCGGTCATTTTCAGCGGAACGGTGACGTCCTCGGCGGCTCCGGAGCCCTCCAGCATACTCCTGGTGATGTCGTCCTTGATAGTTTTGGCATTCTTCGCTCGTCCTGAAATGCGGCCATGCCGGAGCGTATAGGACGTTTTTGTTCCAATTTTCATGGCCTGCGGATGATCGGATATCGGGTGGAATGGTTTTCCGGGTCGTTTTGTCGGTACCAATGTGGATCAAGTCAAGGATGCGGGGGACGCTATAATGAAGATGACTGCCATTTTTCTGGGGTTTGCAACGAGTTTTATCTGCCTGTCAAACATTGTTCCAACGAATGCATGGTCCCAAACCGCCCGGGTTCAGTATTCCTACGACAACCTCAACCGTCTCGTCCAGGCCGCCTGTCCTGACGGGAGGATTCTTCAATACAGCTACGACAACGCCGGCAACAGGATCGCAACCAACGTGAGCTCCTCGGGAACTTCCACGACCGTAACCTCAAGCGCCAGCCCGATGGAATTCGGAGGCACGGCCACCTTTACGGCGACAGTAACGGACACCAGTTTCCAAAATATCGTTCCTACCGGAACAGTACAGTTCGCAGTCGATAACAGCCCCCTGGGTCCGCCCGTGGCTCTTTCGGGCGGTACGGCCACAAGTCCGCCCTGGTCTGCCAACCAGATGCCCGGCGGCCACAACGTTACCGCGACGTTCACGAGTTCGGAAAATTTCGCCTCAAGCTCGGGTCAATCCACTCAAGACGTGCAAATCGAGAACATCGACGGCATATCGGTGTCCGGAGCGGCGACCAATTATCCCGAGACCAAGCCTTACCAGGCCAGCTTGTCGGTCAATGTGGAATGCGGCTGGTCGTCATCTTCCGCATCGCCCATTCCCCCGGCTTCGACCCGTTTCACAGTCGATGCGTCGCCGTCGTCAATAACGGTGCCAAGGCTTATGCCTGCCATGACGTTCGTGGGTCCCATGGCCAGCGGTACGTTCAAATACATTTATGCGCGTGACAGATATTATTTCATTTCAACCTCCGTCCCGGAGATCGGGGCAATAGGCCAACCCTATGGAGGCTCGGTGGCAATCGCGGCTCGTGGGGCCCTCAACGGGACCTCGGGTTATACGATGGTGCTGGAGATCTCGGAGAAGGATTTTGAGGTCTATATCTACAATCCGGACGGGAGCTTGAAGTTCCACGGGCCTGACGCCCCGATTGCCGCGGGGACCATTGCGATCAGCAGTGGGGTTCAGTTTTAGGGTTTATCCAGAGGAGGAGTGGGAATGAAGCGGCTATTGCACATCTGCCGGAATGAACGGCACCTGTCAACCTTGACAATGGTTTTCGCCCTCGGACTCTTGACGGTGACAGGGCTGCCCGCATCCTGCCAGGCCGGGGGGGAGTTGTGCGGCTGGCAGAAGACGGTCGAATGTTCGGCGCCCGATTGGTATCAGACGTTCGGGGGCGTCCTCCAAGTTCCGTATCTTAAACTCGGGTTTCAGGCGTACCTTTCCTCTTCCAATCCTCTCACCCCCTTCCAGCCTCCCTATTCTCCAGTGCCTCCGGTATGGACACAGGATACATATGTCGATCCCATGTTTTCCCAATTCTGCCAATGGTGCGGCACGTGTTCGTCGGGCGATAAGTTCAACGAGACAGGGATAACTTGCGATCAATGCTCGCAGGTAAGCAAGACATGCAAGGAGTTGGTGAATTGGAAGTCCACCTGCGGCGGTCCCGATATTTCGAACTGTTTCAACATGTATGATCAATTTGCATCCGGTTGCATAGCTGAAAACCAGGTCTCGCATACGGAAGAGGATTGGGTCTGTGTGCCGTCTCCGCCCAATTCTTCTTCTTACGGCAAGAATCCCGACGGTCCTTATGCCGGCGAGCCGGTCAATACCGCCACCGGGAATTACAGCTACGAACATCAGGATATCAAGCTGGGCGGAAAGGAGTTGGGGGTGCGGCTCATCAGGGGCTACAATTCCCAGGACACTTACAGCGGCCCTTTCGGTAATGGTTGGACCCACTCCTTCAATGTCTTCCTCGACCTTCAAACTCCCGGCGAAGTGGACGTCAAGTATGGGGACGGGCGGGTAGACGCCTACGCGTCCTCGGGAAATGGGGGTTTTGCTCCGAAATGGGTCGGCCCGAATGGCGAGCAATTGCGAATCTATAACCAGCTTGTCGAAAATCCGGTAATCGTTCACCGGGGTGTTTCAGCGGATAAGAGAAGGTAACCGCTCCTGCCGGAAGAACGCGGACATGAGGTGAGAGAGAAACTGAAAAGCATTCCTCTTTTGCATTTGGCAAGT
>JAJYDE010000081.1 GCA_021777755.1 Deltaproteobacteria bacterium
TCCACGCCCCCGCGCGGGGGGCGACATAGCACCCGACCGGTTACACCCGGACGTTATCCGTTTCAATCCACGCCCCCGCGCGGGGGGCGACAGCCAGCCCATAACCTCAGGCTGGCAAAGCGTTTTTAGACCCTTCTCCGCGAAGGGCCTGATTTGTAGAGTCCCGATATTCGTTTTTCAAAGACCGCTATCCTTCCGCACCGCGGAATAATTGGCAAATTCCCATCCGCGAACCACTTTACCTCCGAATGCCGTCAATCCCTTATCCAGCAAGGCACGCAGACAGAACCTCGAAATGTGAGCCAGGGGTTCGCGCAGTTTTAGACAACGAAAGGCTCCTCGGGATCATACGGCTTGTTCGCGCCCACATGTTCAACCCGACGCTTCCAGTTTGCGCCCAGGAAGTAAAATCTCAGGCTGTCCAACTCCGGGTCGATTTCCCGGGCCAGTTTCGTACGCAAAAAGGTCCACTGCGCCGGATCGACCGAACATTCGAATACAGAGTACTGCACTCTCTGCCCGTAGTCTTTGCAAACCTTTGCAACACGCCTGAGCCGTCGGGCCCCACGAGGGTCGGTTGTCGATACGTCGTAGCTCACAACCACCATCATGGCTCACCGCCAGTCTCAACCTTTGTTTGGTGCCCCCGGGGACTCATTTCCAGATAAATGGAGGATATCCGTCCAGATCGCCTCGGATCGCCCGGGCAAGCAAAAGCGCCTGGACATGAAAGAGCGTGCCCACACTAACCTTTTCGTCTAAAAATGGGTGAACGATCTCCTCCTGCTTACGGTTCTGATAAGAGATAAGCACCTCCTTCCTGGTTTCGTCCGACATGGTAACAGCACCCGACTCGGTTCGTTTGAATCCCTCGCCCCGGATCTTTTTCAGGTTAATGAGCGAGAGCACCAACCTGTCGGCAAGAAAAGGTCGAAACTCCTCCATCATGTCAAGGGCCAGACCGGGCCGACCCGGTCGATCCCTGTGGAGAAAACCGACGGAGGGATCGATACCGACAGTCTCCAGCGCGGAACGGACATCGTGCATCACCAGCGTGTAGACAAAAGAGAGCAAGGCGTTCACGTTATCCAGGGGAGGACGCCGGTTTCGTTTCTCAAACACAAAATCGTCTTTTTGTGCGGTAATAAGCTCGTTAAAGACGCCAAAATAAAGGTTTGCCGCATTGCCCTCGATTCCACGCAGAGAATCCAGTTCAGACTCCCTTCCAAGCCGCTCGACGCCAAGTGTCAATCCGGATAGCGCCTCTCTTAGCGCCGGCACATCGACTTTGTCCGCATGGTCCCTCAATGCCCTCTGCAGCACGGTCCGGCAATTTGCAAGCTTTCCGACGAGCACATTCCTGGCCACATCGACTGTCGATTTTTGGTCGTCGGCTTTCCGGTACTGCTCGCGCCGAAGAAGCACATTTCCGGAAACCGGCCCCAGCACCCTGGCCAGGAATCTTCCATGCTCGGTGAGAAAACTCACGCAGACACCTTTCTCGGCGCAAAAACCCAAGAGGAAAGGGCTGCAAAGGACGTTTCCAAAACATACCACACTGCTTAGAAGGTGGATGGGCATGCGAAGCCTGACCGCATTTTCCACCTTCACCACAATGTTTTCCCCCTCCTTGCTGAGGTAGGCCCCCTGGGTCGTTACGAAAAGCGTGTTGAGGTGCTTTTTCAATCGCCACCTTCTTCCAGCATACGGGCCAGGTAACCGGCCACGGAGACACTCCTGCGAATCGCCTTGGGCAGGCACAATTCAACGAGAGAACAGCTTCCGCACTTCTTGCTGAAGTCGGGCGCGGGAGTTATGCCTGTTTGGATTAGCTGATGCAATCGCTCCACGGTTTTTTCCGTTTCATTGCGAAGCTCCGCGTCGAAATCGACCGCCAGCCGACGCCGTGTCCTCCCGTAAAATATCGCGCCAGATCCCACCCGCCTATCCAGTAGTTCTTCAAGACAGAGCGCCTGAGCGCACAACTGCACTCTGTCGCACTCGACGGGCTTCGGTTTTCCGAGTTTGAATTCCACCGGGAAGGGCTTCCAGCTGTCCACGCCCTCCCGGTGAAATTCGACGACATCGGCCTTCCCGACAAGACCAAGCCGCAACGACCGCACCCACAAGCCCCGCACGGTTCTAACATCACCGCGCGATTCTTCTCCGGCCTCGTGCACCCTCTCGTGCATGACCCTGCCTTCGGCCGTTAAGCGGTTTTCGTCCCACACCTGTTCGATATGAATCAGGGCGCACTGCCTCGGGCAAAAGAGCAGGTGCTGAAGGGCGGAAAGGGGGCGGAGATCGTCTTCACTATACACTTGCGCCCTCCTCTTTCGGGTAAGGATAGGACCCCACTGACCTGAGCAGGCCTGCCCTTGCGACTGCGGATTCACCTTATCCGATAGCGCCAGGCCCTGTGTGCCTCAGGTAGCCGTGGAAACCCAGCAAAGTCTGTTTGGGCCTGGCGTGAGCCAAAAAAACGAGCCCGAATTCAGTCATATTGAATTTACCGCGGGCAACGCTCGCCTCAGGGATATTCTACATGGCGCTGCTTGCCGCCTGCACAGTAATCTGGTCTTTCTGCCTAATTTAATATTTTCGGTTTAAACCATAGAATAATCCAAATGGGAGTAGGGTTGAAGTGGGTCCAAACTCGAAAATAAATCAGATGACCGATCCTCCGGCCGAAATGAATTTCTCCATCTTCAGGACGCCATCCATATAGCCGATAAAATCCGCGTCGTACTCGTATGGCCACATATAGAGGTGAGTACAGGATGGTCGGCTGATGTCGTTTAGAGGGCACAGGGCAAGCTTATCGATCTTGTGCGCCCAAATTTGCACGCTATACTTCATAAGTTCCACTTTAGACACCTTTTTGCCTTTCCGGACAGCCTGAGCCAAGCCATGATCAACAATTACCGTGCAAGTTTTCGTATCAATCACTCGACACTGTTTGGAGACGTTTGGGTATTCCATCCGGTCTTCACACTCGACGATTTGCCTGGCCTTTTCTTCGGCTCCAGCTGTCCATTCGCGTTTCATGGCGCTGGTGGCCAATTGAGTCGCAGACAGGTGATTTAGCTCATCCACTGCAAATAGATCCAGTGCGTTGCGCGAGATCGAAATAGCTGGATTGGCGCGAAACCGGTCATCTCGCAGCAGAATATCCCAGACCTCGGCATCTTCGAATTCATCGCCTCGACTTACCCTGCCTCCGATCTGGATGAGGCTGGCCGTTGATGCGCGTTCGCGGAAGCCCGTGCGAAAGGAGAAGTTCATTCCCGCCTCAACGCAACTGGTGGCGACAAGAGTCCAGTTTTCAATTCGGTCGCGCAGGCGCAGCTTAACTCTTTCCACAATTGAGTCTCGGTGAATCGGAGCGAGAGCCGTTGAAAGGTGGAGAACATCATGACCTGAATCGCGCATTGCTTGAGCAATCGCAGCGGCGGTATGCACTGTATTCACGATGAGAAGCCGTGGTCCAGGTTTCTTCTGAATGACAAAGTCTACTAGATCGTTGCAGTCTAGGGCAGATGAGCCTTCTGGGCGGCGATTATAGAAGATCCGACGTTTTTCCGTTTCCTTCAGCTCACTGCGAAGTGAATCGTCTTGAACCAGATCCGGCACTTCCGGCATTACAGACTGACGATCCTTGGTTACAAGAGCTTTGTATTCCTCCAATTCCCAGAATCGCGGCAGTGAACCGCTCGCCAGGACCAGATGGCCGCCCCAGTGGGCGGTCCAGGTTTCAAGCCATCGCCACATCTGCGGCCATAGATGTGATGGAATCGCTGCATGCATTTCGTCGACAAATACCGCGGAGCCGGGTAGCTCGTGCAGCTTTCGCAATGTCGCCGGATGGCTGCTGGCGATGGTTTCAAAGAATTGCACGGCTGTTGTAACGATTATCGGGGCCTTCCAAGAGGTGGCAAGTTGGCGTAGTTCGAGATCGGAAAAGTCGGCTCGATGGTGGTGCTCAGCCACCACATCCTCAGGGCGTTCCCCCTCCAGGACCAACGCTTTTCGATAAGTTTCAACCGATTGTGAGATAATGTTTGTGTAGGGAAGTACTACGATAATGTGGCGCAGTGTGGGTTTGCGTTCAGCTGCAACCCGCAACAGATGGGCGATGACTGCTGTTGTCTTTCCGCTGCCCACCGCAGCGTCGCAGGTACGGATTGGAGGGTCCAGAGTAGAGTCGCGACAAACTTCAAATAGTCGTTTGCGCAGGCGGTTGCGATGCTGCTCCCGCCCCGTGCTTCCTTCCGGCAGTCTATCCAGGTAGCGCTGCAAGGCCGCAAGTCGCTCCTCCCATCGCAATTCGATTTCTGCAATCTCGACTTCGTTGCCATAATGGTATGCGGTATCCCCATGGTCAGCGTCCACGAGGCAGGAAAGGGCAATGCGCCTGGTGAAACCACACCGGTGGAGTGTTCCATCGCTGCATCCTGGAGCCATCCAGAGACCGACTTTCTCATGGGCGGTCAAGTAATCTCGGAGATGATCATCGACATGCTTATCAACTGCGTATCCCTTTAGGGCAGGCGGTTGTCGCTCGTCTCGAAAGGGCCTTTTCTTGTTTGGGTGGCTTTCTTCGGCCTTGCTGAAAAGTCCGGCGTGATGAGCCGCCACGAGCACTGCAGATTCTTTGCACCGGAGTTCCCACAATGCGGCCACCCCTGCATCTTCGTGAGCTATAGGGAGGGGATTCGGTGAATCTTGCCCCAAAACACCCTGATTTGCGTGATCCAGTTTGCCAAGATCATGATAAAGGGCAGCAGCTTCGACACGGCGAACGAAGACTTCCCGATCGCCATCATAGAAACCAGATGCATTCATCGCATTGCGGACTGCATCGTGTCGTACGTTTTTGACGTGCTCAAAATATGTTTGGACCGAGACGCCTCCGCGAGAGCTGTGGGCTAAAGGGGCATCGCTAGCCATTCCCTTTCTCTCCATTGATTTGGGTACACCATTCAGGCAGTTCCACGCATAGGTCATAAAGCTTATCGTTTTTGAGACTGCCTCGAAATCTGCCGCCATTTTCGGGTGACACATTGAGCGGCACATTATACTGCTCATCAATCGGGATGCCACTTGACGAAGGCTTTTCAGTATCTCCGCCCTTACGTCTTGGTGTCAGCTGTTCAATGAACTCAAACTCGGAGAATGAGCCCAAAACGTCCTTATGCTCCGCATACCAGGCGTGACGAATTTCGATGAGTCCGTGGCTTCGAGCCACCGATCTTGTATTCGGATAAGCCTGTCGGATCAGACTTAAAAGCAATGCAATGTCTCTTGGAACACACCCACTTTTGAGTGCGGCCGTAGGATTTATGAAAAAGGGCATGCAATAAATGCCATGCTCCACATACCTACAGGCTAAAGGAGCCATCCCTCGATCTTTGGACTCTTGAGCAGAGGCTTTCTTGGTATTCGTGTCGCGATGAATTCGAACCGGTGCCACGGAAACCGCAATGCCAAACTGCGCTACGCCAGTGCGTATATACTTGCCGTCACTTGTGCTCGCTTCCTCTCCTTTTTGTGGAGCATCCTCACCCTTCTCCAAGAAGGTTGCACCGAAGACGCGTGCGTCCCAGTACTTGTTGGCTACCTCGCTTCCATTGTTCCCTTTTTCAATCAGACCAAGAACCTTGCGCCAAGCTTCCCCAGCATCTTTGACATCTGAAAATCCACGCTCCCGGGATTCAAGAATGCAATATTGGTCATCAACTAGACACAACTTCTCTTTTATGTGCGTCCACACGGGGCCTTCTTTTAATTCAACGAGGTCACGGAGCTTTCGCTTAAAAGAGACCCCAGATATATATCCGCGCCTGTCGTGACTCCGTTGGCGAGGATCGCTTTCGCGGTCTGGGTCGCCATTGGGATTCACGTTCTCTACAGCGATGACCAAGAGCCCTGTTGCGCGTGGAATAATCTGCCCTTGTTGATGTGACATGGTGCCACCTCCCTTTTTTATTTGTTATCTTTAGGCGGTCGGGCCATGTAGCCCAAAAACAACTCCGCTCGAAATGTTTGGTCCGTTCTCGTCGGCAGTGGCCGCTTGATTGTATGGCAAATCTCTCCCATCTGCCCTAGTGCCCATTTGGCCAAACGGTATTCTTCGCCGGAAATCTTCATAGCCCACGCCTGATAGATGTTCATACGCTCTCTCAGCCGATCAATAGCATCCTCAGGATTGTCGGATGCCGCCGGCATGAGGGCGTTCCCTATCAATTGGGGAGGGATGCCCCCTTTTCGCACGTGCACACAGTACTCTCTGTGCAGCGTATCCGCCATCGACATGAGGCGGCCCAGCAAGAATGCTGTGTCCTCCATGTAAACCCCCTTTTCTCGGCCAAGCGCGTCGAGCAGAATGCCAAGCAGGGCGACGGCACGAAGCGCTGCTTCACGCGCGGGCGGTTTGAATTTCTGGATCTTTTCCTTTTCCTCTGTATGGAAAGCCGCCGCAACACCTACCAGTAGAGGTCCAATCCTTTGAATAGAGAGGTGCAGAAGATTCCTGGCCGCCTCTTCCCACTTTCCGGAGCTACGCAACATCATATCCAAAACCTGCCGGAGCGCGGGGCCTTCCAGCTTCAATTCATCAGCACCTCCTCTTACCCATTCTGATGAAAGAAGGCGTACCACTCGATCGGGATGAGGCGGGAGGGGATGACCCTCGACGACCGTTTGGCCCTTCTTATCAATCGGTAGTGGTAGCGTCACCCCCGGCAGATTGTCCCGAACCACTCGATTCCACCGTTCTGCCGCATCCAGCAACTGCTGAGGTGTCGGCGTCAAGTGCATGAAAACCTGCTTTTTCTCTTTATCGGCCTTGCCGATCAGCAAGATGTGAAGTCGCGACTGTGGACGATGTTTGATTATTCCGTCCAGTGCTCGGCAAAGCGCCTTTGCATCATTCTCGAACTGATCACGTTTTTCTAGCTCGTCACTCCCAAAGATATCCGCAGCTTCGTCGCTGATAACGGGCTGCCCTTCACAGTAAACAAGCAACAGATCCTTTCTTTCTCTCTTGTTTCCACCGCTTCCTTCCCATTTGCCATTGGCAACCATACGCCAGGTTTTGCCCTTCAGGGCAGGAGATATGAGTGCGCCCAGTCCGGCAGCTATTTCATTTGCCAATTGTTGACCAATTGGAAATGACTTCGCCGCGTCCTCCCAATCTGCCTTGTTCTTGAGATACCTAAATTCGCACGGCGTATCCTTGTTTTTTGAGAAGAGCTTAGTCTCGCCAAGCGCCCCAAGAGTAGGCTCTGGAAATCTCCTTTTCAGCAGTGGGTTCGCTACCCCCTGCAAGGCACAGATTCCGTCAGGGTCTCTTACTTCACTGGCGCGAAGGCGGCAGATCACGTACGAACGCATTCCGGGGTGCCCAATCGGAATTGGACTGGCTGGTTCTACAACGTCGAATATGAGCGGCACCTCAGCCTTGGCCGGTTTCTCGGGTCTGTTCTTGTTGGGTGTCCCTATCAGAAGCTTCTCAGCGAGCGCCACGTCTTCCAGCCGCCCCTGTTCGAGGCGCTCGACGAGCAATTCGCATAGACGACGAAAAAAATCCTGAGGCGTTGCCATTGACTCGACAAAGCGTTGCAACATATAAAGTAGGGCAAGATATTTCTGGTCAGTCCCGTCAAAGATATCCAACCAGTCGAACGCCTTCTTTCTCAATCGATGCCAAGTTTGTTTATCGTGCTCTGAAAGTGGGAACTTCCGATTATCGAGGATTCCACGGAGCAGTACGATTCGTTGGATTTTCTGAGTCTTTTTTAACTCATCGAATCGTTTTCTCTGGGGGTCGTCAGTTGGGACCATGAGAAGGGCGTCCTGTATCTTGACGACCGGGAAACCATTGTGCTTTCCTTCCCTGTGATACCAAAGCCTTCCCATTGATTCCGCATCAACTTCCTCGATTGTCTTAGGGAATCCATTATCCTCCAGGTACACTCGATATCCCGGGCTCTTTCCAGGCCTTTTCATGTCGCCGTGGTCAATCGGGACGGGAAATCCGATTTCGTCTAGACTGCGAAGTAAATCGTATCCTTCACTCAGCATCAGGCATATCCTCCGCCGGTCTCTCGTGCTCATAGGACATCAAGCCATCGACGATCCACCTCTCACGGAAGGACGGCTGATAGTGCCGATGGTCCCACATCGAGATCAGCATTGCTGGAATGTGTATTTCGCCTGTTCTCACCGGCCTGACCCTCTGGCCCTTGTCATCCCGGTCCCGAGTCGGGCCGAAATAGTTGGGCGCAAACTCCTTCCACCCTAGACACGGTGTGTAGTAGGTCTGGCCGCGTTCCAGTCGGTCCTCAAACAACTCTTTGAAGCGAGGTCGCCAATCTCGACCGCGACGGCGACGTATCTGTTCTTCTCCTTTTCCACGAGTACTCATTTGTTTCATCCGAATCCGGCCGTGAATGCGGTAGAAAACGTCCACAAGAATAGTGGCAATTAGCTGATAGCTGTTGCCCTGTCTAATATCTTTCCCTTTTCGAAGAGGCCCGCGGTAGTTTGTTATGTACCGTTCAAATCGGACTGGCTTGTAGATCTCAATGAATGTTGGCTGGACGTAAATATGAGGCCGTCGCAGAACGGCCTCGAACAACCCCTTTGCGGCAGAAGCAGTCGGCACAGGATAGGAAATGGGAGTTGATCCGGTATCAGGACGAGTGAACATGGCCGCCGGCCCTGCTATTTCGAACTTCACATCGTAGTTTTTTTCCACTCTTCCTCCTTTTCTCTAAGAGCCATTTGTGAGCCTCTGCCATGGGGTGGATGCGTTACGTGCCCGGCCGCGTAGCCCCAGTCGCCGGCTTTGAAAGCCGCGGCGAAAGATCGTGCTAGGCATGCAACCTTTTCCAGGTGTTCATGAAGTGGCTGCCAGTCATCTTCGCCAGAATCTTCCCGACTATGAGCGTAAAAGAGCACCTCAATACCTCCTCACAACCATGAGGACTAACCGGAACGACCGCAAACGAGCCACGAGACCCCCGGGGGAACAATCCCGCTGAAGCCGGTCTGAATCGGGGCGTATAAAAGGGAGCAAAAGGACCTCGTTTATGCCCGGTTTTGGAGCCCGTGCAAGGTAAGGCGCAAAGGTATTCCGCGAGCCCTCCGGGGTCGTGTTTCCTTCTTTTATTTTACATACCGGAGGTGACGGCCTTCGGCCTCACCCCGGGGCTAACAGCTTTGAGCCTTCCAGGATCGGGGAGAACAAGCCGGAGGACGGAGGACGATGGGCGGAGGATGGAGGACGGAGGACGCATCACAGAAGGGCTGTGGAAGAAAGTCGTTTTCCTCGTTCTCATTTTTTACCATGGGCTCCTCAACCACCGGCTAAAAGGAGGAACAGGGCGGGGCAAGAGTCGAGGGACAATTCGGGCGCCCCGGTCAAATATGGATGAAAAATTCCAAGGCCGGATAACAAGAGATTTGGGACTAACAACAGGTGCAATTCAAAATACACCTTATCAATGCCACACTGCAAATCAAATGAAATCATCGGGGGCAAGAAAATGGGATCCCTGTCGAATACAGGAAAGCTTGAGTATGGGCATTGCCTCATCTTGACGTCTTCGACAGGGCTAAGAGGCTGTAGGGCCGTGCAGCCCGAAGCCGAAGCGCATCTTACGACCTGTGGCAAACCGGGCTATATAAAAGCGGGTCGGGCAGAGTATGAGACTTATTCGACAATTAGGCCACACAGGGGATAACAACAGCGGCGGAAGATGTGGGGGCGGCGCTGTTATCCACGCTGTTGGCGAGCTGTAATACGGGGCGAAAAAGTCTCGCTTGATGCCGGGCTTTTGAAAACCTTGAAAGAGTGCAAAGGGGTTCTGCGACCCCTGCGGGGTCGTGGTTCATTCTTTCATATCCGGGGGTGTCGGCCTTCGGCCTCGACCCCCGGCTAATGGCTTTGAGCCTTCCAGGCTCGGGAAGAACAAGACGGGGGATGGCCGTGCAGCCCGAAGCCGAAGCGCATCTTACGACCTGTGGCAAACCGGGCTATATAAAAGCGGGTCGGGCAGAGTATGAGACTTATTCGACAATTAGGCCACACAGGGGATGATAACAGCGGCGGAAGATGTGGGGGCGGCGCTGTTATCCACGCTGTTGGCGAGCTGTAATACGGGGCGAAAAAGTCTCGCTTGATGCCGGGCTTTTGAAAACCTTGAAAGAGTGCAAAGGGGTTCTGCG
>JAJYDE010000035.1 GCA_021777755.1 Deltaproteobacteria bacterium
AACTCACACGCAATGGCCGCCTGGTTTTCGACTACTTGCGGATGACGAAAAATTCGTGCGGTGTTCTCAGTCTGTGAAGGAGAACAAATCAACCCTGCGCGATTGCCCTGCCCGATTGCCCCCCCAAAAGTGTTCCTGTATAATTGATTTTTTGAAGGCAGAGAGTACGAAGGATCGAGCGTGGGGAGGTTCTTATTGCTCCTCGCTTCCCGCTATCTGCTATTTGCTTCCTTCACGAAACGGAGGGCTATCGATGGATGAGACCGGCGCGGGATGGTTGACCCGAATAATTGTCGATTTCGTAGCGAACTCGTCTGAGAACTCTTTGCGGATGGAAACCGGCGAAAAGGCCTTCGACGAGGTCCTTGTGGGGTTTTCCTCCGGAAGCGATCCGCTCTACCAAACCTATAAGGAGGTGGTGGGGGAGGATCATTGGACCCCGCGGGAAGCCTTTTCGGTGAAATTTCCGGAGTCTCGCACAGAGCCCGAAGAGCTTGCGGTTATCAGCTGGGTGCTTCCCCAGAGGGAGGCCACAAAGCAGGACAACCGAAAGGAAACATTTTATCCATCCAGGAGATGGGTGCAGGCGCGCTTCCCCGGGGAGGAGTTCAACAACGCTCTTAGAAGACACGTCGTTGCCCGACTGGAGCTTCAAGGCATACAGGCGGTTGCGCCCCTGATACTTCCGGAATGGAAATGGGTGAAATCGGAAAAATTTGTCTTCTCCTCCTACTGGTCCGAGCGCCACGCGGCCTATGCGGCGGGACTGGGGACCTTCGGCCTGTGTGACGGTCTTATTACCGCAAAGGGAAAAGCCCATCGAGCCGGCTCCGTTGTGGCAAAGCTAAGGGTCTCGCCTTCCCCCAGGCCCTACGAAGATCACCACGCCTATTGCCTCTTTTTCTTCGACGGCTCATGCACCGGTTGCCGAAAGAGATGTCCGGTGGAGGCGATCACTGAAAAGGGCCACGACAAGGTCAAGTGTTGGGATCACGCGGGGGGGACCTGCGCCAAGTTCGTAAAGGAACATTACGGCTTCGACGGCTACGGGTGTGGACTCTGCCAGACGGGCGTACCCTGCGAATCGGGGATTCCACCCAAAATATTGAAAGCGATTGGACGGCTCCCGATGGTTGCACCGACCGGGAAAGTTTAGAGAAAATCGACAGGATTTTCATGCTCGCCGAGCTTCAGGGACAAATCGAGAGGATCACCTTCTCCAACGAGGAAAACGGCTTCACCATAGCCAAGGTGAAAGTTCCGGGTCGCCAGGACCTTGTCTGCGTGGTCGGAAACCTCATGGCCCCCGCTCCGGGCGAGATCCTGAGAATGCAGGGCGAATGGACCAGCCATCCCAAATTCGGCGAGCAGTTCAAGATCGCCTACTACAAATCGATGGTCCCGGCCACCGTCGCCGGGATTCAAAAATACCTGGGCTCGGGTCTTATCAAGGGGATCGGCCCTGTTATGGCCAAAAGGATCGTAAAAAAGTTCGGCGAACAGACCCTCGAAGTCATAGAAGGCGAAGCGGAAAAGCTCTTCTCGGTTGAGGGCATCGGCGCCAAGCGCGTGCGGATGATACAAAAGGCCTGGGCCGATCAGAAAGAAATCCGCGATGTGATGATCTTTCTTCAAAGCCACGGGGTCGGTTCCGGATACGCAACGAAGATTTTCAAGCAGTACGGAAACGAAGCCATACGGGTTGTAACGGAAAATCCCTACAGGCTGGCGACCGACATTTTCGGGATCGGTTTTGTAACAGCCGACAGGATTGCCGAAAGACTGGGCTTTGCCAAGGACTGCGAACTGAGGGCCGAGGCCGGTATTTTGTATGTCCTCCACGAACTCTCCGATGAGGGCCATGTCTACTACCCCTACGAACCGCTGACCGAGAAATGCAAAGAGGTCCTGGGCATCGATCGCGAGGTGATCGTAAAAGCCTTCGCAACCATTGCTTCAAACGAGCTGATCGTTATCGAAGATCTCAACGAGGAGCTGGAAAATTTTAAGGAAAACAATAAGGCAGTCTACCTTATAAAATTCCATATTTCGGAAACGAGCATCGCAAGACGCCTGGGAATTCTTCTCAATGGCCTGAAATCGATCCGGTCCATAGATGCCGAAAAAGCGGTCGAATGGGTTCAGGAAAAACTCTCCATCACTCTTGCGGATAAGCAGGCCGAGGCGGTAAAAGCGGCCTGCGGCTCCAAGGTCATGGTGCTAACCGGCCGGCCGGGCACCGGAAAGACCACCATAATCAACTGCATCCTCAAGATTTACCAGGCGCTCGGCGTTAAAATTCTTCTGGCCGCACCGACCGGAAGAGCCGCAAAACGGATGAGCGAAGCCACGGGCGGCGAGTCGAAGACCATCCACAGGCTGCTCGAATTCAGCCCCAAGATGGCGGGCTTTCAGAAAAACGAGCAAAATCCCCTCGACTGCAATCTTTTGATCGTCGACGAGTTCTCCATGGTGGACTGCGTCTTGATGCACCATCTGCTCAAGGCCGTCCCCCCTCATGCCGCCCTCATCATGGTGGGCGATGTCAACCAGCTTCCTTCCGTGGGGGCCGGAAATGTCTTAAACGACATCATTTCTTCCCGAAGGGTCCCCGTTGTCGAGCTAAGCGAGATCTATCGCCAGGCCCGGCAGAGTTCGATCATCGTAAACGCCCACAAGATAAACAGCGGGATCGTTCCCTCCTTCAAGGCCTGCGATGGAGATTTGGACGATTTTTTCTTCATCCACAAGGAAGAACCCGAAGAGGTCGTGGAGATGATCCTTGAGTTGGTGACCCGCAGAATTCCGGATCGGTTCGGCTATGATCCCGTTGACGATATTCAGGTCCTTACCCCCATGCACCGAGGCGCGGTCGGAGCGGGAAACCTCAACTCCCGGCTCCAGGAGGCGTTAAATCCCTCGGCGGCCGGCGTAAACCGCTGGGGGCGCAGTTTTCGAGCGCGCGACAAGGTGATGCAGATCAAGAACAACTACGACAAGGAAGTTTTCAATGGCGACATAGGACGAATCACCGGAATCGACGAGGAAGCCCAGGAGCTGACGATCTCCTTCGACGGCCGGGAGGTGGACTATGACTTCGCCGACCTCGATGAGGTCGTACTTGCCTACGCGGTCTCCGTCCACAAGGCGCAAGGCTCGCAGTACCCGGTCGTGGTCATCCCCGTGCATACCCAGCACTATATGCTCCTCGAGCGCAATTTGATCTACACGGGAATTACCCGGGGCCGAAAACTCGTCGTGCTGGTCGGAACCCCCAAGGCACTTGCAATAGCGGTGAAAAACAACAGGACTCTTAAACGCTACACGGGGCTCGCCGAGAGGCTTGCACCGGCAAGGAGGCGATGAGGGCATTTCTTGAAAAAGACAGGCGGCTTCAACAGCCGGATATATTCACTGGTCTCCTGCCGGCTCCGCTGACATCTTCGGCATCAATTTTGACATGAGAGGATACTTCTTCCGGATGCTTTATTGATTCGACCGTCAGATCGATATCGAGGTCAGGCCAAAAGAGATGCTGTGGTTCCCCCGACGCAACATTGTGAATGGAGGATGGCGAGGCCGCTTCGAACCAAGGCAAATCCCGAAACGGAAGTAAAAACTCCTCTTCGCCGATCAGCACCCCAAAACCGTGTTTTGAAATGTTGGTGACCTCAACTTCCGAAATGAGCGTCCCGAAATTTTTCGATTTCATCAACCTGCTCCTCGATAATCTTGTCGGGAAAGAGCACCCGGACCCGGAACTTGCCAGCCCGGGGCGAAACCTCACCGCATCGCTTCCATTTCGGAGGTCTTGATTTCAACCATTACGATAAGTATAGTTCATGTGTATACAAGAGGAGTAGAAGAAGGGGGTACCTCATGGAAAGATCTTCCAGGAAGATGAATTTCCTCATCGAGGAAACGATCTGCAGGGACCTGAGTGAAATAATTCCTCCCGGCAAGAGGAGTCACTTCGTCAACGAGGCTTTACGCAAGGAACTGGAACATATCCGCAGGCAACTCGCAGTACGTAAGTTGATCGAGTCGTCGGCGGCGACAAAGAAGTTCTCCACGCGTGAGATGGTCGAGGAGTTGGCCGGAGACAGGAGCGGTCATTAGATGGGGCGGCACGTGGTTGACGCATCGGTGATTCTCAAGTGGGTCCTCGGGGAGAAGCGGGAAGCCGAGTGGAACAAAGCACTGGACCTGTTGAATGGCTGGGTGGAGGGACGCGTCGAGTTGCTGGCCCCAGATCTTTGGGTCTACGAGGTTGGAAACTTTCTTGGCAGGTGCCTGCCAGGGCAGGCGCGCGAAAAGATGGAGTTGCTCTTTAATCTCAAGTTTTCCAGCATCGCACTGACTGAAAACATGCTTCGCTTGTGCTTCCATTGGATGGCGGAAAATGGCGTAACCTTCTACGATGCCTCTTATCTGGCCGTGGCGGAGCAGACCAAAAGCATTTTGGTGACAGCGGACGAGAAGTTTGCGGAAAAGATGGGCCATCCGCAATCCATCCGTCTCCTGAAGGACCTTTGAACTCGCCTGTCCTGCCTGGACCCATGGAGTTCTCAGTGATGCGCCGCCTTTATTATCGTGAACGGCTTTCCCTTGACGCCCGCGTAGAAGACGATAATTTCGGCCGGCTCCTTACCCGGGTTGAAGCCATAATGCCAGGTGTTGACAACCTCGACGACGGGGTCCCCGGCCTTGAGGCGCAGCACCTTGCCTTCTTCCGTCCTGACGGTCAGCTCTCCTTTGAGAAGCACTCCGGCGTTGATGACCGGATGCTCATGGATTGGCAGCTCGCATCCGGGGGGAATGGTGATGCGCAGGATCGTGATCTGCGGCTGCCCGGCCGGATAGGCCGGCAGGAGCGCACCGTTCCAACTGGTCGTGGTCCTGACAAGCCGCACCGCCCTGCATCCGTGTGGTTGCGACCCCGGTGCGGCGGCGGGGAGCAGAAGTGTCAGAAACGCTGCGACAAGGATGTTTCTCATGAGCGAGTCCTCCGTTCCGGCAGGGCGGGAAAAAGACCGCCTGAAGATCGGCGATTGGTCGTTTTCGCCTTCATGTTCCTGAATCTTGTAGCGTCATTCTCCTTGCGGGCCCGAAAATATTTTTATCCGTCCGGAGCCGCCGAAAACACACTCATGGTTTGTCATCCCGCCCTGGCCGCCCTGATCACCATGTATCCATTTGTTCCGATAAATGTGATTGTCGCCAATGCCGCCGCCCGCAGGTCCATCTTCCGAAGCCGGCGCACGCTCACCCCCTTGGACAGCAAAACCCTGGCGAGCACTGCAAGGAATGCCGCGAACAGTATGTGGAGCAGGGTGACTATGTGCACTTTGTCGACCAGCGTCATCGTATCCCAAGTTCCCAGGGCGGAACTGGCCGCGCTCATGTTCATGACTGTTGCGAAAAGCGCTCCGGCCAGCAGGGTCATCCTCGAGTCCGAAAAGCCCTCACCTCCATCCATGTGGAGAAAGAAGCTCAGCAAGGTGAGCATGAATGAAATATAGGCTACCGCCGTCAGTTTGATATAGCTCATAATCTCCATTCGCCGAACTGTTATGCGGATTATGAGCCCGGCATACTTGCTGACCGAGCCCGACGACAAGGCCGGATCCCCGAAAGTCGACGAATGAACGACGGGATGGCTGATGATCTGAAAATCCGTGATTTTCCACCCGTCAAGCCGGAGCTCCTTGACATGGGTTGAATCCTTCGCGTCCGCTTCATATGTCAGGGCGCGGACGTCATCGACGCCTTCTTCAATGTGGATTTCGAGGTTGTGACTGTCGAAGGGAAAGTTCCGCAAATCCCAGTGATATCTGAATGTGCCGCATATTTTGCACTGCTCCCAACGCACGCCGCCTTTGACCTCCTCAGTGAAAAGGGAGGCGGAAGTTTTCTGCGCATTGGTGAATTCCATTGTTTGCAGAGGCTTTCGTTTGCTCCGCGGGGATGAATGGCTCCAGAGCCACATGTCGGCGCGGAAAGTGCGATTCGTGAAGTCGAAATCATGCAGGGCCATCAAATAGGCGCCGATAATGGAGTTCTCGGCCTTTTGCTTCGCAGCCGGCCCCGCTCCCGTGGCCCGACAGGCTGCGCCCCCTGAAAACAATGCAAGATAAATCACGATAACGGCTGAAATATTCAAATTTGCACGCCGATACCTCGCGGATCGCCCGGCTCTCATCTTCTCCCCTCTTCCCGATTCAATCACCTGGCTTTACGCCACCTCATCCGGTTCATTCTCCAATAATAGTCGGAAGGAACGGATGAATTCTTGAGGGGCTCCGAACCGTTTGAGCGACGATTTAAACGGAAAAACCGCCCGATCCGCGGGCTGAATCGACCGGTGAGCCCTGTTGAATGGGGGAGCAAGGAGGATTTTGAGTCTTCGGGCAAAAAAAACGCTTGACAAACGCAATAGGTGGGCCTACATGCTGTCCATGTGGAGAATTGTGGGAAAAAGGGGCAGGAAGTGGAACAGGGTATCCTCGAATCACCCAAGTTTAGAGGTCGCTCAGCCGCCAAAATAGACGCCAAGGGGCGCCTGCGAATCCCCACAAAGTTCAGGGAAGTCTTGCAAAAGCATTATTCCGACGCTCTCTTTGTTTCCCGCATGGGGGACGCCCTAGTTGCTTATCCGCCCGAGAAGTGGAACGAGCTTGAAGCCAAGGCGGAGAATCTATCCCAGGTTCATCCGGACCACCGCTCCTTTATAAGGCGGTTCATTTCGGGGGCGGAACTGTGCGAGTTCGATTCCCAGGGACGAATACTCATCCCGTCCATGCTTCGTGAAGATGCCCGTCTGAACCAGGAGGTGGTCCTGGTGGGAATGCTAACCTGCTTCGAGATCTGGGACAAGACCGCTTATGAGGCCCAGGATGCGCAGGACAGGCAAAACGCGGCCAGGATAAATGAGAGTATGGCGAGCATCGGGATTTAGCATGGATAAAGATTCGGCGGTCCAACATATTCCCGTAATGCTCGAAGAGGTTGTCGAACTGCTCGGCTGCAAACCCGGAGGCATTTACGTCGACGGCACGCTCGGGGGGGGAGGATATACCAGGGCCATCCTGGAGGCGGGCGCATCGGTTGTGGTGGCAATGGACTGGGATGTCGAGGCCGTGGAGCGGGCCGGGAAGGCTTTGGGCGACTATGGCGAAAGACTCGTTTTGGAGAGGGCCGACTTTGCCGATGTGGGCGGGGTGCTTTCAAAAAACGGGTTGGGCGAAGTTGACGGCGTGGTGGTCGATTTGGGGGTTTCGAGCTTTCAGATCGATGAAGCCCGGAGGGGCTTCAGCTTCACAAAGGAGGGGCCACTCGACATGCGTATGAACCGGCAATTGCCTCAAACGGCCGCGGACCTTGTGAACACGCTCCCGGAAGAAGAACTGGCGAACCTGATTTTCCGATACGGGGAGGAGAGGCGGTCGCGGAAGATAGCGCGCGCGGTCGTCGCGGCAAGAGCCAAAAAGCGCATCGACAATACCCTGGAGCTGGCCGAACTGATAGCCTGGGCCGTCCCGCGGACTCGGGACACTTTGCGCATTCATCCGGCCACTCGCACTTTTCAAGCCCTGCGGATAGCGGTCAACAGGGAACTGGAATCTCTGGAACGTTTCCTGCCCGAAGCCTTGGAGGTTCTAAGGCCCGGAGGGCGGCTGTGCGCGGTTTCATTTCATTCGCTGGAAGACAGGATCGTAAAGGGGGCGTTCAGGGAGTGGGCGCGGAGTTGTCGGTGCCCGCCCGAGCGGATTCTGTGCGAGTGTGAAGGCCGGCCCCTGGTGAGGCTGCTTACCAGGAAGGCCTTGCGCCCCGGGTCGGACGAGGTGGAAAGGAATCCCCGCGCGCGCAGCGCGAGATTGAGAGCCGTTCAGAAGTTGTCTCCGGTGCGGTAAACCTCAAAATGCAAAGGCGTAAACCATGAAGGCAGGTACCTCAAAGAAAAGGTTATCGAGAAACGGCTGCCCTTCGGCGCAATTTCTTCTCATGGGCGGCCTGACAAATTTTTGCGGACTCGAGGGATCGGTCGGGATGTCGAGGACCGGCATGGCGGGCGGCCCCGCGGGACGCGACCTTGAGCCGGACTTCTACAGCAGCGTTCCCGACCGGAGAAGATCGCAATGGGATATATGAGCAGGGCGAAATCAAACGCCCCGGTTGCCGGCCTCATGCTCGAAAGCGACCCGGGGGTTCGGCAAAGCAGGCCGGCCAACGTCAGGATCGGGGCTTGGCTGGCATCGGCGATCGTTTTGGGGGCGGTCTTTGTCGTATGTGCCGTTTTCTATGTGTGGCTTTATGTGCAGCATGTCGAAAACGGCTATCAACTGTCGCAGATGTGCCGGGAGTGCGAACTTCTTAGCACGGTGCAACGCAAGCTCACCCTTGAGTGGACGCAGTTCCAGGACCCTCAATGGCTGGCGCAGATGGGCCGGGATCAATTCGGCCTGGCCCCGCCGGGGCCCGGGCAGAAGGTGGTGATGCACTAGAGGGTTTAAACCGTAAACAGGGCGCGGACAGTCCGGGAGAAAAAGATGGAAAGGCGCGAGGAGCGAAAGTCGTTGAACTCCCGATACTGTACGTGTCGCACGCTTTTCCAGTTTGCAGTCATCGGCTGCCTGTGCGCCATTGTGGTCAAAGCCTTCACCATCCAGGTAATCCAGCACGCCCTTTGGGTGCGCAGGGCCAATGCCTGCCTGGACACCAAATTCATGCTTCCCGCATATCGAGGCACGATTTACGATCGGAAGGGCCGGGTACTGGCCTACTCGGTCCCCCAACTCTCGCTCTACGCTTTCGGCTCTCAGGTGAAAAACCCGGCAAAAACCGCGGCGCTCTTAAGTCCTATTTTGGATGAGCCCTCGGGCGCAATCGCAAAACAACTCACCTCGACCAGGCGCTTCGTCTGGATAAAGCGTCAACTGACCGACCAGCAGGCAAACAGCATCGAGAAGCTAAAAGAGCCGGGCCTTAATCTGACCAGCGAATACAAGCGGTTCTATCCCTACCGGCAGGTGGGCGGCCAGGTTATAGGGGTTGTAAATATCGATGGAATCGGCATCGAGGGGGTGGAGAAATCTTTTGACAAGGTGCTGCGAAGCAAGGCGGTACCCGTGTGCGCGTTAAGGGACGGGGGGCGCAGGATGTTGTGGCTGAGCGATTCCGCGCCCCCCGAGCCTGCCGAGAGCCGCGGTGTGAAGCTCTCCCTTGACACCTTCATCCAATACGTCACGGAAAGCGAGCTTCAAAAGGCGGCGCAAAAATACCAGGCCAAACAGGCCGAGGCGATCGTCATGGATGTTAAGACCCGCGAGGTGCTCGCCATGGCGAACTGGCCCTTTTTCGACCCCAACATCACTGCTGAAAAGAAGGGGGCCGGGGAGGACGCGGCCAGAAATCACTGTGTTTCGGATTCGTTCGAGCCCGGGTCGACCTTCAAGATATTTCTGATGAGCGCCGCCATCGACCAGAAAATATTTCACGAATTCAACAGCATCTATTGCGAAAACGGCCGCTGCAAGCTGGCCGGCCACTTCATAAAGGATGTTCACCCTCACGGATGGCTCACTTTGCAGGAAGTGTTGAAATTTTCGAGCAATATCGGGGCGGCCAAGATTGCCCTCACCCTGGGGGCCACAAGGTTTGACAGCTACATTCACGCCTTCGGGTTCGGCTCCGTTACGGGGATCGACCTGCCGGGAGAATTCAAAGGGCTGCTGCGGCCCCTCAAGAACTGGAGACCCATCGATTTGGCCGTTACGGGCTTCGGGCAAAGCATCGGAGTCACCCCGATTCAGCTCGAAAACGCGGTTGCCGTGGTGGCGGGCGGGGGGCTGCGCGGTTCTCCGATAATCGTTGAGGGCATCCTCGATCCGCGGGGGGCAAATACCCGGCAATTCCACTCGCTCGACGCCATGAGGATCACGAGAAAGGCGACAGCCAGCGTGGTTCGTGATATGATGGAAACCGTAACTCAGCAAGGAGGCACAGGGGTCGAAGCGGTGCCCGACGGCTACATCGTGGCGGGCAAGACCGGAACGGCCCAGGTAATGGACAAGCAGACAAAACGTTACTCGACTACAAATTACACGGCGGTTTTTACCGGGTTCGTCCCGGCCGATCATCCCAGACTGGTCATTACGGTAATCGTCCACGATCCCCAAGGCTCCATCTACGGAGGGGTGGTCGCGGGGCCCGTATTCCGAAACATTGCCGCCACAGTGCTGCCCTACCTTGGCGTCATGCCTTCCCGGCCCGGTTTGCAGCCCGCGGTGAACGTTCGCGAGGCAAAAAACAAATCGGGCCATGCAAAAAAAATCCTGACGAAAAAAACCGTTGTGTTCAAAAGAGCAGCCGACAGGAAGAAACCCCGGGTTCAATCGGTGTTTGGAAAGGTTACCAAGGGAGCTGTCGGGCCGCATGAGGGCAAAATTCGTCCGGCTCGTCCAAACGGGCGCACCGGTGAGGGCAAGTATTCGTTAAAAGTGACCAAACCTCAGGCAGCGGTCTATCAGGAATGAAAACGCTCGAAAAACTCATCGAAGGTTTGGATGTAATCGGTCCCGTGGAGGGCGCGGACAGGGAGATATCGGGCGTATGCTACGACTCCCGGCGCGCGGGGAAAGGCAGTCTTTTCGTCTGCGTTCCCGGAACCCGCACCGACGGGCACGAATTCATCCGGGACGCGGTGGAGCGCGGAGCGGTGGCCGTGGTTGCCAGGGAGGAAAAACCATCGAGCCTCGACACGGGATTTGTGCGCGTTCGTGACTCGCGTGCGGCCCTGGCCGCCATTGCGGCCAATTTTTTCGACCGGCCCGCCTCGAAACTTCAACTCATCGGGATAACGGGAACCAACGGCAAGACCACGACATCGCTTCTGATCGAATCCATTCTGCGCAGCGCCGGCGCCAGCCCCGGAGTTCTTGGCACCATCGCCTACAGGTGGGCGGGTGAGGAAATTGCGGCCCCCATGACCACGCCCGAGTCCCTCGACCTGCAGGCGCTTTTTTCCCGGATGGTAACCGACGGGGTTTCTCACGTGGTCATGGAGGTCTCCTCTCATGCCCTGGCTCTTGGCAGAATAGCCGGATGCGAGTTCAAAACCGGCGTTTTCACCAATCTTTCGCAGGACCATCTGGATTTTCATTCCGATATGGAAGATTATTTCGCGGCCAAAAAGCTTCTTTTTTCCTCCCATCTGAGCCCGAGCATTTCCTCGGCGGTTGTCAACCTCGATGATCAATACGGGGGCAGGATAATCGAAAACGGCTCATGCCGCGCCGCAAGGGTTCTCGGTTACTCGGAAAAGCCCGCCTCGCAGGCTACTTTTAGAAAAGGGGTCCAAGCCGTTTTTGCAGAAGAGGTCCGCTTCAGTTCTTCAGGCATCATCGCCAGAGTGCGGACCCCCGAGGGAACTGTGCAAATCGATTCCCGGCTGCTAGGCAAACTCAATCTCCAAAATATCCTGGCCGCGATCGGCGCGGGGATTTCCCTGGGAATCGAGCCCGGGGACATCGAAGAGGGCATAAGGAGGCTTTCGCGTGTGGACGGGCGCCTTGAGCCCGTTTGCCTTCCCGAGGGTTGCGGCTTCCAGGTGGTTGTCGATTACGCCCACACTCCGGACGCCATGCAAAAGGCCCTTTCCTGTCTTCGGGAAATGACGGAAAAAAAGCTTATCGCGGTATTTGGCTGCGGAGGGGACCGCGACAGGCAAAAGCGGCCGATCATGGGAAAAGTGGCCGGGGAGCAGGCCGACCTTGTGATCATCACCAGCGACAATCCCCGCTCGGAGCCGCCCGAAGCGATCCTGGACCAAATCGAGGAAGGGGTGAAACGGGCCGGTATTGCGCTGCTTTCGCCTTCCACGATGGCCGGGGCGCTCAAGGGCTACACGAGGCAAATCGACAGGCGCAAGGCCATCGAGCTTGCCCTGGCCCTGGCCGGTCCCGGAGACATGGTTTTTATAGGCGGCAAGGGCCACGAAACCTATCAGATAATCGGTTCGACAAGACATTCTTTCGACGACCGGCAGGTGGTGAGGGAATACTTTGGAGGGGGGATCTCGCAATGACCGGTGAACCGCGCATGATCGGGACCGTGGAAAGGCTGGCCGCGGACGCCGGCGGAAGAGTGCTCCGCGGAGACCTCGGGAGCGCGGTCCGGGCGGTTTGCACGGATACCCGCCATATCGAGCCGCAAGACTGTTTTCTCGCTTTGCGGGGTGAAAACCACGACGGCCACGCTTTCGTTTCGGAGGCTTTAAGGAAGGGGGCGGGGGCGGTGATCGTATCGGAGGAGGTCGGTCTTCCCCCGGGTTCTTCCGCGGCGGTCATAAAGGTCGAAGACACCCTTTTCGCCCTGGGCGAACTGGCGAGGCGCCGCCGCATGAGGTTCGACATCCCGGTGATAGCCGTTTCGGGCAGCAACGGCAAAACCAGCACCAAGGAGATGGCTGCGGCGATTTTGAGCCGGACTCGCGGGGTGCTCAAAAACACGGGCAATTTCAACAATTTGATCGGTTTGCCCCTTACACTGCTCGCTCTTGGCGCGGAACATGAGGTGGCCGTTGTGGAAATGGGGATAAACGTTCCGGGGGAAATGGAGCGACTGGCGCGGATAGGCTCCCCCACCGTGGGAGTTATCACCAATATCCATGCGGCTCACCTGGAAGGGCTCGAATCGATCGAGCGCATCCTGGAGGAAAAGGCAAAGCTGTGGCAGGCGCTTGGTCCGCAAGGACTCGCGGTGGTAAATCTTGACGACCCGATGCTTTGCCGGTTTGCTGAAGGGATAAAGGCCCGCAAGATAACCTTTTCGTGTTCGAACTCGGCCGCGGACGTGTCGATTTCTTCCCGGATCGAAGTCCGCCGGGGCAAGACCATGTTCCGGATAAAGGCCGCTGGAGTCGAAATACCAGTCCTTCTTCCGGTAATGGGCGAGCACTACGCTCGAAACGCCCTGGCCGCAACGGCGGCCGCTCTTGGCGCCGGGGCGCGGGCGGCGGATGTCGAGCCGGGTCTTGCGAGCTTTGCGCCGGTGGCTCAAAGGATGCGCTGCCTGCAGTTGGATGATGGCGGGGTCCTGGTCGACGATACCTATAACGCCAATCCCGGTTCCATGATTGCCGCCCTCCAGGCGGTCACCGCGGCAAAGTCGGACAGCCCCTTTGTTGCGGTCCTGGGGGAGATGCGCGAACTCGGCCCGAAAAGCGCTCTTCTCCATTTCGAAGTGGGGAGGGCTTTTGGCGCGGCGAAGCCGGCCCGGCTGATCGCCCTGGGGGCCACGGGCGAGGAGTTCTTAAAAGGTGCCCGGTGTGCGGGGCTGGATGAATCGCTTTGCTTTCATGCCGCCGATCATGACCAGGCGGCCGATTACCTGGGGCGGACCGTTCCCGCCGGGGCGTGGATCCTGGTCAAGGGCTCCCGTCTTATGGCCATGGAAAAAATCGTTCAAAGGATCAGCGAAGACCGGGGAATGAAGAATTGAGGCAAAAGGGACGTTCGAAAACTCTGGTCGTCGGCCTCGGGGCTTCGGGGTGCGCGGTCTGCGAGTTGCTTTTGAGCCGGGGGGCTCAAGTGGTGGCAACCGACCTGCGTTCGCCATCCGAATTTGGCGGCGCGCTTGATCCAATCGAACGTGCCGGGGCGCAACTGCGCCTTGGCGGCCACGACCTGGAAGATTTTCTAAACGCCGAAAGCATTATCCTCAGCCCCGGCGTTCCTCTGGACATGGAGCCCCTGGCCCGGGCCCGAAGCCGGGGAATAGAGATCCTGGGCGAACTCGAGTGGGCCTGGCGCCAGGTGAGTCTGCCCACGGTGGCCGTAACCGGGGCCAACGGAAAAACAACCACTACCGCCCTGATCGGCGAAATGTTCAAACAGGCCGGAAGGCGTGCTTTCGTGGGCGGCAACATCGGTACGCCCCTCAGCCGCTGGATTGTTTCCGGGGAGAAAGCGGACGTGCTGGTGCTGGAAGTGAGCAGTTTCCAGCTGGATACCGCTTCGAGCTTCCGCCCGGATGTGGCCGTGTTGCTAAACGTTACCGAAGATCACCTGGACCGGTACCCGAGTTTTGAAGCCTATGCGGATTCCAAGCTCTCGATTTTCGCCAGGCAAGGCGGGGCGGATTTTGCGATCATAAACGGGGCGGATCCTGTTTGCGTAAGGCGTGCAGGGGAAATTCCCGGAAAACTCCTCCGGTTTGGCGCAACGAGCCCAGCGGCAAACGCGGCGCTTTCGGGTTCCACGGTGAGACTCAACATCCCGGGCATGGCCGACATGGAGATCAGCCTTGAAAAAGCCCGACTTCACGGTGCGCACAACCGCGAAAACATCATGGCCGCCTGTCTTGCCGCCGGGTGTGCGGGAATCGGCCCCGAGGCGATGCAGGCCGCGGTGGACGCCTTCGAAGGCTTTGCCCACCGGTTCCAGCGGGTTGGCAGCTGGAAGGGAATCGATTTCTACGATGACTCGAAGGCCACCAACGTGGGGGCCGTGGTAAAGGCTCTGGAAGGCCTCGAGGGGCCCGTGCTGCTGCTTCTGGGTGGAAGGGACAAGCTCGGGGCCTACGAACCGCTTCTTGCTCCCCTGGCCGCCCGGGGCAAAAGGGTTTTCGCCTTCGGGGAGGCCGGACCAAAAATTTACGATTGTCTGCGCGCCTGCGTCCCGGCGGGGCTCTATCCGGATCTCGCCTCGGCTTTCCGCGATGCGGTGGCCCGGGCGGCGCCCGGAGACGTTGTGCTTCTCTCTCCGGCCTGCGCCTCCTTCGATCAGTATCGGAGCTACGCGCACCGGGGGGACCATTTCAGGCAACTGGTCGCCGAACTGGGGGATTTTCAATTCAGGCAACAGTGAGGGGTTACATTGTCTAGAACAGCCTCGGATGCGCCAATGGGCGCGCTGGAAAACCCGAAGGACAGACTTCGCTACTGGAAGCCTCTTCCTTTGCATGTCCAGTTGTGGGTCGAGGTGTCCCTTCTGATCGCCTTCGGCCTGATCATGGTCTACAGCGCCAGCTCCATCCCGGCGCTCAAGAAGTTTTCGGATTCGAGCTATTACCTCAAACGGGAGCTTTTTTGCATCGCGATCGGCTTTTCACTCATGTTCACCTTGAGCCGGGTCCCCTACCGCTCTTTTAAAAAGTACTCCGGCCCGCTCATGCTGACCATGCTTGCCATGTTGACGGTGGTCCTGATTCCGGGCGTGGGGGTCAAGATAAACCATGCACGGCGCTGGCTGCGAGTCGGCCCGCTGCATATTCAGCCCGCCGAGTATGCGAAGGTGGTCTGGGTTTTGTTTCTGAGTTCGGCTCTTGTCAGAAAGCAGGAGCGCATCAAGCAGCCCCGGGTCAGCTTCTGGCCCTATCTGATCCTTTGCGGGGTCTTCTGCGTCCTTTTGCTCAAAGAACCGGACTTTGGCACCGTCTTCATGTTCGTTCTTCTTATGGTCATCATGATGGCCGTTACCGGGGTGCCCTTCCGCTGTTTTTTCCTCATGGCCCCTTTTGGCGCCTTCGCCTTTTACAGGATGGTCTTCCGGGTGCCTTACCGTCTCAAGCGCTGGGAGGCCTTTCTAAATCCGTGGGTCGATCCGCTCTATTCGGGCTACCAGCTGATACAGGGATGGATTGCGGTCGGCTCGGGAGGCCTTTGGGGCAAAGGGCTGGGCGCGGGACAGGAAAAACTTCTCTATCTGCCCGAGTCCTACACCGATTTCATCCTGGCCGTGATCGGGGAGGAATTGGGCTTTCTGGGCATCCTTTTGACCTGCGTGCTTTTCCTCTTTCTTTTTCTAACCGGCCTTGGAATCTCAAGGGACGCTCCCGATTATTTCGGAAGCACGCTTGCGATGGGGCTGACCATGCTCATTTCGCTCGAAGCTCTGCTCAACATGGGGGTTGTGCTCGGACTTGTGCCCACAAAGGGAACGGCCCTTCCCTTCATCTCCTATGGAGGCAGCGCCTTTGTCGCCAGTTGCATCGCCGCGGGAATGCTCTTGAGCATTGCCGGAAGCTGTGAAAAACGAGCCGATAATTTTGATTGAATCTCCTTGGCAATGAGTACTCGGAAAACGAAGATATTATGTTCAAACGTTATCAACATATTCATTTTATAGGAATCGGCGGGATCGGGATGAGCGGGATAGCCGAGTTGCTTCTCAATCTCGGATACCAGGTGAGCGGGTCCGACCAGAGATTGTCGGAGATAACCGCAAGGCTTGGCGCCCTGGGCGCGGTTGTCTGTTGCGGCCACGATCCGGCAAACCTTGCGGGCGCCGATGTCGTAGTGACCTCATCGGCCATCTCGGAAGACAACCCCGAGCTGCAGGCGGCCCGAAGGCTTCCCAAGGTCCCCGTCATACGGCGCGCGGAGATGCTGGCCGAACTGATGCGCCTGAAGTATTCGGTCCTGGTGGCCGGGGCCCACGGCAAAACCACCACGACCTCGATGGCCTCCACCGTGCTGGCCCGCGGAGGCCTCGACCCCACGGTGGTCATCGGAGGAAAGCTAAACGCCTGGGGCACCAATGCAAAACTTGGAACCGGGGAGTTCATGGTGGCCGAAGCCGATGAGAGCGACGGCACATTCCTGCTTTTGCCCCCGACGATCGCCGTGGTGACAAACATCGATCTGGAACACCTCGACTTCTACCGCGACATTGAGCACATTCGCGACACCTTCCTGCGCTTCATCAATAAGGTCCCGTTTTACGGCCAGGCGATACTCTGCCTTGAGGACGAAAACATCCAGGCGATTTTGCCGCGTGTCGAGAAAAGATTTGTGACCTACGGATTTTCCTCTCAGGCCGATTTCCAGGCAAGGCAGGTCGAAAACCGCGGTCTTTGCAGCACCTTTCGGGTTTTTCATCAAATGCGCGAACTGGGCGAAATGGAGATCCGCATTCCCGGTCGCCACAATGTGCTAAATGCCCTTGCCTGCGTTGCGGTGGCCCATGAACTCGAGATTGCCTGGCCGGCCGTGCAGGCGGGGCTGCGCGATATGACCGGCGTCCAGCGCAGGTTTCAGATAAAGGGCGAAGCCGGGGGCGTTCTGGTCCTCGACGACTACGGCCATCACCCGACGGAAATAAGGGCCGTACTGGAGGCCCTGGCCGGCTGTTATCCCGACCGACGTCGCATAATAGCCTTTCAGCCGCACCGTTACAGCCGCACCAAGGCCCTGCTCGAACAGTTCGCCAGGTGTTTTTACGACTGTGACGTTCTGCTGGTTTCCGAAATCTATCCGGCCAGCGAAAAGCCAATCCCGGGCATAACCGGCCTCGGCCTGGCCGAGCAAATCGCGGCCCACGGGCACCACGAACTCCATTTTTGCCCGACTTTTGAAGAAATGGGCGAAAAGTTGAAGAGCCTGGTAAGGCCGGGAGACGTCGTTATGACCCTCGGGGCCGGAAGCATCTTCCAGGTTGGCGAAGCGCTCCTGGAAAGCCTCGGGGCGAAGGCTTGAAAAGCTCGATCGACACGGTGCATGGAAGAAGATGATGAACTCGAAGCTTCGCGCTCTTGAATCGATTCCGGATGTTGAAATCCGAAGAGACGAGCCGCTTGCCCGGCACACCACCTTCCGGGTCGGAGGGCCGGTGGGGATGCTTGCCCGCCCGCGAAGCCAAGGAGCGCTTTTTGCTCTTCTGGACTCCGCCAGCCACCTGGGGGTGCCCTTCGCCATACTCGGTGAGGGCAGTAACGTCCTTGCTCCCGACGAGCCCCTGGAAATGATGGTCATTGAGCTTCACCTGGCCTGCGGTGGCTTGATCCCCGGCAGCCGAACCGAGCACGGCAAACTTCTCTACGCCGGGGCCGGAGCCAGGCTGCGCGACCTGGTGGGTTTTTGCATAAAAAACGGTCTCCAAGGACTCGAAGCACTTGCCGGGGTGCCCGCGACCGTGGGCGGAGCACTCTTTATGAACGCCTCGACTTCCTGGGGGGCGATTTCGGATCGCCTGGTACAAATCGATCTGCTGGACAGCCAGGGGGTAAAGCGCTCTTTTCGCCGGGAGCAACTGAGCCCCGGCTATCGCACCATGGGCCTTCCGGAAGACTGTGTCATTCTTGGCGGGTGCTTTGAACTCGATTCTTGCGCGGCGGCCGTGCTCGAAGAGCGGGTGGAAACGATCCTGGAAAAACGCAGAAAGACCCAGCCCCTGCGCTATCCTTCGGCCGGTTCGGTTTTCAAAAACCCCCCGGGCCTGTTCGCCGGAGCCCTGATTGAAAAAGCGGGGCTCAAAGGCCACCGGATAAATGACGCCCAGATTTCGGAAAAACATGCCAACTGGATCGTCAATCGCGGTACGGCCACGGCCAAGGATGTTTTGGAACTGATGGACAGAGCGGAAAATGCGGTTTTCGGAACTTTTGGCGTGCGTTTGGAGCGAGAAATTCGTATACTTACACAAATATGTAGAAACCCGGCCAAATGATAAAATCCAAGAAATTGAGAAGAAATAAGTACCAGGAGAGTGTGGGTGACCGCTTTAAAGGTAAATTAGGCCCTTTTCGCCACTTCTTTTCACTTTTCTTGTGGTTTGGCTTTGTCCTCGTTCTCGGCGCGTGCCTCTCGCGGCTCTACTGCGAGTTAGTGAGCGGGCGATGGTTCAAGGTGGAGCAAATCGATATCAGCGGGCTTAAAAAACTCGACCGGACCGAGGTCCTGGACGCCATGGGCCTCAGGAGGGGGCAAAGCGCCCTGGAGATTGATCCTCTGCGAGTAGCGGGCCGGCTGGAAAGGCTTCCTTTGGTCCGAAGCGCCTCGGTAAAGCTGGACTGGAAGGGGCGCGTCGCGGCAAGCATAGTCGAGCGCAGGCCGGTTGCCGTTTTACAGTGCGGAGGGCGACAAATGCTTATGGACTCCAGGGGTTTGCTTTTCGGCGAGGCGGGCTCGGCTGAAAAGAACTTGCCGCCCCTCATGACCGGTTTTTGCGATTCGAGCGCCAAAACGGGCGACTCGATTTCCCCCGAGAGTCTGGAGCACATCAGTGAACTGCTTTCGGCCGTGGATGGTTCCAAATGGCTTTCGAGGTCGGCCATCGACGAATGCCGGTGGACCCGGGACGGGTTCACTCTGACTTTGGGGCAGAAGGCGGTTCCGGTAAACTTTGGCAAACAGGGTTTTGATGGCAAGCTCGCAAAGCTTCGAAACGTGATCAATACGCTTAATGACCGGGGATGGGCCGATCGGGTGACCCGGATCGATCTCGACTATCACGGCAGAGCATATTTGGAGGGAGAGTTCCCTGTTCCCGAACCGGCCCGGGGAACGCAAAACGGCCGGGCTGATCAGCATCACAGAGGCTGAAGCAGGGGGGGGCAAAAAAGCTTCCGATCCTTGCTCCATCCTCACCGCTTTTTTTGAAAGGTATCCCCATGGGGAAAAGAGAGGAACTGATCGTCGGTTTGGACCTCGGCACCACCAAGGTCTGCGCCGTGGTCGGAGAAGTCACCGGTGAGGGAATAGATATCGTGGGTGTTGGGACCTATCCTTCGGCGGGGTTGCGGGGAGGAGTGGTCGTAAACATCGATCAGACGGTAAACTCGATCAAAAAAGCGGTCGAAGAAGCCGAGCTTATGGCCGGGTGCGAAATCTCCTCGGTTTTTGCCGGGGTGGCGGGCACTCACGTCCAAAGTCTTAACAGCCACGGAGTCATCGCCATAAAGAGCCGCGAGGTTACCTCCCCGGATGTGATGAGGGTCCTCGACGCGGCCAAAACGATCGCCCTTCCCTTCGACAGGCAGATACTCCATGTTTTGCCGCAGCAATATATCGTGGATGACCAGGACGGCATTCACCATCCGATCGGAATGGCCGGAGTGCGCCTGGAAGCCAGGGTGCACATCATCACGGCCATGACGAGCGCGGTTCAAAATATCGTCAAATGCTGCGAAAGGGCCCGTCTTCATGTCCAGGACGTGGTTCTCGAGTCTATTGCCTCAAGCGGAGCCGTGCTCGACGCCGACGAAAAGCAGCTGGGTGTGGCCCTGATCGATATCGGCGGGGGAACCAGTGAAATAGCGGTCTTTCAAAATAACGGGATCAGGTATTCGACGGTGGTCGGCCTCGGGGGAAATCATATCACTTCGGACATCTCGGTGGGGCTGCGATGCGCAATGGACGAAGCCGAAAAGATCAAGAAAAAGTACGGCTCCGCCCTGATCGAAGCGGTCGACCAGCAGGAGGTCATCGAGGTGGGTTCGGTTGGCGGTCAGAAGCCGCGCCAGCTTGCCCAGTCGATTCTTACACAGATTATCGAAGCGCGGGTCAAGGAAACCTTGGACATTATCGAGTGGGAACTGGTCAGATCGGGCTTGATCGAATCCCTGCACGCCGGGGTGGTATTGACCGGGGGCGTTTCGCTTCTGCCCGGAATTCGCGAACTGGCTGAAAAAGTGTTCGACTTGCCGGTGAGAATCGGGGTGCCCTCCAATTTCGGCGGGCTGGGAGATGTGGTGAAAAACCCGATTTACTCCACGGCAACGGGTCTTTTGCTCTACGGAAAAGAGCACGGCGGCGGGACTGCCATGCGCGATTCAAGGAGCAAGATGGTACCCGTTTGGGAAACCGTAAAACGTTGGTGGAAGGAATTTTGGTAATGTGCGGCTTTGCCCGGCGAGGGGCCGGCCGCTTTGAATCTTAGAGCTTTTCAGGCGGAGATGTTATGGCAAGGAAAGCGACCAAAAAGGGGGCTCTCAGTATGGAACAGACGACGATGGAAAATACCGGAGTCAGCAGCAGGGCAAAAATTGCCGTTCTGGGAATAGGGGGAGGCGGGGGCAACGCCATTAACAACATGATCATGGCGGGGCTGGAAGGCGTCAACTTCATTGCCGCCAACACCGACTGGCAGGTGCTGGAAAGAAACCTTGCGCCCAAAAAGATTCAGCTCGGGACCAACCTCACCCGGGGCCTGGGCGCGGGAGGTCTTCCCGAGATGGGGGCCAAGGCCACCCAGGAGGACATCGACAAAATCCGCGAAGCGGTAAACGGCAGCGATATGGTCTTCATCACCGCGGGGCTGGGCGGGGGAACGGGGACCGGCGGGGCGCCCATCGCGGCCCAGATCTGCAAGGAGATCGGCGCGCTTACCGTGGCGGTTGTAACCAAGCCCTTTCAGGTCGAGGGAAAGGTGCGTCTGCGCCATGCCGAAGACGGCCTCAAAACCTTGCAGGATACCGTCGATACCCTGATCACCATCCCCAACAATCGCCTCCTCTGTCTTGCCGACAAGCGCTCAACCTTCCTCGAAATGATAAAGAGGGCCGACGACGTTTTGCTTTACGCCGTCAAGGGCATTTCCGACCTGATCATCAAACAGGGCTATATCAACGTCGATTTTAACGATGTGAAAACCGTGATGGGCGAGATGGGGCTGGCCCTTATGGGCACGGGAGTCGGACGGGGCGAAAACCGGGCCGCCCAGGCCGTCCAGCAGGCAATTTCGAGCCCGCTGCTGGAAGACGTCTCCATTCACGGCGCGCGGGCCGCCCTCATAAACATCTCCGCGGGTCCCGACCTGGGCATGCACGAATTCGAAGAGGCCCTCTCGATCATTCAAAAAGAGGTCAACGACGAGGCCAATATCATCCTTGGCATGGTGATAGATGAGAAGATGGAGGATGAGATTCGGGTGACGGTGATCGCCACGGGCATTGGCAAAGTGGCCCGGGCAAAAGCGGTCGAGCAGCCCGTTGTAAGGCCGATTCGAAGGATGAGGCCCGAGATTGCCGCCCAGGCGATCGACTACGAAGTCCTCCAGGTACCCCCCGGCGTGCGGCAAAGACTTCCCGTGAAGGATTTCGCGCAGTCGATCGATGAAATCGAACCCGATATGGATCTGCAGCAGCCGGCCCAGAAAAAAAGGACTCTTCTGCAGATGATTACCCGCACCGGCCGAAGTCATGAGGAAGAAGACCTGAGCATCCCCACCTTCATTAGACGCCAGGCGGATTAGCATCCGTTTCCGACTGCGATTCGAGCCGTTCGAATCGCAGTCGGGAGGTTGGCCGGGTTTTCTTCACTTGCTTTTCTCAGCGAATCTTGCGCTTTGCCTGCGGGTTCCACGCCACCTCCCGGATGCCCCCGGCCGGTACGGTCGGGCAACGCCGGTTGCCCCTTCCAAACAGAAAATCGGGTGCCCACCAGTTCCAGTCCCCGAGTAAGCGCATGGTGGCCGGCACAAGGAGGCATCGCACCACGGTCGCGTCCACCACAACGGCTATGCCCATTCCTATTCCCATCTCTTTTACGGCCGTAATATCGGCGAACCCGAAGGCGAAGAGCACCAAGGCCATTATGGCCGCGGCCCCGGTGATGGTGCGGCCGGTTTGCTCCAGCCCCGCGGCCACGGCGCGGGTGTTGTCGCACGACTTGCCGTATTCCTCGCGCACACTGCTCAGCAGCAGCACCTCATAGTCCATGGAGAGGCCAAACAGGACGCAAAACATGATTATGGGAGTCATTGCCTCTATCGGCCCCGGGGTGAAATGCAGAAGCCAGGCCAGATGGCCCTCCTGGAAAATCCAGACCAGCGCCCCGTAGGAAGCGCTAAGCGAGAGTACATTGACGAAGACCGCCTTTAGCGGGAGCAAAACGGATCGAAGCAGCGGCAGGAGCACCAGATAGGTTGCAAGCACCGTGATCCCGATCACCAGAGGCGAGTTTTTGCCGACCGTGGCGATGAAATCGGCTCGAACAGCGCTCGAGCCGGTTACCATGAGTTGCCCGCCAACCGGAGGATGCGACTCGCGGATCAGCCGGACCAGGGCGAAGGACTTGGAGCTCGCCTCGGGCAAAGATGTTTGAGCCACAAGCATGACGATGTCCCGCCCGACCATCTTGCGCAGAATTTGCCGCACACCGCCCGGCAGGGGAGCCATGGGCGGGGCGTACATTTGCACATACAGCTTGCGGGTAATGGACGGATCGAGGTCCACGATGCTTTTGACCTCGTTTACCCCGGGAAGTTTGGCCAGCCAGCGGCTAAGAGCGTAGATGCGCTCGATGTGGTCCACGCTTAGCGGTGAGTAACTTTTCGGATACCGGATGATTACGATGACGGGGTTGGTATCGATTTTGTCAAATTGGCCGTGCAACAACGCCGCGCCCCGACGGGATTCGGCCGTAAGGGGCAGCCCCGCGGCCGCTTCGGCGCCAAGCCGGATATGGATCAGCGGAAGCCCGAGCAAAATGAGAAAAAGCGAGGCCGCAAGCAGCACCTTCCACGGGTGGGCCATGACCGTGGTGGCCAGGCGGTGCCAGAACCGGGCGCTGCGGCTCGATTGGGCTCCGGTCGTAAACGGCAGTTTCAAAGAGTCCACCCCGGGGCCCAAAACAGCGAGTAAACCCGGAAGGAAGGTCATCGCGTAAGCCACCGAGAGCACGACCACAATGGTTCCCGCCAGCCCCATCGAGCCAACATGACTCAACCCCAGAAACATCATGCTTAAAAGCCCCACCGCGACCGCGGTTCCCGAGAAAAGAACGGCGCGTCCTGTGGTGGCCAGCGTATGGGCAAGCGCATCGGCTACCGAGCCGGTTCCGACCTGCCTGCGAAACCGGCTGAGGATGAAGAGCGAGTAGTCTATTGCCACACCCAGGCCCACCATTACGACGACGTTTCTAGCAAACCCCAAAACGGGGGTGATCTGTGCAAGCAGGAGCATGCAGGCTATGCCGGCGGTTACCGCGAGAAGTCCCGCGGCAAGCGGCAGCACGGCTCCCACCAAAGAGCCGAACACGAAAACAAGAAGCAGCCCTACAAGGGGCAGGACCCTCATTTCAGCCTGTTTTGCATCGTTTTCGGTCAAAACGTTTATATCGTAAGTTTCGGGCAATGCTCCGAAAGCCACCACCGCCAGTTTGTCGCAATGAACCATTGCGCGCAGCGCGGGGTAGATTTTCATCGCCAGGGTGGTCTCATCGGCGCGGTAATCCTTGATTTGCACGTTAACGATGGTACTGTGCCCGTCCTTTGAAATGTGGTGAGAATCCACCTTGGCCTTGTCGAAAGCTGTGCTCACGGATTTGACGCGCGGGTCGCCGCGAAGAGGTTCCACCGCCTGCTCGACCAGGGCCTTGAACTGTGGTTCACCGGCCGTTAGAGTCGGGCTTGTCAAGATTAGCCCGAAGGAAGGCATGGAAGGAGGTAGCTGCTTTTTGATGAGATCCATCGCCCGCATGGACTGGCTTTGGACCGGGACGATCTCCGTGATGAGATGCCCCCCCCTTTGCGCCAGCCAGGCCGCGGGAATCAGCGAAAGGGCCGAGAGGATTACCACCCACCATCGGAAACGGTAAACCCATCGGCCCCAGGAGGCCAAAAGGGACTTCCCGCCCTTTCGTCGTTTTTGCCTGTGATCAGCTATGGTCGCCTACCTTGGCGCGCAGCATCCCCAGCAGGGTATCAAAGGAATTGTTGGCCAAAATCGAGGAGATCTGCGCCCGGTAGTTGTCGTCGTAGCTTATCCCCTCGACAACCACGTCGTAGACTTTCCAGCCGCCCCCCTCCTTTCTCAATCGATATTCGATCGGCACACTTTCACCGCTGGAGATGAAATGAGTCTTCACGGAGGCAAAATTTCCGTTGATGGTCTGGCCATCATAGACGATCTTCTGGTCATGATAGTTCTCCATCCGGTCGACATAGGTATTGAAAAGCAGCTTCTTGAAAAGCCCGGCAAATGTCTGACGCTTCCGGGGGCTCAGTTGTTTCCAGGGATGGCCGAGGGCCATTTTCGCCATTTCATCAAAATCGAAATAGTTGCTGACGATCGCGAGGACCTCCCCTTCTCTTTGCCGCAAAGAAGGTGCCCGGCCCGTTTCAGACTGGCGCAAAATCGTGAGCACCTTTTCCGTACCGTTTTGGATAAGCGCCATGGGGCCCGCGGCGGTTGCCAGGCTCCATTGCGGCAGGGTGAGTAAAACCAGCAGGATCATCGATTCCACAATAAGTCTTTTTGCATTCCATCTCGACATCACCGGCATTTCCTCCGCAGATTTTCATAAATATAATGATGCCAATAAGGATAATCACCGGGAGCGGCTCAAAACAGCCGGGCTCGACAGGCTTTTTGGGGTTGACTCGAAAGGATTATGTGTATAGGCAAGGATGAAACCGCCGTCCATCCGGTGGGACATCCGGCTCGAGCCCTTCGGGGGATGGACGGCAAAACGAGCAGCCTTGGAGCTTAAACGGGAACTGGAATAAATGACGGATAACCGCGGAATACTCGACCAGCAAAGATGCCTGGAGATCGTGCGCAGTTGCGCATGCTATAATTTGCGCAGGGCGGCCCGCGCCACCACCCGGCTCTACGACGATTTCCTCAAACCCAGCGGCCTGAGGACCACTCAGTACTCGGTCCTTATGGCGGCCAAATTGCTGGGACCACTCACATTGACAAAACTTGCGGAAATGATCGTCGCCGAGCGAACAACCCTCACTCGGAACCTGACCGTTCTCGAAAAGAAGGGATTGGTGCTGATCGAACCGGGCGAGGACCGCAGAGAACGCCTGGTGAGCCTTACCGAAAAGGGCGAGGAGGCGCTGATAGGGGCCATACCCATGTGGGAAGCGGCCCAGGGCTGTGTCGAGCAGGGACTTGGCGGCGAGCGTGTAAGCGGCCTTCTGGGGCACCTGTCGGCCATCATTTCGATTTGCCGCGCTCCAAAATGTCCCCTCCATGATCCCCCCGAAGCATGATACGGCATGCCTTTGCGCTTCGAGGGCCGAATTTCCCGTTATGCGCCCTCCGCAACAATTTGCACTTGACTAAAAAAAGGGCTGCTATATGATTACGATGCAGCTATATTGTAGCGGTTTTTTGGTTGGCAACGGGAGGCACAGGGCATGAGATACGCCGAGACGGGATACAATCTGGAAATCGATTTGACCACGGGAAGCATCGAGCGGGTGGAAACCGATCCGAAGCAGACCGAACTTCACCTGGGAGGTCTTGGCACAAGCGTCAAGATTCATTGGGACAGGGTGGGCCCGGAGGTAAAAGCCTTCGATGCCGAAAACCTGTTGATATTCAGCACCGGTCTTTTGTGCGGCACTCCGGCCGTTAGCGCCAACCGGACCCTTGTGAGCTTCATCTCTCCCCAGACCGACATATTGGCCTATCCGATGATGGGAGGATTCTGGTCGTCGGAATTAAAGTATGCGGGCTACGACAAAGTGATTATTCGGGGAAAGTCCCCGAGGCTCGTCTACCTGTGGATACACAATGACGAGGTGGAGATCCGGGACGCAACGCATCTTCGGGGCCAAGGGGCGATTGCAACCCAGGAGCTGATACGGGAAGAGTTGAACGAGCCCAAAGCCCAGGTGGCGGCGATCGGGCTGGCGGGTGAGAACCGGGTTTTCGTCGCCTCCATCGAGCAGGCGCGCTCGAGTTCCTCGCGGGGCGGGGGCGGGGCCGTAATGGGGGACAAGGGGCTCAAAGCCATAGCCGTTCGCGGAACAAAGGACGTTAATCTTGCCAGGGGGGCCGAGTTCATGCTCCATGTGCAGGATTTGAAAAAATTCATAAAACACCGCAACGAAAATCCGATCCAGGAAGTCATGCCGATTCTTTCGGGCATCGGTTCTCCGCAGATGATGAAACACATCGACGAGAAGTGGCACACCGAGAGTTTTGCCTGGGGAAACGCGCGTCAACGCAGAAAAGACTTCTGGACCGAGGAGGTCGAAAAGAGCTGGACAAAGAGTCAGACGAGCGCGATAAAGCGGTTCATAAGCTGCTTTAACTGCCCGCAACAGTGCGGGGCCTTGATTTGCCACGAAGGCGTACCGCCCTACATGATGAAATGCTTCTCAAAGCTTACCTATGCGATGGCGGCCTATGTGGACGACCTGGATTTTTCCTGGAAGATCTGCAAGAAGGCCTTCGAATACGGTCTGGACTCATTTTCGACCCCGCAGATATTGGCTTTCGCGGTTGAACTCCACGAAGCCGGGATATTTACCGATGCGGACTTCGAGGGGTGTCCAACCGATAAGGAAGGCAGATTCTTCTGGCTCCTGGACCGGGTCGCCCGACGGGAGGGAATAGGAGACTACCTGGCCGACGGCACCTACTGGGCGGCCAAAAGGATCGGCAAGGGGGCGGAGGCCTTCGATCACAACACGACCAAAAAGCACGAGCAGATGAACATAAAGCTGGGGATGCTCGACCCGCTCTATTTTTTGATGTTTGCAACCAACGAGAAGATCAGCATCACCCAGATCGAGGGGAACTGGCCTCAAGCGCCCTTTGTCACCAAGGAGGCGCGGGAGTCGTTTGTGGCCGACTGGCCGCAGCTGCCCGATGAGAAATTCAAGAAATATTTCCTCGATTGGGAACCGCGCGGCGAATTTTCAAACCCCTATTACCCCACGCCCGAAATTTCGAGCGAAATCGTCGACTGGATGGAAATGCTTCACAACATCGACGACGCGCTCGGGCTGTGCGCCGGGATGGGCTCCTTTTGCTTCAAACCCCCCTATCATATACACAATTATCCCAAATTCATTTCCTCGGCCACCGGAATGGCTGTCGATGAAGAGGCACTTAAAAAAATAGTCAACAGAAACCGGAATTTGCACCGGGCGTTCAACAATCGAAGAGGGATGAGCAGGGCTGATGAGAAACCGCCTCAAGATCACTGGAAACACCGCTTTCCGGAGCTCGAGGAGCAACTTCTTACAACCTATTACGCCTTCAAGGGATGGAATTACGACGGAATTCCCACAAGGCCAAGACTCCATGAACTCGATTTGGATTATGTCGCCGACGATCTGGAAAAAAGAGGGATTTTAAAAGGTGGCGAAGATAAAAAAGACGATCAAGACAATCAAGGTTGACGCCGACAAGTGCAACGGCTGCAGGGCGTGCGAGGTCGTTTGCTCGGCCTTTCACGCCGAGCCCAAATACAGCAGCGTAAATCCTGCGCGGTCCCGCATCCAGGTGGTCGTCCATCGCCTGCAGGACATCTGGCTGCCGGTGTTCGCCGGCGAATACACTCCGGCCGAATGCATGGGCAGGGACAAATACGTCATCGACGGCAAGGAATACGACGAGTGCGGTTTCTGTCGAGCGGCCTGTCCGTCCAGGACCATGTTCAAGGACCCCGACTCCGGTCTGCCGATCAAGTGCGACATGTGCGAAAGCGATCCGCCGCTGAGTGAGCCCAAGTGTGTCGAGGCGTGTCTCAATAACGTTTTGATCTACCAGGAAAGAGTCGAGGAGGTCGAGGAACAAACCGGGCAGGCCGAACTGCAAACAGGCCTCGAAGCGCTGGTGGACAAACATGGATTGCAGAAGCTCCTCGACGCCTTTGCCCTTATGGCCGAAAGGAGCAAGGACTTTTAACAAAGGCCTTCGGCGGAGGGCGGCCGGGGCGCCGCGGGCCGGAACCAATTCAACCCGTCGTGCTTGCAATTTTCAATCATGCGGAGGGTTTCCGATGAGACGGCAAACGGAGAACGTCAAAAAGCTGAAGAGCATGTACTCTCTTGAAGACGGGCGGCTGAAAGGGCCTCCCGGCTGGGAGAAATTTCCTCTTTTCTGGTTTCTTCTGTTTTTGTCCTACAAATGCACGCGACGGTGCAAGTTTTGTTACAGTTTCAACCAGATGAGCGATGACAAACCCTCCGAGATGGATGAAAACACTTTCAGCCGTCTATTGGATTGGATACCTGAAGTCTGGCAGGCAAATAATGTGAAAGTCAATTCCATTGGCTTTCTGGGCGGAGAGCCGTTGCTGCGAACCGATCGCATCAAAAAAGTGATGGATTCGGTCTATAAAAATACTCGGGGTATGCAGGGTTATCTTTACACCAACGCGGATCTGATCGACTCGGTGAACTGGGACGACCTCGAGGACATCCAATGGATATCCGTAAATATTACCGATATCGGTTTGGACGAGCTTGCAAGGCGAATGAACATCGTGCGAACAAGGTCCAATGTGATCAATCAAACGGTGGTGGCCACCCTGGATGATTTCAACCTGGAAAGAATTCTCGATGTTTCCCGCTTCGGTATCGAGAACGGCTACAGGCTGCGCTATTACAGGGATTTGTACAGAGGCAGGGATCAGGAATACCATCGGAGGCTCAAGGCTCAATATCACCGGCTCTGCGATTTGCTCGAACAGTTTATCCAAAGAGGCCACGAGGTCCATACCACTTTTCTGCTCGATACCCTCGTGCCCTCGTGGGGCTACGAATTTTCCCCCTATCCCTGCGGCAGAAGGATTGCCAAGGTAAATCCCGACGGAACCATCGGGGCGTGCATAAGAAACCAGAAGTTTACGACCGGGACCATATTCGACCCGAATCCTTTGGAAAAAATCGATTGCGGCACGTTTCATTACGAATTCAAAAGCGAAGAATGCAAGGCGTGCGCGGTCAAAAACGTCTGCCAGGGCGGCTGTCCGAACGACAGGCTGCTTTTGACCGGCAGCGTTTCGGGCAAATCGCTTATGTGCGATATCCACAAGGAGATCATCCCCAGGCTGCGGGAGCTGGACCGCTTGCAGGCTGGCGGGGCTGCGAGCCGCGGCGCGCCCCCCGCTCCCCTGTAGCGGATCGCAATAATAACCGCCCGGCTCCGGAATGATCCGGATGCTCGATCGTAACGATTGGCAATACGCCGTCGCGCGCCTTCCCAAACCGGTACCGCGGCGGCCAACATTTCATTTCGGAGTTCTTGCCCCCGGCCGGCCTGGTGCCGCCCTTGGAAATCATCCGCGGGCAAGTGCTTTGCCCCCCCCCTTTTTTCGGCGTGTTTTCCCGCAATTAAATACCATCTGTTTTGCAAAGCGTCCGGGAAAGTGTAGAATCGACTTTGCGGAGTTGGAGGCGGGGCTTTGAGTTTTTTCTGCAAGTAGAATGGGACGCGAAGATCGGGCGATAGTCTCGGCCAGGGATTGATGGATTTGAGGAAAGGCTCCGAGTAATTATTCAAGGATGCGCGGGAGGTTGCTCAAAGGGCGGCGCGGAAAAGATTCCAGGGACAACATTTACCGGAGGCATTCCCGGGCGGGAAATCCCCGGAAAACAATCCGCTTAAATAAAAACGGCTTTACCTACTCTATTATTTAAAATATTATTAAGGCCATGAACCCACAGTATCAAGACCACTGGGAAGTTTTGCTGCGGTTTTTGCCGGCGGGCTGGGAGGAAAAGGCGCTCGAGCTGGGGGCCTTGTCGCGCCGGCGAAAAATCGACTCGGCCCGGACCCTTTTGCGGGTTCTGTTGATCCATCTGGCAAACGGGATGTCGCTGCGCACGACGGCCGCCTATGCGCACGAGGCCAAGCTTTGCAGCATAAACGACGCGGCGCTGCTTCACCGGCTGAAGGTCTCCGAGGACTGGCTGCACTGGATGTGCGCGCAGATGTTCGGGGCCATGAACGGGGGGGCGAGCGCCGGGGCGGTTTCGAGCCGATTGCAGCTCCGCGCGGTTGAGGGCGCCTTGATAAGCGAGCCCGGGGCCACGGGCAGCGACTGGCGGCTCCACTACTGCCTGAGGCTGCGCGGCCTGCGCTGCGACGCCTTCCGCATCACGGGACCCAAAACGGCCGAGAGCTTCCAGCACTTCGAGATCTCGCCGGACGATCTCCTGCTGGGGGACCGGCGCTTCTGCGGGGGCGGGGGCATCGCCCACGTGCTCCGGGGCGGAGGCCATGTCGTTGCGGAGCTAAGCGACTCCCGATTGCCCCTTTTCAGCCGGGACGGAAAACCCTTCCGGACGCTCGCGGAGCTTCGAGGGCTGAAGGCGCTGGGGTGCGGGGACTGGGATGTCTACTTTCAGCCCCCCGGGGGCAAGGAGTTCCAAAAGGGCCGTCTTTGCGCGATCAGAAAAACCGAACAGGCCGCCGAACTGAGCCGAAAACGGCTGAGGGCGGGTGCCGCGGGGCACCGGCACCCGATTTTGCCCGAGGCCCTCGAGCGGGCCGATTTCGTCTGCGTCTACACCACCGCAAGCCGCCGCCTGCTGAGGACAAGGGAGGTCCTGGAGCTCTACTGCGAGCGATGGCGAGCCGAACGGAGCCTCAAAAGGCTCGGGCGGACCATCGCGGTCGGCCACCTTCCCAAGCAAAACGAGGAGAGCTTCGTGGCCTGGCTCTACGGAAAGATGCTGGTCGCCATGCTGATGGAAAGGATGCGGAGGGAGGCCGAGGCCTTCTCGCCCTGGGGCTGTCCCATCCGGGGGCCTTGCGGCCCTGCCGGCGATTTTGAAACGTTAAGAAAAGTTGAGTTATTGTAGCTGTTTTTATTTAAGCCCTTTCCCCCGACATCCCCGACCCCTTCGCACCCGGACTCCTTTGGAGTTAGAACTTGCGCAATCCCATATCAAGTTGTACATTTTCCCTGCGCGCAAGGCGCGCCCGGATTTCCTTTTGGAGAGGTTCAACCATTGAAAAATTCGACCGGTGTCTATCTGATCGGCGCACTGGGATCGATTGCCACGACTGTTGCGGCCGGGGTGATGGCGCTTCGCGCCGGGCTTGGCGATACGACGGGGATGATCACTGCGACCTCGGTTTTTGAAGGGGTGGAGCTGGTGGAGACGCCCGACCTTGTCCTGGGGGGCTGCGATCTGCGCAAGGCGAGGTCTTCGAGGGGCAATCCCATAGAGCCTCGGGAAGTGACCGGAATAAGCCCCCGGATTTTAAAGGCGCTCAAGCGGGAGTTGGCGCAATACCGGGCGGGGATAGACCCCGGGGTCTCCTGCAATTGCGGAGAGGCCATAGAGGCTCTGGGCGGCTGCGCGGGGCGGGGCAAAGGCGGCCTGCGGAAGCAAATCGAGGCCATTCGCGCTCGGATCGCAAAATTCAGGCAAGACCGCGGACTCAAGACGGTCATCGTGGTAAATCTGGCATCCACCGAACCGCCTTTGGAGCTCGAAGGCTGCCATCAAAGCCTCGGCAGGTTCGAAGAGGTTTTGGAGGCCAACCGCGGCGAGAAGGTGAGGGCCAGCACTCTATATGCCTATGCCGCCATCGGGGAGGGCTGTCCATACATCAATTTCACTCCGTCCAACGCGGCGCTTTTCCCGGCCATGCTCGAGCTTGCCGAACGTAACCGGACGCCGGTCATGGGAGATGACGGCAAGACGGGAGAAACCCTTGTCAAGAGCGCCCTTGCGCCCCTTTTCACCTGTAGAAATCTGGAAGTCATGAGTTGGATGGGCTTTAACATCCTTGGCAATATGGACGGGCAGGTGCTCGACAACCCCGGCAATGTGCAATCCAAGATCAGGACCAAAGACGGGGTGCTCTCCAAAATTCTTGGCTACTCTCCCCACTCCAGGGTAAAGATCGACTATGTGCCCTCACTGGGCGACCAGAAGACCGCCTGGGATTTCATTCATTTCCGGGGCTTTCTGGGGGCGAAGATGTCGATGCAGTTCACCTGGCAGGGCTTTGATTCCATCCTTGCGGCCCCTCTTGTGCTGGATATGGTAAGGCTTGCGGAGCTGGCCAAACGGCGCGAAGAGGCGGGAATAATGCCCCATCTGGCAACTTTTTTCAAAGCGCCCATCGGTGCCGAGGTGCACAGCCTCCACGAACAGTTCGCAATGTTGGCCGAGTACGCGCAAGGGGCAAGACAAGCGCCCCGCACTCTCAGTGCGGCCGCCGCCCCTCAATGAGGATCGCCTTTCAACCCCTCAAACCATCACGGGATGTTCGCAATGAAACTCGCCTTCAGTTCCAACGGTTTTGCCCGCCACACCCTGCTTGAAACGATCCGTCTGCTGGCCGAGGCCGGCTATCACGGGGTGGAAATAATGGCCGATGTCCCGCACGCCTATCCTCCCCAAGTCGGAGCGGCCGAGGTCGAGCAGATCCGATCGGCCCTGGACCGATACGGGATGGAGATTTCCAACTTGAGTTCATTCATGCTCCGGGCCATAGGCGACATCTATCATCCGTCCTGGATCGAAGCCGATCCGGGGCTTCGAAGCAAGCGAATCGAGCACACCATGAATTCGATCGAGCTGGCGCGCCAACTCGGGGCGAAGACGATTTCAACGGGCCCCGGAGGTCCCCTTGACGGAATTGAGCCTGAACGGGGGTTGGCGCTTTTTCTCGACGGTCTCCGGCAAATCGAGCCGCTTGCCCGCAGGAGGAACGTGAGGGTGCTGATCGAGCCCGAACCCGAGCTGATGATCGAAAACAGCTCTCAGTTCAAGGCCTTCTGTCAGCAACTGGATCCGCGGATTTTCGGATTGAACTTCGATATAGGTCATTTTTTCTGTGTGGGCGAAGACCCTGCCGAGCAGATTGTGGCGCTAAAGGATTATATCGGTCATTTCCATCTCGAAGACATTGGACGCTCGAGGGTGCATCACCACCTCCTGCCGGGAGACGGCGCAATTGATTTCCAGGCCGTCTTCGATGCCATGGAGAGGATCGGATACCGCGATTTTGTCACAGTGGAACTCTATACCTATGAGGATCGGCCGGTGGAAGCCGCCCGCCACGCAATCGAATTCCTGCGAAGGTCCCCCTATGGAGCGCGTCATTTTTTCAGCCCGCGGTAACAGCTGCCGGGCAGGTGGCAAGGCCGGCGCGCGACATTTATCCGGTGCGAAATCTTTACTGTCGCGGTCCGGGGCATGTCTTCCCGCGCCATGACCATGACTTCCTCGGGACGTTTGAACCTGGCGGGCTTGGTCTTGCTGTCGGTTCGCTCAGTTGCGGCTCGGGGGAATTTCCTGGCTGGAGCAACAGCCCTTCCGCCAGGCTCTTTCCCCCGCGCAATCCAATGAAAAAATTATGACTCCGGCACATTTTTCCGATACATTGCAAAACCGTGATGCTGCTGAAATCCAACGGCAATGTGCCGGCAATCTCCATGGTGTAAACGACGAGATGCGGAAGGCTTGGGCTTTCGAATTTTAGTCTGTGGCATCGGAAAATTCCACACGGCGGAGGGTGTTCGCAAGATGTTTCATTCAGTTTGGCCCGCCTATGCGGGGCTGGCGCTTTTAGGGTTCACCGTAGGCGGCTACGGCACTCTTGTTGGCGCGGGCGGGGGGTTCATGCTGATGCCCGTGCTGCTTCTCATCTATCCCCACAGGCCCGCGGCCGAAGTGGCTGCGATCTCGCTTGCCTGCATCCTCATCAATACGATTTCCGGCGGGATTGCCTTTGCCAAACAGGGCCGCATCGATTATAAATCCGCGCTTCTCTTTTCGATCACCATCATCCCGGGATCGATCCTGGGCTCGATGGCCACCAAATATGTTCCACGCTCCGATTTCGAAGGGGTTTTCGCGCTCTTTCTGATCGGCCTGTCGATCTTCATGTTCATGAAAAAAACCGAATCGCGCTCCAAAGCGGTCGAACACTCCAAAACGTGCGGCCATTCTTCCCGCTTTCGCAGACCGGTCGCCAAGACCCTTGACGGAATTGTTTTCGAATACGAATACAACCTGTTATGGGCAATGGTGATTTTCCTTTTTCTCGGCTTCGTGGTGAGCTTTCTGGGGATCGGGGGAGGCGCGCTGATAGTGCCGACGCTAATCTATCTGTTGGCTTTCCCCATCTTTATCGCCGCGGGCACGAGCACGCTCATTATCGCCATCGTGTGCTTCACCAGCACCGTGATGCACGCGGCGCTAGGATCCTTTCACCTGTTTGCGGTGATCCATATAATGGCCATAGGCAGCGGGATGGTTTTCGGGGCACAGGCGGGGGCGCACCTTTCCGCCAGGGTCAAGGGCGCGCTTATCGTCAAGTGCCTTGCCGCCGCGCTCGGGGCTGCCGGAATCAAGATGATTTTGGCCGCTTTGGCGATCTAGCCGGTGCGGGGCCGTTTTTCCCGCCCTTTTTGGCCTTTTTGAGATCCGCCACAATCACCACCACATTGCGCGTCGAGAGATATTTCAAGGCCGCCCGCTGGATATCCTCGGCGCTCACCGCATCGATCAAGTCGGGATACTTGGCAATGTCATCGGGGCCAAGTCGGTAAAATCGGGCTTCAGCCAGCCATTTCGCAAAATTGCCGGCAAGACCGTACTGAAGGGCGTATTCGCCTTTCAGGAACTCTTTGGCCGCTTTGAGTTCCTCATTTGAAACCGTTTCTGAGCCCAGCCTCCGGAATTCTTTCTGTACGAGGGCCGCAGCCTCTTTGGCCGAACCGTTTTCCGTCCGCAGAACAACCCGGAAGGCCCCCGCGTGTTCGTAGGCTTCCAGACCACTTCGGACCGAAACCGCCCCTTTTCCGGTACCGATCTTTTCCCGAAGGCGGCCTGGAAAATCTCCGGCTCCCAAAATCCGGTTCAACACCAAAAAGGGATAATAGTCGGGACCCGACCTTGGCGTGGCGCAACCGCCGACGATTATCGTCGCCCTGGAAACCGGTCTGTCGGCGACAAACCGTGTGGCCCCCTTGGTGCCGGGTGCCTTGAGAGGCTTTTTGGCAATCGGCCCGGCATTCCATTCGAGCAACTTTGGAATGACTCTGGCCCTTACTTCCTCGGGGGTAATATCGCCTCCGATCACCAGCACCGCGTTATTGGGCCGATAATAGGAATCGTAAAATTTCAAGATTTGCGCACGTGAGATTGCCGCAACCGATTGTACCCCGCCCCGAACCGAACCCGCATAAAGGCTGTTACGGAAAACCGCCTTGTCGAAAATCCTGTTTGCAAGTCTTGAGGGGTTGTCTTCATCTTCCCGGAGCCGCCCGATCATCTCGTCTTTTTCCTGATCCAACTCGTCATCGGGAAAAGCGGGATGTTCGATTATCTCGGCAAACAGGCCGATTGCCTCATCAAGATTTTTTTTGAGCACTTGCATGTCGATTGTCACAAAATCCCTGGTGCAATCAACTCCGTAGGTGGCCCCGATGAAATCGAGCTTGCTGTTGATTTGATCGAATGAAAAATACCGGGTCCCCAGAGAAAGCGAACTTGCGGTAATATTTGCAAGGCCCCCCGTGGCCGGCGGATCGAAAGACGAGCCGGCGGCGACCAAAAGTTCCATGGTGACCGCCGGGATGGAATGGTCCTGGAAAACCAGCAGCTTCAAATGGTTCGCCAATTCCCCCCTGGATACCGCGGGCATTGCCCGGCAAAAGGAAAAGGTCGGCAGGGCCAAAAGGGCCGCCAGGGCGAACACAAGTCCGGTTCTTTTCATCTTCATGGCCTTCTCTCACAAATCTGTGCCGGGGGTTTGGCTCTATTTGCTTCCCTTATCCGCTTTCGAGACCGCAAGCGGTGGAACAATCATCGCCACGGTGCGATTTTGCTCCGTAAAGTATTTGGCTGCAACGCGCTGAACATCCTGCGCCGTAACGCTTCGAATCGAGGGAATGTAGGCGCTTATGGAGGCCCAGTCGAAGGCCGTTTCATATTCGGCGAGCCTGCTCGCCATGGAAATGATGGATTCGTGGTCGAAGACAAAGGAAGCCTCCAATTGGTTTTTGGCCTTTTGAAGCTCCAGGGCGCCGATGGGGGTTTTCCCCAGCGCTTCGAGTTCCTCGCAGAGCGCCTTTTCGACCTCGGGGGGTTTTTTCTCCAGCAGAAATGAGGAGCAAATATAGAAAAGGCCGGGATCCCGGGTTACCTGGTCATAATGGGCCGATGCATCGAGCACCACCGCATTCTGACGGATCAGGTCCTCGTAGAGCCGCGCGCTTTTGCCGGAGGAAAGAATAGCCTTTATGACCTCCAGCACGTAGCAGTCATCGCTTTTGAGATTGGGGACATGCCAGGCGACGATCATTCGTCCCGTCCGGGTCGGCCGCCTTACCACAACCGTTCTTTCGCCCCTCTGTGGAGGGTCTTCCATCAAAAAACGCGCCACGGGCTCTCCCGGCGGGATTTTCCCGAACGCCTCCTCGATCCGGGGCAAAAGCTTTTCTTTGCTGAAATCGCCCGTTACGACAATGAAGGCGTTGGCCGGGTCATAATATTTGGAATAAAAAGAGCTCACATCCCCCATGGTCAGTCTCCCTATGTCGTCGCTCCATCCCATGACCGGCCAATGGTACGGCTCGGCTTGGAAGGCGGCGGCATGTAACTGTTCCATAAGATATGCGCCGGGATTGTCATCGATTCGCATGCGGCGCTCTTGGAGAGAAACCATTTTCTCTGTTCTGAAATCGCTTTCCCGGAGCTTGAGATTTTGCATCCGGTCGGCTTCAAACTTTATTGCGACCTCTAAGCTGGCGGAAGGAAGAATTTCGTAATAGCAAGTATAATCATGGGATGTGACCCCATATTCCGCGCCCCCCAACTGATGGATGGTCGCAATGAACTTTTCTCCGCTCATTTCGCCAACGCCCTTGAACATCATCTTCTCGACCATGCGTGCAAGCCCGGTTTTGCCCGTGGTGTCCTCCGCGGCCCCGATCTTGTACCAGACTTGGAAACAAACGACGGGGGCCTTGTGATTTTCGAGCATGATGACTTTAAGACCGTTTGCGAGCCGGGCCTCGGACGCATTCTCGAACATTTCCGCCCCGGCCGGAGAAAAGGGCGGGGAAACGAAAACCAAAGTCGAAAGCAAAAGAATCAGCACCGCTTTCAAAGCCGAAACCTCCTGATGGGCGACCGGGATCCGGTCGAGGGTGGAAAGCATTTCCTTTTCACTGTATTATATTGAGCGGCGCAAGGCTTCTCCCTTCACTATTAACAAGACATGAGGAACTTGAATGGCGGACATGGAACTCAGCATGGAAGAGCTTGCTGAAAAAGACGGCAAGGAAGGCAGGCCCGTTTATATCGCCTACCGGGGCGGGGTCTATGATGTAAGCGGCAGCAAACTCTGGAAAACGGGCACCCATATGAGGCGACATCCCTCGGGAAAGGACCTGACCGTCGATATCGGGGCCGCACCTCATGGACCGGAAGTCCTGGAAAGATATCCCCGGGTGGGGGTTGTCAAGCCCGCTCCCGCTGGCGAAAAAAAAACCTTTCTCGAGCCTGTTTTCCGGAAATTGCCCATGCTTCGAAGGCACCCCCACCCCATGAGCGTGCATTTCCCGATCGTGTTCATGCTCTCAGCGGCCGCTTTCACCCTCCTCTATCTCATTACGGGGAAGGCGTCCTATGATACAACCGCGTTTCAATGCCTTGCGGCCGGAGTGATCTTTACTCCGATCGTCATGCTGACCGGTTTTACCAGTTGGCTGGTAAACTACTCGGGCCGCTCCATGCGCCCGGTCAATATAAAGATAGCCTTCTCCATCGTCATGCTTGCCGTTTCACTTACCGCCTTCATATGGCGCAAGACCTCCCCGGGAGTGCTCACCCATTTGGAGGGCGCCGGCCATGTCTACCTGTTGCTCATATTTTCACTGGTCCCCTTGGTCCTCGTGATCGGGTGGAACGGGGCAAAACTCACTTTCCCGATCGAAAAATAATCACCCGCTCAATGCGAGGAATACCAGTCCAGCACCTCGTCGAGTTTCCTGGCAACCGGGGGAACGTTGATACCGGGATCGTGCAGAATTTGCGAAGGAAGCAGGCCCGGCTGGTTGTAAAAATCAGAGGTTGCGCCGTAGTCCATCTGGAGCACGGCCCCCTCGAAGGAAACGCCTCCAAAAAGCCCCCTGCTCCTGGAATAGGAAAGGATTTCGGAACGTAGCAAAATGTCGGTGTCCGCATTGGCTTGTCTGCCAACGGGCCCTATGGCTATGGAAGCATCGGCGCCCAGGGTGATCCTGCCTTCATATAATTTTTGAACGCTGCGAATGCTTTTAAATATCAGAACCCCGTCGGTGGACTGGACACCGGCCTGAAAGCCGAAACTGGCGCCAACGATATGAAAAAAAACCGGATTACCCCACTTTCCGTATTGATCTTTTTCCACCACAATCCCCAGTCCATAATTTCCCGCCAGGAGAAAGCCGCCTTTGAGCATGTCGGGAAAAATCGCGATCGCATGCGCCTGCTGCAACAGGAAGGGAGGGATCGCATTTTCCGGAATACTCATCATTTCTTCCAGTACGGCGATCGAGGCCTGGACTTTGGCATCGGTGCTCACGCTGGCGCTCGCCGGGCCCCCGGAGAGGAGAAAAAAACCAAACATCATGGTTAAAGCGGCTAAGGCGCTTCTTCTGGCCATCGGCTATCCCCTTTCATACTCGGGTTGGTTTGACTGGTTTACGGTTTGAAGATGCGCTACTATCTCACAGTTGTGCGGTGTCTTGTCAAAGAAAAAAACGGCCAGGGGGATTGGTTTGTGCCCGCTCTTGTTCCCTGGCGGGGTTTCGCGCCTCATTCGATCACCATGGGATGATTCCACCGGCCTTTGCGGCCGGGGTGAAGCGCTCCTCCCAACGTGAGGAGCCGACGCGAGCGCATTTTCCTTACAATGGTCGAAGCGTTTTGCTGGAAGGCTTCCTTTCCAGCCGCCATACAATGGTCCATTGCTGAAAAATCCGCCCAGGACATCTCACCCATCTCGGGGACGATCAAAACATCGGCGGCCGACTTCCGGTGCCTGGTAAGAAGAACGCGACTCATTTCATTGCACCTGAAAAGCACTTCCATGGCCGACCTGGGATCGGTGGTCATCGAGGGGATTTCCAGAGTTGCATCGACGGCCACAACGAAGTGGGCGCCCAGGGCGACCGCGGGGGCAACCGGGACATTGTCCGCCCAACCCCCGTCGATCAGCGTGCGCCATCCCTTTTTAACCGGGGGAAAGATTCCGGGTATGGCGATGCTTGCGGCGATCGCGCGCCTCAAAGCCCCCCTTGTCAATACGACTTCCTCTCCGGTTTGCAAATCCATGGCCACTGCCGCAAACCTTACGGGCAGTTCCTCAATGAGCACATCGGGAACCAATATCGACATCAACTCATCGAAATGCTCCTCGCCCACGAGGTCCATTCGAAACATGGTGCGCGTATAGAACCCGCCACGCCTGAAGAGCCATATGAAGCGGTTGAAAAAACCCTCGACGCCCGTAAAAGCGGCCCCCTCATCGACGGCATTCGCGGAGGCCTTGAGGAAAACCTTGCTTTCGAAAAGATTGCCGAAGGTTTTAAGGACCCCCGCCAAATTCCCGTAAAAGGCGTAGAGACCGCCCACAAGAGCCCCCATGCTCGTCCCGACTATCAAGTCGAACTTCATATTTCTTTGCTCCATTTCCCGGAGCACTCCGAGGTGCGCCAGGCCTCGCGCAGAGCCCCCGCTAAGCACAAGAGCGGACTTGAACATGGACACGGGACATCCTTTTAACGTATGGATAATTGCCGACCGACCGCCTGCCGGCCAACAGGGCGAAAAACATGTCTTATCCTGCTTCCCGTCAATATCACCGCCCTTGGCAATCCGTCAATAAGTTGCTTGCGCCAAACGTCTTGAGGTGCGGACAATATCCTTGTATAAAAAACCGACCGGTTGCTTTATTTTTGCGAGCGATCTTCGCACCTGCCTCGGGGGCGAGATTTTACGGGCGGCAGTTTCAGCGGAATCTTTCGTGGAGTTCATGAAGAAAGAGAGGCTTGATGTTAAAACCCAATATGCCATCAGTTAATGATCAGGAAGATACACAAGTTCCTGCCGGCTTTCCAGCCATCATTGATGCCCATGTTCATATTTTTCCGGGAAAGATTTTTTCCGCAATATGGAAATGGTTTGATGAAAACGGATGGCACATTCGATATCAGATGACATCCTCCCGGGTGATTGAATTCCTTTTGTCTCACGGCGTCCAACATATCATTGCCTTTCAATACGCTCATAAGCCCGGAATTGCAAATAAGTTGAACGAATACATGTTGGATAAATGCGCCGAGCATAGCAACAAGGTGACAGGGATGGCCACCATATATCCTGGTGAGGAAAATGCGATAGATATATTGCAAAATGCGTTTGCTTCAGGGCTGGAAGGTCTAAAATTACATGCACATGTTCAATGCTTCGATATGAATAGCGATGATATGATGCGTGTCTATGAGTGCTGTAGTGAATTCAATAAACCGATTGTAATGCATGTTGGAAGAGAACCGAAAAGCACCGCCTACCTATGTGATCCACATAAGATATGTAGTGTTGACAAATTGGAGCATGTCTTACAGGATTTTCCTAACTTGAAAATCTGCGTCCCTCATTTGGGATTGGATGAAACCGTGGCCTACCGGAAACTCATTGAAAAATATGACAATCTTTGGCTGGATACGACAATGGCTATTGCAGGATATTTTCCTCTCAAGGATAAAATCAACCTTGAGCATTACAGATCGGACAGAGTTATGTATGGCTCGGATTTTCCCAATATTCCATATGCCTGGGATAGAGAACTTAAAATATTGAAGAGGGCGAATATCTCTCGCGATGTATTGGCAAAAATAACACATGAAAATGCAACCGAGTTTTTCAGCATAAAAGGTGGCTCTATCAGCTGAAACAGGGACCGGCCAGGCGGCAATATCGTCTCATCGAAGGGCAAGACCCGCGGGTATTCGCGCAATCGCGACATTTGGACGACCACCCGGCCCGCTTCCTCCGAGCCATCAGGTGGAAAAAGAGGCCGGTCGAGGTTCTTCCCGCTCCCGGTTCGCCGCCCTTATCGAGAGCCCTCTTTTGTGGAAACCTCGCCACAGCAGTCCGGTAACGGCCACACCCAGC
>JAJYDE010000082.1 GCA_021777755.1 Deltaproteobacteria bacterium
TGGCCTTCGGCACCATTTCGCATCCATGCTGGTTTCGAACGGTATCGACATGGCGGTAGTCTCGAAAATGCTCACCCACAAGGACCTGTCCACGACACAGCGTTACGCGCACCTGTCGCCGGGCGCTCTGCAACAAGCGGCCAGAAGAGCCGGGGAGCTGCTCACCCGGAAGACCGGGAAGGCCCTTGAGATTGTGAAATAATCTTACCGTTTCCAGGGATATTGCGGCCGTCATGAACCTGCCCGAAATGAGTTAAACATCGACGCGGAAAGCCGTATTGCTGAGATAGACCGCGAATAACCGCTGAATATCACCGGATACCGCCGGAGGTGGTCTTTGCACATGTTTGGAACATTAGCTATAGTCTATTGCCAGCGAACATATTGCTGGATAGCGCCGGGAGGTAGACGCATGCGTTATTTTGTGGGGGCGGACGTTGTACGCGCAACGGGAGTGAACCAAAAAGTTCTGACGCAATGGATCGACCGGCATCTCGTCTTACCTTCCGTTAAGGCGCAAGGGCGTGGTGCCAAACACGAGTTCACACTTGTCGATATCATCCGAATCGGGCTACTCGACAAGCTGGCCGGAATGGGCATTCCCCGCGAGACAGCGGGGGCGATAGCGTTCTGTCCGATGGGAACGAACATCGGGCGGGATCTGTTCGCGCGGATAGAAGGCGTCGTGACCTCGTACAAGGCGGAGATCGAGGCGCGGCGGGGGGGTACGACTTCGATCCTCGGAAGCGCGGTGTTCGCGTGGCAGGTTTACCTTGCTTGCACCCCGAGAAGCGATGTCCCCGGCTACGTCGCGATCGGCCATCACATCGGGGCGCGACAAGACTTCGCCGCGCTCTACGAGACCTTGGAAAACGAAGACGGTGCTGTTCTGGTCAACCTTACCAAGGTGGTCAAACGTGTAATGGACGTTTTGGGGGGGTAAATTTTTTTAACACGTATGACGATAGCCTATTGTTTATCGTCCTGAAAGGGGAACAAAATGCGAAAAACATCGGGGGAGCAGACAGCAAGCTTGCTTCGAGTCAACACGATCGAACCGGGCGTGAACTTTCCATTTTCCAGGAGTTGGGCATACAAGCACGTTCACCTCAAAACATTTCCCGGGCTCTTCGTGAAGATCGGCAGCAGCGTCTTGATTGATATGGCGCGTTTCCGGGAGCTGCAAGAGTCGGGGCGACTCGGGTAGGCAGAAACAAAGAAGCCGCACAGTGAGGTGCGCGGCCGGAGGGGATCCACATGCTTGAAATTAACGATATTTCGCGGGGAAAGCAAGTCCCCCCTGTGGGAAACCTACCCAAGGAGTTGATCTCGCAACCACAATGGGTTGGGTGGAAATTCGAGACCGTGGATAAGCGGATCACAAAGATCCCGAAAAACCCGAAGACGGGGGGGAATGCTTCAGCGGCTGACCCCGCGACCTGGGCGAGCATCCAAGAAGCGCTGATATCGATCGAGACCCACCACTGTGACGGCGTGGGCTTCGTATTCTCCAAAGACGATCCCTATTGCGGAATCGACCTCGACCATTGCCGAGACCCCGAGACCTGCAACGTAGAATCCTGGGCGGAGGAGATCGTCAAGCGGTTCAACAGTTATACGGAGGTTTCTCCCTCGGGGACCGGGCTCCACATTCTTGTGCGGGGCCAGCTACCACCTGACGGTAGGCGTAAAGATAGGATAGAACTCTACGATGCGCAAAGATACTTTACAGTGACCGGAAATCGCATCGGCGGTTCCAACACGGTCGAGGACCGACAAGCCGAGCTTGACGCATTCCATGCCGAGATCTTCCCGCCGAAGGAAGCGGTCGTCGCGCCCTTGGCAAGTCCTGCCGCCTTGGATCTCGATGACGCAACGCTGCTCGCACGGGCGCGGACGGCGACGAATGGCGCGAAGTTCGCACAGCTCTTTGACAGGGGGGGTTGGAGGGAAGCGGGTTTCAGTTCACAGAGCGAGGGCGATCTTGCCCTTTGCGGAACGCTCGCCTTTTGGACCGGACGCGACCAGGGCCGAATGGACCGGCTTTTCCGGCAATCCGGACTTTATCGGTCCAAATGGGACAGGCCCGACTACAGGGCCAAAACATTAGACAGGGCGGTTGCCGAGTGCAAGGAGGTCTTTGCAACCTCGGTGCAACCTTTGCAACCTTTGCAACCGAATGCAACCTTTTGCAACCGAATGCAACCTTTTGCAACCAAATGCAACCTTTTGCAACCTCGGAGGCCATTTTTGCAACCAAATGCAACCTTTTGCAACCTCGATGCAACCAAAAAAACGGCGCGGTAGGCGAGCAACAAGACCGTAACTTAGCGAATTCAGTAAGGTTATTTTTGGACACAGGGGATGAGCGGCAATTCTCGTTGCGTGACCTGATGTCCGAACTCAACTTACCTAAAGAGAGTTATAGTAATTTAAAGAGCATTATGTCCCGTTTAACACAGGTGGGGGCTATCACACATGTGGGAGAGAAGCGCGGCGTCTACCGGAAACGCACGCTCATTCCCGCAATCGACCCCTTCTCCCGTGAGTGCTCCCCTGAGTTCGATATCGCCTTACCTCTTGGTCTCAACGATGTCTGTAAGATCCTGCCCAAAAATATCATCGTCATTGCCGGGACGAAAGATTCCGGCAAAACGGCGGTTGCCCTGAATATCGCCCATCTGAACAGACGCAGGCAGGACACCCACTACTATTTCAGCGAAATGGGGCCGTCAGAGTTGCGCTCCCGGCTAGAGCGCTTCCATGACATGTCCCATGAAGACTGGAAAAGCGTCAAGTTCCATCCTGTGAACAGGCATTTTGAGGACGCAATAGTCCAGGCTCCAGACTCCCTACATGTGATTGATTTCCTTGAGATTCATGACGAATTCTACAAGGTTGGCGAGAATATCAGAACGATTTTTGATTCTTTGAGAAACGGCGTTGCTGTCATTCTGATGCAGAAAAAAGGCGGCGCGGCGTTTGCGAAAGGCGGAGAGGGCACGATTGAAAAAGCGCGGCTGTACGTCAATCTAAACCGTGCCTTCGACTCGCAAACCCCTTACACCACAGCTGAAATCATGAGTGCCAAAATCCCGAGACATGACGGGCAGGATCATAAAGGCCGGAAGCTGCGCTTCCAACTGAACTGGGGAGCGGAAATCGTTGAACTTTCAAAATGGGAGTAGGAGGCGGTTGTGAGCCCTACAGGCAACACAAGAGGGGGGGGCGAATCAATCGGGCACATTATGGCCAGAATCATCGAGCCGATTAAGGAATGCCCGTGTATCGCGTGTAACCGCCCTTGGCACGCCGGGCGCGGCTGCTCGTGTTCGGATTGCTGCTCAGAGATCCATGAATGGCGGCGCAGGAGGGCCACAAACCGCGATATAAGCCCTGGCGCGTCAGAATGGCCTTTAAGGCCTTTTCCGCCTTCGGACGATACATGACAAGGGTTGCCCTATGAAAATCGGTTGTGGGGCATCCTGCGAACTCACATGCTGCGCCTCGGCCCTTCGATCCCCCCCCTATATTTTATAGGGCCACGGGCATAAAAACGCGCACTTACCCCTCCGACCTTTCGATCTTTTCGTCCTGAAAAACAAGATTTCCCCAACCGACCAACTGTGGTTCAAAACACACTCGTGCACGCAATATGCACGCAACAAAAAAAGGACTTAACGGAAATCCCGCCAAGTCCTTGATTTTGTTAGTACGCCTGGGGCGATTCGAACGCTCGACCTACGGATTAGAAGTCCGTTGCTCTATCCAACTGAGCTACAGGCGCGCTGGAACGGGGAAAAACGCAGCATGAAGCCTCGAAAGTAGCTTTTAAGCTCCGCCGTCCAAACCTCCTTATATACTTTCCGCCCTCTGATTTCAAGGGGCGTGGATGGAGAGGCCATGGTGAGGGGAAATCGAAGCCTATGAGAAGAAGTGCAGGGCAGTAATCGAGGGGCCGCCCCGTTCAAGCCGCTGGCCGAAAAGACTTGCGGGCTGGCTCAACCCGACGGGGGCGAGGAGGGTCCACTCATTGCGTACGGAGGCCTCATATTCCCAAGGCCGGGCAACCGGGAAAATTTCCTAGCCCGGGGATTCCCGCGATCCACGATCGGAGGAGGCGGGAGGGATCCCGCCTCCTCCGATTCCGGGCCGTTGAACGAGCGACACGCCGCGCTGGAAGCGGCTTGTCGCTCGACTCGAATGCCGGATACTCTCACTGCCGGCTCAATGCGGGTTTATTGTACCGTCTGCTGATTTAACGAGCTTTGCTGGCAATCTCCCTTGAAATACATGCATACCTTCTGGCGGGCGAGGTTGTTTGTCAGATCTTTTTTGTTGGAAAATCCCGGAGCTCTGTTGATCCGATCCTGCGACAGGCTCAGCACGACCGGTTTCGATTCGTCGATCTGGGCCGAGTTTGTCCAGTGCGATGAAAAAGTCTTCCAGGGAACGGGAAGGTATCTGCCTGAACTTGTGAACAAGCCCGTGCGCGAAAGGATCACGAATTCGGCCTGCCCGTTGGGGCCGACAATAACATCGGAGACCTTTCCGATTGTCCGGCCCTGTTCGTTTTTAACCGACTTGTGCAACAGATAGCTGAGATCGATGGAATGAGTGAAGGGGCTTTGAGACATCTGGTTGCCCCGGGACATCGAATTTTGCTCCTGCTGGTTCATCATCGGGGCGCCGTTGCGGTTCATCTGGGCAAAAGCGGGGATCGCCGTCAAAAGGGCGGCCATCATCATCAGGGACATCAAAATACTATTCTTCTGCATCTGTTTTACCTCCAAATTGCCTGTTTTCGAGATTTCCGGTCCTGAACACACTGAACTCTCATCGTTTCGCCCGGGAGAATTTGCCGCCCGGTTGGTTTGGAAAACACGCGTGCATCCAAATTTGTTCTATATTTTAGATAGCCACCACGCCGAGTAAGTAAAGGGGGCGCGGCTGTTTTTTGCCCGACCACTCCGAAACATGGCTTGGCCGGATTTGGCTTCTATACGGCTCCGGATTCGGTTATGTATTATCTGGTCTGTTTCGATCGGATTTTCGGACCGCCTTGAATTATCTTCACGGGGGCACGCCATGCACATCGAATCGATTACCAACATCGGTCTACACAGGGACAACAACGAGGATCGTTTCCTTGCAAAGGCCATGGATGAGAAGATCGCCCTTCTTGTGATCGCGGATGGAATGGGCGGGCACGCGGCGGGGGAGATCGCAGCCGAAATTGCCGTCGGGGCCTTCGAAGGCTTTTGCCCGGCCGAGGCCGACACCGGCGCCGAGCTCGTCGCCCGTGTCGGGAGAGCCCAGGAAGCGGTGATCGCGCGCGCGCGCGCCGTTTCTTCCCTCAACGGGATGGGAACGACCCTCACCGCCCTCGTGATTTCGGGCCAATCGGCTTTTTGGGCTCATGTCGGAGATACGCGCATCTATCTATATCGTAAAGGGGGGTTGCTTCGCATCACAGAAGATCACACGGTTGCGGGCATGCTCCTCAAGGATGGCAAAATCACCCGGGAACAGGCGCGCGTGCATCCTTACAGCGGTGTTTTGACTCGGTGTGTGGGATGCGAAGAGTATGAACCCGACACGGGCGACTTCGAATTGGCCCGGGGAGATCTCGTGTTTCTTAGCACTGACGGGCTTCACGATCTTTTGCCCGACGAATCGATCGCCTCGATTCTGGGCGCCCGTCGCGCCTTGAGCGAAAAACTGACCGATTTGGTTGCCGCCTGCCTCAAAGAAGGTGGAAGGGACAATATCACGGCCATTATCGCCGGAATTTGAACCTGCGCTTTTCCCGGCCAATATTTCGCTCCTTTTCATCCGTCTTCCCAATTCTCATCGATTGTCGGGCAAAAGTGGGTTATCATCACAGGCTTGCGGGGTGCGCGCCATCCGGGCGGGCGACAACAGGTTCACCTTCCGTTTTTCGGGAAAAGAAATGCATACAAAGGGTGTTTTAAAAGAATTCGAAAGAATTTTGGGCAAGGAGAATGTCTTTAGCGAGGAAACCGACCTTCACGCCTACTCGTATGATGCGGCGGTCCTGGAGCCGGTCACTCCCGCCCTGGTCCTGCGGCCCGTGACGTGTGAGGCGCTTGGAGAGGCCGTGCGGGTATGTGGCGAAAACCGCCTTCCTCTTACCGTGCGAGGGGCCGGGACAAACCTGAGCGGGGGGGTTCTGCCCAAAAAAGGCGGCGTTGTGATCCTTACCAACGCTTTGAATGAAATCGTGGAAATAAACGAGCAGGATCTCTACGCGGTGGTGCAACCGGGGGTTGTGACCGCAAAATTCGCATCCCTGGTCGAATCCAAAGGTCTTTTCTATCCCCCGGACCCTGGAAGCCAGGCCGTATCCACGCTGGGGGGGAATGTGGCCGAAAATGCCGGGGGATTACGCGGACTTCGCTACGGTGTGACGCGCGACTATGTCATGGGGCTCGAGTTTTTCGACGCCGGAGGAGCACTGGTAAAAACCGGGGCGCGAACGGTCAAATGCGTAACCGGCTACAATCTGGGTGGCCTTCTTGTGGGCTCCGAAGGCACTTTGGGGGTCTTTAGCCGGATTACGCTCAAACTCATTCCGATGCCTGCGGCCAAAAAGGCGATGATGGCGGTTTTTTCCGACATCCGCCAAGCCTCCGAAACCGTTTCCGCCATTATTGCCGATAAAATCGTCCCGGTTACCCTTGAATTCATGGACAATTTCACCATCCGGGCGGTCGAGGATTTCAGCGGCGCCGGACTTCCCGTGGATGCCGCGGCACTGCTTTTGATCGAAGTCGACGGCCACCCCGCGCAAGTCGAGGAAGAAGCCGCGCGAGTCGAGCAAATCTGTCGCAAGATGGGCGTCATGCGCATTCAGGCGGCCCGGGACGCGGCCGAACGCGACAAGGTCTGGGAGGCGCGCCGCGCGGCCCTTTCGGCCCTCTCGCGGGTGCGGCCCACGACGGTGCTCGAAGACGCCACGGTCCCTCGCAGCAACATCCCTGCCATGGTGGCCGCCATAGGTGAGATCGGGAAAAAATACGACCTGCTGATCGGAACTTTCGGCCATGCGGGTGATGGCAATCTCCACCCGACGATCCTTAGCGACCGCCGTGACGCACAAGCCTGGTCCCGAGTCGAAAAGGCGATCGACGCCATTTTTGAAAAGGCGCTCGAACTTGGAGGCACGCTCTCGGGCGAGCACGGCATAGGTGCGGCCAAATCGAAGTACCTGGAAAATGAAATCGGCCGCCCCTCGATTCTTTACTCCCGCCGCATAAAGGCGGCCCTCGACCCGGAAAACATCCTCAACCCCGGTAAGATCATTGGAGGGTGAGCGTGTACGATATGAAAAGGCTGGCCGATCTGGTCAAAAGCCTCGAAGATTCTCTTGCGGTTTGCATGCGGTGCGGAATGTGCCAGGCGGTGTGCCCGCTTTTTGCCGAAACGGGCCGGGAGGCCGATGTGGCCCGAGGTAAGCTCGCGCTGTTGGACGGGCTTATAAAGGAGATGTTCAAAGACCCCGAGGGCGTAAGGGAGCGGCTGTCCCGGTGCCTTCTATGCGGCTCGTGCGCGGCCAATTGCCCGAGCGGCGTGAAGGTCCTGGATATTTTCTTCGATGCCCGAGTCATTTTGACCGGCTATATGGGGCTCAATCCCGTCAAAAGAGCTGTCTTCCGGGGCATGCTGGCCCATCCGGAGTTTTTCGACAGGCTGCTGCACTCGGCCTCGACAATCCAGAAGCTCTTTCTTGTGCCTTCCGACGATTTTTCAGGCCTTTCCTGCGCCCGATTTTCGCTTCCAGGGCTCGAAAGGCATGTGAAAGCCCTGGCGCCCGTTTCTTTTCGCAAAAGCCCGGGCCGCCACACGCCCGGTAACGCTTCCGGCCCCGCAGTGGCCTTTTTCGTCGGCTGCATGGTGGATAAGATTTACCCCGATACGGGTCACGCGGTGTTAAAAGCCCTCCGCTACAACCAGGCGAATGTCCTGATGCCCGAAGAGCAGGGTTGCTGCGGAATCCCGGCCCTTGCCTCCGGAGATCTCGAGACCTTCGAGAAGCTCGTCCGTTACAATCTCGAAAGGTTTGACCCGGCTGGCTTCGATTTCCTCGTAACCGCCTGCGCCACCTGCACCTCGACCATAAAGAAGCTGTGGCCGCGCTTTTTTGGCGGCCGAGAAAAAGCCCGCCTGGACGAACTGGCCGAAAAGACAATGGACATCAGCCAGTTTCTGGTGGACCAAACAGGGTTGATCCCGGCCGCTTCATCCGCCACGGGGCATAAAGAGCCTCTTACTTACCATGATCCGTGCCATCTGAAAAAATCCCTGGGCATAGCGGCTCAGCCCCGGCGGCTTCTTAGCGCCAACCCGGCCTACGACTTGAGAGAAATGAACGAAGCCGACAGATGCTGTGGTTGCGGGGGGAGTTTCAACCTTCAGTATTATCCCGTCTCGGCCGCTATCGGTCGGCGAAAATGTGACGCAATTATCGAATCGGGGTGTTCGACGGTTGCAACGAGTTGTCCGGCTTGCATGCTGCAGATAAGCGATATGCTCTCACAGGCCGGCAAGCGTATCCAGGTCAAACACGCCGTTGAGATTTATGCGGAGTCGATCCGCTTCCGGGATTGATTGTAGCCGATGTCAATGCTGAGTTTTTTCATTGGACTTGCCGCAGGTCTATTCGGGGGGCTTCTTGGACTCGGGGGCGGAGCGATCATGATTCCACTGATGGTTGGAGTCATGAAAATGCCCCAGCACAAGGCCCACGGCACGAGCCTGGTGGCGCTTGTCTTCACAGGGGCCGCTGGGGTCGCCACCTATGGCTGGCACGGCTCGGTCGACATCACGGCTTCGGTGCTCCTGGCTTCCACCGCCATAATCACTGCCGGGATAGGGGCCAACTTCTCCAACACCCTGCCGGAATGGAAACTGAAAAGAGCCTTTGGCTGGTTTCTGGTCGTTATCTCTTCGCTTTTGATCTTAAAACCTTCTCTGCCCCATGAGCATGCGGCGATCGGCGGTTGGCCCGAAATCATCATCCTGTTGCTGACCGGAACCTTTACCGGTTTTCTGTCGGGCATGATGGGAATCGGGGGAGGCGGGATCATGGTGGTTTCCATGGTGCTGATCCTGGGGTTCACCCAGTATACCGCGCAAGGCTGCTCCCTGCTCGCAATGATTCCCATCGGCGCGGTGGGCGCCTTGACCTATTGGCGTTCGCGAAACGTGGCGGTAAATATCCTTCCCGGACTGATCCCCGGCATTGTTCTCGGTTCGTTTCTCGGGGGTTCTTTTGCACACCTTTTGCCCGAAGTGGCCTTGCGCGTTGTGTTCTCCGCCGCCTTGATCTTCACGGGAAGAAAGTTTCTGAACGCTTCGCGGCCAAAGGCCGAAGAGATCTGAGCGGAAGCGTCGGCGGGTTGGAAACAGGGTCGGAATTCGAGATTTGAGAAAATAAAAAAGCCGGTCTGCAATGTCGGCAAACCGGCTTCCTGCCGCAGGGTGAGTGAGCGGGCTCGAACCGCCAGCCTCTGGGGCCACAACCCAGTGCTCTAACCAATTGAGCTACACCCACCAGAAATATTGAAGAACCCTAAATACCACCGGATTAAAAATAAATCAAGCCTTGAGCAAAACTCGCCAGGGTTGATTTGTTCTCCTTCACAGACTGAGAACACCGCACGAATTTTTCGTCATCCGCAAGTAGTCGAAAACCAGGCGGCCATTGCGTGTGAGTTGGCGCATTTTTTGTGCAACGCTCGGCACCC
>JAJYDE010000083.1 GCA_021777755.1 Deltaproteobacteria bacterium
ATTTTTTGGTGGTGTTTAAAACCAGTTTCTGCTTGCTTGGTCCCCAAGGAGGAAGCGAAATGAACAAATTGTCGGCATTTGTCGTTTCGGCGTCAGCCTACCTGCTGCTGCTCGCCGGTCCCGCCTTCGGCTTCATGGTCCCGGCCGGGAGGTTCGTCAACAGATCCATAGGAAGCGCGACGATGATGAGGTCTGCGATGTATGTCTCCTCGCCCGCCTTTAAAAACGGGGGACTCATTCCTGCCTCTTATGCGCGACTGGCCGCGGGGGGCCGAAATATCTCCATCCCTCTGCAATGGATCGGCGCACCTCCGGGGACCAGGTCTTTCGCCATCTCCATCGTCGATCACCATCCGGTTGCCCGAATGTGGGTACACTGGCTGATCGTGGATGTTCCGGCAAATGTGAAGTCTTTTCCCGAAGGCGCCTCGGGCAAGAGAATGCCCCCCGGATCAACGGAGCTGCTCAATTCGTTCGGAGAAGCGGGATACGGCGGCCCCCAGCCTCCCCCTGGAAGCGGCCCCCACCCTTATGTCATTACCGTCTACGCCCTCAGCGTTTCCAGGCTCGGCCTCAAACCGGCCACCTCCCTTTCAGTTTTTAAAGAGGCGCTCGGAGGCAAGGTCCTGGCCAAAGCCTCCATGACCGGATATTTCCAGAAATAACCGGTCCCGGATTTTGCGGCCATCCCGGCCCGGAAATGGGCAAAGCCCCGACTTTGGGACTTTTGTTTTTTCACGTTTTTGAGTATACTTTCGAAAATTTAGATTCGGAGTTGAAATCGTCGATTCTACCGTGCAGCCGGTTGCCGGTTCATCCTCGACCCAGGCCCGACTTGATCCGCAAGGCTTCAAGTCGATCATATTTGCACCGGGAGGTATCATGCAACAAAGGTTCATTCTGGAAAAAGACGCGATTGTGCTCGACAAACAAACCGGCCTTATGTGGCAACGAGGCGCTTCCAGCGCAAGAACCGTGTGGAAGGACGGATTCGAGTATATCGAAAAGCTGAACGCCGAAAGTTTTGCCGGCTACAATGATTGGCGATTTCCCACCGAGGACGAATTGGCCAGCCTGATCCTGACCGAAGAGGATCGCAAAAGCGGCCTCTACATCGATCCGGTGTTTGAAAATCAACGCAACTGCTGGTCTGCGAGCACGCGCGAGGGACACCGGCATGAAGCATGCTACGCGGACTTCTATTATGGCGACATGTATCTGGTCGAGGAAAATTACGCCAACCTCTTCGTGCGTGCTGTTCGCACTCAGGACTAAGCTTGGCTTTTAAAAGTGGCGAGATTTGCCTCGATTCCTCCGGCCGTCGCAGCGACCGGGGTGCGGGTGATGCCCTTTCGGTCCTTCTCTATCAGCCGGAAATACCTCAAAACACCGGCAATATCGCGAGGACCTGCGCAGCCACTCATACCCCCTTGTACTTGGTCGAACCGCTGGGTTTCAAGATCACCGACAAATATCTCAAACGGGCGGGCCTGGATTATTGGCCTTACGTTCGAATGAAACAGTATCCCGATTTTGCCACAGCCCGTGGCGATATCCACCATTGCCGCATGGTATATTTTTCGGCCGGTGCATCGACAATCCATTATGATTTTTCCTTCAGGCCGGGAGATTGTCTGGTTTTTGGACCGGAAACGCGAGGTCTGCCCGGCGAACTGGTTGTCTCTTACCCGGGAGATGTGGTAAGAATCCCCATCGACAAAGTCAGGGTTAGAAGCCTGAACCTTGCCACCGCGGTAGGGGTTGCGCTTTTCGAGGCATTGAGACAGTTGAAAAACTGAAGAAGCAATGGCTTTCCGCCAAAGGCGGGGCGCCAGTGGTTTTCCGTCAGACATCACGTTCGATTGGAAACCTTCATGAAACTGACTGACCAAATCAAGTGCAGTCTGTACGAGCTTTATCCGGAAATAAAAAGATTGGGCTTACACCCGGTCGTGCTCCAGAAAGGCAGACGCCTTTGAATACTGCTTTTCGAAAGCAAGGACTGCTTGAAAAGATTTGCACCCCTTAGCTCTTGCCTCCTTGTTCAAGGCGAAAATAGTGATTCCCGCCTTTTTTGCCCCGAATGGGAACCCTTGGTCCAACGGGCTGTGTCGGCAGCCAAAAAAGAGCTGGCGGCACTTTATCCAAAGTCACCCCGTAAAAAATCGGGGCGCTCGTCTCGGGAGTCTGCTCACATGGCTGATATCGACTGGAAAGGCGCCAAATGGCAAGCTTATTACAGTAGCGTCTCCATCCCGGAGCTGTTAACGGTGCTAAAGGGCTACGGGCCGATGGAGGTCCTTTGCTTTGAAGTCCGCGGGCGCTTCAAAGGGCAGTTGAGCCTCTGTTTGACCGAGGATGGAAGCAAGGAGATCACACTCTATCACCTCGAGGTTTGCGGCCAAAAGCGTGCAGGATGCGGCAGGCAGGCTCTGAGGTGGATACGGGAGACCTTCCGGGGAACGATATTTCTTGAATTCCCCAATTCACCCGACCCCGAGATCGGCTTTCACCCAACAATGCCCTTCTGGTTTCAGATGTACAGGGAAGGTTTGGTTGACGCCCTGGATTGCGAAAACTTCTACCTGACTCCCCAGGCGACAACCGAGCAGATAAATGAGGTCAGGGAGCACATCATGTCCGTTCTGGACCGCGGAGGAAAGGGCTGAAAATGGTTGAAGATATATTTTCCAAAAGAATTGGACGCTTTCGCGAGAAGATGGAAGAGCGCGACCTCGATGCCTTTCTGATCTTCGTACCCGAAAACCGCTATTACCTCAGCGGATTTGAAGCCGAAGACCTCCTGCTGACGGAGAGTTCCGGATGCCTTCTCATCACCCGCTCGCAAAAATACCTGTTGACCGATCCGCGCTATGCCGAAGAAGCCAGGACCGAAGCTCCCGATTTTAAGACCGAGATTTATTCCACGGGTCTCAAGCAAATTTTGCCCGATCTTTTTTCGCATCTCAAATGCCAAAGGCTCGGAGTCGAAGCCCATTTCCTGACGGTCAGCAGATTCGGGGAAATCGAGCAAGCCCTGGCAAAGGCCCGACCTTCCGCGGAGATTGTTCCTCTTGAGGATATGGTCGAAAACCTGAGGATCATAAAAGATGAGATGGAAATCGAAAAAATCCGCAAATCCATCAGGCTGACCGAAAAGGCGCTCCATACGGTATGGAGCGCCCTGGCCCCTGGCGGGACGGAAATTGAAATGGCCTGGCTGATCGAAAAAACCATTCGCGAGTCCGGAGGCCAGGCGGTCTCCTTTCCGCCAATCGTTGCCGCGGGTCCAAACGGTGCTCTTCCCCATGCGGTGCCGACGGGGCGCAAAATCGCCCCGGGAGATGCGGTGGTCCTGGATCTGGGGTCAAAGCTCGCCGGGTATTGCTCCGATATGACCAGGACCTGGATTGCGGGAGCTCCCGATCCGAAACTGAAGGAGATCTACGGAATCGTTCGGGAGGCCCAGCTTGCGGCTCAGGACAAAATTTGCGAGGGAATCGATTCGGTAGGCGTCGATTCGGCGGCGCGCGACCATATCACCAAGGCCGGCTACGGAGACTTTTTCGGCCACGGCCTGGGGCACGGCGTCGGGTTGGCAGTTCACGAAAGGCCGGGCCTGAGAAAGGTCAACCCGGTCCTGCTCGAGGAAAACATGATAATTACCGTCGAGCCGGGAATTTATCTGCCCGGATTTGCCGGAGTGAGATTGGAAAACATGGTAAGGGTAACCAAGACGGGATGTGAACTGCTGAGCATGGAAGAGTTGTTTTACAATTTTTAATGATGCGGCTTCAAGATTTCCCCATCGAACCATTCCTCAGGGAGAAAATGATGCGGTTTGTCTTTTCCTCAATTTCGGGGATTGTTTCCACCAGAGCCTTAAGAGAGGTTAAAATTTTCTTCGTCTGCTGTTTGTGGGGTATCTTCAGATGCGGATGGTCCAGGAAATGAATGATATGTTCGAGTTCCGCCAGCTTATCGGCACTAAATTCCATGTAGGCAAGCTTTGGCCACATCGCTTTGAGGTCCTCGGGCAGATGCGCCAACCGGTGAGCAAATTCCTCGTTTGTGCCAACCCATAATGCATTTTTCAACCGGCCGATCAGCCCCAAGATCTCTTCCCGGCTTGCTTCCCACGCATTACTTTCAGCCAACAACTCCTGCCATTTGGGCGCGATCTTGTTATCGACCCATTTTTCCCCGACGGCGGGCATCAGAGCCACTTCGCAGAGTTCGGCCTGTTCGGCCCTGAGCTTTTCACACAACCCCACAATCCGGGCCGTACATTTTTCATCGGAACAGTTGGCTTCAACCAACTCGCACAACCTGTCCAGGATGGTGCTCTTACTATCGATATCGGGACAAGCCAGAGCAATTTCGCGCTCCCACTGTTCCCTTAGAAAACTGAGTTCGGCGTTTATGGCGGAGAAGGCGAATCCCAACTTTATAAGAGTATTTCTCAACTCGTGGGCCAAAATATTGCAACTCTGCAGACGCTGCCGGGCAAGTTCCTGCTGCGCATCCGAAAGAGTTTCCCGAATGTGGAGCGAAAGCAGTTGAGTGCCGAGGGTTCTCGACAGTTTCTTGATGACCTTTGTGGAGTTATCGCCTCTTTTTATACAGCCCTTTTTGAAGTGGATCTTTATTACCGCAACAACGAGGTTGCGGCAGTCTCCCCAGATCGGCAGCCCACGATAATCGACAGGGAATTCAAGGTCTTCGGCCTGGTCCCCGTAAAGGTAGGTCCTGTTAATGAGGACCGGCTCCATGTGATGGTAGTCTTCGGCTTCGTTGGCAAGCTGCTTTCGAATGCTGCGGCTGTCGAGATTGGGATCGTCCGAAGTCCAGCTTTTGCCTTTCTCCACACACCACGCCATGGCTTCGAGCAGGCGGCCCGGTTTGTCCTTATAGTCCTCCCAGCACTTTCCCGGATAATTGTAGTCGGAAAATTCGTTTGTGCCCCACAGGATTTCACCGGCAGCCTCGTCACGCACCCCCGATTTTACGCGAATGGTACGCAACTCCGGCATTGGACCGATTCTGTAAATTGTTCCCTTCGTTGCGTCGCCCAAGCAAAGAAGGATTGTTTCAATCATGTCTTTGCAGGTTTGCTCAAGGACATCGTCACCTATGATCATTTCGCACCTTTCGGAACAGCCTCGCTTCGAGGTTGTATCCCGAACCCCCACATTGGTCAAGCCATTTTCGGCCTTACCAGGGGCCATTCCAATCCATCGCAATCGCATTGCAGCGCCGGATTTGAACGGTTCCGCTCCGATCGCCCCGCATCCGCGATCGGGTATGCCCGCGGCCTTTTTGCCGGGGGTCCGCCCCCTTTTGACCGGCCATCGTCTCCCGGCCGGTCAAAAGAACCCTCTGCAACTCCGGTTTTTAAAAATGGAAAGATTGGAGGAAATGGCGGGTTTTGTAGACATACGCAGCAGTTGAGCACTAACCGATCACCGCGGCCCGCGGCGTGTATCAACCCTTCCTACCAGACTTCCGGATAGGCCATCGAGGTATACAATTCTTCCAGTCTGACCTTGTGTGATCTTTCCATATTCGACAGGTTGAGAAACATTTCTTTCTGGTCCGAGTCCATACTGGAATCTGCCAGGCCCAGGTATAACCGCATGGCCTCCTCTTCGGCCTTCATGGCCAGACCGATTGCATCGGCCGGCTTCATATCGATCGAGGGCCTTGGCTTTTCAATGCTCTCAGTGACCTTGAAGTCTGTCACCTCGGCAAAATGGAATGATTTCTGTCCGCTAAAAAACCCTTCAAGGAAAATCTTGTGTTTCTGCTCCTCTTCGGCCAATTCGGAAAATATTTGTTTCAGGCTCTCATTTGTCGTTTTTTCACAAATACTTTTGTAGAAATCATGAGCCGCGATCTCATTTTCGATTGCCATGGCAAGAATTCGCTTATAGGCGTCAATGTTCATGTCATCTCCTTTTCAACATCCATTCATTCGAGTGCTGAAGCCGCGCCTGCCATGCGACCTCGCCCCGATGCCGGGGGTGGTCACCGCATCACGCCGCCCACCTTCCGTACCGGCCTTTACGGATGGACACTCGGCTACCGTTTCGATTGGTTTTCTCCAGTTTAGAAATCTTCCAACCCGGAGTCAAGATTTTCCGACCTGTTTTCGGACCGGGACTTTTCCGAATCAAAGGGTGAAGCCCAAAGCGCTTCAATTGCCCGAAGCCGCTCAATTCGGCTCCTTTGACCGCTCAAAGGCCTTTTCTCCGATCAATCAACTGAAATTCGCCGCGCCGTGTTCTTTTGATTTTGAATGAGTATTATCGGGCAAATGCTTTCAGCCCGCGCCAGCGCAGGCCTCACGAAGGAAGGTTAACCTCCACCCTGTCGGGCGGGCGATGGTGTTTTTAAAAAAATTCTTTGTGGAGCCGGTCAAGGGAGAGGAGTTCAAATCGTAGGCTGGCCCATGTTCGGCCGAGGGATACTCTATGGTTGAGACCATGGAGGAAGATCGGGCGGGGTAAAGATCAGCCAAATCGGTGGGGCGCGCTGTTTGACAAGCATTCGCCTCCGTGTTAAGTACCGATTATCGCGAGGCTACCGGAAGGAGATTCCGCAGTGCGACTGACGACAGAGATCGAACAGGAAACGGACGGGCGTTGGATCGCCGAAATTTTGGAGCTTCCAGGAGTTATGACATACGGCAAAACGCCCCAGGAAGCCCTGTCCAAGGTTAAAGCTCTCGCGCTGCATACCTTGGCGGACATGGTGGAGCATGGTGAAATCATCGATCTATCCGACCTTTCTTTTGCCGCCGCATGAGCGTTTGGCCTTCCACAAAAGCCCGCCTTGTACGCGATGCGCTGTTGCGTATAGGTTGGACAATTAAGCGCCAGTCTGGTTCACATCGCCTTCTATCGCGTCCCGGCTGGCCTAATTTCATATTCTCATTCCATGATGGAGAAGAAATAGGGCCGCGACTGTTGGCTCGGATTGCAAGGCGGACCGGACTTACCCCCAAAGACCTATCTTAGAGCTCTTCAGTTGGATGAGTAATTCTTCCACAGGTTCTTTCCGGCTGCCCGAGGGAGACTACGTGACTGAGACCACCGGGGAGAGGTCCGGCAACCGTTTCCACACTCGATCCACTGAGCAACTGTCTTTAATGTCAAGTAGTTGATGACATTTCAGGGTTCCATGAGGTCGAGTTTTTGATCATGGCGTTGAGTATGGTCAAGAGCTTGCGCATGCACGCTGTGATCGCGACCTTTGGCTTCTTTCCAGCCGCGATGAGTCGTTGATAGAATACTTCGATGACCGGATTAAAACGGATGGCTACCACGGTACCCATATAAAGTTTCGTTCTTATATCGGCACGGCCGCCCCACACGAAGCGCTTGCCTCTAATCTTTCCGCTGTCGCAGTTGAGAGGGGCCACACCCACAAGGGCTGCAATCTTCTTTCTGTCCAAATTGCCCAGTTCGGGTAAACCACCGAGAAGATTGAGCGAAAGGACGGGACCTACGCCAGGAACGCTTCGCGGCAGGGCGTCCTTTTCGCGCCAGACAGGAGACTTCTTTACGAGCTTTTCAAGGTTGCCGACGCCAAGCTTGATGCGCTTTTCGATCCATACAATATGCTCCTTTATGTCTGGTCGAATACCTCCAGGCGCGGAGGAAAAACGGTTTTTCTCGGCCACAAGCATGGTGATCAACTGACTGCGGCGGGCGAGTAAAGCCGAAAGCTCCTGCTGATCCGGCGTCTTAATCTGTCGAGGCTCCGGACGTATCCTCTGTGCAAAAAGAGCCAATAATGCCGCATCGATGGCGTCGGTCTTCGCAAGCTTTCCTGTGGCCTTGGCAAAATCCCTGGCCTGGCGTGGATTCACCACGGCGACAGGAAGGCCGGTCGAACTGATGGACGCAGTCGCAAGGATCTCCAGACCCCCAGTGGCTTCAAGGACGATCAGGGCGGGTCCAAGGCCTTTCAATCGCTCCACGAGCGAGTGTACCCCCTCCTCGTTGTTTCCGACCGACCACCGCCCGCCATCTGGAAGAACGGCCACATCAAGCCTGTCCTTGGATACGTCGATGCCGACAAAATATTCGTTCATAATGTTCTCTCCAATTCCCGGCCTTGCGGATACGGGCTCAAAGGCCCCGGCAACTGTTCGGGCTATTCGAGAAAGGACGTGGCGACCACCGCTCAGGCACGGTTTTCGCTACCAAGGGATACACGATCTGCCACGTCCAACGGGGGCTCTGCCCCCCCCCGGAGTTTATAAGGCATGGGGGGCAAGCTCTGGATATTGATTGAGGATGAGGGAGCCCGAAAGCTCCCTCTGGCGCGATATCCGTCGCACCCCATCACGGCTATTCCTTGGCGGGTCGCTCTCCAGCGTTGCCCGCCTCCGCTTCGCCGGGCACTATTGAATTTATGGCCTTTTATGGCCCGGTCAACTTGTGCCCTCGCTTTTAAAGATACGAGGGATACTTCATGGATGAGACCACCCGGGACGCATCGGGCTGGATGTGGATCATGAAGCACACCGGATTTGTCCACGGCGTATTCCATGACTTGCGATCATGTGGGAGGGGTCGGAGGGGCCAGCAAGCTGTTTGCTCATTTCGAGCCGCCATTTATGCCTGGCGTCAGCCTTCATTCACATTGACTGGTCCTTTCTTGCTTGACTTCGCAATCGGTATGACATATTATCATGCCGGAGGTGCAAGATGGCTTCAGCAAAGATCGCAATCACCATGGACGAACATACGCTGCACCGGCTTGATCGGTTGGTAAAGGAGCGGGTGTTTCTGAACCGAAGCAAAGCGATTCAAGATGCAGTAGAAGAGAAATTGGAGAAACTGGAACGAAATCGCCTTGCCAGAGAATGTGCGAAGCTTGACCCGGGTGCAGAGAAAGTTATGGCTGAAGAGGGTATGGATGAGGAGTTGGAGCAGTGGCCGGAATACTGAGGGGAGAGATTCACTGGGCCGATCTGAATCCGGTAAAAGGCAAAGAGCAAGCCGGACTGCGGCCTGTTGTCATTCTCAGCCAAGATATTTTCAATGAACGCTCAGGAACAGTGATCGCTGTGGCAATTACCAGCCAACCTCAGCGCGCCGGGTTTCCTCTCACCCTTGAACTCGACCCCAATGTCCTTCCTAAACGCTCATGGGTGAAGATCAGCCAGATCCGCACGCTCTCAACAGAGCGGATCGGCAAAAAAATCGGCGCAGTGTCGCAGGGAAAATTGGACCAAATCATCGAAGGGTTGAATGAAATCATCGGAAGCTGACGACTGGGATGGAGATTTCCGCGCTTTGAAACTCGGTAGCCCCCTGAGGTATATTCCATGGCTGAAACCACGTGGGACGCCACAGGCATTGTTGAAAACTGGAAAGTACGCGCCAATTTTGCTTGAGGCGTATTCCATGACCTGCGATCATGTGGGACGTCACAGGCAGGTTGTATTTCAGGTAGCACACCAGGTTTGCCTGAGTCGTCCTCTAAGATTGAGACCACGTGGGGTCCCTCAGAGAGTGTGCTTCAGGTGGAGATCAGGTGAATCTGGCCGTGGGGTATTCGATGATCCGGGACCATGGAGGATGCCTCGGGCGGGTGCGAGTGGGCCAAACAACACGAATCCCGGTGCTGCCGCTCCTGCCGCATTTTAGG
>JAJYDE010000005.1:0-106145 GCA_021777755.1 Deltaproteobacteria bacterium
TTGAGCTTCTTTAAGACTCCGTAGAGTGTGGTGGTCTTGCCCGAGCCCGTGGGGCCGGTGACAAGCACCATTCCATAAGGGCGCTCGATCATGGACTCGATATAGTCCAGATGATTTTTGTCCATGCCAAGGTTTTCGAGGTCATATTCGACGCTTTCCTGGGCAAGCAGTCTGAGGACCACCGACTCTCCGTAAATCGTTGGCACGGTGGAGACGCGAATGTCAACCTCCCGGTTGCCGAACCTGATTTTGATCTTGCCGTCCTGGGGGAGCCTGCGTTCGGCTATGTTGAGATTGGCCATGAGCTTCAGGCGGCTGATAATGGCCGATTGCATGGTTTTCTGCGGCTGGTCGAGATCGAAGAGCACGCCGTCTACCCGGCAGCGGACGTGGAAGGCCCGCTCGAAGGGCTCGAAATGAATGTCTGAGGCTCGCATGTCAAGAGCGCGGGAAATCAGCACATTGACAAGGCGAACGATGGGCGCTTCCTGGGCCAGCCCCCGCAGGTGCTCCAGATCGTCTTCGAAGCCGCCGGCATCGAGGGCCACAACGGACTGTTCCTCGGCTTCCCGCGCCGCGGTGCCGTAGAGCCGGTCGATGGCTGTTCGGATCTCTTCGCGCTGCCCCAGCCACAGCCCCAGTTCCATGCCGCCGAAATAGTTCGAAACCGCGTTTAGAACCGGCAGGTTCATCGGATCGTTTACCACGACGCGCACCTTGTCGCTTTCCACCTGGATGGGCAGGATGGCGTGTTTGCGTAAAAAAAACATGGAAACGCCTTCCAGAAGAACCGGCTTTTCGGGATAGTCTTCGCGAAGGAGCACCGGGAGCCCCAGGTGAGCGGCCATGACTCTCAGGATGCGGCTTTCGTCGGTGATCGCGATCTCTTCGAAAGCAACGGCCGGAGAAAGCCGTTCGGTGAAAAAAGAATATTGCAGGCGCCGCTTCTGCTCTTCGTCCAGATTGAATTCCTGTTGAAACGCGTCAAGCAGACAAAAGTGTTTTTCCATGAGGCGCCCTTGCAAACGGTGGTGCGGAAAAGGTATTGGAAAATGGTTCACGGTCTGAGATTTTAGCCTATGTTACCAGCATCCTGAATAAAAGTAAACGCTACCGGTAAAAAGTGCGGTGTGTGCCGCACATGGTTAATAGTTCAAAATATTGTTCGCGGGGTTGGAACTGGCAGTTGACTTGGTTTAAGATAAATTCTAATTTGCCGGCTTTTAACATTTAATTATTTATTCGGCGCCGGTTCGGGCCGGGGTCTACCGATTTTCAGGGCTCAAGGGCCGGGGGGGCGGAAACTATTATGAAATGCGATCAGAAATCGTGCGCGTCCTGCAAGAGTTCAGGAGAAAAGAAGAGCAGGGAAGAACTCGTTGGCTGCAAGCTCTCGCGCATCAAAAACAAGGTGTTGGTAATGAGCGGCAAGGGTGGGGTGGGCAAGAGCAGCGTTGCCAGTTACCTCGCGCTGGGTCTTGCCCGAAACGGCTCCCGGGTGGGGCTCCTCGATATCGACCTGCACGGGCCCTCGATTCCCAAGATGTTCGGGATTCGGGGAAAGCTCGACATCAGCGCCGAGCAGGAGATACTTCCCTATCAATACAATGCGAACCTCAAAATTGTCTCCATCGGGTGCATGCTCGAGGATACCGATTCGGCGGTAATCTGGCGGGGCCCGGTAAAGCACGGTGTCATCCAGCAGTTTCTTGCCGACTGCGATTGGGGAGATCTGGACTTCCTGGTTATCGATTCGCCGCCCGGTACGGGAGATGAGGCGCTCAGCATCTCCAGGCTCATCGCCGACGCCAAAGCGCTCATCGTGACCACGCCCCAGGAAGTGGCCCTGGCCGATGTCAGAAAATCCATAAATTTTTGCCGCAAGGTGGACATGCAGATCCTGGGGCTTGTGGAAAACATGTCGGGTCTTTTTTGCCCGCACTGCAACGAGTTTATTCCCATTTTCAAAACGGGCGGGGGGCTTAAGACCTCGGCCGCCATGAATGTGCGCTTCCTTGGCGAGCTGCCCTTCGATCCGCGGGTGGTTGAGGGAGGGGACAGCGGAAACCCGGTGCTGAACAGCGAGGCTGACACTCCCTTTACCAAAGCCGTGGGCAATCTGGTGGATTCTGTCCTGGATCGGCTTAAAACGAACTGATTTTTGGAGAATTCAATGTTTAGAATTTCATTCGATCAGGCCTCTTTGAGCGAGGAACAAAAAAAGAGACTCCAGGAGATGTGGCAACGCTGCATGCGGCGCATCATCGTGAGCACAACGCTTGCCGGTAGCGGTCATCCGGGCGGCTCGATGTCTTCGCTCCATCTTCTTCTCATGCTCTACAGCACCATAGCGCACAATGCCGACGATGCGTGCTGGGAGGGGCGCGACCGGCTGATTGTCAGCATGGGGCACGTCAGCCCCGGGGTCTACTCGGTGCTGAGCGAATTTGGCTACGTCGCAGAAGAAGATTTCCTGACGGGGTTTCGGCAGGGCGGCTCAGCCTTTGCCGGTCATGTCGAATCCTGCGTTCCCGGGGTCGAATGGAACACCGGGGTGCTCGGGCAGGGCCTTTCGGCAGGCACCGGCATGGCGCTCGCCCTCAAACTCCAGCAAAAAAACAACAGGGTCTTCGTCCTCATGGGCGACGGCGAACAGCAAAAAGGCCAGATCACCGAAGCTCGCCGGTTCGCGGTCAAATATGGCCTTAACAACATGGCCTGCCTGATCGACCGCAACCATCTGCAGATCGGCGGAAGCACCAACGCGGTCATGCCCCAGGACATCAGGGCCGACTATGCCGCCGCCCACTGGAATGTGGTCTATATCGAAGACGGAAACGATTTCGAACAGGTTTTCCAGGCCATGCGGAAGGTTTATCTGGGGCAAGCGGGCGATCCGCGTTTTCCCTCGGCCATTATCGCCCGTACCGTAATGGGCAGGGGCGTCTCGTTTATGGAAAACAAGGCCAAATATCACGGTTCGGTGCTAAGCGAGGCGGATGCGGCCAAGGCCCTGGATGAGCTTGGCCTGGACAACCCGATTGCCGGATTGAAGGAAAAAAGGACCGTAAGCCTCAAGACTCACAATGCTTTCTCCCGGCCCCCCGTTTATCCGGTTGTGGACCCCGGCCAACCCCGAACCTACGGCCCGCAGACCAAAACCGACAACAGGTCCGCCTACGGCGGGGCCTTGGAAGATCTGGCAAAGTGCAACAATTCCGGCAAAGTCCCCAAGATCGTCGGCTTTACCTGTGACCTCGAGGGCTCGGTGAAGATGGACGGCTTTCACAAGGTCTCCGAGAATGCATTTTTTGAGTGCGGGATCCAGGAACACCATACGGCGACTGCCTCTGGGGCCATGAGCCGGGAGGGTTTCGCGGTCTTTTTCAGCACCTTCGGAGTCTTCGGTGTTACGGAAGTGTTCAACCAGATCAGGCTTAACGACATCAACAACACCAACCTCAAACTGGTGTGCACCCACCTCGGACTCGATGTTGGCGAAGACGGGCCGACCCATCAGTGCATCGACTACATAGGGCTTCTTAGAAACCTGTTCGGCTTTTCCATACTCATGCCCGCCGATCCCAACCAGACCGACCGGGTCGTGAGGTACATCGCCCAACATCCGGGCAACTTCTTCGTGGGTATGGGCAGATCCAAACTGGCGCCGATCCTCGATGAAGCCGGCAACCCGGCATTCGGGGGCGACTACCGGTTTTGCCTCGGAAAGGCCGATCAACTCAGAAGCGGCACGGATGCGGCCATAATAGCCTGCGGCGCGCCTGTTGCCGAAGCGGTAAAAGCGGCCGATGAACTGGCCGGGACCCACGGGGTCAATGCTACTGTGCTCGGTTTCGCATCGGTTCGCCCTTTTGACGGCGAGGCGATCAAACAGGCCGCCGCTACGGGTCTTATCGTTACCGTCGAAGACCACCACGCGGGTACGGGCCTCGGGGCCATCGTGGCCGAAGCTATTGCCGAAAACGGCCTGCGGTGCAAGCTGATTCGACTGGGAGCCACAAAATACGGCTTTTCAGGAAAACCATCCGAGCTCTACAAGGCGGAAGGCATCGACCGGGATGGGATGGTGAGGACAATTTTGGAGGCGCGTCGCACGAGGTAGGCTGCCAATAGGACCTTTTTTTTATCCCTGCCCGAGGGGCCGGGAGTGATTCGGAAATTATACTCCCGGTTTTTCGATGGGCACGGCATGGAGGAAATTCATGAAAGTCGTCTGTTTGCTTGGAAGTCCAAGGGCGAAGTCAAACAGCGCCGCAATCGCAAAACGGTTTACCGACACCGCTGAAAAATTGGGCGCCGAAACGAAAACTTACCGCCTGAATCAGATGGCCTACAGGGGGTGTCAGGCTTGCATGGCCTGCAAGACAAAGCTTGAAAAATGCGCTCTGAAAGACGATCTGGCCGAGGCCTTGGAAGCAGTGGCGCAAAGCGATGTCCTGGTTATGGCTTCTCCCGTTTATTTCGGTGAAATTTCGAGTCAAATGAAGGGGGCGATAGATCGCTTCTATTCTTTCCTGAAGCCCGATTACCTCACAAATCCACATCCCGTGCGCCTTGCGGCGGGAAAAAAGTTGGTGTTTGCCCTGACTCAAGGTAATCCCGACGAGGAGTTGTTCGGCGATATTTTCCCAAGATACGATTACTTTATGAAATGGTACGGATTTTCTGAAAGTCACCTTCTGCGTGCTTGCGGAGTGCGTGAACCGGGGGAAATCGAGACTTGCCCGGATGTTTTGCTAAAAGCCGAAGAGATCGCCCGTAAGGTTTGCTCAAGCTGAGTAGGGGAGGGATCGCGGGCTGAAAGGCTTGCGATCCCTTTCCCGCAGTGGTGCGGGGGCCCGGCACCGCGCTCATTTGCTCTTTTTTCTCCTACTCCTTTTCCACTTCTTTTCGCCTTCGGCTTCAGCCTTATATTTGCAAGGCGCGCCTCTCGATGCGCGTCATGGGCTGAATATTTCGTTTGCGTATGCTGAAATCAGCCGTATGCTCGATAGCTGAGCCAATGAAGAATGGGAGGAGCTTTGGATGGCTCTCCTTTGCGAATCGGAACCTCGGAACGGTGGAGTACAACCAAAAGCGTGCAGTCTTTCAACAGAGTTGTTTCGCCATTACGCGCAAGCTCGCCAACGACAACGCAGATTGGGCGCCAGAACGGATTGCCGTCCAATAGACCTGGATGGCAACGCGGGCTACCGCCATCTGGCGTATTCCGCAATTGAGCTGAGGCGTAACGCATGAGTCACTACAAATTCCTGCTATTGAAAAAGTAAGGAGACCGGTTCATATCGGCAAAAAGCTGGACTGCCGGACCCCCGAATTTTTAATCCTGAAAAATTCCTGTTAAATTCTGCGCAACGGCCCAAAATATTTTACCTAAGTCAAGGTCTTGCAAATCCAGGTGTCTTATGGGATTTTGACGAGATGGTGTTTGTTTTTCCGGGTTGTACAAAGACGGTGAACTGAGGTTTATCTATGCCAAAGGCAATGTGGATGCGAGGGGCGGGTCTTCTGTTGTTTATCGGGGTGATCGTCGGTGTCGGATTGGCGTTCGCCACCTATGAGGTCTCGGAAAACACGGCCGGAGCGAGCTTTTGCGGGTCTTGCCACACGATGAAGCCTTTCGTATCGGCCTTCCGAATCCATGTCCACGGCGGAGACAACCGGTATGGGTTCCAAACCCGGTGCAATGACTGCCACCTTCCCCACGACGGGCTCATACATTATTTGTTCATTAAGGCCAAGGCGAGCACCAATGATATGTGGGTGGAGACCTTCGACAATACGGCAAAGATCGATTGGCCCGAAAAGCTGAAAAGCGGGCGGCGTTTCGTCTACGACAGCGGATGTCTTGCCTGCCACACCAATTTGCAAACCAGGACTTTATCCAATCCGCGCGCCTTCCTGCCTCACAGAATGTATTTTTCCGGGACGACCTCGAAAAGCTGCGCGGATTGCCACAGCGGTGTCGGTCACAAACATTTGGCGGAATATATCAAAAAATAGCAATGGAGGTTGGCATGCGAAAAGCGGCGGGGTGCGTATCGGTTTTCTTTCTGGTCCTACTGGGCGGCTATTTCGGGCACATGGCCATGGCCGCCGGAAACAATCAGGTTGCGCCCAGTAGTCCGGCAAGCGGCCCGACCGCCCGGCCGGCGGATAAGACTTCCTATCCGTGCTATCCCAATATCGCCTACAAAGAGAAAATGACGGTCGCAAAAGGCACGGCCATGACCAAACAGGCCGCAGAGTGCATAGCCTGCCACACCGACAAGACGCCGGAGGTCGTCAAAGACTGGTCGAAAAGCGCCATGGCCCATGCCGGAGTGAGTTGTTTCGACTGCCACAGCGTCTCCAAAGACAGCCCCATGGCCAATCAGAACTGCCCGGGCGTAAAAGGGACCGACATCTATGTAAGTTCGCTCGTCTCGCCCAAGACGTGCGAAAAATGCCATCCAAACGAGGTGAAGCAGTTCGAGCAAAGCGGCCACGCACGCGCGGCGATACAGGCGGTAAGCCAACCCGCCGACCTGGCGCTTGTGGCCCATGAGGACATGAATCTGCCCGAGTTTAAAGACGCGGTCTTTATGACCGGATGCGCCCAGTGCCACGGTTCGGCAATACAGATGGGGGCCGACCACATGCCGACGGCCGGTTCCTGGCCGATCCACGGGATTGGTACAGTCTATCCCGACGGTGGGGTTGGAAACTGCACCGGGTGCCATCTAAATCACCAGTTCTCGATAGCCCAGGCAAGAAAACCCTCGTCGTGCGGGACCTGCCACCTTGGCCCGGACCATCCGGATATAGAGATCTACAAGCAATCGGTCCACGGTATGTTGTTTGAAGCCCGGGGGGCGAAATGGCATTGGAACAGCCCTCCCGGGGGCTGGCAGCCAACCGCGGACTATTCGGCTCCCACCTGCGCCACCTGCCACATGAGCGGCATAAACGGCTTGCAGCCCACGCACAACGTGGATCTGAGGCTCAAGTGGAACCTGTGGGCCCCTGTTTCAAAGGAAAGAACGGGCGGCTATGACACCGCAGCCGATACTTATATGAAAACCGGCAAATTCACGGAGGGAAATCCCCTGGCGGGAAATCCCAAGGGCCCGGAGGCCGCCAGAAAAGACATGTTGCAGGTTTGCGCGGCCTGCCATTCGGGCCAGTTTGCCAAAAACTATCTCACTATGGCCGACAAGCAGGTGGAACTTTTCAACAAGTACTCTCACGCCGCTTCGGAGATGATCGAGACCCTGCAGAAGAAAAACCTTATGATGAAAGATCCGTGGGCCGACCCGGCTTTCAGGACCTATTATTACATGTGGCACCATGAGGGCCGAAGAATGCGGCAGGGCGCGGCCATGGAGGGCCCAGACTATTCGCACTGGCACGGGGTGTTCCAGCTCCAGCAGAGTCTTAGAATCCTCCAGGCGATCTACAACCAGCGCATGAAGACCGGAAAGATCGACTATGAACAGGTCGGCGGCGTGGGTGTGGGCGAATAGGGCCGGCGTGCCGTGGGGCGTGCCGCCCCGGTCGGATTGCGCCGTTGCAGAATCGCCCGGCGTAGAGCGGGGGGCGTGCCGCCCCGGTCAAGTTGCGCCGTTGCGGAATCGCCCGGCGCGGGGACTAAAAGCAGCAGGTTCTAGTAGGCCTCCTTTTGCTTCCCGACGGGGGCAAGGTGTAGAGAAAAGTCTGGAGAACAGCGAATGCGAAAAGAGGAGTTTTTGTCCGCGCTGCGCTTCTTCAAGCCCCGGGGGGGCGGCGAGAGCGCGCCCAAGGAAAAACTTGCCGGGGGCTGGACCGAAGTCCGAACCGGAGGCCGTTTATGGGAGGATTATCACCGAAGGCGTTGGCAGTACGACAAAGTGGTGCGCTCCACCCATGGCGTCAACTGCACCGGATCGTGCTCCTGGAATGTCTATGTAAAGGACGGGATAATCGTCTGGGAGACCCAGCGGGGCGATTATCCCGACTGCGGCCCGGACAGCCCGGACTATGAGCCGAGGGGATGTCCTCGGGGAGCGACCTTTTCCTGGTATGCCTACAGCCCGCTACGGGTAAAATACCCCTACATACGTTCGGAGCTTTTGCAGATGTGGCGGGAGGCGCTGGAGGCAACCGGGGACCCCGTCGCGGCCTGGAAAAGCATTGCCGAGGACCCGATAAAGACGCGCAAATACAAGCGGGTCCGGGGCAAAGGCGGACTTGTGCGGGTCGGCTGGGAGGAGGCCGTGGATCTTATCTCCGCCTCCTTGGTGCACACCATTGAAAAATACGGCCCCGACCGCATCTTCGGCTTTTCCCCCATTCCGGCCATGTCCATGGTCTGCTACGCTTCGGGAGCCCGGTTTCTTTCCCTTATCGGCGCTTCCATGGTGAGCTTCTACGACTGGTATTGCGATCTGCCCCCGGCATCCCCGCAAATCTGGGGCGATCAGACAGACGTCCCGGTTAGCGGCGACTGGTTCAACGCAGGCTACATGATCGTTTGGGGAACCAATCTGCCCATGACCCGCACTCCGGACGCCCACTTTTACACGGAAGCCCGCTACAGGGGGACCAAGGTTGCGGCCGTGGCCCCCGATTATGCGGAGTATGTAAAGTTCGCCGACACCTGGCTGCCGGCCAAGGCAGGTACCGACGGCGCTCTGGCGATGGCCATGATGTTCGTAATTCTCAAGGAATTCTATATCGAGCGCACCACGCCCTATTTTGCGGAGTATGCCCGGCAGTACACCGATCTTCCTTTTATCGTCATGTTGAAAAAACTGGACGGCCGCTATGTCTCGGACCGGTTTTTGCGGGCAAGCGACCTGCGCCCCGATATTTCCCTCGGCGAGTGGAAAACCGTGGTCTTTGACGGGGTAAGCAGGAGCTTCGTGGTTCCAAACGGCAGCATCGGCTTTCGGTGGGAAGACAATGGAAAATGGAACATTCGCCTCCGGGATTCGGCAAGCGATGCGGCCATCGAGCCGGTGCTAAGCTTTGCGGATGATTGCGAGGAGTGGGCTGCGGCGGGGTTCCCCGTTTTCGAGGCGAACGGTGCTCGAATCAGGGAGGGGCGCGTTCCGGTAAAAAGGATGGAACTGCGGGGCGAAGAGGTCCTTGTGACCACCGTGTTCGATCTTTTGGCGGCAAATGTCGGCGTGGATCGCGGCCACGGCGGGGAATGCGCCCTTAGCTACGACGATCCGGTTCCTAATACGCCGGCCTGGCAGGAGGAAATAACCGGGGTTTGCAGGGACGATGTCATCCGGGTGGCGCGCGAATTCGCCCGAAACGCGGAGATCACCCGCGGCAAATCGATGATCTTTCTCGGGGCTGGGACAAACCACTGGTACCATAGCGATATGAGCTACCGGACCATCATAAGCCTGACCGAACTGTGCGGCTGCCAGGGTGTAAACGGCGGAGGCTGGGCTCACTATGTGGGGCAGGAAAAGATCCGCCCCCTGGCCGGATGGACGAATGTGGCCTTCGGACTTGACTGGCTGCGACCACCCCGCCATCACAACGGAACATCCTTTTACTACTTTGCAACAGACCAGTGGCGCTATGAAAATATCGATCCCGCCGCTTTGCTCTCACCGGTTTACGAGGGACACGAGGCCAAACATCTGGCCGACTACAACGTTGTTGCCGCAAGACTTGGCTGGCTTCCCTCCTACCCGCAGTTCGACCGCAACCCGCTTGATATTTGCCGCGAGGCGGCTCAAAACGGTGCCCGAACCGACGAGCAGATCGTTCAATACGTCACGGACAAGCTCAAGAGCGGGGAGATAAAGTTCGCCATGGAGAGCCCCGGGGAGCCCGCCAATTACCCGCGGCTTTTGTTTTTGTGGCGATCGAATCTTTTGGGCGCAAGCGGCAAAGGGCACGAGTATTTCCTAAAACACCTGCTCGGGACCGAGAGCGCCTTACTAAACGAAGAGAACCCGCAGGGCGTTGAGCTGCGGGAGTTCGAGGCAAAACCGGCCGATCCGGACGGAAAACTCGACCTGCTGGTCACGCTTGAATTTCGCATGAGTACGAGCGCTCTTTATTCCGACGTCGTTTTGCCCGCCGCCACCTGGTATGAGATGCACGACATCAGCACGACCGATCTCCACCCCTTCGTCCATCCGTTCAATCCGGCGGTCGAGCCTTCCTGGGAATCGCGGACCAATTGGGAGCAGTTCAAAGCCATAGCCGAAAGGTTTTCGGAACTGGCGGAGACGCACCTCGGGGTTCAAAAGGACCTGGTGGCGACCCCTCTTGTTCACGATTCGCCCGCGGAGCTGGCCCAGCCCCTGGGCAAGGTGAAAGACTGGAAGAGGGGCGAAATCGAGGCGGTACCGGGGCTGACCATGCCCAAGCTGCAGGTCGTTACCAGGGATTTCCCCAATAGCTATAAAATGATGACCTCCCTCGGGCCGCTCGTGGAAAAGGTCGGCGTGGGCGTCAAGGGAGTTTCCTGGGAAAGCGCGGAAGAATACCGAAAGCTCAAAAGTATTCTGGGTACTGTCGATGCCGAAGGGATAAGCTGCGGAATGCCGGACCTGGGTACGGCCAGGCAGGTCGCCGAAACCATCCTGACCCTTTCGCCGGAGACAAACCCCCAGGTGGCCGCCCGGGCCTGGAAGAGCCTGGAGAAAAAAACCGGGCTCGATTTCTCCCACTTTGGCTGCGGAGAGGGCGAGAGTGTCCGCTTTGCCGATATTGACGCTCAGCCTCGCAAGGTCCTTACCACTCCCACCTGGAGCGGCGTGGAAGGCGAGACTCGACCCTATTCCCCCTTTGTGATCAATATAGAGGAGAAGATTCCTTTCCGCACCCTGACCGGCAGAGCCCAGTTCTACCAGGACCACGAATGGATGCTCGCCTTCGGTGAAGGGCTGCCGGTTTTCCGCCCGCCCCTTGACATGCAGCGTCTCGGTTCAACCCGGCTCGATCATCTGCGGGAGAATGGAAAGGAACTGGTGCTAAATTATCTTACCCCTCATTCGAAGTGGTCCATTCACAGTACTTACTCGGATACGCTTACCCTTCTCACCCTCTTTCGAGGCGGAGAAGCGATCTGGATAAACAACGAAGACGCCGCGGCCATAGAGGTAAAGGATAACGACTGGCTGGAGTGTTTCAATGTAAACGGGGTGGTCATGGCCAAGGCGGTTGTCAGCCACAGGATTCCGCGCGGCAAGGCTTTCATGTACCACGCCCAGGAGCGGATGGTAAACACGCCGGGCTCGAAGATCTCAAAACAGCGCGGCGGGACCCACAACTCCGTAACCCGCATTTTCATGAAACCGACCCAGATGATCGGCGGGTATGCCCATCTCAGCTACGGTTTCAACTACTACGGGCCCACAGGCGCCCAGCGCGACGAGGCGGTGATCGTGAGAAAGGCCGGGGAGGTGGACTGGTATGAAGATTAAAGCCCAAATCGCCATGGTCATGAATCTGGACAAATGCCTGGGTTGCCACACCTGCAGCATACCCTGCAAAAATGTCTGGACCAACCGCCAGGGGGCCGAATACATCTGGTACAACAACGTGGAGACAAAGCCCGGGATAGGGTATCCCAAAAACTGGGAAAACCAGCAGCTCTGGAAAGGCGGTTGGAGCCTTGGAAAAAAACGGCCGGTTTTACGCTCCGGGGGGCATACGAAAAAGTTCGCGGGGATTTTCCATAATCCCGACCTGCCGCTCATAGACGATTACTATGAGCCATGGAGCTATGACTACGGCAAGCTCATCGAGAGCCCCCGGCGGAGGCGCCAGCCGGGCGTGCGCCCGAAGTCGCTCATAACCGGGGAGAACATGCGGATCAAGTGGGGGCCCAACTGGGAGGACGATCTGGCGGGGGCCGATGTGACCGGCCGGGAGGACGTGAACTTCGAGGGATTGGAAAAAGAGGTCTACCTGCAGTTCCAGAATGTCTTCATGCTCCATCTTCCCAGGATATGCGAACATTGCTTAAACCCCGGGTGCGTGGCCTCCTGTCCATCGGGGGCGCTCTACAAGCGGGATGAAGACGGCATCGTGCTGGTCGACCAGCAGCGATGCCGCGGATGGCGATACTGCGTATCCGGATGCCCCTACAAAAAGGTTTATTACAACTGGAAGAGCGGCCGCTCGGAAAAATGTCTTTTCTGCTATCCTCGCATCGAGGCGGGGCTTCCCACCCTGTGTGCCGAGACCTGCGTGGGGCGCATCCGCTACATCGGCGTCATGCTCTACGACGCCGATCGGGTCTGCGAGGCGGCCGCCGCCGGGGGCGAAAAGGAGCTCTACAAGGCGCAAACCGATCTGTTTTTAAACCCGAACGATCCGGCAATTGCTTCGGCGGCCGCGGCCGCCGGAATTGCATCGCATATGATCGACGGGGCGAAAAACTCACCCGTCTATAAACTCGCGGTCGAATGGCGGTTGGCCCTGCCGCCCCATCCCGAGTTTCGAACGCTTCCCATGGTCTGGTACATCCCGCCGCTCAGCCCGATCGCCAATTTGGCGGGAAATGCCGAAGGCACCCACATTGTGGACCGGCTGAGGATCCCGGTAAGGTACCTGGCCAACCTTCTGGCCGCGGGCGATGAAGATACGGTTCGCCTTGCACTGAAAAAACTCATGGCCCTGCGGGATTATATGAGAGCCAGGCGGGGCGCCGCCGCCCCGGAATCGCCCGGCGCGGATGCCTTGCTGGAGGAGGTCGGGCTTACCCCGGCCATGGCCGATGAGATGTACGGACTGCTTGCCCTGGCCAAATACAGGGACCGTTTCGTGGTCCCGACGGTGCAAAAGGAAGAGGTCGGGGATCTTCATCGGGACCGGGGCATGTGCGGTTTTCCGCCCGGAAGCCAGGGGATGGAGGATGACTGAGTCGGACCGGTTGCTCTTAAAACTATTGTCCATATTGCTGCAGTACCCGGACGATTCGTTGCCGGGCGGCCTGGCCGACCCGGGGGAGTTGTTGGAGCCTGCGCCAGGCGATTTTGCAATGGCGCGACTTGCCCCCGGCGGCACGCCGGCGGAGCTGATCGGCCGTTTTCTGGCTCATCTGCGCTCCGGGCCGCTTCTTTGCGCGCAGGAAATATACACCCGGACCTTCGATTTAAGCCCCGCCACATGCCTTTACCTCACCTGGCATCGTCGGGCGGACGCCAAAGAGCGGGGGGGCGATCTGGCGCGGCTTGTCGGGGTTTATCGGGACGGAGGCTACGAGTGTGTCTCCCGGGACCTGCCCGATTTTCTGCCCATGATTTTGGAGTTTGCCTCGGTTTGCGCCGACGATAGCGGATTGGAGCTGCTGCGAGATTTTAGCCCCGAGATAGAAAAGATCCGCCTGAAGCTAAAGGAAAGCCAAAGCCCCTATGCGGAGCTTTTCGACCTGCTTGCGGAGGCTATCGCCACGCCGCGGGCCGAAAAGGAAAGGAGCGAGGATGAACTGGGATAATCTCGCCTTCGTGGTTTTCCCCTATATTTCACTCACAACGTTTACGGTCGGACACGCTTACCGCTATGCCACCGATCCGTTTCACTGGAATTCGCGATCGAGCGAGATTTTGGAAAAAGATCGGTTGAAATACGCATCGATATTCTTCCATTACGGAGTGGTGTTTACTTTCTTCGGCCATTTCGCGGGCTTGCTCATCCCCCAAAAGCTTCTCACCGCATTGGGCATAACGCCCGCCATTCACATGCGCATCGCCCTTGTTTCAGGCATGCTTTTCGGCCTTCTCGCCCTGGTCGGGGCCGCTCTTCTGCTCTGGCGCAGGCTCGGGCGGCAAAGGGTGTTGCGCCATTCCAGCATGAATGACCTTGTGACTCTCGGGCTGCTCGCCGCGGTCATAGCCCTCGGGACCTACAACGTCTTCTTTGGTCATTGCGATGTGCTGGATACGGTGGCGCCTTGGATCAGAAGCATCCTGACCCTTTCACCCGCCCCGGGCCTCATCTCTTCAGTCCCTTTGACCTACAAGCTGCATGTCGTGGCCGCCCTGGCGCTCCTGGGCTTTTCGCCCTTCAGCCGGCTGATCCACATCTGGAGCGTTCCGGTTCCCTACCTGTATCGAAGCAATATTATTTACAGGCAAAGGCGGGCGGAGTAATCGATGGACAAAGCCCGGACAAAGCATTTAAGAGTCCATCTGGCCGAATTTCCTCCCAACTATTTCGCCATGGTGATGGCCACGGGCATCGTTTCGATCGCTTCGCACCTGCTTGGATTCGAAACGGTGGCCACTTTTCTTTTTCGGCTTAATGTGGCGTTTTATGCTGCTCTATGGCTGATTTACCTGGCGCGACTCATCATCTTCCCCGAGCATGTGGCCGAGGATCTCGGCGACCACAACCGAGGCGTCGGATATTTTACCGTGGTTGCCGGCACCTGCATTCTGGGCAGCCAATTGTTGATCCTTCGAAACGCCTTTCGCCCCGCGGCGGCGCTTCTCTGCCTTGCCGTTTTTCTGTGGCTCTTTTTGATCTACGTGGTCTTTACCCTGCTCATCACCTCCTCAAACAAGCCTTCCCTCGAAAAGGGAATCAACGGCGTGTGGCTGGTTTCGATCGTAAGCACCCAAGCGATTTCAATCCTGAGCGCAATGATCGCCCCTCATCTTGCCGCCCCCGGGCGGACGCTGCTGCTTTTCTTTTCCCTATGGCTGTTTCTGATCGGCTCCATGCTCTATGTTCTTATCATCACACTGATTTTCTACCGGCTCCTGTTTTTCAAACTGAGCCCCGGGGAGCTAAGCCATCCCTACTGGATCAACATGGGGGCGGTGGCCATAACGACACTGGCCGGAACCGCCCTGATCTGGAACGGTCGGGGGTGGCCGTTTCTCACCGGACTGCATCCTTTTGTTCTTGGCCTCACACTCCTTTCCTGGGCCACGGCGAGTTGGTGGATTCCACTGCTTGTGCTGCTCGGGGCCTGGAAATTTTTCATCCGCCACGACCCGTTCATCTACGAATCCGCCTGCTGGGGAATGGTGTTCCCCCTGGGAATGTACACCACCTGCACCTGGTGGTTGCAAAAAGTCACCGGCCTGGGGTTTTTGTCGGTTATTCCGAAGTACTTCATCTACGCGGCCCTGTTGGCATGGGGGCTTACCTGTTACGGCTTGTTGAGCGCTCTGTTCAAATCGACCCGAAGATCCAAGGCGGGCGAAAAGAAGGAAAAGGCATGAAGAAATACCTGCTGGTAACGGCGATGGTTGTAATGGCGCTTGCCGCGGCAAGAACTTCCCGGGCCGCCGGTTTGGACATCGCCGAACAGAGCGCGGACGGCGCAACGGCTGCATGCGAGGTGGTTACGGACACCGGCGGGGCGACTGCGCAGCCCCCGGAGCGCAGCGAGGTCTATTCCCCTTTTGTCGATTTTAAGGCCAAGTATGAGGCCTGGCTGGCCATGGTGCGCCACACCCACGAAAAAGAGCAACCCGACTGGATGGCGCCGATCGTCACCCTTCCGGCCACTCTGCAGCAGCAGCTTCGCTCGGACTATGGGTTGAGTTCTTTCAAGGGCAACGATACCGATACCTTTATGGGTAAGGGGGTGGAGATAATCCCCACTGAAAATACCGAGTTGCTCTTCGGAATGCCGACCTGGATGACCAAGGATACGGCAAAAGGGCAAATCGCCGGCTGGGCCGACTGGATGACTATTTTCAAATACCGCTTGCTTTCCTCGCCCAGCGACGCGGGCAACTACGTCGTGACCTTTCTGCTCTCCACCTCCTTTGACACGGGCGCCTACGATATCACCGCCGGTCACGATGTCGTGACCCCGATGCTTGGTTTCGGAAAAGGCTTCAGAACTTCGATAGGCGAGTTCGACTATCAGGCGACGGTCGGGCCGTCAATACCCGGTTCGGGTTTCAGCCGTTTCGGTACGCCCGTGACTTGGAACAACGCTTTTCAATACGGGAACCGGTTCAGCATGTTCGGCTATGAAGTCCCGCTGTGGCCTGAATTCGAAGTGAGCTGGGTGTCTTATCCCAACGGCCTTTCCTCCGGTCAGCAACAGGTCTACCTCACTCCAGGGATAAATATCGGACGCTTTCAGATCGGCGAACATGTCTTCCTCGTGGTCGGAGCGGGCTACCAGTTCGCTGCCACCTCCGAGCGCGCCTTCGATCATCAATGGCTTGTCACCATGCGCGTGCCCTATTTTTAACCGGTGGAAATAAAGAAGGGGCGTTGCCTGGACATGACGTTGACCATGACCGGCCCTGTGGATTATACTCAGCCCAAGTCATGGGGCTCAGGCAGCCGTTTTGGGCATTCTTTGGCACTGAGAGTCGATCGACCGGTTTGAAGACTTCATTTTCCCGCCGGCATTCCTAAAACCTGTCACAATTTGTGGTGTGGCGACCGGCAGCGAGGATTTACCGGCGGGGCAATCCATCCATGTTTAAAGAGCCCGTTAGAAAATAAAGGGAAGATGGACGCTTTGCTCCCGGTCCATCTTTCCGGAGGTATATGAAGTGCAGCATAATAAGAAAGAAATCAAGCGCCGCAGGACATTCGGCATTATCAGCCATCCCGACGCCGGCAAGACGACGCTCACCGAGAAACTGCTTCTTTTCGGCGGGGCGATCCAGATAGCCGGGGCCGTAAAGGCCCGCAGGGCCGCCCGCCACGCCACCAGCGACTGGATGTCCATCGAGAAGGAAAGAGGGATCTCGGTCACCACCTCGGTTATGAAGTTCAACTATCGCGATTTGGAGATGAACCTTCTCGATACGCCGGGACACCAGGATTTTTCCGAAGACACCTACCGGGTGCTGACCGCGGTCGATAGTGCCCTCATGGTCATCGACTCGGGCAAAGGCGTGGAATCCCAGACCGAGAAGCTGATGGAGGTCTGCCGGATGCGCAACACCCCCATCATCACCTTCATAAACAAACTGGACAGGGAAGGCTTGCCTCCCCTCGATCTTCTAAGCGAAATCGAAGACAAGCTCCAGATCGAGTGTACCCCCTTGACCTGGCCGGTGGGCATGGGCAAAAGATTCAAGGGGGTCTACAACCTTTTCCGCAAGGAACTCCATCTTTTTACCCCGGGGCAGGAAACCAGAAAGCAGGATGGAATTCTTATCCGGAGCCTGGAGGACCCGGAGCTGGACAGGCTCCTTGGAGGGCAGGCCGACGATTTGCGCTCCGATGTGGAACTCCTCGAAGGGGCGGCCAACCCCTTTGAACTCGATCACTATCTCAGGGGAAACCAGTCGCCGGTGTTTTTCGGCAGCGCGCTCAACAATTTCGGAGTAAGAGAACTCCTCGATGCGATCGTTGAAATGGCGCCCACCCCTGGGATGAGAGCCACGGCGACCCGAGAGGTCTCGCCTTTCGAGGAGGCTTTTTCCGGCTTTGTTTTCAAAATTCAGGCAAACATGGATCCGGCTCACCGGGACCGCATCGCCTTTTTGAGGATCTGTTCGGGAAAGTTCACACGCGGGATGAAGGTGTTTCACCATCGTGTGGGCAAGGAAATCTCCCTGGCCAATGCCACCATCTTCATGGCCCAGGACAGAACCAATGTCGAGGAAGCCTACGCCGGGGATATCATCGGCATCTACAATCACGGCACCATCAAAATCGGAGACACCTTCACCCAAAAGGAGCCGCTGCGGTTTACGGGGATCCCCAACTTCGCCCCCGAGCATTTCCGGCGGGTGATTTTGAATAATCCTTTCAAAGTCAAGCAACTGCAAAAGGGGCTGACTCAATTGGCCGAAGAAGGCGCCGTGCAGTTTTTTCGCCCGCTCCAGGGTTCGGATTACATCCTTGGGGCCGTCGGGGTCCTGCAGTTCGACGTGACGGTGGCGCGGCTTCAGGCCGAATACGGGGTGGATGCCGCTTATGAGCCCGTTAGCTTTTCCACGGCACGCTGGATTGGCTGCGAGGACAAAAAGAAGCTGGAAGAATTCGAAAGAAAACACCTCTCCAACCTGGCTCACGATTCGGAGGGGCATCTGGCTTACCTGGCGCCCAGCGCATGGCGACTGGATTTTGTGATGGAAGACTGGCCGGCCATTTCTTTCAAAAAAACCCGGGAGCACTCTTGACAGGGAGGGGCTGATACAAATGAGCATACCAGGAAATCTGCTTACCACCGCCATGGCGGTCATGCCTCACAGGGACGTGGACAGGGCGCTTTCGACCGCGCTTTCGCTGGATGTGCCTTTCTGGCCACAGCTGCCGCTTCTTAGCTACTATGAGGATATGTATGTCCAGGCTTCCGAACGATTTCCCGGGATCGTGCTGGATATGCAAAATCGGACCCTGCGCTTTTCCATCGATAAATTCGGAGAGGAGTTCGAAGAAACCCTGGCCCATTTCGAAGAGGCCGAATATTTTGATGTGAGTGAAACTTATTCGGCCGTCTACAACCGCTTCCTCGAACTCGACCTCTCCGAGCGGCCGGCGATCCGAGGGCAACTCGAGGGTCCGATAAGTTTCGGGCTCAATATTCTCGACCAGGACAAGCGGCCCATTCTCTTCAATGACACCGTTAGAGCCTTCATGCTCGATTTCATGGCAAGGCGGGTCAACGCCCAGTTGAAAAGGCTGAAGGCCCTTAATTCAAATGCTTTCATGTTCATCGATGAACCGGGGCTGCAATACATTTTCAGCGCTCTTTCCGGCTATGACGCCGTAGGGGCCAGACAAGACATGGAATACTTTTTCGCCCAGGTGGAGCGCCCCAGGGGGGTTCATCTTTGCGGAAACCCGGACTGGGATTTCCTGCTGGGCCTCGACCTGGATGTCCTTTCTCTCGACGTCTACTCGAACGGCGAAATCTTCGTTTCCTACGCCGAGCGCATCAAGCGTTTTCTGGACCGCGGCGGCCGGCTGGTATGGGGAATGGTTCCCACCAACTTCGAGCCGTTCGAAAAAGAAAACATGCAGTCTCTGGAGGCGATGCTTTTAAATTGCTGGCGGGTACTGGAGAAAAAAGGCATCGACACGGCTTTTCTGCTTTCCCGCAGCATGATTTCTCCGGCCACCTGCTGCCTTGTAAATCCCGACGGCGCGGCCACGGTGGAAAAGGCCTTCGCCGCCGTAAAATCTCTTTCCCAAACTCTGCGCGAGCGTTTCAGGCTGACCGATTCCTGAAATGGAATTCTTCAGACCTTTTTTAGTGCGAATGTAAACCGGGCGCCCTTGCCCGGAGTGCTTCCCGCTTCGATCCGGCCTTCGTGCTCGCCTATGATCTCTTTTACTATGGCCAGCCCCAGCCCGGAGGCCCCCTGCTCTTCGGCCCCCGAGGCCCGGAAGAATTTTTCGAAAATATGGGGCAGATCTTCTTCCGGTATCCCCTGGCCGTTATCTTCGACCGTAAAAACCACCTCACCGTCGGCTTCCTGGCCGCGGAGGTCTACCTTGCCGCCCGGCGGGGTATGCCTCAAGGCATTGTTTAGCAAATTGGCGAAAACGATTTCCAGCCTCAAATTGTCGGCAAGAACAAAGGATGGACTGTCCGGCATGGAAACGACAAGCGCCACCCCTTGGTCGGCAAAAGCCGTGTTTACCCTGGCGGCGGCCGAAAGCAGGAGTTCCTCGGCATTCAGCCGCACCTGATTAAGCCTGGAGCGCCCTGCTTCCATCTTTCCCAGTTCGAGAAGATTTTCGATTATCCTGTGAAGCCGCTCGCTTTCTTCCCGGGCCGCGGCCACAAGGTCCGACTGTTGCGGTGTCAAAATGCCCAGCTTTTCGTTCAAGAGCGCATGGGTTGCAAGCCTGATGGAGGTAAGGGGCGTCTTCAACTCGTGCGAGACGGTCGATATCAGGCCGCTTTTGACTTCATCGGCTTTTCGAAGCTTGGTGACATCGGCGAAAACCAGCGTGACGCCGATTATTTTTCTCTCGTCATCGAGGATTGGAACCGCTTCGGGCATGAAGAACCTCTCATCGCCGTCCTGGAACTTCTGGATCGCTGCGCCCCAGCCATCGCTTCGAATGGGGCGCGCTTCCCGGTTTGCCCGCTCGAAGAGCAATGCAAATCTTTCATTGCCCGCATCCTTGATCGAGCCTCCGGGTTTTAGAGAGAACATCTTCGCGGCAGCCTCGTTGGAAAGCTCGATCATCCCGGCGGGATTACAAACGGCCACTGCCTCCGGGAGGGAGTTCAGCACCGAATTGGCGGCCCTCTGTGAGCGCAGGAGTTGCTTACGGTCGGTTGTCCTGAACCGGCGAAGACTCGAAGCCATCTCGTTGAATGCCGAGGCCAGGTGGCCGATTTCATCCCTGGAGTTGACTTTTACAAAAAAATCGAGATTTCCCCTCTCAATTTCATGCACCGAATTTATGAGGCCGGAGATGGACCTGGCCATCGAGCGCCAGATTATTCCACCCAGGAGCCCAGCGAGCACGATCCCGGTTATTACCAACAGAACCAGGGTGCGGTTGGTTTCGGCCGCCTTCCTTCGTGCCTGCCCGTCGGTGGAGACCATGTTGTTCAAATTGAGGTCGGCGATTCGTTGTGCCAAGCTGGAAACAAGCCGGGACTGCGGCAGGAGCTTTTTACGGTAAAATTCCAGGCGTGTTTTCCCCTCCGCGGCAAGGGAAAAATAATTTTCGAACAGTTTTCGGTAGACATTCCACTGCTTGGTCAAAGCGTCGGTCAATTCCTGCTCCCCGGGGACCGTGACGTTACCCTGCTGGAAGCGGAGGTTATCGGTGAAGCTTCGTTCATTGGAGGAGATTTGCAGGTCGTTTTTGCCTTCATAGATGAATGTTTCCGCGGCTCGGTCCATTTCCTGGACGGCGTCTTTCATCTTCAGGCAGGCGGCGACCGAGTCGTAGTTTTCTCTGAAGATTTTTTGCAGCGTCCGGCTGGACATCGTAATGGTCCTGATACTGAGCAGGCCGAGCAGGATGAGAATGGCGAGAGGACCGCTCAGCGCCAGGACAAGTTTGGTTCTGAAGCTCATGGATGGTTTCCTGCAAAGGTGATGGATGATCTTTGACGAGCCATCTTCAGATGCAATGATATCCCCGGACTTCGATCAATAAAAGAAAAAGTGACAATTTTCATTTCTTGACATGGACTTTGCGGCGAACTACAGTGCACTGCTAATTTTATCGCCGAATCCGCAATCTGGAGCGGGGGACCCAAAATCAGGGGCGAATCGCCACACGGCGTAGGGCAACCTCTTAGGCCCGAGCCCGCCAGCTAACCTCGCAGGCGTCAAGAGGGTATTTTAAAGGACCGCATTCGGGCTCGACTCCTCCTGTGGTAAGGGGACGGCAGTCTTTCCCGGCTCCCACCTCTTTGCCGCCTTTTCGCCATAAGCTCCGGGGATTTCGACATTTAGATTCGAAACGCCGCTAGTACTGTAATTTGCGAGGTCACCCAAGAGTCACATGAAGCTCATAGTTCTCGTGCTGTTAAATCTTTCCCTTGTGTGGACGTTTGTTCTCCTGCTGCGCAAGCCCAACCTCATCACCTACTCCCAGGCCGGACGACTCTGGCTTACATGGCTGGCCGTAGGTATCATAACCCTCATGGACGAATTTACGTCCATATTCTACGTACCCGCCGAGGCGCACAGGTTCATCGGGTTGAGCGCAATCGTCTTTATCGCTCTAACCAGTATTCTCATGCGCTTTATGAGCACGCGGTTTACCGAAATAGCCGAAATTCTGGAGCATAACGGATTGATAGGCGGCGGGGTCTACTCCTTTTCCTATCTCGTGCTCGGACCGATGATATCTTTTGTGGCCGTCTCCTCGATCATGGTCGATTACACCCTTACCGCCTGTATATCGGCTGTCAGTGCCGTTCTAAACGCCGCCTCCTTCTTTCCCGATGTCGCCAAGGCTACCACGCTGGTCATCATACTCGTGCTGGCAATACTCTGGGCGATCGCGGGGCTCAATGTTCTGGGAATCAGGGAGAACGCCAGGTTTACCTTTTTTGTCTTCGCCCTTGCCGCATTCGTGATCCTGAATCTGCTCGCCTCGGGGCTGGTCGGCTTTGACGCCGCGGCATGGGGTCGTCTCAAGCAATCGGGGGTCGATTCCTTGAGCTCCCTTCAAACAGGGTCCCTGCTCCACGACTACGGCAATTTCATATCTCACCTCGCCTTCTGCATCCTGGCCTATTCCGGTATAGAATCTGTGATCCAGACCGCCGGTTTGGTAAGAAGCTGGCGAGATTCACACAAAGCATATCTTTTCCTGGCCTGCACGGTGGGGATCGTAACTCCGCTCGTGGCCGCCCTGGCGCTTAGCGCCCCCCTCAACTTCGTTGCCCATGAGGGAGACCTGATCACTCATTACGCCACGGTTCTCAATGGCACATTTTTCGGCATCATGGTCGCGGGGCTTGCCAGCCTGACCCTCACCATGGCCGTAAACACCGCCTTTGTGGCCTCGAGCGAACTGCTGGAGCGCGTGGCGCACCGCTACGGGTTTCATTGGCTCATCGCCACCAACCGCCGCAACTCCCTGTACCGGATCCACCTGATCAACGCCACATTTTTTTCGCTGATCGTCATTATCACGAGCGGCTCTCAGGAAGTGCTGGCCGATATGTACGCCATCGGGCTGGTTGCGAGTTTTTGCATAAACCTGGGGTCTTTGTTGATCTACCGCTATTTTACGGGGACAAAGGAGGTTGTCACCTATTTTACCAGCCGGATCGGAACCCTCATTCTGTGGATAATCCTGATGGGCTGTTTTATTTTCCTGGCGATAGACAAACCGCACGGAACGGCGCTTTGGGCTGGCGTGACCGCGGTTGTACTCTTTGCCGGCGGGTTTTTGGCCAAGCATAGGGCCCCGGAAATCGTCCAGATCGGTCAATCGGATAACGAGATGGAAATGATGCTGAATCTGTCGGAATCATCCGTGAACGACCTGCATGTAATCTTTCGACGCCCCCGGGAAGAATCCCTCGAAGAGCCCAAGGATAACGAGGCCTACATAACCTTTTTCACTCCCCGCCAGGGGATCCCGCCAAAGATCGCAAAGAACCATTTCCGGTTTCCTCTGACGCGCAGCACTCTTTATCAACGGATTTTTCTTCTGCTCAAGATGCTGCAATACGAACTGCCGGACAAAAATATCACCATTCATTTTGGCTGGCCCCTTTCCTCCTGGCTGGACAGATTGGCGATCGGGGTCATGGTTTTCAATATAATGAAGCTGCCCAAGAAATTTCCGGAGTTCAATTTTCAAATCGACTATTTCGGGCAGCCTGCGCACTCGACAGCAGCGGTGATTGCGGCAACACTTTCGGAGAATTGATGGTTGGAGCGGCACACTTCGCCGCCTGTTCGACATACGCCCCCCCGGCGGTCGAAGAGTCCATCGCCTTCCACAGGGGCACTGGGGGGGAAACGGCCCGGGGTTCGGCTGTAACTATTCCGCAGCCTTGCGCCGCGCCATGAGCATACCGAGCCGAGGCGATCCGGGGTGAATCGGAAAGCGTTTGGTGACAAATCCCAGGGTCCCCAGGTAGTCTTCCAACGAATTGATATTATTGCGCCCCTCCCCGTTGTGGACTTCCATGACAATGTTTCCGATACGGTCCATGATCTCACGGGGGCAGTTGTATACTATTTCGAATTCGGCCCCCTCACAGTCCATCTTCAAGAGGTCGCATTTTTCCAGGCCGTTTTCTTCGAACACACCAGCCAATGAGACAGCCGGGATGGTGATCGTCTCCGTATTCTTCCTGCCGCCCTCACAGATTGAGGCGGCTGTTGTGTACCCTTCACCCGAGTAATGAAGGAGCAGGTCCGCGGAACGTCCCGCCACCGCCTTTTGAAAACAGACGGCGTTATAGCCGGAGTTCATCCGCAGATTTCTCTCCAGTTGGCGAAAATTGGTGGGCACGGGTTCATATGAAATAACCTTGGTCGCATGCAGGCTGGAGAGAGCATAAAGGGAGAAAAAACCTACATTGGCGCCTATATCGACCACCACGGGATTTTCTCCCAGCGAAAATCTTGTGCCCCGCGTGTAGCACTCCGACATGAAGATTTCCCTGAACTCGGCCAAAAGCGCGCGCGGTGCCTCGATGAAAATCCCCTGCCTGGTTTTGAACAACACCGGGTCGGCCGAACTCAGACCGAATTTGATCGCCAGGTGAAGCTGCCAATTGGATATGTTTTTTACAAGATTGAAGTAGCGTATCGCATTCTTGGAAATATTTTTATAGAACATGCTGGTTCCAAATCTGTCAATAGATGAAGGGCGATCGCCCGTGATTGTTGAGAATCCAGGTCTCGGGGTGCTGATAGCCGGGCAGGGACTCCCCGAACTGTGGAGGTCCGAAGAAGGTGGTCTGGTTGCCAAGGCTGCCGATTCCCATAAGATCGACTGAGACCAGAAATCGGTTATCCACACCCACCTGTTCATACCCCAGGCCGACTCCCCAGCATCCCTGGATATAGCGGATTCCGTAGCCCTGCGTAAACCACAGGCCGTTTTGAAATGAGTAATCGTGGAAGGTGTTGAGGTAAAAGTGCTCTGAGACCCTGAAGAAAGTGGAAAGGTTTATTTCATTGACATTGAGGGTGGGAATCTCCTCGTAGTCGACCATGACGATATCTCCCCGGCTGGCGAGGAACTTCCCGACAAAATCCTGTGCCTGAACCTGGCCGCCCGATTGGAAGTCCCAATCCATGTCATAGGAAAAAGACCAGGACTTGACGGGCGTCAGGTCAAATCTGACACCCATGGGAGAAAATCCCTCGGGCATCGGGATGTCCGAATCGAAGAGCGGATTGATTTGAGCAGGCGGCTCGATGTTGAAGAACTGGAAAACGCGCAGTCGCGCTATTTCCGTGTAGGTCACCTCGGGAGTCCCGGAATCTCCCGGTGCCAGCTGTTTTCCGGTAAGAAAGGTTGTAAAACCGTATCGAATGCCGTTTCTGGACTGATCCAGGTCGAGTTGGTCAAGCTGGGGGATTGGGCCGCTCAGGGTCTGGGTGGCATATTCATAGGAGATTTCGGGTTCGATGGAGTTTTGGACGGCCGTATAGCCCAAGAAGTTGACCGGGTATACTTTGTTCAGGCGCGTGTCCATCTTCACGGTCACATCGGGGGCTTCCCGACCCGCAAAGTTATCCGCCGAGTTGGACTGAGCCCACTGGATCGAATAAGCGTCGCCGTGCATCCCCACGGAAGGCTCGATGTTGAGGTAGTTGGCCCAGTGAAAAGGGGCGAAAATCTGCGGGAAAAGGTCCAGCCTTTCTTCGCTGTCGCCTTCGTGGCTCCAGTAATTAACCTCGGAACTGTCAACGGAGTAATAGAAAGGAGTTCCCTCAATCCAACTGGGAATCACGGTATAGTAGAAGGATGGCAGTTTCTGGGTCGTCAGGCCGTTTACCGTTGGCTCCAGGTTTTCCCAGTATCTGAAGTCCATGCTAAACAGATCGGATTCACCCTTTTTTTCGAGATAGAGATCGGATTCGCGCACCAGGGATGTCTGGTCGTACATAAGACCGCGATCGAATGTATTGAGGAATTCACGGTTGGAGTTGAAAAAAGAACTCGATCCGCTTCCAAATTCCTGGAGAAAATTGCGGTCGCTTACGTAATCGAGATCCAATTTGCCGGTTATGTCCCATGGCAGTTGAAAATCCTGTTTGCCGCGCAGCCAATATTTGTCCGAAGTCTGATAGGGATAGCCCTCTTCGGCCAGAAGCGATTTGCTCGCCTGGTCCTGTAAGTAGTCGAACATCCAGATGCCTTTGCCGAATTCAGGGTTGTTTATGCGGTATTCGGCCCCGCCCATGAACCCGCGGTTTTGCAGGTACTGAGCGTAGAAGGTGGCGTCCATGTCATCGCGAATTGCCCAGTAGTAGGGGATTTCAAAATGAAAACCGTTCAGAGTCGAATCGCCCGCGAAAGGCAGCAAAAACCCCGATTGGCGCTGCGTTTCAACAGGCATTTTCAAAAACGGCCAATAAGCCAGCGGGTAGCTCCCCGCCCAAAAGGAGGTGCCCGTTGTCACGGCATCGCCGCCCACGTTTACCACCATCTTTTTGAACTGGATTTTCCAGGTGGGATCCGCCGGATTGCAACTGGTGATAAATCCATCGCCCAGCTCGAACTGGGTGGGACCGGTTTTGGAAACCGAAGCGCCCTGGACGAAGAAATTGTTTTGCGCAAAAAAGATGACCCCTCGGTCCATCGTGCCTGTTTGACTGTCGAGGTTCCAGACTATATGTTCGCCTTTGAGCCAGTTTCTGCCGAACCGGACCGTGACATCGCCGTGCAGATCGGCCAGGCGCGTCTGGTTGTTCACGGACGCCCGGTCGGCTTCTATCGTCCTGTCGGGGGCGGTGAGCCTCACGTGTCCTTCGGCTTCATAGGTGTGGGCCGCTTCGTTATAAACCAGTTTGTCCGCATGGATAGTCCAGGGGACCTTGGTTGTGACAACCGCCGTGGCCGCTGAGAACGGCGAGGCGGGCTCACTCGCCCGAGCCTGGCCGCGGATGAGAAAACCAAAGGCCATAGCCCAAAAAACAATACACAGTTCTAAGGGAATGCGCTTTCCAAAGACTTTCCTCACAGGGTGGGCTCCCCGAAAAGTTGTTTGACTTCACCGGCGAAATAAAGAGAACCGGTAATGCATATCATGTCCTCCGGGCCGGCCAGGTTCCTGGCCTCCCGGATGGCCGCCGCCGGATCGGAAATGACGTAGCATTTCTGTATGTAAGGCCTGGCCATCCTGCGTATATCTTCCGGGTTTGCCGCCCTGGCGTATGCCGGCTTGGTGAATATGGCGGTTTCGGCAAGTGGCAGCAGGCGCCTAAGAATTCCAGGGATATCCTTATCAGCCATGACGCCGATGACCAGGTGGAGCTTCTTGTAGGAAAAGACCTCCCGTAGAGCATCTCGAAGCGACTCGGCGCCCTGCGGGTTGTGGGCGCCGTCGAGCACAATGGTGGGCTTTGTCTCAAGGACCTCCAGGCGGGCCGGCCAGCGGACTTCCCCCATTGCGCCGCGGATCAGGTCCGGTTGAAGCAGCACCAGGCGCTTTTGCTCCAGGATTTCGCAGGCCGCCAGCGCAAGCGCCGCGTTGCCCAGTTGGTGGCGCCCCGGTAAATTGAGCCTCAAAGCCGGCAGGTTGATTCCCATGCCTCGGTACTGGAAGTCCCCTTTGGAATTTCGCCTCACCCGGAAGTCGGTTTTGAAGCGGTACAGGGGAGCTGATTTGTTCATGCATGCGGTCTTTATGATCCCCTGGGCCACAGGCTGCAAAGCCCCGGTGATTACGGGCACCCCCGGTTTGATGATTCCGGCCTTTTCCCTGGCGATCGAAGACAGCGTGGCGCCAAGATATTCCTGGTGGTCGAAGCCGATGTTGGTAATCAGGCACACTTCCGGGGTGATGACGTTTGTGGCGTCCAGGCGCCCCCCCATGCCGGTTTCCACGATGACAAGGTCTGCCTCCTCTTCGGCAAAGTAAAGAAAAGCCATCGCGGTGACCATTTCAAAAAAAGTCGGAGGCTGGCTTTCATCGAGGATGGCGCGGAGTTTTTTGAAAACGCGCAGTGTTGCCCGAGCCGGGATTTCCTCGTCATTTATGCGGAAACGCTCGGTAAAGCGCACGAGGTGCGGCGAAGTATACAGCCCCACCTTGAGCCCGTGTCTTGCAAGGATGCGGGAGAGAATGGCCGCTGTGGAACCCTTGCCGTTTGTCCCGGCGATATGGATACAGCGGAGCTTGCCGTGCGGGTTGCCCACCCGTGCGAGAAGATTTTCCGTGCAGTTCAACCCGAACTTGATTCCAAACTTCTGAAGTCCATAAAGGTAGTCGAGAGCTTTCTGAAAATCCGACACCCGCCCTTACCTCCCCTGTAACGGCCAGTCGGGGGACAAAGCCGACCCCCTCCACTTTTAAGGAATTCCTTAAAGAAAAATAAAAATACTTCAGCCCCGATCGAATTTCTAATAACACACTTCGCGATCATTAAAAATAACTGATTCCAATCTCAAAGGATTCTTGCCTTTCATCCGAGGCCGGGCAGCCGTGAATCCAAAACGGCGGGACCAGTGAAATTCTTGACTTTATCCGTCAAGCAAATTAGATTCCTCAAGCTAAGCGTCAAAAAAACCTTGAAAATTGAGCCGGAGCGATCATAGCGGCCCCGGTGGACTTTTATCGGGCTTGTGGGGCGCCACTTGCGGAAAGGATTGCCATGAACTGGGAAAGGCCGCCGGAAAAGGCGGGCCCCCCCCGGGATCTTGAAGAGGTCTTGAGGTGGGTTGCCGAGCGTTTCAAAAATTCACACGGTTATTCACCACGCTGGACTGTGCCCCTGGTCGCACTGGCCATTATCGTCTACGTTGTTTTCAATTCCTATTATACCGTTCAACCACAGGAAACGGCTGTAATTCAAAGGTTTGGCAAGTACATTGGCACCGCCGGTTCCGGACTGCATTTCAAGATTCCTTTCGGAGTCGATACGGTGACCAAGGTTGTGACCGGCCAGGTGCTGCAGCGCGAATACGGATACCGCACCACCCGTGCCGGGGTGCGCTCGCAGTTTAAGCAGGCGGGATATGAGAGCGAATCGCTTATGCTTAGCGGCGATCTGGACGTGGTGGACGTCCATTGGACGGTCCAGTTCATGGTAAGAAATCCCGTGAAATATCTTTTCCATCTCGAAGGGGTGAAAACCACCCTCGATGATATCTCCCAGGCCGTGATGCGCCAGATTGTCGGCAACCACTATGCCGACGACGTGCTGACCACGGGCCGGGCCGTGATAGCCGGCGAGTGTCAGAAGCAAATCCAGCACATCATGGACACCTATGGCACCGGCCTGCAGATCGTTGCGCTGAAACTCCAGGATGTAAATCCCCCGGGGCCTGTCCAGCCGGCTTTCAATGAGGTAAACGAGGCAAAGCAGGACAAGGCGCGCACCATCAATGAGGCTGAGCAGACTTACAACGAAAAAATCCCCGAAGCCACCGGGCAAGCCAGGCAGACCGTCGCGCGCGCCCAGGCCTATGCAACCGAACAAGTAAATAGAGCCCAAGGCAAGGCGCAGCGTTTTCTCGATATCCTCGCCCAGTATCAAAAGGCCCCCGACATTACCCGCAAAAGAATGTATCTCGAATCCTTTGCCGCCATCATGGGCAAGGCAGGTCACCTTTACGTGATCGATAGTTCGGAGAAAAACATTCTGCCGCTGCTCGATCTGGGAAAGCTCGGGGTACACAAGACCAAAGAGCGGAATTCTTCGCCCTCGGGCGGGCAATAGGCGCGATACGGAAGGAAAATGAAATGATTCCACGTTGGTTGAAGTTCGCCGTACCGGTCCTGGCCGTCCTGGCGATTGTCGCCTGGTCCTGCATTTTCGAGGTGGACCAAACCGATCAGGTGGTCCTTACACAGTTTGGCCGACCTGTGGGAAAGCCCGTCACCAAAGCGGGTCTGCATCCCAAGCTGCCGTGGCAGACGGCCAATTATTTCGAAAAACGCATCATGGCGTGGGACGGTCGCCCCGACCAGATCGCGACCAGGGACAAAAAGTATATCTGGGTGGACACCACCGCGCGTTGGAGGATTGCGAACCCGCTGCTTTTCATGGAGCGGGTGGGAACTTTGCAGACCGCGCAGAGCCGCTTGGATGGTATAATAGATTCGGTTGTCCGCGACAATGTCTCGGAAAATGATCTGGTGGAAATAGTTCGAAGCAAGGGGTGGGAGGAGGCCAGGCAGGAGTTCCTGCAATCGGGGGTCCCCGAGCCCGCGGTCTCCGGGCCGGGCTATGAAAAGCCCTCCGACGACTATAAGCTTTTGAAGGGCCGGGAGAAAATCACCCGCGATATGGTGGCCGACGCATCCAAACTCATTTCCGAATTCGGAATGCAACTGGTCGATATCCGCATAACGCGTATCAATTACGTCGAGTCTGTTCGAAATTCGGTCTACCAGCGCATGGTCTCCGAGCGAAAGCGGATTGCCGCCCAGTACCGCTCGGAGGGGCAGGGAGAAAAGGCCGCCATTCTTGGCCAGATGGACTTGGAATTGGCCAAGCTGACCTCTCGGGCCTACAGGCAATCGCAGGAAATACGGGGGAAAGCCGACGCCCAGGTTACCAAAATCTTCGGCGACGCCTACAGCCGGGACCCGGAGTTTTTCTCCCTGTATAAGACTTTGAATTTATACGGTGATTTCAATAACAACAGCTCGTTTTTGCTCAGTACGGACTCTGACGTCTTCAAATATTTGAAGGGCGCGGGGAAGCAACCGTCCGTAACCAAGCCGAGCACGAGGTAATCCATGGCATTTTACGAAGAAAATCCCGGGCAAATTGCCGAAGCCGACATAGTGGTGGGCATACCGACGGCAAACGAGGCGGGAACCATCGCCGCAACCGCGGCTCGTATCGACAAGGGGCTGAGCGAATACTTCCCGCGGATGCGGTGCGCTATCATCAATTGCGATAATCACTCTTCCGACGGTACGCGGGAAGCCTTTTTCTCCGTGCCCGCCAGTGCCCACAAGCTCTATATTTCCACCGAATCGGAGGTGGGCGGTAAAGGCAGAAACATTCGCAATCTGTTTGAAAAGGCCCGAGGGTTGAATCCCAAAGCCGTGGTCATCATCGAAGCCGATATCAAAAACGTTTCTCCCGTGTGGGTTCGCAACCTCGTTACGCCGGTCTTGAAGGGCGCGGGCTTCGTTTGCCCCCTCTATGAACGCCACAAGTATGAAACCTTTCTTTCCAATTCGATCATCTACCCACTGTTTCGATGCCTCTACGGCCGGCGCGTGCGACAGTGCAACACCGGAGATTATGGTTTCAGCTCCAAAATGCTCGACCTCTACCTCAACTCGACCCATAGAAGCGAGCTTGTCGAAAATTCAGGGATCGATATCTGGATGGCCAATGTGGCCCTGGCCGCCCGCCAACCGATTGTTCAGGCCCTCATGGGCGCCCCCAAACTGCACCGGGCCAGGGGCCGTTTTGCCGATTTGCCCGATCTTTTCGCCGAAGCGGTACGAACCATCTTCGACCTCATGGAGGTCTATCAGGACTACTGGCTTCAGGTCAAATGGAGCAAACCAACGGCCCTTTCGGGCACAGACCTGCAGGAGGTTGAAACTCCGCTGCCTCCCGCGGATGTCAATCCCGAGCGGTTGTATGAAAAATTCATCGATGATTTCGATAAATACTCCAGGTTGTGGGAGCACGTCTATGGTCCCATTACGGCCCGAAAGCTCCAGGAAATAAGGTCGATCGGCTTTCAGCATTTTTCCTTCCCCACCCAGACCTGGATGACTATCCTTTTCGATACCGCCGTGGCCTACCGCGGGATGTCGCCTTCGGAGAAAAAGGACCTGGTGGACGGACTGCTTCCTCTTTATGTGGGCAAAGTCCTCTCCTATGTGAAAAAAACCTGGAGAATGTCGCTCCAACAGGCCGAAGAATACATTGAAAACGAGTGCATGATGTTTGAGGAAAACAAACCTTATCTTATTAAAATGTGGACCAAGGAAGAGAGGGGCTGAACAATGTCGAAGATCCTTGTTGTCGATGATGAGGAACATATCAGGCTCCTTTATTCGGAAGAATTGAAGGAAGTCGGCTATGAGGTCATCACGGCCGAAAGTGGTTATAAGCTTCTGGAGAAAATCGAGGAAGAAAAACCCGATTTGGTGGTTCTGGACATAAAAATGGTGGATTACAATGGCCTGGACATCCTGCAGGATATCCGGAACCAGTTCTACGATCTGCCGGTCATTCTATCGACTGCCTATGACACCTTTAAAGAGGATATGAAATCCATTGCGGCCGATTTCTACGTGGTCAAGAGTTTTGATCTGACCGAGTTGAAGAAAAAAATCGCCATGGCTCTGGAAACCAGGCTTCCCGATTGATCGCCCGCGGTTTCTCCCAAAAATGAACTTGCCGCGCGGGAAACCGGCGCAGCCCTGGAAGGATCTCTACAGAACATGGCCACCGTTCGTGACCGCCTGAAATCGATGATCGCCCTGTCGGCCCGGTCTATTGCCGGGTATCTGGAGATGCAGGCCGAAGTGGGTTTGGAACTTGAAATACCGAGAAACTCCGGCCACGGCGATTATGCCACCAACTTCGCCTTCGCTCTTGCCAAGCGCCTCAAGCAAAATCCCCGCCAGATCGCTTCGCAGATTGTTGCCGGTCTTGACGATTCGACCGGGTTGCTCGAAAGGGCCGAAATTGCGGGGCCGGGTTTTGTCAATTTTTTCATAAAGCCTTCCGCCTGGTACGGAATCATCCGTGAGGTCCTTGGCGACCCCGGCAACTACGGCCGGCTGGAAGCCGGCGGCGGCCCCATGGTCCAGGTGGAGTTTGTTAGCGCCAACCCCACCGGGCCCCTGCATATCGGTCACGGCAGGGGAGCGGCGATAGGCGACGTGCTGGCCAATCTGCTCGAAGCCCGAGGCCGCCGCGTCCAGCGTGAATACTACATTAACGACGCCGGAAACCAGATGGATACCCTCGGGCGTAGCCTGTTCTACCGCTACCAGCAGGAACTGGGAAAAGATGTGGAATTTCCCGATAACCATTATCGGGGGGAATATATGCGCGAACTTGCCAGGGAGTTCATCGGCGAAAAAGGCGACCTTTTCCGCAATTGCTCCCTGGAGGAGTCGCTTCCGGTTTTTACCGAGTACGCTTCCCGGCGCATCTTCGACGGCATCAAGGAAGACCTGGAGCTATTCGGCGTCAGATTCGACAATTGGTTCAGCGAGCGCGAACTCCATGATCGGGACATGGTTGGCAAAACCATCGAATACCTTCGGCAGCGCGGATTTATCTACGAAAATGAAGGAGCGGTGTGGTTTAAAAGCACCGCCTTCGGAGACGAAAAGGACCGGGTCGTGGTGCGGGCAAACGGTGCGAGCACCTATTTTGCCGCCGATCTGGCCTACCACCGAAATAAATTCGAACGGGGACTGGAAACCGTCATAGACATCTGGGGCGCCGACCACCATGGTTACGTCGATAGAATGCTTGCCGGCGTCCAGGCGATGGGAGCCGAGCGTGAGGCCGTACGGGTCGTTCTGGTGCAGCTGGTAAACCTGTTGCGGGGCGGCCAGCCTGTTGCCATGAGCACTCGCGGGGGAGAATTCGTCACTTTGCGCGAGGTCGTCGACGAGGTGGGAAAGGACGCAACACGCTTTATTTTCCTTACCCGCCGTACCGACAGTCCCCTGGATTTCGACCTTGAGGTGGCCAAAACCCGCAGTAACGATAATCCGGTCTTCTACGTTCAGTATGCTCACGCCCGCCTTTGCAGCGTCTTCGAGGTCGCGCGGGACCGGGGACTCGATTTCGACTGGCGCCGGGCAGCCGAGGAAACGCTACCTCTTTTGCAAGTTCGGGAAGAATTCGAAATCATGAAGCTTCTCGGAGAATTCCCCGAGGTGGTCGGCGAGTGCGTAAGATCGCTCGAACCTCATTACATCCCTTACTATCTGCACCAGCTGGTTTCGCTCTTCCACAGCTATTATCATGACAATCGCATTCTCGGCGAAGATGCGCAACTGACCAAAGCGCGGCTTTGCCTGGCCCTGGCGATAAAGGAAGTTATCGCCAACGCCTTGTCGCTCCTGGGGGTCGAGGCGCCTGAAAAAATGTAGTGAAAGCGCCATGGTTGTTTTATTGCCCTCGTTTTGCTCCCGCAATTTTTGAAGGAACCGCCGGAAACCTGCGAGGCTAACGGCTTCGGCCAACCGGCGGTCCCGCTGCTTCGGGTAGAGGAGATGGGACAAATGATTCGTCCGAAGCTTGTCATCGTTAATAATGACCGGGCCGACCAGTCCCGATCCGATGCCGAGGCCGGAGGAGTTTGCTTCGAGTGGAGCAAAAAACGGCTCGTTGCCTACTGCCTCAGCCTCTTCCTGTCGCTTTGTTTTATGTTTACCCTCGGAGTTTTCGTGGGCAGGGGCTATTCGGTTGTAAAACCTGACGATTTTTCATTAAAGGGCAGATTCCTGCGGTTTTTGGGCCTTGATAAACAGATCGGGGCGCCGATCCCCAAGGCTTCGACAACCTGGGAAGACCCGAAAAAAATGATCGCCTCTCTTGACTATTACCAGGATTTGACCGGTCAAAACCACTCCCCCGACGGATTGATCTCCAAGACGGCCCCACCCTCCAGCCCGCCTGTGAAAGAAACCCCGGCCGCTGTCGCCAAGCAACCGGCGCCAGGACCAGTTGCTACTTCGCAGCCCGTGAAACCGCCTCCCGCCGTGGCGCCCACCGGGCGTTTCACGTTGCTCGTGGCCTCCCTTAAGGAAAACGATGCTCGGCCCCTGGTCGCCAAACTCACCGCCGATGGATATTCACCCTTCGTTGAATCGCTCGATCTTGGTTCCACCAGGTGGAACCGAATATTGCTTGGCTCTTTTGATACCCGCCAGGCCGCCATAGCCTTTGCCGACGAGTTCAACCGCAAGGAAAAGACCGAAGCGATGGTGATCAGCACCCAGCCTCGGTAACAGACATGACGAAATCAACCATGAAAGAGTTCCTGTTGTCCGCACCTGACGAGATCCGAGCTTTTCAGATGTGTTCCCGGAAGCAGGATCTCTTCGATTTCGGGCTTCTCTCCGGTCAGAATCCAGTGCGCCAGATGAGCAAGCTGGTAGGAGATCAGTGGAGGCACGGCGTCACCCATATGTCGGTACATGTTGGAAAGCGCCGCCCCATTAAAGGCGAAGGAATCGGGAAAGCCCTGTAATGAGGCGATTTCTCTAACTGTGCACAAGCGGTCCTGTTCCGGGTGAGCATAGCGGCCGTTTCCAACATGTGAACACTCCCGTTTTATTGTCTGGGCTGGTTTGTCCCAGGCCATTCGTCCATACACGTCGGGATAAGAACCGAACCTGTTGCTCGCCGCAATTCGTCTCATCGAACCAGTCAAAAGCTCTTCGGCGTCAGAGCGTTTCAAAAGATCCATCCAGGAACCGCCGTCTTTGGGGACAGCAGAGATTCTTTGCCGCACCGATTCGGATGAAAAATCAGGAAAGGCTCTGAAACCGTCGGCATCGGGGGGGATCGCGTCAAAGGCCCTTCTGACGGTCAGTGCTTCGTCCCTCAGGCGCCATCCGTCCCACATACTGTCCAACGTATGAAGAGTCAGATGTTGTTTTGCCGCGAGTACGATCGCCCGTTCACGAATTTGTGGCAGGCCGAATCGCGAGAGCATGTATGCTCTGCCAAAAACATTGTACCCGTGGCTTTGCAGGTGATTTGCGAACCACTCATAGTGACTTTTGAAATTTCCGCGGATCAACTCGCGCGCATTCTCCATTACCACAAGGTCTACGGACAGCGCGACGGCAAATTCCGCCGATCGGCGCACCAAGCTGTTCCGGTGGTCGTCTCTTCCGTGGTTTTCCGGAACCGCGCGACTGAACCCGGTACACGGAGGACAGGTCAACAGGACCGAAACTGGAGCTTCATCCGCGAGCACAAGGGCTGATCTGAGATGCATGGGGGCGATTGCCGACAAATCGACTGAGACAGGTTTGACGCCAATATTGCGTGCATAGGTGGCGTTGCATTGCAGTCGGCCGCGCCCGGTGCTCGGTTTGCCCTGTTCGGCATCGGCCGCCGCCACGATCCTGAAAGCCGGGTGCATGTGAAACCCGTAGCTCATTCCACCGGCGCCCGAGAACAAATCGACTGCTGCAAACTTCTTCGTCCGCATTACTTGTCGCCTTTCTCCCCTTTTGGCAGACCAGCATGGGGCCTCTTGTAGGAACTTATGCGGAATTTTACCCTCTTTTCCGCCACTGAAAGCAACCGGCCCCGATCTATCAGTGACTCGTCGTAATCGAGCGGCGCGGTGGAGGGGGCCGCATCTCTGAGCCACAGCCAAACCTTCCGGATGGTTTCGCAGGTTTGCCTTACCAACTGACATTCCCAGACCACCATCACACGCCAGCCCGCCGCTATCAGCCGCTCTTGGGCACGGCGGTCCCGTTCAACGTTTTCGGCGAATTTGCGCGCCCAGAATTCCGTGTTGCTCTTGGGGGTGGTTGCATCCTTGCATCCGGGATGTCGATGCCAGTAACATCCATGGACAAACGCAACGGATCGATATTTTGGAAACACGAGGTCGGGTTGCCCCGGCAAGCGTCTGTTTGCGAGCGTGAACCTGATTCCCAACCTGTGCAGACCGGACCGGAGTATCAATTCGGGCTTGGTGTCTCCGCCGCGCACCCTCGACATGACGAGCGAGCGCTGTTCGGGAGACAAAATATCCGTCATTTGTGATATTATCGCGAGTTGATGGTTTAAATACATGGCGCGAAAGACAAAATGACCCGCCGCGCCCTATCTCGCCCGCGATTTTACATCGCCAGCCAATAAAATACAATAAGTCCGGCTTGCGGGCAGTCGAGAAGGTATGTTCTCGCTCAGATTACTTTGACGTGATCGGGCGCCCCTCCGGCCTTTTTCTTGACTTTTCGCCGCCGTTTTCTTAATAATATTCGATTGTCCTTATATTTCGAAGATTATCGGGGAAAAGATGGAAGCTGTTCAAGCCGTAAGGGGCATGAATGATATATTGCCCGAGCAGGTTGGCTGGTGGCAGGGTATTGAGACTTCTGCCCGGGAGGTGCTCGAAAGTTTCGGGTACCGGGAAATGCGAACGCCGGTTGCCGAAAAGCTGGAGCTTTTCGCGCGCGGCATCGGGGAAAGCACCGACATAGTCGAAAAGGAAATGTACGCCTTCGAGGACCGAAACGGCGACTGGCTCGCCCTGCGCCCGGAGGCTACCGCTTCGATCGTACGCTCTTATATACAGCACGCGCTGCACGCGGAGGGTGGCTGCCGTAAATTTTACCAGATCGGCCCGATGTTTCGCCACGAACGTCCCCAGAAAGGCCGATATCGGCAATTCCATCAGATCGACGCCGAAGTCTTCGGACTGGACAGCCCCATGATCGATGCGGAGATGATGCACATGGTCGGTGTGCTCGTCGATCGGATCGGGATCACAAACGTCGGTTTGAATATCAACACCCTCGGGTGCCCGGGGTGCAGGCAGGTATACCGGGAAGTTCTGAAAAAATTTCTGATCGAGCAGGGCGAGGGGTTTTGCGGGGATTGCCTGCGCCGTCGCGACACCAACCCCCTCAGGGTTTTCGACTGTAAGGTGCAAAAGTGCGCGGAGTTGCTCGAAAGCGCCCCGAGGCTTCTCGATCACATTTGCAACGATTGCCGGGCGCATTTCGACGCGGTAAAAGACCACCTCGAAAGGCTTGGTACCCGCTACGCGGTAAACCCTCGGATTGTCCGGGGTCTCGACTATTACATGCGCACAACCTTCGAGGTCATTACCGATCGCCTGGGCTCCCAGAGCGCCATCGGGGGAGGGGGCCGCTACGACGGTCTCGTGCGGGATCTGGGCGGACCCGATGTTCCCGCGGTAGGTTTTGCCATGGGCATGGAACGGCTCGTGCTGTTGCTCGAACAGGAAAAAGAAAGGCCGCTTCGCTCCCCTTTTTGCTTTTTCGCCTCCCTTGGCGATCAGGCGCGAGCAAAGGCCTTCGTGCTTGCTCAGCAGTTGCGCGGACGCGGCCTGGAAGCCGAACTCGACTACGAGGGCCGAAGCCTCAAAAGCCAGATGCGCCGCGCCGATAAATCCGGGGCAAGGTATGTCCTCATCCTCGGAGAAGACGAACTGGCAAGGAGTGAAGTCCAGGTGCGCGATATGCTTACAAAGACTCAGAGGCTTCTGCCTTTGGAAAATATTTTGGAAACACTGCTCACGATCGATTCGCAAAAATAGCCGAACCGCAAGAAACGGTTCTCTTTGAAGTCGATTTCATTCGAAATGGAAAATCCATCCCGCTAAACGGAGAAAACATAGTGAATCTCAACGAACCAGGGTTTGGCGATGAATTCTCAGATCTTCAGGAATGGCGCCTCACCCTCGATCAACTCGGTGATTGGCAAAAAACGGTTGACTGCGACAGCCTGCGGCCCGGTGATGTGGACCGCGAAGTGGTGTTGATGGGGTGGGTCCAGAGGCGTCGGGATCACGGAGGTCTTATCTTTGTCGATCTAAGAGACCGGGCGGGAATCACCCAGGTGGTTTTCGACCCGCAAATCGCAAGCCAATGCCATGAACGCGCGGGAGCGCTCCGTAGCGAGTTCGTCCTGGCGGTCAAGGGAAAGGTTCGCTTTCGCCCCGAGGGGATGACCAACCCGAAACTTCCCACAGGCCAAATCGAAGTGGCCGCGGCCGAACTGCGCATTCTGAACAGCTCCAAGACGCCGCCCTTCCAGGTCGAAGACGATCTGGACGCAAGCGAAAACATACGGCTCAAGTATCGCTACATCGATCTTCGCCGCCCCAAGCTCTTTAATAACCTGGTCTTCAGGCACAAAGTCGCCCAGATGACCCGCGCCTACTTAAACGATTTGGGCTTCATCGAGGTCGAAACCCCGGTCCTTACCCGCAGTACGCCCGAAGGCGCAAGAGACTATCTTGTGCCCAGCCGGGTCAATACCGGGAAATTTTATGCCCTGCCCCAGTCCCCGCAGCTTTTCAAGCAGATTCTCATGGTCGCGGGCTTCGAGCGCTATTACCAGATCGTCAGGTGCTTTCGCGATGAAGATCTTCGGGCCGACAGGCAGCCGGAATTCACTCAGCTCGACATGGAGATGTCTTTTATCACCGAAGAAAACATTTTCGCCCTGATCGAGGGTTGGATCGTACGGCTGTTTTCCGAGCTGAAAGGCTTTACCCCGCCCGCGCCCTTTGCACGCATGACCTACGGGGAGGCCATGGATCTCTACGGCACGGACCGGCCGGATACCCGCTTCGGTCTTCTGCTGACCGAGGTGACCGATCTGGTGGCAAACTCCGAGTTTCGTGTCTTTCTCCAGGCGATCGAGCGGGGCGGGATCGTCAAGGCGCTTCGCGTTCCGGGCGGAAAAGATCTGTCGAGAAAAGAACTCGACGATCTGATTGAATTCGTTAAAATTTTCGGAGCGCAGGGCATGGCATGGATAAAGCTCCAGGCCGACGGCTGGCAGTCTCCCATTGCCAAGTTCCTGGCCCCGGAAGTGCAACGGGGTTTGACCGAGCGGCTGGGGTTGGAAACCGGGGATCTGGTGCTCTTTGTGGCCGATCAGCGCAAAATCGCAAACGATTCCCTGGGAAACCTCCGTGGGCGCCTTGGCAAACAACTGGGACTGATCGACCCGGAGGCCTTCAACCTGGTTTGGGTCACCGATTTTCCGCTTCTGGAATGGGATGGTAACGAAAAACGCTATACCTCGGTCCACCACCCCTTTACCTCTCCGGTCGAATCCGATATGGATCTGCTGGAGACCGCGCCCGAGAAGGTGAGAAGCCGGGCTTACGATCTGGTGCTTAACGGCGTCGAGATCGGCGGGGGAAGCATCCGTATCCACCAGCAGGATGTTCAGGGGCGTGTCTTCAACGCTCTGGGCATTTCCAGCGAAGAGGCGAAGGAAAAATTCGGCTTTCTTCTCGAGGCTCTCCAGTTCGGAGCCCCTCCCCACGGGGGCATAGCCTTTGGACTCGACCGGCTGGTCATGCTGCTTTGCGGATGCTCTTCGATACGAGATGTGATCGCCTTTCCCAAAACCCAGAAGGCGACCTGTCTTATGACCAATGCGCCCTCGGAGGCCGACGTCAATCAGTTGCTGGAACTTTGCCTCAAGATTGAAGGCGATCGGAACAAATAGGAAAGGAAGGACTGCCATGGCTCGCTGGAACCCCGGAAAAAGGGTGCTCGACCATGTGGACCCGGAGCTTCAGCGCCGCCGGGTCGAGGACCTGGACGAACCCAACCTGATGCGGGATATCTTCCCTTACGCGGAGGTCCCCCGCATCGATTTCGACCATAAGATGCTCGCTATCGATCCGGCGGAAGAATTCTTCATAACCGATACGACCTTTCGCGACGGCCAGCAGGCTCGGCCGCCTTACACCGTGGGACAGATCGAAACCATCTTCGATATGCTCCACCGCCTCTCGGGCCCCAAGGGTGTGATTCGCCAGTCGGAGTTTTTCCTCTACACGGATAAAGACCGCGAGGCGTTGGATGCCTGCCTTGCCAAAGGCTATAAGTTCCCGCAGATAACCGGGTGGATCAGGGCCGTGGAGGAAGACCTCGACCTGGTGGTAAAGCTTGGCCTGAAAGAAACCGGAATTCTCACTTCGGCCTCCGATTATCATATATTTTTGAAGCTGCAGAGCAACCGCAAGGCGGTTCTCGAAAAATACCTCAAAATCGTCCGGACCGCCCTGGATAAGGGCATAGCTCCAAGGTGCCATTTCGAAGACATTACTCGCGCCGATATCTACGGCTTCTGCCTTCCTTTCGCCATCGAATTGATGCGTCTGCGGGAAGAAAGCGGGGTCGATATAAAGATTCGCCTCTGCGATACGCTCGGTTTCGGTGTGCCTTACCCGGGCGCGGCCCTGCCGCGCAGCGTGCCCAATCTTGTTCGGGTATTCAGAGATGAAGCCGGGGTACCGGGCAGTCTGCTCGAATGGCACGGCCACAACGATTTTCACAAGGTGCTGGTAAATGCCGCCACCGCCTGGCTCTACGGGTGTGCCGGGGCCAACGGCACCCTTCTTGGCTTTGGCGAGCGCACCGGAAACGCACCCATCGAGGGTCTTATTTTCGAATACATCGGCCTCAAGGGAACCGCCGACGGTGCCGACACAACGGCGATAACCGATATCGTCGATTACTTCCAGTCCGAACTGGGCTACACCGTGCCGGCAAACTATCCTTTCGCCGGTGAGGATTTCAATGCCACCAGCGCCGGCATTCATGCCGACGGGCTGGTAAAAAATGAAGAGATCTACAATATCTTCGATACCAAAAAATTGCTCAAAAGGTCCATAAGCATAATAATAACCGATAAATCGGGTATTGCGGGCGTGGCCTACTGGGTAAACCACCGCTTGAAGCTCGAAGGCGAGCGCCGCCTGGACAAAAGGCACCCCGGACTTCTCAAGATCTACAAGCGGGTGATGAACGAATACGAACGAGGCAGGAATACCTCCATTTCCAACGAGGAACTGGAGCGCTGGGCCAGGAGGTATTTGCCCGAGTTTTTCATCTCCGAGTTCGACCGGTTGAAGCGGCACGCCTATGTTCTTGCCGCACACCTGATCGAAGAGGTGGTCGAAAGCGATATGATGAGAAGCTTCGACCCCGAACGCCAGGAACCCCTGCTCCAAACTCTTCTGGAACTGAACCCCTTCATCCAGTATATTTACGTCACAGACGGGCAGGGGCGAAAAATTACTCACAACATAACCCACATCGTGGATAAGTCGAAATACCGGGACGCCGTTGTGGGCGAGGACCTCTCCGATCGCCCGTGGTTCATCGAGCCCATGAAAGACGGCAAGGTGCATGTCTCCGATTTTTACACCTCCCGTTATACGGGCGCGCTTTGCATTACGGTCTCGGCTCCGATAAGGGGCGAGGGCGACGAGGTCGCCGGAATCCTCGGCGTAGACATCCGCTTCGAAGATCTGGCCAAAATGGAGAAGCAGGGCGAACTGGATGGTTAGCAGACGGACTGGAAGGCGTGGGATGCGGGAAGCTGAAACAAGAGGCGACGGTTTCGCGCTCCCCGTTTTCTGTCGCCCTCTGCCGCTCTTACAACTGCTTGCCCTTCTCGGCCTGTCGCTGTTAGCTGCCTCCTGCGGCACCCATCGCCACCGCGCGCCCACTCCCGGGGCCTACCACGGACTAAGTACTCAAAGGCCCTACAAGGTAAACGGCATATGGTACTATCCTCTTCCCAGCGCCAAAGGCTACGTGGAGAAGGGGTATGCAAGCTGGTACGGGCCCGGTTTCGATGGAAAACCGACCGCCTGCGGAGAGCGCTACAACATGTGGGCCTATACGGCCGCCCATAAAACTCTGCCTCTCGGGACCTATGTGAAGGTCACCAACCTCGATAACGGCAAGAAGGTTATCGCCAGGATTACCGACCGCGGGCCTTTCGTATCGGGTAGAATTATCGATCTTTCGGCTCGGTGCGCCCAGTGCATCGGGAGTTGGCGCAAAGGGCTGGCAAGGGTTAAAGTCGAGGCCGTCCAGGGTGCGACCGAACAGGTCGTCGGCAATTCCACCTACTGGAAGCCCGCCCCGGTTCCCTCCTTCCGGTATGGCAAATTCGCCGTGCAGATTGGCGCTTTTTTAAACGAGGCCAACGCCTACCGCCTGCGGGACACGATGAAAGGTCAATACTGCCGGGTTTCGACCGGTTACAACCCGGAAAGACCCGGTTTGTGGTACAGGGTGCGGGTCGGGGCCTACAAAGACATCGAGGTGGCCAAGTCGGATGCCAAAAGGTACAGTGCCCGCGGCTATCCGGGCGCTTTTGTAATTGCTGTTGACGGACAATAGACGATGATCGAGATCCTGGAATACCCCTCCGAGAGGGCGGAAGAAAAAATTTCGCGCATTGCGCTTCGAAGGCCCGGGGCGGACGCGGAACTCGAAGCGAAAGTTATCGAGATACTACGGGCGGTAAAAGCGGAGGGCGACGCCGCGGTAATGCGCTACACACGCCGCTTCGACGCTCCCGAGTTGCAAGACGGGCGCCTTGAGGTCTCCCGGGAAGAAATAGAGGCCGCCTGCGCCAAAGTGGATGCGGATTTCATGTCCATTCTCCGCACCGCCATCCACAATATAGAAGAGTTTCACAAACGGCAGTTGCGCCATTCCCATTTCACGACCGCGCCGGACGGCACCTTCATAGGCCAGGCGGTAAGGCCGGTTCGGGCCGCTGGCGTCTATGCCCCTGGCGGCCTCGGAGGACAAACGCCCCTTATATCCACGGTGCTTATGAACGTCATCCCCGCAAAGCTTGCGGGTGTTGGCGACATCGCCATGATAACGCCTCCGGGAAAAGACGGCGGCGTCAATCCTTTTCTTCTCGCCGCGGCGCGGGAGGTCGGAGTCACCCGGATATACCGTGCGGGCAGCGCCTGGGGCGTTGCGGCCCTGGCATACGGAACCGAATCGATCCCTCCGGTCGATGTGATAGTCGGTCCGGGCAATATCTACGTGGCCCTTGCAAAAAAACTCCTGGCCGGCGAGGTGGGCATAGATATGATCGCCGGCCCCAGTGAAATCCTGGTGCTCGCCGATTCCAGCGCCCGGGCCGACTACATTGCCGCCGATCTGCTCAGCCAGGCCGAACACGATGCCATGGCGAGTTCGGTCTGCATTACCACGGAAGAAAATCTCGCGGCCCAAATCTGCACCGAACTCTCCCGGCAGTTGGCGACCCTTCCCCGGGCCCAAACAGCGGCCGCCTCCCTGGAGCGCTTTGGTGCCGTTTTCGTGGTCCGGGAAATGGAGACGGCTTTCGAGCTTGCCAACCGCATAGCCCCGGAACATCTCGAACTGCACCTCAAAGAACCTTTCCTGTGGCTTGGCAAGGTGGAAAACGCCGGCGCGGTCTTTATCGGCGAATATACCCCGGAGCCCGTCGGGGACTATTTCGCGGGCCCCAACCATGTGCTCCCGACAGCCGGCGCCGCCCGGTTCGCCTCGGCTCTGGGGGTGGACGATTTTCTCAAAAAAACCAGCGTCATCGCTTATTCCCGCACCGCGTTCGAAAGAGACGCCCGCTCGATCATCCGCCTCGCCGAACTCGAGGGGTTGAGCGCGCACGCGGCGTCGGTTCGCATTCGTCTGGGAAATAGTTAGCGTCCGTCCGGAAACCCGTTCAAGTCGGAGACCGTGTTTGGCTTTCCCCCCTTTGAAAAAGCAACTGTTTTTCTCAAGGGGCGGGGAGGGATGTGCAAATGTATCAACCCGATTTATTTACAAAAATACCCAAAATCCCACCTTGCTTCAGGACGTCTCGCGTTCCAAGCACCTTACGAATCCCGAGGTTTCCGGACCGACACTGTTAGCGGATAGCTCTTGAACCTTTTCAGGCCATTATGCCCCCGTCACATGTCAGATAGCTGCCCGTCATGTAGGAGGAGGCTTGCGAGACCATGAACAGCACCGCTCCGGCCATTTCTTCCGGGTCGGCATGGCGCCCCAGGGGGATCTGTGTGACAATAGTGTCGTAGATCTGCTTGTTTTTCATCAGCGCCGAGGCAAAGTGCGTATCGGTCAGCCCCGGTACAAGGGCGTTTACTCTTATGTGAAAGGGGGCCAGTTCCTTGGCGAAAGCCTGTGTCATCGTGATCAGCGCCCCTTTCGAAATGGAATAGATCCCCTGCAAAAATCCGGGGCGAAGGCCGTTTACCGAGGACACATTGACGATCGCCCCCCCTCCCGCCTTCTTCATTAGAGGGATGACTCCACGGATGAGAAAAAAGGGGCCCTTGAGATTTACCCCCATTGTTTTATCCCAGGCGGCCTCATCGGAGTCTTCCATCGGTCCGAAGTAGGGGTTGGCCGCCGCGTTGTTGACCAGAATGTCCAGCCGCCCGTACTTTTGAGAAACCTCTTCGCACAAGGTCTGAATAGCCGTGATATCGCCCATGTTGCAGGCTAAAGCAGAGGCCTTTGCGCCCTTGGCGATAATCTCATCGGCCACTTCCCGCAACCCCTCCATTTTCCGGCTGACAAGAACGACCTCGGCGCCGTAAGCGGAAAGGGTTTTGGCAATCGATCGGCCAATGCCGCGACTGGCTCCGGTTATCAGGGCAACTTTACCATCCAGGGAAAATAATGACATCGGCTCTTCTCCATTCAGTTGTTTTAAGATGAAGGTGTTCTCAACTCTTTGATCCATCACCGATCGTGGTTTCGGGCCTTGCGGCAACAAAGCCCTTTTGGCTGAAAAGCGGTTCCGGGTACCGGTAGAATCCCTCTCGGCTTTTTTTGCCCAGTTTCCCCCGGGAGACGAATGTGTTCAGAAAATCCGCGCTTGCCTGGAGTTGCCTGTCATTTGCGCGTCTTGCCCGAAAGTCCATAACCTTCCAAACTGTATCCAACCCGATCGAGTCCATGATTCCGAAGGGGCCGAGCGGCGTATGCATTACGCCCATCCAAGCCCGGTCCACATCCTCCATGCAAGCCACTTTCCTGCTCACCAGGGAAAGCGCCGTGTCGATCAAAGAACCCAGCATGGCATTGAAGACGTAGCCGGAGCTTTCTTTTTCCACCATGATAACGACTTGCCCGAGTTTGCGGGCAAAAGCGTCGACAAGATCGATAGTCTCTTTGGCCGTGCGCGGGTGGGGCATGATGTCCACCACATTGGTGGCCAAAATGTCATGGAAGTGAAAGGCCAGAAACTTTTCGGGCCTTCCGGTGGCCTCGGCGAACATGGAGGGGATCAGCGAGGAGGTATTGGTTGTAAACAGCGTTCGCTCCGGGCAAAGAGAATTGAAGGTGCCAAACACCCGCGCCTTGATCGCCGGGTCTTCAGGAACCGATTCGCTCACCAGGTCGATATCTCTTGCCGCCTCTTCGGGATCGCTGCAAAAGGATATCCGCCCCACTGTCTCCATTTTCTTGCCCGAACTCAAAAGCCCCTTGCCGATGCATTCATCGGCAAGCCGGTCCAGGCGCCGTTTGGCCTCATCAAAAATTTCCGGGCATTTGTCATGGATCACGACCTGACAGCCGTGGATCGCGCAAAGAAGACCTATCTGATGTCCCATGGTTCCGGCGCCAAGCACCAGGACCCTTTTTATGTCGTCGATATTCAATGGCCGGTTCCTTCCTCGGGTGGTTTTGCGGGGATATTAGAAAGCTCCCGTTGAGATTACTCGAAGACAAATCTTCTCCAGGAGCTTTACCAGGAAACAAAAGCTCTTGAAGCGCTCATCGCGGGTCTGCCCGTGGTAATAGCGGTAGTATATCTGCTGTACGATTACAGCCAGGCGGAAGACCCCGAAGCAGTAATAGAACTCGAAGCCTTCGATTCGGGAGCCCGAAATCCGCTCGTAAATACGAACCAATTCCTTTCGACTCGGCATCCCCGGCGCCCGGGTGGGAAGAGTGCGCATGGCCTCCATCTCGACGGGGTCCTCCCGATCGACCCAATAGGCGAGTGAGGCGCCAAGGTCCATGAGGGGATGTCCCAAAGTGGCCATCTCCCAGTCGACCACTCCGATGATTTCCAAAGGCTTGGCGGGATCCAATATGACGTTGTCAAATTTGAAATCGTTATGGATGACTGACGGCCGGAAATCGTCTTGGACTCCGTGTTTTTCGAGCCATGCAATCACCTCTTCCAAATCGGGCACATCCTCTGTTCTTGCATCGCGATAGCGCTGCGACCAACCGGATATCTGCCGCCTGACATAATTTTCGGGTTTTCCGAAATTACCCAGACCGCACTCATGAACATCCAGGCCGTGGAGTTCGGCAAAAACGGACATGAGATTTTCGCTCAAACGCCTCGTGCCTTCCTCGCCAGGGGAGAACCCGTCGGGAAAATCCTTCCTCAAGATGATCCCCTTTATCCGCTCCATGATATAGAAGGGCGAATCCATCACCTCCGGATCATCACAGTAGGAAAGGGGCTGCGGGACGTAGCGGAAAAAGGGGTGGAGCGCCTCTAGAATCGTGAATTCACGCTTCATGTCGTGGGCCGTTTTGGCCTTCTTCCCGATCGGCGGGCGCCGCAGTATGAACTCCTCGGGACCATAAGAGATCAGGTAGGTCAGATTGGAATATCCGCTCGGAAACTGCCTGACCTCCATCCTGCCGTCCAGGCCAGACAAGGCGTCTCGAAAATAGCCGTCAAGCCTTTCGAAATCCAATTCCTCCCCGGACCTGATTGCCCTTGGCATATCGATGTGGGACATTAAAATCCTCCTAAACGCATCTCTAACGGATTACCGTTTCATCGGCATCGTCGCGCTTTGAAACGGTGCATCCCAGATAGGCACTGATCCATTCCATCACGTGCTCCGCGTAGTCTTCAACCGAAACACTTCGCCCGGTATATTTCCATCTTTTCAGATACCAGTCCTGGAGCATGGCCTTGATCAACGAGGCGGCCAAAACGGGATCGGCCACCCTGAAAACCCCTGCTTTACGCCCCTCTTCAAGGAGCCCGGCAAATATCTCTTCCGATTGAAGCTCGCCCTCGATGGCCGATTTGCGATCCTCCCTGCTAAGAAACCGGGCTTCCATGTAGGAGAAAAAAAACCAGTCGTGCATCACCTCGCTAAGGAAAAGATGGAGTTTTACGGCGGTTTCGAGTTTGCCGCGGGGTTCACCTTCCTTGGCCATGTGCTTTTCCATAAGCTCCAGGAGCACCTGCCGGCCGTAGTCCTGAATCACCCGTAGAAGCTCATCCTTACCCTCGAAGTAGGCATAGAGGCCCCCCATGCTGAGGCCCGATTCCTTGGAAAGCGCTCTGAGGCCCATGGCGTGAAACCCCGTCTTGTTGCTCAGTTTGAGCGCCGTATCGATGATTCTGGTCAGGTTTTTCACCGCGAATTTTTGCTTCTTGACCTTGATCGAATCGCCATTTTTCTGGAAGATCTGCTCACAGATCGCTTCCATCGAAAGCAGGTATTCCCTTTTAAAGGATTCGAATTCCATTGCTCTATTTCCAGCGTCTGAAAAGAAAATCTCGATTGCCCCGATACAAAATCATGAGGCTATTTCACCGCGCGGCCTTCATATCCCTTGAGGATCTGTTTGGCGACCGAGGTCTTGTGCACTTCATCGGCCCCGTCGTAGATGCGCGCGGCCCGCTCATGGCGGAAAAAGTAGGCAAGCACCGTGTCATCGGTCATCCCCAGGCCGCCATGAATTTGCAAAGCGCGGTCCACCACCATTTGAAGCACGTTGGCCACTTTGAATTTAATAAGCGAAATGTCCTGCCTGGCCGCCTTCGCCCCCTCCTTTTCGATCCGCCAGGCGGCATGGAGCACCATCAGGCGGGCAGCCTGTATTTCGGCGGCACACTCGGCAATCCAGCCCTGCACGATCTGCTTTGAGGCAAGGGTTTGTCCGTTTGGCGCTATCACCCGGTCGCGGGCACGGGAGCACATGAGATCGAAGGCGCGTCGGCATATACCCAGCCAGCGCATGCAGTGGTGGATTCTTCCCGGCCCCAGTCTTTCCTGTGCCAGGGCAAACCCTTCGCCTTCCCGCCCCAGAAGGTTTTCCCGACTTACGCGGCAGTTTTGATAATAGATTTCCCCGTGGCTGAAATAGCCGCTTCCGCCATGACCCATGACGGAGATGTTTCGAACCAGATGAAAGCCCGGAGCATCACAGGGGACAATGATCATACTCGCCTGGTGATATTGGTCCGCCTCCGGATCCGTCTTGGCCATAACAATTGCGAAGGCCGCCCCGTCGGCCGATGTCGTGTACCATTTGCGGCCGTTTATAACGTAGTCTTCGCCCTCTTTTATCGCCGTCGTGTCCATCATGACCGGATTGGAACCGGCCAGGCCGACCTCCGTCATGGAAAAGCAACTGCGGATTTTTCCGGCAACCAGCGGTCGGAGGTACTTTTCCTTTTGCTCCCCGGTCCCGAAATGATGGAGCAGTTCGATGTTTCCAACATCGGGCGCCTGGCACCAGAAGACAAAATGGCCCAAAGGAGTTCTTCCCAGCACCTCGGAGACAAGCGCGTGCTCCATGAGGCCCAATCCCATCCCCCCGTATTCCACCGGATGGCACGGGCCCCAGAGTTCCATCTGCTTGACCATCCGCTGCCTTTCTTCGAGTTCTGCGAAGATCTCCGATTCCCGCCCGGCAAGAAATGCACCTTCCAAAGGAATCAGCTCCCGGTCGACGAATTCGTTTATCATTCCGAGAATCATCCGCATTTTTTCCGAAACTGCAAAATCCATGGCTTTTTCCTTTGTCTGTGCGGGGTCGGGTCGGACTAGCGATAGGTGATGAGTCTATCGGAATAGCCCGGTTCCAAGTGCGTGAAGTCATTAAAACCAAAGAGCGTCATGCGATCCCCGCTATACTTGAAGCGGGTGACCGAGCTGTTGACGATCTGCCTGACAATACTCAAAGTGCTTTCGTTCGAAAGAGTCAAAGCCTTTTGGACCGCAGCCGAAATCGGGCCGCCCGATGTGAAGACCGCAACTCGCCTCCCGGCCCCCTCGCGGGCCATGACCTCGAAAAGCCCCCTTTGCACCCGGGCCGTAAAACTCGCCCAGCTCTCCAGCTGTTGCGTTTCATCCCGATGATCGAACCAGCGCAGCAGAACCTTCTCCAGCACCTTTTGAAAAGCGCGGTTGCTGCTCTTCATCTTTTCTACTTCCGCTTCAAAGCCTGGATCCTCGCGGATCAAAACGGGCAGAAAGGTCCTGAGAATGGCGCCCGCGTCGTATTCATCGAAAAAGCGACTCTCCTGCGGGGCGGGCGCTTTGATGCCCCTTCGGGCGCAGTCCGCGAGGTAGGCTTCCAGGGTCTGCTCGTGGCGCCTTTGGCGCCCCCTGTAGACCGCGTCGAATTCAACCCCCGAGCGAGCCAGATGGGCGGCCAGAAGGCCCGCCTGTTCATGGCCAAGCGGGGATAAGCGGTCGTAGTCGGCCTCTGCGAAAGAGGCCTGTGCGTGGCGGATCATGTAGAGTAGACTCAAGGCTTTTCCTCCTGATTTTGCCTCTTGACGGCCCGAGCATAGCGGGAAGTTCGGAAGGAGGTCAATAAAAATCGTGCGAGCGCTCGCTTTTTTATTGCAACCCCTCGCCCCTTGAGCTATTGGTCATAACCAGGTCCGCAAAGGAGGCAAAAGACCATGAGAATCCTTGTGTGTATCAAACAGGTGCCCGATCCGGAAAGCAGGCCGGAACTCGATGAGCGGAAAGGGTGGGTGAAAACCGACCCCTGGCTGAGATTCCGCACCAATCCATGCGATGAGTACGCCCTTGAGGAAGCGCTTCGCATCAAGGAGTCCTTCGACGGCACGGTTATCGATGCCTTGAGCGTTGGCCCCGAGAGGGTGTGTGAAGTCCTTCGAAAAGCGATCGCCATGGGGGCTGATCGGGCGGTTCACCTCCATCACCCGCTAGACGGCTTCCTGGCCGCGCAAACAACAGCCAAACTCATTGCCGCCTTTGCCGCCAGTCAGGGCTACGATCTGATACTTACCGGCGTGATGGCCGAAGATGACATGCAGGGACTGGTCGGGCCCATGACAGCCGATCTGTTGGGGATTTCCTGCGCGGTTGCGGTCGTTGAGGCGCGGCCCGACCAGCTGCGAAAAACCATCAGGCTCACCTGCGAACTCGACCGGGGGCGCCGACAGGAAATCCTTCTGCCCATGCCCGCGCTCATCGCCGTCCAAAGCGGTATCAACCGACCCCGCTATCCGTCGGTTGGAAACATGCTAAGGTCGAGAACGCAGGAAATCAGGACGGTCGTGGCCGAGGACGGACTCGATGATCTTTGCCAGTCGGTCGCTCTTCCCCGGAAATCGGGGAAAACGGAATTCATCGAAGGCTCCCTGGATGAGAAGGCGGAAAAACTCCTGGGGATTTTTTCCAAAATGTCATTGCTGCGGTAAAAGCCGGGAAGGAATCATTCGATGGAGACAAATATTTTGCTTTTCGGGGAAATGGAGGCGAACCGCCTTTGCCCCTCGGCTCTGGACCTTCTGGGGTTTGCAAATTCAGTTCACACGGGACGAGTCGGAAAAATCATCATGGCGCTCCCCACGGCGGGGCCAACTATGAAAGAAACGGTCGAGGATATGGCGGAGCTGATTTCAGGGGCAAGCTTGCATCCGGTCGATCTGGTCATTTTGGAAAACCCGGCCTTTGAACATCCCCACCCGCCTCTTCTAGGTGTTGCGCTTAAGTCCCTGGCCCTGGAGAACAAGGCGGAAATGATATGTTTACCCCATTCCATGCTCTACTGCCAGGTGGCGGCTACCGTTGCCACCGGCCTTGGTGCGACAGTCGTAACGGGTGTGGAGCGTTTGGGGCGGGAGGGCGAGCAGATCACCTTCGAACGATCCCTGATGAACGGAAAATGGAAGGCGACGGTCAGTCCCCGAAGTGCCCGCCAGGTCGTCACGTTAAATTCGGGCGCCTTTGCCAAAGATGTCCCGGAAAGGAAACGGGGCGCCAAGGTAACTGTCATGAAGCGGGACTTTCTCAAAACGGACCGTGGTTACCCGCACTTGGGGATGCGCTGGCCGGAGTCCGGAACTTGCGCCCTGGAAAAGGCCGATGCGATCGTGGCCGCCGGCAGGGGGATGACCGCCACCCCGCAGGGGCTCGATCTGGTTCGCCGGGCGGTGGGTATTTTTAAAAATGCGGCCCTGGGGAGTTCCAGGCCTCTTTGCGATGCGCAAATGTTGCCCTTTGCCTGCCAAATCGGAGAAACGGGCCGCCGGGTTGCTCCCGGGCTCTATCTTGCCTGCGGCATTTCCGGCGCCCCGCAGCATCTTGCCGGAATGAACGGTTCTCGATGCGTCGTTGCGGTCAACACCGACCCGGAGGCGCCCATTTTCAACCGCGCCGATTACGGCGTTATCGCCGATGCGGGACAGTTTTTGGCGCTGCTCGTAAAAAAATACGATGAACGGATGGAACGCGGCAGGCAGATAAAAGACATCTAAAATCCGTGATTTCCGAAGGAACTTCCAAAAGAGACCAGGCCCGGGGCAGAGCCGAACTCTTTTCCCTGTTTCGAGTCGAGTTGGTCCGACTGCCGTTCTTTGGCCGTTATCCGAATCGCTTCGAGGACTGTCAATCACAACCGGTGCAGGGTGAAAAACAAGCCTGGATACCCGCAAAGCCGGAACAGTACTCGATTGTCCACCCCAATTTACACATTTCCCCCACCTGAAAAGAAGGAGTTCTCCAGTGATAATGGGCTTACATCCCAGTCAATCACGACCGGATTTCTCGGTTTAAAAGGAGAGTCGATATGACTTCTTGGGGATTTTTTTCACCTGCCGGCCAGCAGCCTGTTCGGAGTCCGAGAAGCTACAGGCGCCCGGGGGGCGTACTCGCAGCCTTGATGGCCGCTGATCGGGATAAGGATTACCTGTTGGTGAAGAAGGCCTTCGCGGCGAGTCCGATCCGTGTGGATCTGCACCGGGTATTCGACGGGGCCGAAGCCATGGACTACCTTTTGGGGAAGGGCAAATTTGAGGTCTCGGAAAGCTTTCCCCGTCCCGATCTCATCCTGCTCAACCTGATTATGCCGCGAAAGGGCGGTCTGGAGACGCTACGCCTGATCAAGGGGACAGCAGACCTGCACACAATACCGGTCGTGTTGCTCGTCTCGTCCGAACTTCAGCTCCACGAGGCTTCCGGGCTCAGGCTTGGGGCTGATTCCTTCATTGTAAAGCCCCAGAGTTTCGATGAACTCGTGAAGATTTTGGGTGATCTTCATCAACACTATTTCGCCATCGTGCGGTTGCCCGAACCAGGGAAAATCCCGAAATTGCGCCTTGCGCGAAAACAGAAAGTATCCCCGCCGCGATGTGGTTCCTGCGAACCCGAACCGATGGATGGCGAGTGCCTCAGGCACAATGGTTCATTTGACGGAAGGCCGGAGGAACTCAAACGAGCCCGGAGGGCATGGCGGTTGAATGAATCGCGGCTGGATTCTCTTCTGGCCCTTGGCCGGATGAGCGGGACCTCGGCGGGCAAGGCGGTCGATTTTGTGCTCGAAGAGCAGGTGAGGCTTACCGGAAGCGAGGCGGGCTGGCTTGGTTTTGTAAGTGAAGACCAAACCCGTATTACTTTCCACCAACGGGTGGGAGGAAGAAGGGAGCAAAAGGGGGCTGGAGACCAAGGAGTGCATTTTCCCGTGCAATCGGGGGGGATCCTGGCCGATGCGCTCAAGGAGCGAAAAACACTTGTGGTAAACGACCGCTCGGCAGTCGAGTCGGAGAAGTTGGCATTTCCGGGCGACGGTTTTGTCTGCCGCCGTCTGCTCGTGACCCCTGTCTTTGAGGCCGACAGGGTAAGAGCTGTGGCGGTGGTTGCAAACAAGCGGGAAAATTACGATTCGAGCGATGTAAAATATCATACTTTGCTGCTCGAAAATTTGCGGAAAATAATCGAGCGGGAGGAGGTGCGAAAAAGGCTCTCTCACATGGAGAGCCTCGCCGCAATGGGCAGTTCCGTATCGTGCTTGGCCCACGATATGAAGACGCCGCTTACGGCCATTGGAGGATTTGCCGGTCTTGTGCACAAAAGGATGGAGGGGGCCAATCCGGACCGAAGTAAACTCAAAATCGTTATCCACGAAACCCGACGACTTGAAGCCATGCTCGAAAACATTCTCGATTTTTCACGCCCCATACATTTTGAAAAATCATTTATGGAAATGGACGAGGTGGTCAGGGGGAGTATCCATTTGCTCGATATGGAGGCAAAAAAACGTGATCTGAGTCTTCGGATTGTTATAGACCCGAGTCTTCCAAGGGCTCTTATCGATCCGTTTCGCATAGAGCGGGCGCTTCTGAATCTTGCGATCAATGCCATGCACTCATCGCCCCGGGGCGAGACGGTGATAATCCACGTCCACGCAAGGCGGGCAGAACTCCTTTTGGATGTCATCGACCACGGCGCCGGAATAGACCCCGAAAAAAGAAAAGATATTTTCACTCCCTTTTTTACCACCAAGAAAAATGGAACCGGCCTGGGGCTTCCCATCGTTAAAAAGATCGTCGAAGCGCACAATGGCTGGATCAGCATAAGGGATAATCCGGATGGAGGGCTCACTTTCAGGGTGGGACTCCCGGACTGTTTGGAACAGAGCGAGGCTGAGGTTTGACAGGCCTTCCGGAATTGAACAACAGTTGCGGTTGTTGACGTTTGCTCTTCTAATTCTGCCCGGAAAAAACCTCCCCGGGGATTTGGACAGGCCAAAGGGCTCTTACCCTGGCACCCTCACCCGGCGCCGATTCCATGAAGAATTTTCCTCCCGATATCTCGGCCCTTTCCTTCATGCCCAAGAGCCCCAGGCTTTTGGCCGAAGCTGTTTTTAAAACATAGTCAAGCTCCATGCCTTTCCCGTCGTCGCTGATTTCGAGCTCGATTTTTCCGGCCCCCTCGGTGATGCGAGCATCTATCCATTCCGCGCCGCTGTGTTTGCAGGAGTTATTGAGCGCTTCCTGGGCAATCCTGAACATGGCGATCTTCAAGCCCTCGGGGATATCCTCCTCCCTTACCCCCATCTCCAACTCGATATGGATTTTGGTATAAACCCCCATAAGCTGACGCCGATACCATTCAAGGGCCGCCAGAAATCCGTTGTCGGCAAGGACCGCGGGTTTTAACCCCATGTAGATCGTTCGGGTTTCATCGATGGAACGCTGCAGGATTGGAACGAACTGGTCGAGCAGATTCGCCGCCTCTTCGGCTTTTCCATTTCGAACGAGACTTGAAATGTGCTCGATGCGAAATTTCAGGGCGGCCAGGGTCTGCCCGATGCTGTCGTGGAGTTCCGAAGCAAGCCTTTTGCTCTCGTTTTCCTGGACTTCGATCAGCTTGGAAGGCACAAGGCGCAGTTGTTCGTTGGCCGCTTCGAGGGAGGCTGTCCGCTCTATGACGCGTCTTTCGAGTTCAACCTCCATCTGTTTATGTTCTGTGATGTCCTGGGCCAGAATGGCAATATCGCCGCTTCCGGCCATGCGGACCACGGCAACTCGAAACCAGGTGGGTTTCAAGAGATGTTTGCCGTCGAAAAAGTCTTCCAGTACGCAGGTTGCACCGGTTCGGACCACTTGCAGGTATGCTGCGAAAAATGACGACTCCCGGTGGTGGGGAAAAACCTCGAGCACTCTTCGCCCCACGACTTCTTTCGGCTCGGCGCCCCGCATCCGGGCTATCGCCGGATTTTCATAGATCCAGGTGAAATCGACCACGTCGCCGGCCTCGTCACGAACTGGCCTAAGGATGGTAAAGCCGTCGGGGGAAAGCTCCTGGGCCACCCGGAAGCGTTCTTCGCTCTCACGGAGGGCGTCCTCGGCCAGTTTGCGCTGGGTTATGTCGCTCGCCGCCCCGAACCATTCGAAAATGTTGCCGTTTTCGTCCAGGAGCGGAATCGCTCTGGCAAACCTCCAGCCGTAGCCGCCGTCCGGGTTTCGAAACCGATACTCATGCTCGAAGGTGCTCCTGTTTCGGACGGCTTCCCTGATTTTTGCCGACATGGCCGTCCGATCGTCCGGGTGGATGCAGTTTTGGAGCCAATTTTCGTTAGGGTCGCCCTCGGCGTCCCGGCCGAAGAGGCGGTGGAGTGCTTCCCAGTTTGGCGCTATCTGATAAATGGCGTCCGAACTGGCCTGCGCCAGCGCGCGGAACCGCTCTTCGCTCCTCTTTAGCTCCCCGACCATTTGAGCTCGTTCGACAATAGTGGCGGTCTGGCGGGCCAGAATGCCCAGCAGTCGCAGCGTGCGTCCGTCCAGCCGTTTTTTTGCCCTGTAATAGGTGGAGAACACTCCGATCAGCGTTGCCGTCCGACTCACCAGCGGGGTGCATTGAACAGTTCGGATTCCGGCTTTGCGCATCAGTTCAAGGGCGGGGGTGCCGGCAAGCATGCGGCTTTCCTCAACCCCTTGGACGATTGTGCGTTTATTGCGGTTTAGTACCGCGCAGCAAGCCCCACGACCTTTGCAGACCTTGTTCCAGCAATCTGCCCACCATGACGGGAACCCTTGCTGGGAAACAACTCGAAGGTTGGAGCTTCGGCTATCGAGGAGTTGAACGGCGCCGAAATCAGCCCCTGAAATGGCCACCGCGGCTTCGACGATTTCGTCGAGGACCGGCTCGACGGCACCCTCTTTTGCAAACAGGGAACCGATCTTTTGCAGTCGCTTCATGGCCTCCAACTCGACCCGCAGGTGATTTTTCAACCCCAGCAGTTTTCCCTCCGCCCGTTTGCGCTCGGTGATATCTACAAAAACCAGCCGCCATCCGGTCAACTTGCGTTCTGGGTCAAATGCGGCCGCCAGCTCCAACTGAATAAACGATCGAGCTTCATCCTTTCCGACGGTTCTAAGCGTGCAGGTTCCTTTCCCGTCATCGCCTCTGGCAACACGTCTCATAAGATCGCGGAATTTTTCTCGATCATCGGCGTGGATGAACTGGCTGAATTGAATATTCGAGGGCAGAGGGGAAAGGATACCCAGTTTTTGCCGCGCGGCAATATTTGCCCGGCTGATAAAACCCTCGGGGCTAATATCGAGGCATCCCACCGGGGCATGCTGATAGAGATCGGCGTACCTTTTTCCGGATTGCTCCAAAGCGTCTCTGGCGGACCGAAGCTCCTCGTTTTGGAGTTCGAGTTTCACATGGTGGACTTCCAGTTCATGGAGCAATCGGATGAGGTCGAATTCCAAAGGGTCCTGGCTGTCGCCATCGCGGCTTTTGAGGGCTTTCTCGGCCCTGCGGCGAAGCTCATCTAACCTGTCTTTCCAGATATGGGATCGGGCCATTCCGCTGCTCCTTGCCCGTTTTCGGGTGTTCGGGGGAGGTCGTGTGCTGTTTGGACGGCGAACTGACATCTATATATTTTATTCGATCAAGGAGAGAAATCAAAGGGGGGCAGGAGGCGCAACATTGTTCCACTGCTAAAAAAAGCCCAAGAGTTTTCATATGTTGGCCGACCGCTACTCATCGATCATCATGGGGTTCATTGATCTCCATCCAACAGGCATTGGTCCGCATGAGCTCGGGTTCTATCAAAGTGTTCACCAAAATGGAGCAGTTCGTCTCTAGAACTTTTTTTCCGCAAGGGTGAAAAAAAAGGTCGTCCCGCGCCCGGGCTGAGAAGCGAGCCAAATCTTTCCTCCATGATATTCGATTATCCGCTTTACTATCGCAAGCCCCACGCCCGTTCCTTCCTGACTTTTCGACGATGGAAGACGTTCGAATACTCGGAAGATTTTTTCAAAAAACATCTCCTCGATTCCCATTCCGTTATCACGGACGAAAAACACCCATTGATCGTCCTTCTTTTCGGCCCCTATATCGATGCATGGGGCAGGGTTATCCTCACCCATGTACTTGATCGCATTATTGAGTAGATTGTAGATCGCCTGGATCATTAGACTCTTTTCACAGCGGAGCGCAGGAAGATTTTCCCCGATATTGATCCTGATAGAGCGACTTTCAAGGTTGGGCCGAAGCGTTTCGAGCGCCTCCCGGACAATATCGGCGAAAGGAAGTGTGATCATCGAGCCGGGCCGTCGCCCGATTCGTGAAAGCTCGAGCAAATCATCGATGAGGGCTTCCATTTTTCGACCCGCCCCGCTCATGTAGTCCAGGTAGCTTTCGGCTTCTTCGGAAATGGAGGCGCCGAAGTCTTCCCGCAGCGCCCCGATGAACCCGCCGATGGTGACGATGGGGGTCTTTAGATCATGAGAAATGGTATAAACAAAGGATTCGAGTTCGGTGTTTTTGGCCGAAAGCTCGCCGACCAATTCTTCCAGCTCCTTTTCCTTCGCCTGCAAGACAGCCTCGATGCGCTTTCGCCGGGCAATTTCTTCGTGGGCCAGATCCCTTGACCTCCTGTAGGCGTCCATCCTCAGCAGCAGTTGATAAAAGAGCAGGGAAAGGGCGGCCGAAAGAGTGGTTCCAAAAAACAGGAACAGCAGTGCGTGAGGGGGGCTGGCGGTATAGAAGCCGCGAGCGGGCGCCATCGTAAGGCGCCATCTCCTCTCGCCCATGGGGATTTCGCGTATTGAGACAAGACCTTTTGCGGCAAGGTTTTGCGTGCCATACTGAAAGATCGTGCGCCCATGGTCTTTGATATTGACCACAAAGTCACTGATAAATTTACCGGGCATGGCGAAGTTGACCAGATCGGCCACCTTGAACTCGCCGCACAGGTAGCCCTGAAGTCTTCCCCGCACCATCAGCGCAATAACGATGCAAAAGCCCTCGGTGCCCGAGGAAAGATCGAAACAGGGCGAGACCTCTTGGCCGGGAATCCATTGGAGCTTTTTGCCCAGCCTGCCGGCTTGCTCTTTTTTCGGATACACGTAGCCAATGAGGCCTTCGGGGTCGGCCCAGTATATGCCGGAAAAGCCGGGGAAATCGTTAAAAATGATCCTTGCAAATGAAAGAAAGCGGGCGCGGCCGAAATCATGGTTTTCGTCTTCCACCCACCTGGAGGCCAGCATTTCCAGGGTTGATTTGCGGCTTTCCATGATTGCACCGATACGGATTCCGGCTATCTGCGCCGAGCTTTCCACATGCCGGAAAACCAACTGGCGCAGATGTTGGACTTCCACTCTCCACAGAACAACCGTAATGGAGGCGAAAAGGACAAATATTATTATCGAGGCTGATTTTCTCGATCTCAAAGCCCTTCCTTCGAGGTTCGCATCACAGCGCCCTGGCGATTGTGATTCGGAATACCACTCCCTTGCCGTGGCCGGACTCGACTTCGACTTTCCCGCCGTGCCTCTCGGCGATTTCCCTGACTATATTCAGTCCCAGGCCGGTTCCGGGAATGGGCGCCGAACTTTCGGCGCGGTGGAAAGCGCGGAAGATCGAAGCACAGTCCTCCTTCTTCATGGCCGCCCCGTCATTGCTCACCAGGATGGTGCAGAAGCCGGGAGTTTGCTCGCAGCCGATCTTTATTTCACTCAATGCGTTTCCGCCGTACTTTAGAGCATTGTCCACAAGATTGGTAAACAACCTGGTCATGGCCAGCCGGTCGGCCACGATTTCCACATCGGTTTGCGACTGGATCCAGCGAATACTTCGAGCCCTCAGCCGATCGGAAAATTCTTCCCGCACCGTGTGGATAAGATCGTCAAGCAGCACAGGTTCGACATTTAGCGGGGCCTGTTTGGCGGCTATGTAATCGTTTATCTCGCCGATAAGCCCCGAACAGTATTCGGATGCTTTCATGATCTGTTGGCAATATTTTCTGCCCCTCTCATCGACTCTGTCGCCATACTGCTTTTTAAACAGCCTGGTCAGGCCGTAGATGGCGACGGTTGGACTCTTCAGGTCGTGCATGACTGAATAGGCAAAGAGTTTGAGATCTTCGGTGCTTTTGGCCAGGGCTTGCTGGGCGCGAATGCGCTCTTCGATTTCCTGGCGCAGCTTGTCGTTTGCAAGGGCAAGTTCGGCGGTGCGCCGGCTGACGCGCGCTTCGAGCTGCTCCTGGGCGCTTCGCAAGTCCTCGACGGCCTTAAGGCGTCTGAGCGCGGCGCCAAGTTCCATGGCAGCCCGCTCCAGCACCTCGATCGAAGCCGGCGAGAACATATCCGGTTCCCCGTCGGCGATATAGGCCAGCCCAAGATTTAAATCGGCCAGCCTTACCGGAACCAGAGCGACCGATTCGTATTCTGCCAGGCGACACACCGCGGCCCGGAGCATTCCTTTTGGCGCCCGCACATCTTCGGTGGGCGATGAGGAGCCGCGGTTGGCATAAAGCGAACCCGACCGGGTGGAGACGATGGAGCAAAAGCGCTCATCCTCCGTGTTGATTCCCGTAAGAAACTGCTCGCAGGGCGGTCGGCGGGTCGCAGGGACCAACGGCCCCCGTACAAGGAACTCACAGCTTTCACAGAGGGTCGAACGGCCTTGCTCGAAAATCCGGACAGCGGCCACCGAGCAGCCCGTAAAACGTTTTACAAGGGCAGTGAAATTATCGATCAACTCGGCGAGTTCCACGCTCCTGTTGGCGGCTTCCAAAAAACGGTAGGAAATCTCCAATGAATCTTGCAGCCTGCGTTCGCGCAGGACCTTATCGATAGCGCCAGGCAGGAGTCTGAAAAATTCCGGAGTCTTTACCACATAATCGGCGGCCCCCGATTTCAGGGCCCTTACGGCCGTCGTTTCATCCCCCTGCCCCGTTATCATTATCACGGGAGCCAAGTTGTTTTTTCGCCGCAGCCTTTCGAGAAATTCCAGGCCGTTCAAGCCCGGCAGAAGATAGTCCGAGATTATCAGATCGGGCTTCAGCCGCTCTATTGCCTCCAGGCAGGAGGAAGCTTCGGAAAAATGATCGATCACCGCGCACGGCAATTCCTTCAAAACAGCTCTTTTCATCAACTGAAGATGGGCTTCTTCATCTTCGAGGATGACCAGATGTAATGTTTTCATGAGACAACATCTCCTGGCCCAAAAGTGAAAGGTCCGCACAGTACCGGATGATTGGCGCTCAAAGGACTGGATAATCGGACCGGAAATGCCTTTGATCCATTCGGATAAATCGAGCAGAGCAAGAAGCTCGCCAAACAGATTGTTTTCCGAATAAGACCACGCTCAGGGCTTCGCTCAGCCCAGATCGAGCAAAGACGGAGCGAACGGGGAGGAGGGGAGACCGAGGGGTTGAGCTCTCTGCAATTGATACACCTGCAACTTATGAATGACACTTTTTCGCTCTTGGAATCAAACGCAAGACAGGCTCCGGGGACGCCGGCTACAAGACTCGGCGCTCCATATATCTGGCATCATTTTTGATAACGCTATCCTTCAAGAACCGACAAGGCGGCGCTTAGTGTGGACGGGGGCGCCCGAGCCTCAAACGAGAATTAGTCCGAGGGAAGCCATGAAAAGATTCGAGACCAAAGGCAAGGTCTATCTGCTTGACGAGGGCGGGTTTCTCCTCGACAAGGAACAATGGGACGAGGATTTTGCCAAGGGCCTGGCGCCCGAGGTGGGAATCACGGAGGGTCTTGGCCACGCCCACTGGGAGGTCTTGAGGTTTATCCGCGACACATACGGGCAAACCGGCTTGTGCCCGGTGGTCTACAAGACCTGCAGGGCCAGGGGGCTAAACATTAAGGACCTTCAAAGGCTTTTTCCCTCCGGCTATCAGCGGGGAGCGTGCAAGCTTGCCGGCCTGTCTTTCAGGACTGCGGTTTTGAAGCAGGCAGAGCTTGAGTTCCTGCAAGAGGCCAGTAAGCTCAAGGGCCGGTCTTCGCCTGCAAAGGCGGCGACAGCGGTGCCCCTGGCAAAACCGATTGCTCCGCAAGAACGGATCTACCGGGTAAACGTGCAGGGTTTTCTAATCGATCCGAGCCAGTGGGATGAAGACTTCGCCATCTTCAAAGCCTGCGAACTCCAGGGGAACTGCCCTCTTGGAAAAAAGCACTGGCGAATCATCCTGCATTTGCGCTCGGAATACGAAAAGACCGGCGAGGTTCCAACCGTTTATGCCCTTTGCGAGGCCGTCGGGATCGATGTGGATGAACTCGCCGAACTTTTTCCAACCGGCTATCATCGCGGAGCGGTAAAAATTGCGGGCCTCAACCTCGGACTAAAAAGGAGCACCGGCGCCGGTGTGGAATCGGTGTGAATAACGAGGCCGATTCTTGTCTTTGGTCTTGAGCCTTCAGCCCTTTTCGATGCCCAACCCGTAGGCCATGGGCTCATGGCCGATAATCCACAGGTGGTCGGCGGCGCGAGTGATCACCACATGCAAAAGCATGCGGCTTTCCTGGTCGTCGCGGTACTGGGCGGCGGAAGGATTTATGACCATGACGGCAGAAAATTCCAGTCCCTTTACCTGGTGGGCGTTTGTCACCACAATGCCCGGCTGAAAAGAAAAGTCGTCGCGTTCATGGCGGCGCAGTTGCGTTAGCCCCGAGTTCTTCAAAGCTTCAAAGACCCGATCGGCGTCCGATTTGTACCGCAAGACCACGGCTACGAGCCCCGCAGGGTGTTTTTCGAGGTGGTCTTGAAGAACTGCCTTAGCCTCGCACAGGGTTTCCCTCGGGCTCCGGGTTGAAAGTATGCGCACCGGGTCGCCGCCGCGCGGCACCAGCATGGACGGGGATTGGCCCAAGACCCGCCAGGCCAGTTCCATGATTGGCCGTGTTGCCCGAAACCCCACGACCAGGGTGTCCGACTTCAAAGTCGCCGCCCCGGTTCGCCCTTGGTGGGAGCGGATAAAGCCGGCGAAGCCTTCGCCGGTGTCAAAGGTTGCTTCCCCCTTTATTTTTTGGGCCATGTCGCCGCAAATTGTGATCGACTGGCGCTCGTCGGCGGCGCTAAGGAGCGTGGCCAGCTCGATTGCACTTAAATCCTGGGCCTCATCGACCATCACATGCGCATAGTCGGGCCGGGCGGCCAATACGCCCTTTCGCTGCAGGAGCCACAGGAAGATACCCGTATCGGAAAAATCCATCAAGTTGCGGCTTCGAAGACTTTCCTGCCATCGGGCCAGTTGATCGAATGCCCTCTCCCCGATGTCGCCTTGAGCCCCGAAGATCTCTTCCAAAAGAGCCCGGTCGCTTAGAATGGCCTGAAGGTCGGCGGCATGGTTGTCAAATCGCGCCAGAAGACGACTCTTTAGCCTCTTTCGAGATTGTGGCTGAGCGCTTTGAGTGAAAATGGCATCTTTCCCGAGCACCCTGACAAGGTCTTCAAACCGGCTGAGCGATTCCAGTTTCGACCTGATCTCCTCCAATTGGGCCTCGCCACTTTGATCGAGTTGTTCCAGGAGCCAGCTTCGCGATTTTTGCAGCAAACCATCCAGGTAACGATCAACGAGATCGATAACACGGGGGTGTTTTTTGATGCGCATGGCTTCGGCGGGTATCGGAGCCGAATCGTAGGAACAATGCAGTCCGGCGGCACGAAGTCTCTTGCCGGCCCAGCCGTGATAGGTTTCCACCTGCACGCCGGCCCCCGCACCAAGCTCGGGAAGGATTCGGGAGATGTAGTTTTGCAAAGATCGATTGAACATGACAACGAGGATTCGGCCGGGTGTGAAACGCTCCGAGTCCTGGTAGGCAAGATATGCGATGCGGTGCAGCCCCACGGTTGTTTTACCGCTTCCCGCGCCTCCCTGGAGCAAGACGGTGCTCGATTCCGGGTGAGTAATCGCCCGGAACTGGTCGGGACTTATAAGGGCGGTGATTTCGGGCAGGCGATGATCCGAGGTTTCCTCCTTGCGGGCTGCCGGAGCACCGTTTTCATCGGCCGATCTCCAGGACCCGTCGCGGCTGCGAATCAAATGGGTCCCTTTTTCCATGATCTTGTGCAGTTCGCCTCCGGCGGTTTCCACCTGCCGTTTGTTACTTAGCGCGCCCGTGCGCTCGCGCCCGCGGATCTCCTCCTCGTAGAGTTCCCCCGCCTCATATTCGTAGTAGAGCCTGGAAATTGGAGCTTCGCGCCAGTCGATGACGATGGCTTTGCCGCTTCGGTCGAAAAAGGACTGCCGCCCGAGACAATAGCTCAGTTTTCCCAGATCGTCGTCTTCGAGTTCCAGGACTCCGAAGTAGGGGTTGCTCAAGACCCGGGAGTTCTGGTAATGGCGCATGGCATAGCGGGCGCGGCAACGCTCGATGACTTCATCGATTTCCCTCTTTTCGCGCCAGCCGACCGCCTCGGTTTTTTGACTTTTCAGCTCCGCGATCTCCCGATCCTTGTCCTGCCGGTCGAGTTCCTCGGCGGACAGGGTCTCACTCATCTCGGCCACAATTCGGCCGAGCCTTCTTTCTTCGAAATCGACTAGTTTCCTGAATTGCTCCATAAGTCCTAAGATCCGCCTCACCAGGGTTTCATCAAGATAGTGGAACCTCTGCCCCGCGAAATCGACACCCGAAGCCACGAGCCCCCGGGTGATATAGAACAAAAAATTCTGCCGGGCAACTCCGGCGTAAGGAGCGGGAAACGGAAAAAACCCCGTGCGCAAATTTTATTGTTGCGCACAAATGGAAAGGAGGCGGCCGTCCGGGCCGCCTCCACGCGCGGGCAATATCGACTCAGGAGTTGTTTTGGGGATCGGGGAAGGAGAAGCTGGTTTTCAGGCTGCCGCTCTGGAGGATATTTCCATAAAAGCCGCCAAGGCCGGTGCCGGCCGAAGTTGGAGGAAATATGGCCACCAGGTCGGTGAGGATGAATTGAACACTCGATGGAACAGAAAACATGGAGGTCGTGGCCGCGCCCGTGCTCGTGAAACTCTGTGTGGCGCTAACGTTCGACACATATTGCTGCCCGGTAGTCGAATCGTACTGGAGGTAATAGCCGGTTATCAGTAAAGACACGGGCCGATCGCAGTTCATCACCTGGACCTGCACCCGGGAGCCGGCCGTGAAGGGTATGCCTGAGGCGAGGTGCAAGCTCTGAAGCGGCTGTGGCGGCGGGGGGCCCTGCGGCCCCCGGGGGCCGGCAACTCCTTGATGTCCCGTTGCCCCCATAGGTCCGGCCGCGCCCGGCGGTCCTGCGGGGCCCATGGCTCCGGGGGCTCCCGCGGGACCGATGGGGCCGGCAGGCCCTATGGCTCCCATGCTCCCCGAAGCTCCTGCCGGTCCGGTTGGTTCCTGGGTACCCGCGGGGCCGGTTTCGTTCCAGGTCAGGACCGTGGCGCCTCGGGGACATTTCTGATTGCTTTTGAGCAAAATTTGCACGGCTCCCGTCCTGCCAACACAGGCAGTGATAACTCCGCTCGCCGCCTGAGCGCTTCCGCATACCAAACCGGCTCCGAGTCCCAGGACCCACAGTGTGGCCGCCAACCGACATTTCATAATCGCCCCTTTTGATTGTTTTTGATCCAACTGGAGCCGCACAAGCCAAAGTCCCGCCAGATGGTTCCGATGCGGCGGAAGGAAAAGAGGTTTTCGTCTCCCCGCTGCTTTTGCGGGCAACATGAGCTTGGCCCTGTCCTCACAAACCAGTTGGTCCAAATCGCAAAGCAAAAATTGTGCTCGCTCGATTTGTTCCATGCTTACATAGAGTTACCCGTGGCGGCGCTCGGCGCTCTTTTCCCGGCACATTCAGCGCAAAAGCGGGGCAGATAGCGCCCCGCACGATTTCCACAATACTCAAACGGCTTGCGGGGCGGAAAACTTGCCTGCAGGCAAAAGGGACCTTTGCCACGTCAAATTCCGGGGCGCCGTCCAGTTTTTTAGACAAGGGGCGGCAGATGAGTCCAGTTTTTTATACGAAGGCTATTCCAGGCGAAGCCAAAGGTTAACCGGTCTTTGTTCCGGGAGGGGGAAAATTGAGTCCAACCTTTTAGACTCAAGGGGATTGGTGAGGCGGAAGCAATTAAAGGAAAAACTTTTTGTTTCCGCCTCACCGGGGGATGAAGTCTATTTTTTTTCCAGCAACTCCACGGCCTTTAGCAGTTGGGTATCGCCTTTGGCCTTGAATTGCGCCACGGACAATTTCTTTTCCTTATCCGGGTAGAGGGGAGTGATATTGGTTGGCAAACTCACCTTGATATCGGGTTTGATCCCTTTGTGCCAAATGACGTGACCCGCGGGAGTGAGCCACTCGGCGATGGCCAGGAGCATGGCCGAACCGTCCGAGAGACGGAATTCCTGCAAGACGGTTCCCGTGCCGAAGGTTTTCTCCCCGACCAGGGTGGCCCGTTTGGCGTCTTGCAGCGCCCCGGCGACTATTTCGGCTCCGCTGGCGGTTCCCTGGTTTATGAGGACCACCATCGGGATGATGGTGGCCAGGCCGCCGGGCTGAACGGAAACAGGTTTGATCATACCCTTGCTGTTTTTCTGGAGGACCACGGTTCCGCTGCTAAGAAACTGGCTGGCGGTTGTGACCGCCTCGTTGAAAACGCCTCCGGGATTGTCGCGCATGTCCAGGATGAGCCCTGTGGCCCCACTTTTTTTGATCTCCCTCAGGGCCTTTCGGACTTCTTTTGTGAGGCCGTCGCTAAAACCGGCGATTCGCAGATCGGCCAGGGTTGTTCCGGGAACACGGGTCCAGGTGACGTTTCGGACGTTGATCTTGGCCCTGACGATCGTGACTTCCCTGGTTTGGCCGGTCTTGGGGGTGAGGATGGTCAACTCGACGGTGGTGCCGGCTTTTCCGGCAATACGGGATACGACCTGTTCCAGAGGCAGACCCGTAACATCTTTTCCGTTCACTTTCATAATGATGTCGCCCGATTTCAGGCCCGCGTGCTGGGCGGGAGAATCGTCGAGCGGGGCGAGGATGACAACATGGCCGTTTTTGATCTGAATCTGGGCGCCGATGCCGCTGAAGTTGCCTTCCAGGTAATGGGATTCGATGCTGACCATTTCGGGATTGAGAAAGGCACTGTGGCCGGTATCCCCCAGGGCGTTGACCATCCCGGAAATGGCTCCGTAAGTGAGCTTGGTGGATTGGATGGCTTTGCGGTCCACGTATTTTTCCACAATCAGATCCCAGGCCTGGCCTATGAGCTTATAGTTCAGTCCCCGGTCTTGTCGGGCATACACCTCGGCAACCACCGCCCGGTCGAGCAAGGCGCCCGTCACCACGCCGCCCAGGCCGATGAAGGCGCAAACAACAAATCCCAGGAAGAGCTTTCCCGCGCCGATTCGTTTCATCAATTCTCCGATCTCCTGTTAGAGTGCCAATCTTCAATTTGCTCGAACACACCCTGACATAATAAGGTTAAAAATAGATTTGAACAATCGATCTTGTTACTTTAAGGTGCTCGGGAAGCGCAATTTCATTGCATGAGAAAGGGGAACAGAGGTGAGCATTGAGACGATACGGACGGAAAAGGCTCCGGCGGCCATCGGCCCTTATTCGCAGGCTGTTCGGGCAAACGGACTGGTATTCGTGAGCGGTCAGATTCCGCTCGATCCCGGGAGCGGGGAAATCGTCGGAGGCGGTTTTGCAGCCCAGGCGCGGCAGTCTCTGGAAAATCTGAAGCAGATTCTCATTGCTTGCGGCGCGGGTTTGGATAAAGTTGTTGCGGTCGATGTTTTTGTAACCGATATTAACGAGTTCGGGGCTTTTAACAAGGTCTACGAAGAGTTCTTTTCGGCTCACAAGCCGTCCAGGGCCGTTGTGGAAGTAAAGGGGCTGCCAAGGGGCGCCATGGTGGAGGTAAAGTGCGTGGCGGTGTCGCCGCCTGCCTGAGCGGGGTGTTTATTGAAGGAAAATTGGACTCGTATCGATATTGGTTGCGGGGCGGAAACGGCCGATGTTCTTGCCTCGGAGTTGGCCGAGGCCTTCGGGGTGAGCGTGGAATTTACCGCCGAAGGGCTCCGTCTCTATCTGGATGCGCAGCGGTTCGCGGCGCAAGAAGAGCGTTTGCGGCGCCTCGTGGCCGGTGTGGTTGTGCAGCCGGGCGAGGAGCCCGTGGAAATTGCCCTTTCCGAGATAGCCGATGAGGACTGGTCGAGGAAGTGGAAGGAGCATTTCAAGCCGCTGCGGGTGGGAAAACGATTCATCGTCTCGCCCACCTGGGAAGAGGCTCCAAGGGACTCCGGGCGGCTGATCATACGGATCGATCCCGGGCGCGCCTTTGGAACCGGGCACCATGAGACCACGCGGTTGTGCCTCGAGTGGCTGGAGAGCCTTGCGCGGAGTTCGCCTCCGGGATCGCTGCTAGATATCGGGACGGGTTCGGGAATACTTGCGATCGGCGCAGCCCTTCTCGGGTTCGAAGAAATTGCGGCGGTCGATAACGATCCGGAAGCCGTGGAAACGGCCAAAGAAAACGTTTTGTTAAACGGGCTTTCCGGTAAAATCGACCTTCGGTGCGGCACGGCCGAAGAGATCCCAACCCGGTTCGACGCCGTTGTTTCCAATATAGAATCCGGCCCTCTTATCCGGATGGCGCGGGCGATAGCCTCCAGTGTGCGCGAGGGGGGGCGGCTTGGGCTTAGCGGAATCCTTGCCGAACAGGCGGACGAGGTCCGTGCCGAATATGAAAAAATGGGCTTTGCACCCACCGGGATGAGCACGGATGGAGAATGGGTGCTTCTGGCCTTTGCAAAGTGAAAGGGAACATGCATGGAACAAACGGGATGCGGTGGCGAGTGGGTGAGCCTGGATTCACGGGGGGCATTAACCGTTCCGGCAAACCCCAACATCGGTTTTATCGAGGGGGACGGAAGCGGACCCGACATCTGGACGGCGACCCGGCCGGTATTGGACGCCGCAGTTTTTAAATCCTACGCAGGTAAAAGGAAGATCAACTGGCTCGAGCTTGCGGCCGGTGAGCGGGCCGTGAAGGAAACGGGTGATCCTTTGCCCGAAAAGACCATCGAGCTTATCAGAAAGTGCGTTGTGGCCATCAAGGGGCCGCTCACCACTCCGGTGGGAAAAGGCATGAGGAGTCTTAACGTTACCCTCAGGCGAATCCTCGACCTTTATGCCTGCATCCGTCCGGTAAGATACTTTCCGGGCATCCCCTCGCCCGTTCGTCATCCCGAAAGAGTCGACATGGTGGTGTTCCGGGAAAATACCGAGGACGTCTACGCGGGAATCGAGTGGGAATCGGGCTCTTCCGAAGCCGAACTGTTCGCGCGGCTTCTTCGGGATAATTTCAAGGTTTCTCTGCCCGCCGAAGCGGGCATCGGAATCAAGCCCATCAGTCCGGGGGGAACCAGAAGACTTGTGCGGCGTGCCCTGGCCCATGCCGTGCGGCGAGGCCTTCCTTCCGTCACCCTGGTCCACAAGGGAAACATCATGAAGTATACGGAGGGGGCTTTTCGCAAATGGGGCTATGAGCTGGCCAGGGAGGAATTTGCGCAGACCGTTGTTACCGAAGACGAGGTGCGGGAAAAATTCGGTGGAAAAGCGCCCGCGGGCAAGGTGGTGATCAAGGACCGAATCGCCGACTCGATGTTTCAGCAGGTGTTGCTAAGGCCTGAAGAATACAGCGTTATTGCCACTCCCAACCTGAACGGGGACTATCTCTCGGATGCTCTCGCGGCCCAGGTGGGCGGCCTGGGAATGGCCCCCGGGGCAAACATCGGCGATCTGGCCGCGGTATTCGAGGCCACCCACGGAACCGCGCCCAAATATGCCGGCCTCGATAAGGTAAACCCGGGTTCGCTCATTCTTTCCGGCGCCATGATGCTCGATCACCTCGGGTGGGGGGAAGCCGCCAAGCTCATCGAAGAGGCCCTGGAGCGTACGGTCGCAGACCGGATCGTGACCTACGATCTGGCCCGGCAAATGAAGGGGGCCAAAGAGGTCGGCTGTTCCTCCTTCGGCGTGGCGATCATAGAACACATGAACTGACCGGCGTGTCGCCGAGACGGGCCTGCCGCGGCGGGCCAAAGGGGGGTGTTTCAATGTCTGTGCGATTCGTAAAAAGCTCTGTAACCGCGTATGGCATTGCGCCATCGGATGAAAACCGCGCTTTGCGTCTGGTCGAGCTGTGCGGAAGAACGGCTTACAAATCCGAGGACAAAATCACCGGGGATTCGGCCAGAAAATTCGTGCTCATGCTGAAGTCGCACGGGCATCTGTCGGTGCTCGAACACAGCAACATCGTGCTAAGGGTCGAAAATGATTCGGCTGGGCGGGCCGGGGCCCAAGCGTCCCCGCTCACCTATGAAAGCATGCTCGAAGCGCTTCGCGAAAGGCTCGGGTTTCACCGCATCCATCCGCTCGCCTCGGGCGGTTTTTTGATTTCGGGCAATTTTCGCGCATGGTTCGACACCTTGGACCATTTGAAGCAGCACGATGGCATGCGCAAGTTTTTCCTCGAAAACCTCGGGCGTTTTTTCCCCGCGATCTTCGCGGGTGAGGGACTGGACGGGCAAACCGGTCCGCCCCCCTGCCGGGTTTCTCTCCTGGGCGAACAGGAACAGCTCGAACTGCTTAAAAGCAGCCCCTCTTTCGATCTTCCGGTCTTTGTGTTCAAGTTCGTTTGCGATCGCGGCATAACCCACGAAGTGGTGCGCCACCGGGTGTTTTCCTTCACCCAGGAAAGCACGCGCTATGTCAATTACGGAAATCGGGGCCTGGAACTCATCCTGCCCGAGGAACTCTACGGATCATACGATGATCAAACGGGCGAGACGGCCTCCGAGGAGCTTCTCGCAGGCGAGTGGCGAAAGCGGGCCGAACTCATTTTTCACTGGTATGGCGAAGACCTCGCCCGGGGGTTGAGGCCCGAGATTGCACGCGACATTTTGCCCAACCTGCTCAAAAGCGAGCTTTTTGTGAGTGGCCGCTGGAGCGGCTGGCGCCATTTTATCACCCTTAGAGACGCGGCCCAGGCTCATCCTCGGATACGAACCATCGCCAAAGAGGTCAGAAAATATTTCGAGGGGCTGGGGCTTGGCTGTTGATATGGACGGGAGTGAGCGTAGAGCGATGAGGGAGATATTTTCTCTTCAGCGGGAACTCAATGTACACACGCTGGCAAATGCGGGCCGGGATTTCGAAGCCATTATGAACGATCCGGAGCAAAGGGGCGTCTGGATCGAAAACTACCGCAAGGCGCTTTGCGCCGAGCTGGCCGAATTGATCCGGGAAGTTCGCGAAAACGGCGCGGCGACCCAAAACGGGAAGGTCGAAATTGTCGATATGCTCCATTTTCTGGTGAGTCTATCCCAGCTCATCGGAGTTGCCCCCGAGGATGTTCCCTCCTTCCACCCGTCTGCCGGCGGGGATTCTTTCGAGTCCTGCGCCATAGATGCCTTTCTCGGGTTGGACGATCTGCAGGGAAGCCTCAAGTGGAAATGGTGGGCCAAAGGGGGCGGATTTAAACCCGAAAAGGCCAAAGGCGCCATCCTGGAGCTGTGGAGCGTGCTTTTTCGTATCTGCCTCCTTTTCAGGCTGGATTTCCAGGAGTTCAAGAAGATCTACATCGCCAAAAACAGAATCAACTTCGAGCGGCAGCGCAAAAATTACAATGAGGACACAAAGACCGAAGATGACAACCGCTCCATCCAGGTGTGAGCCATGAACGATCCGGGACGCCTCGGGCCTTCAGGCCGGGCAAAATTCGTAAGTTTCGAAGGCATCGACGGCTGCGGCAAGAGCACCCTCATGGAGCGGTTGGCGGACTGGCTGAGAGGGGCCTCCATCGCCTGCGTCAGGGTGCGCGAGCCGGGCGGAACGGCGATCGGAGAAAAGGTCCGCCGGATTTTGCTCGATCCGGCTTCCTCCGAAATGGTCGGAAGAGCCGAGGTGCTGCTCTATAGCGCCAGCCGGGCCCAACTTATCGAAGAGGTTATCGGGCCGGCGCTGGAAAAGGGGGCCTGGGTCCTTGCGGACCGGTTCATCGACGCCACCTTCGCCTATCAGGGGTTCGGGCGCGGCTTCGACCTGGAGCATCTGCAAATGATTCAGCACTGGGCCACGGGGGGACTCGTACCGGATAAGACGATTCTTCTCGATTGCGGGGTCGATCTGGCCACCTCCCGGCTGTGCGCGCGAGACGGTTCGACCAGGGACCGGATCGAGCGGGAGGACCGCGAGTTTCACAGCAGGGTGCGCGAGGGCTACCTGGCCCTGGCCCGCAAGGACCCGGCGAGATTTTTGGTCCTGGACGCCTCGATGGACCTCGAGGCGGTGGTGGAAGATTTTTATAACCGGTTCTGGTTGGCGCAAACCGGCAAATAAGAGGCGTCCCGCGCCAATGGGAAATCGTTGTGGAATCGGGTGCCCCGCGGTCGGGGTACCCGATTTTCTTGCAACACCGTTTCCAAGCGGACTTAGTTGACCTTGCGCTCCCGGCCCGCCCACTCTTTGTCACGCAACTTGAATTTTTGGATCTTGCCCGTGGCCGTCTTGGGCAGTTCTCCGAACTCCACCGATTTGGGCGCCTTGAAGCGAGCAAGATTTTCCTTGCAATAATCGATGATGTCCTTTTCCGCAAGGGTCCTTCCGGGCTTTAACACGACGAAAGCTTTGGGGACTTCACCCCACTTCTCGTCCGGGGTTGACACGACGGCCACTTCCAACACATCGGGGTGTTGGTAGATGCAGTTTTCCACCTCGACGGTGGAAATATTTTCGCCGCCGCTTATGATGATGTCTTTCTTGCGATCCATGATTTGGACGTAGTTGTCCGGGTGCACGGCGGCAAGATCTCCGCTGTGAAACCAGCCCCCCGCGAAGGCGATTTCCGTGGCCTTCGGATCCTTGTAATAGCCGAGCATGACGTTATTGCCGCGCATGACGATCTCGCCGATGGTCTTTCCGTCCCGGGCGACGGGTTCCATGGTAACGGGATCGACCACGTCCATATGGAGAGTGGTGACATAGGGGACGCCCTGGCGCGCCTTTATCTTGGCTTTTTCTTCGAGCGGAAGGTCGTCCCAGCGGCTCTGCCATTCGCAGATGCTGTGAGGGCCGTAGACTTCCGTCAAACCGTAGACCTGGGTGACGTTTACCCCCAACTCCTCCATGTTTCTGATAACCGCGGGAGCGGGGGGCGCTCCGGCCGTTATGACCTGGAGTTGCCTGTGAAATTTTACCTCTTTTGCCCCCGGATAATTGGCCATCCCGATCAGTACCGTGGGAGCCGCACAAAGATGGGAAATATCTTCTTTTTCAATCAGCCGATAGATCTCTTCGGGAACGACCTTGCGCAGGCAAACGTGGGTCCCGCCCATCGCGGTCACCGCCCAGGTGTAACACCACCCGTTGCAGTGGAACATGGGCAGGGTCCATAGATAATTGGATTGCGAGGTGAGGCTGAATTCCACGGCTTCCCCGATGGCGTTTAGAAATGCGCCGCGGTGGTGGTACATCACACCCTTGGGCAATCCGGTGGTGCCGCTGGTATAATTGATGGTGGCCACCTGGTATTCGTCTTCGACAAGGGGGGCGATGGGCGAATCGGAGCCGGTTTTAAGAAACTCTTCGTATTCCATGCCGTCAAGGGGCCTCTCGGGGCTCACATCGCAGATATTGACCACCGTTTTGACATTGGTGAGTTCATCCATTACCGGTTTGACCAGATTGGAAAACTCGTTGTCCACGAAGAGAACTTTTGAGTCCGAATGATTTATTATGTAGGCTATCTCGCGGGAAGAGAGCCGGATATTTACGCTTACAAGGGCCGCGCCGATCATGGGGACCGCGTAGTGGGCTTCCAGCATGGGCGGGGTGTTGGGACAGATGAAGGCGACCTTGTCGTCTTTGCCCACCCCGAGTTTTTGCAGGGCGGAGGCCAAACGGTTCACCCGGTTGTGGAACTGCCGGTAGGTAAAGCGCTTTTCCTCGTAGACAACGGCAATTTTGTCCGGATAGGTCGTCTCACTGCGGATGAGAAAACTTACGGGAGTGAGAACATCGAAAAAGACCCTGTTTTTATCTTGAGACATAACGGCTTCTCCCTTCGCCTGGCATCGGCATATTGCAAACGGAATCGGCATGAGTTTTGAAATTGCATCTTAAGAAGCGATTTCGAAAGAAAAACACACTTTCATCGCGATTTGCAAGGGATTTTTTCCGCCGTATGGAACTTTTGGCTGTTCTTGCAACCGGCCCGGTTCAACCGATTGCCCGATCCACAGACCACTTTCCGCCTCCGGCGACCATGAGGGCGAGCGCCATGCCCATCACGAGCAGGTGATATTCAAAACCTTCGCCGTGTTGATTTCCAAACCAGTTCATGAAGAATCCGTTTTGCCAGTGAACCAGGTAAACCGCCCCGATCATGTCGCAAAAAATCCCGAAGGCGCAAAGCCGGGTGCAAAAGCCCGCGATAAGGCCAAGGGCACCCAAAGATTCCGCGGCAATGACGAGCAGGGTCAAAACAGCCGGGACATGCCACATTTTGGAGAACATGACGAGAGTGGCCGCTACGCCATGGCCGCCAAACCAGCCCAAAAGTTTCATGGCGCCGTGGGGGAATATGACCCCGCCCAGAGTCACCCGCACGATCAGATTTTGCCAGCAATCATCGGTCTTAAAAAACCAGTTCATATTCCACCTCCTTTGATAAGTTCGTCGCCTTTTCCCTTTATCTTTGAAGATATCGTAATATATGACCTCACAAGGCCCATGTCTCCGGGCAGGAAAATTTTTAAGGGCTGAAAAATTATTTTTCTCACACCCCGCAGGAGAATTTAATGCAACGAGATGAAAGGAAATTGCTTTTTGAAAATATCGATATCTATCCGGTTACTTGCAGCAGACTCTCCAACGGAAGGACCGATCTGGAGGTGCTCGAAGCTCTGATCGAAGGCGGGGCGCGCATCGTTCAACTAAGGGAAAAGGAACTCTGCGAGAGGGATTTTTTCCTCCTGGCCGAAAAATTCAGAGAAATAACGGCCAAAGCCGGCATGCTGCTCATCATAAATGACCGGGTGGATGTGGCCCTTGCCGTGGGCGCCGACGGGGTCCACCTGGGCCAGGATGATTTACCTTTGCGGGCCGCAAGATCGCTGGCCCCTGGTCTTCTCCTGGGGGTCTCATCCCACAATGGGCGGGAAGCCTTGCGCGCCCAGGCCGAGGGGGCCGATTACGTCAACATCGGCCCGATCTTCCCCACCGGGACCAAAGAAGGCCTCACGGGCTTTCTCGGCCCGGAGGCGATTTTGGGAATAGCCCCCCTTCTGCGCATTCCCTGGACCGTAATGGGCGGAATAAAGGAGGCCAACCTGGGGCGGCTCCTCGCGGTCGGGGCGAGAAAGGTCGCCGTTGTTACCGCCTTCACACAGGCGCCCCGGATCTCCCTGGCTGTAAGAGCCTTTCGGGAAATCATGCGCGAGTGGAACGTTAAAAACGAATGAAGAGCGACTTTTGTCCCTATGAAGTTCTTGATTTTTGAGGTTGTCGATTTATATTGATTAGCACTCGGTTGAAAAGAGTGCTACCATAATACCCGACAGCCCTGCGGGGCAAATCCATCAAAAGTTTAAGGAGTCCAACTAAATGGCGTACAAACCGCTTCACGACAGGATCATTATCCAACGGCTGGAAGAGCAGGATCGCACCGCCGGCGGCATCATCATTCCCGATACGGCCAAGGAAAAACCGCAGCAGGGCAAGGTGATCGCGGTGGGAACCGGAATCATTTTAAAAGACGGCAAGACTATCCCGTTGCAGATAAAGCCCGGCGACCGGGTGCTTTTCAGCAAGTATGGCGGAACGGAAGTAAAATTTGGAAGTGAAGAATACCTGATAATGCGCGAAGACGACATCCTGGGTGTCATAGAGTAGGAAGCCCGAGAGGGGAAGGAGGATCGACAAGATGGCGGCAAAAGAGATCAAATATGATGTTAAGGCAAGGGAGAAGATTTTAAAGGGGGTCGACACTTTGGCCAACGCGGTCAAGGTGACCCTTGGCCCGAGAGGGCGTAACGTGGTGCTGGAAAAATCGTGGGGCTCCCCCAATGTCACCAAGGACGGGGTCACGGTGGCAAAGGAAATCGAACTGGAGGACAAGTTCGAAAACATGGGCGCCCAGATGGTGAAGGAAGTGGCGAGCAAGACCTCGGATGTGGCGGGCGACGGGACGACCACGGCCACGATTCTGGCCCAGGCGATCTATCGTGAAGGGGCAAAGCTGGTTGCCGCTGGCCACAACCCGATGGCCCTCAAGCGAGGCATCGAAAAGTCGGTGGCCGCCGTTGTCGAGGAACTCAAGAAACTGAGCAAGCCCACCAAGGATCAAAAAGAGATCGCGCAGATTGGAACGATAAGCGCCAACAACGACCCGGGGATCGGCAACATCATCGCCGAGGCCATGAACAAGGTGGGCAAGGAGGGGGTGATCACGGTCGAAGAAGCCAAGAGCATGGAAACCACCCTTGAGGTGGTCGAAGGCATGCAGTTCGACCGCGGCTATATATCCCCCTATTTTGTCACCGATCCCGAGCGGATGGATGTGGTCTTAGAAGAGCCGATGATTTTGATAAACGAGAAGAAAATCAGCAATATGAAAGATTTGCTGCCCATTTTGGAACAGATTGCAAAAATGGGACGGCCTCTTCTGATCGTTGCCGAAGATGTGGACGGAGAAGCTCTGGCGACCCTGGTGGTCAATAAACTGAGGGGGACCTTGCGGGTTTGCGCCGTAAAGGCCCCCGGGTTTGGCGACAGGCGCAAGGCGATGCTCGAAGATATCGCGGCCCTTACCGGTGGTCAGGTCATTTCAGAAGACATGGGCGTAAAGCTTGAGACCGTAACGCTTCGCGACCTGGGATCGGCCAAGCGGATCAATATCGACAAGGACAATACCACTATCGTGGACGGGTCGGGTTCGCGCGAGGCAATCGAGGGGCGGGTCAAGCAGATCCGGGCCCAAATCGAGGAAACGACCTCGGACTATGACCGTGAAAAGCTCCAGGAAAGACTGGCCAAGCTGGTTGGAGGCGTGGCGGTCATAAAGGTTGGCGCGGCCACGGAGACGGAGATGAAGGAAAAGAAGGCCCGGGTGGAGGATGCTTTGAACGCTACGCGGGCGGCCGTGGAGGAAGGAATCGTGCCGGGCGGCGGCGTGGCCCTTCTGCGCTGCGTGGGCGTTCTGGAAACTTTGGCGGTTGAAGGCGAGGAGATTTTCGGACGCAATATAATCAGGCGTGCGCTCGAAGAGCCGATCCGCCAGATCGCCAACAACGCCGGCAAGGAAGGTTCCGTTGTGGTCGAACGTGTCAAGTCCTCTCAGGGAGCCATGGGCTACAATGCCGATAGCGACCAATACTGCGATTTGGTGGAAGCGGGCGTCATCGATCCGACCAAAGTCGTGCGCTTCGCCATTCAGAACGCCTCCAGCGTCGCATCGCTTCTGCTCACAACCGAAGCGATGATTGCCGAAAAGCCCAAGAAGAACGCCCCGCCGATGATGCCTCCGGGCGGCGGCATGGGCGGCATGGGTGGTATGGGCGGTATGGGCGGCATGGGTGGCATGGGTGGTATGGGTGGTATGGACGACATGTACTAGAAGCGCGAGTGGCAGGTAGCTAATAGCAAGAAGCGGGGAGTGTGGAGCGGGAAGAAAGTACTTCCTGCCGCCTCCCCGCTATTTTTTTGGCCAACCGCTTATCAACGGCAGCTCATGCCCTTCGGGCCGCGGCGTATCGTCTCCGGGCTCCCTTTGTTTTTCCAGGTCCGTATGCCTCCTGTTCCTTTCACCGGCAAAAGGGATGCTGCGATCGAAGCGCAACTGCGCGATCTGCTCCGAGACAAGCCCTATTAGAAAAATCAGCACGGCAAAGACCATCAGCATCTGCGAGGTCGGACCGTAGCGGCCGTGCAGCACGAAAATCTTGAAAAGACCATATCCCAGCCCTGCGAGAAAAGTGAGCGCGCTGGCGGGAAGGAAAATCTTCAGCGGCGAAAACAACGTGGTTATTTTGAAAATAATGAGAAGAAAACGGACTCCGTCGCGAAAAAGACGGATATTGCTCCTTGTGCCCTCGACCCGTTGCGGACTTTTTATGGGCAGGTAGGTCAGGCTGTAGCCCGAGCGCACCGTGGCCAGGGTTATGGTCGTGGGGTAGGAGAAGGTGTTGGGGAGAAGAGAGATGAATTCCTTGGCGACTCCGGCCCTTATTGCCCGAAAGCCCGAGGTGAGATCGTCGATCTTGCGACCGCACACATAGGAGGCAAAACGGTTGTAAAATCTATTCGCCAGGTTTCGGTGAAGGCTTGATTCCGAACCCGAGGTCCGAGCGCCAACGGCCATGTGATAGGTTTCCAGTAAATCGAGCAGGGCCGGGATCTCTTCGGGAGGGTGCTGGCCGTCGGCGTCGAGCATGACGAGCAGCGCGCCCCTGGCATTTCTTATGCCGGTCTTTACGGCCGCGCCGTTTCCAATGTTGTAGGGGTGGCACAAGACGGTCGCCCCGGCTTTCCAGGCCGTATCGGCTGATCCATCCGTAGAGCCGTCATCGACGACAATGATTTCATGGCTGCGTCCGGTATCCTTCAGCACTTTTCGAATCCGGGGCAGTATCGATTGGATCCCCCGGGCCTCGTTTCTGGCGGGTATTATGACGCTGACCTGGGGCTTTTCCGGAGAGGTCCTTTGATGCACATTGGCTCCTTTTCGCCTTATCCTGCCTGAAGGGGGCGGCAATCCTGGGGAAAATGCACTGCTGCGGGGTAGGAAGGAGGCGGCAAAGAGGGTCCTCCGACCACCCGGCTTGGGTTGTGTGTACTGGCAAGCAGAGCACGATTCATGCCGCCGAAAATATTCGAAGAGAAAAGAAAATGCAAGAAAATGAGCCCGGGGTCGATTCGGGCGCCTACAGCCCTCCACTGGGTTATTGAAAAGAGGGACGTTACAAATTAAAATAAACGGGTTGCCACGCTTAAATTGCAATCATACAAGGAATACATGCCGTGTCGCTTTTACCCATATGCATTTATCCGGACTCGGTTTTGCGTCGAAAGGCCGAGCGCATCGAAAATATCGACGAGCAGATTCAGTGTCTTATAGATGACATGATCGAGACGATGCATGAGGCGCCCGGGATAGGTCTTGCGGCCAACCAGGTGGGGCGGCCCGTGAGGCTGGTGGTCCTCGATGTCGAGCGCCGGGAACCGGGCCGGGGGCTGCTGGTGCTCATCAATCCCGAGCTTGTCGGCGCGGCGGGCACGACGAAGTCCGAGGAAGGCTGTCTTAGCATACCGGGTTATTTCGCGGGGGTGGTCCGTCACCAGGAAGTGGTGGTGCGGGCTCTGGACCGGGAGGGCAAAGAGATTGAAATAGCCGCCGACGGTCTCCTTGCGATTTGCCTCCAGCATGAAATGGATCATCTGGACGGCAAGCTTTTTATCGACCGGATCAGCCGGATTTCCAGGGACATTTTCAAGAGAAAATGGAAAAAGAAGTTGAAGGAGGAGGAGGGGGTGGAAGCGCAATCGTGCCTGGACTAGTATTTTTTGGAACACCCGATTTTGCGGTTCCATCGCTTCGAAAATTGATCGAAAGCGGCGCGGATATCCGCCTTGTGATCACCCAACCTGACCGGGCAAGCGGCAGGGGTCGAAAAATCCATCAGTCTCCCGTCAAAGTGTTGGCTCTCCAAAAGGGGCTTCCCGTCTACCAGCCTGAGCGCGTGAGGGGCGAGGAGGTGATCGAAACTATTCGATCCCGCGGGGCTCAGTGCGCCGTGGTGGTAGCTTTCGGCCAGATTCTTCCCCAAGCGCTTCTGGATATATTTCCGCGCGGAGCTTTGAATGTCCACGGCTCTATTCTGCCCGGGCTGCGCGGGGCGGCGCCCGTTCAGCGGGCCATAATGGCGGGGGAAAAAAAGACGGGCATCTCGATAATGCTTCTCGATCCCGGCCTGGATAGCGGTCCGGTGCTTTCGCAGGCGGAAACGGCAATCGGTCCTGAAGACACTTTCGGCGCTGTTTATTCCAATCTCGCCAGGCAAGGCGCCGAACTGCTCTGGAGCACTCTGGAAGGCTGGGGGGCGGGGCGGATTTCACCTCTTGCCCAGGACGACCGCCTGGCAACTTACGCTCCCGCCATAAAAAAGGAAGAATTGCGGATTAATTGGCATTCTCCGGCAAAACAGATTATAAATCAAATCCGTGCCTTTGATCCTGGGCCCGGGGCGTGGTTTTCCCTGGGTGGAAAAAGGGTCAAGTGTTTCCACGCCGCTCCGATCTCCTGGGCGGCCGCCGGCGGCGGAGCCGGCGAAGTGATCGGGATGGCCGATTGCGGCCTGATCGTCGCGGGGGGCTGCGGCGGATCTCTTTGCCTGGGAGAGCTTCAAATGGAGGGAATGCGGCGCATGAGCGCGAGTGAGTTTACTCGCGGCAGGCCTATACCGCAAGGTTCATTGCTGGAATGATTCAGGTGGAAAAACCGACCGAACTTCTCCGGGAAGAATCGCTGCCCGAGTCCGGCCCAAAGGCTGCCGGCGCGGACAAGCGGATCATTATCACCCTGGTTGCGCTTTTCGGGCTCATCGCAACGGTGGCGCTGGTCCTTTTGTACGTGGTGCCCTATTATGGTCTTGGCGCCATTTCGGTCCACCTGCCCCTGGTAATGGGGATTCTGACCGGGCTGGGGGCGGTTGTGCTTCTGGGCAGCCTGGCGCTTCTGTGCGTCGTTTTCGGCCTTGGCCGGGATATCTACTTTTCCCGAAAACTTCGCAGTGTGGCCATTCGGCTGCTGCTGCCGATCCTGATCTGTGTCGGACGGCTGGTGGGTTTTCGCCGTGAACAGGTCCAGCATGCGTTCGTAGCGGTCAATAACGAACTGGTTTTGGCCCAGTGCCGAAACGGCAAGCCTCTCAAATCTGTGCTGCTTCTCATGCCGCATTGTCTGCAGGACAGGGACTGCAAAGTCAAAGTCACTTATAAGGTACAGAACTGCAAGCGCTGTGGCAAGTGCACCATAAAGAATCTGCTCGAGCTTTCGGAAAAATACGGCGTGCATCTTGCGGTAGCCACCGGGGGCACCATTGCGCGCAGGATCGTGATCGACACCCGCCCCGACCTTATCATCGCGGTCGCTTGCGAACGAGACCTTACGAGCGGCATCCAAGATACGACTCCCCTGCCGGTTTTCGGAATTTTCAACCAGAGGCCTTTCGGACCCTGCATCAATACCCTGGTTCCCGTAGAGGAGGTGGAAGCCGTGCTGGAACAGGTTTTTCCGGAGGGGCGAAAGGATTCGCAATAACTTCTCATCGTTGGTTTAGAGATTTTTCCTGATGGTTACCTCACGAATTCTGGCCTACCAGATCCTGCTGCACCTCGAGCAGAAAGCGCCCCATCTCGACCGGCTGATCCGCACCACGTTGGAGCGCCATTCGAGGCTCGGGGAGCGCGACCGGGCGCTTCTAACCGAGCTTGTCTACGGTGTGGAACGCTGGCGGGGTCGGCTCGACTGGCATATCGACCAGCTAAGCCGCACGCCGCCCGAAAGAATTTCCCCGCAAGTGCGGCTCCTGCTTCGGCTCGCCCTCTACCAGATCCTTTTTTTGGACCGTATTCCCGATCACGCGGCCGTAAACGATGCGGTGGAGATCGCCAAGAACAGCCAGCCTCCACACGTCATCCGGTTTATCAACGGGCTTTTGCGTGAGGCGGCGCGAAGAGCCGAGCGGTCGGAAGACCCGGAGGACCGCGGACCCCTTGCATCAACGCCCGCACGCGGCCGGTGGAATTGGCCGGATTGGCAAAAAGACCCCGCCGCCTGCATTTCCATTATGACTTCCAACCCGCTGTGGCTGGTTCGCAGGCTTGTCGCCGAGATCGGCCCGGAAGAGGCGGCCCGTTTTTTCGAAGCCGGCAACAAAATCGCCCCGGCGGTCTTTAGAATCAACACCCTCAAGATTTCCCGCGAAGAAGCGTTGGCCTGTCTACACAAAGAAGGTATTGCGGCCGAGAGCTCTTCCCGGTTGGAAGGCGCCATTTCCGTAAGAGCGCCAAGACGGGACATGACGGAGACCGAGGCTTTCCAGCGCGGTTTTTTGCAACCGCAGGACGAGGCTTCGCAGATCGTTTCCCTGTTGCTTGCTCCAGGGCCGGGCGAGCGGGTTTTGGACCTTTGCTGCGGTCTGGGCGTCAAATCAGCCCACCTTGCCATGCTGATGAAAAATGAGGGGGAAGTGCTGGGCGTCGACACGGCCGCCTGGAAGCTCGACGAGGCGCGAAAGAACGCGGAAAGGCAGGCAATAACGATTTTTCGCACCCTGGCCGAAGATGGACTGGCGCTCCAGCCTGAATCGACCGGTCTTTTCGACCGGGTGCTGCTCGATGCCCCCTGCACCGGTTTGGGGGCCGTACGCAGAAAACCGGACATAAAGTGGCGAAGGCACATTAAGGACAGCTACCGGATGTCTCTGATTCAAAGGGAACTTCTCTTGCAGGCGGCTCGGTTTGTAAAGCCGGGGGGCGTTCTGGTCTACGCGACCTGCACGGTGGTAAGAGAGGAAAATGAGGCGGTGGCCGACTATCTTGGCGATTTTCATCCCGAGTTCGTCCTGGAGCCGGCTTCTCGGCACCTGTCCCCACTTTGCCGGGACATGGTTTCGGGGCCCTACTACCGCTCCTGGCCTCATAAGCATGAGACCGACGGTTTTTTTTCGGCCAGATGGAGACGGGCTTGAAAGCCGGTGAACGGGTAAGTCGGAATTGCTTTATCCGAATCTGGTAATTTCCCAAAATACAAATTCGCAAATTTGTTTTATATATGGCTCTCGCCTTTTGGGCACGCACGATAATCGACCGTAAATCGGTCAGGAGGAGAAAATGGAGCAAAGAAAGATCGTTTTGGCAGACAGCGAAATCCCCAGGCAGTGGTACAATATACAGGCCGACCTGCCTAAGCCGATGTGTCCGCCTCTTCATCCGGGAACAGGCAAGCCGGTGAATCCCGAAGACCTGGCCCCGGTTTTTCCGATGAATCTGATAGAGCAGGAAATGTCGACCCAACGCTGGATCGATATCCCGGAACCGGTGCTTGAAAAATATCTTCTGTGGCGGCCCACGCCCCTTTGCCGGGCGATCAACTTCGAAAAGCTCCTCGACGCCCCCGTAAAGATTTACTACAAGTATGAAGGGGCAAGTCCTCCGGGGTCTCACAAGCCCAACACCGCGGTGCCGCAGGCCTACTACAACAAGGTCTTCGGCATAAAGCGGCTTTCGACCGAAACCGGGGCCGGTCAGTGGGGAAGCGCTCTGAGCATGGCCTGCGCGATGTTTGGCCTGGAGTGCAGGATTTTCATGGTAAAAATCAGTTACCAACAAAAGCCTTATCGGCGGCTCATGATGGCAACCTGGGGGGGCGAGTGCATCCCCAGTCCGAGCGACCGGACGCAAGCGGGGAGAAACATCCTGGCCGAGGATCCCGACTCTCCCGGCAGCCTGGGGATAGCCATCAGCGAGGCCATCGAGGACGCGGTGGGAAACAAGGATTCGCGCTACTCGCTTGGCAGTGTTTTGAATCACGTTCTTCTGCATCAAACGGTGATAGGGCTGGAGGCGCAAAAACAACTCGCGAAGATCGGGGAAAATCCCGACGTCGTGATGGGATGCGCCGGCGGGGGAAGCAATTTCGCGGGAATCGCCCTGCCCTTTGTGTGCGATAAAATCCACGGCAAGAATATATCCGTGGTGGCCGCGGAACCCACCTCCTGTCCCACCCTGACTCGGGGGCCTTTTGCCTACGACTTCGGAGACATCGCCATGACTACCCCACTTCTGCCCATGCACACTCTCGGACACGGGTTTGTGCCCGAGCCCATTCACGCGGGGGGATTGCGCTATCACGGCATGGCCCCCATCGTGTCCCATCTGGTCAAGGAAGGCATCGTCGAGGCAAGGGCCTACGACCAGATCGAGACCTTTACCGCGGGGGTGAAATGGGCACGCTCCGAAGGAGTCATTCCCGCGCCCGAGACCAATCACGTTATCGCCGCGGTGGTGCAGGAGGCCGAGCGCGCAAAGCAGGAAGGAAAGGAAAAGACCATACTTTTCACTTTCAGCGGCCACGGGATAATAGACCTGGCGGCATACGACGCGTTTTTATCCGGAAAGCTCGCTCAGCACCGGCTAAGCGATGAGGAGATAGCGCGGGCTCTTAAAGGGATCGAGAACCTCCCGAAACCCTAGTGGAGAGGGACGCGGGGGCGCCCGGAGACAGGTTCGGCTTCGGACGCCCCGTCCCTTTTCATTGTGCAATAGACGAGGTTGAACCAGGGTTGTGTTGCAGAAACCGGAGGCGGACGCCATGGACGCAAGCGATCAACTTTGTATAAGATGTCCGCGGCTGGGCGGGGAAGCGCCCTTCACCTACTGTCTGCGCGAAGGGGGTACTCTGCCGTGCTATCGGATTGTTGCCTGCTGGCAGCCCTACTTTCCCGTGGCAAGCTATTTGAAAGAGCGCCTTTCGCCGCGGCAATGGCAGGAATTGGAAGGCCGAAGGCCGAAGGAAAAGCTCAGCTCGCTTCTCGAGTTGATCGATGCGGCCAAGGGAAGCAAAAAAACCTGAGTCTGATAACGATTTGTTCGACATTCTTTCCAAAATGGATGGAAGTTTTAGATTATATTCGGGATGTAAGGTTTCCGGCCTCCAACGGATGAAGGGCAGCCAAGATGGTCCGTCCAACAGTCATAACGATCATGCGGGAACTGGGAAGCGGGGGCTCTTACGTGGCCCTGCAGGCGGCAAGGCAGCTTGGATATGCGTACATCGACCAGCAGATCCTGCGGGAGGCTGCCAAAGAGCTTGGTTGCCACGAGGCGGAGCTGGAAAACAGGGACGGACGCTTGCAGAGCTTCTGGGAAAAGCTCATAGACGTATTTGCCATGGGCGCTCCCGAGGGGATCTACACCCCCCCGCCACACTGGATTTCCGATGAGCGATTGATCGAGACCGAAAACCGCCTCATGCGCGAACTGGCTTCCAAGGGGCCATGCGTGGTCGTCGGGCGGGGGGCCTTCTATATCCTGCGGGGGGAGGAGAAACTGTTCAATGTGTTCATCCACGCCCCCCTCAGTTTCCGAATACGAAGGGTGATGGGCATGTACGGCGCCGCAAATGAGAAGGAAGCCGCCGGGATGATCGATCGAAGCGACCAGGAGCGCAACCGCCACATTCGTTTCTCCACGGGCCTCAATCGTTTGGATGTCCGCAATTACCATCTTTCCATCGACACGGGAATGATCGACTTCGCATCGGCTGCGGAGATGATCGTCAACAGTGCGCGCAAAGCAACAGAAGAAGGCGACTGGCCTTGGGTCCGGGACCCGGCTTGATCATTTCTGCAAGACTGCTGATGCCCCCGTTCATCTGAAGCGCTTTTCCAGTGTCTTCTCCGGATAATGGCGGCATGATCAAAGGAGATGGAAAGGCGTGAGCCCCAAAAGCGTTCCCCTTGGCGCCATGAATGAATGGCGGCCAAGTTTTAATCCTTGGCTGATTGCCATCTCCGTCATGCTGGCGACTTTTATGGAAGTGCTGGACACCTCCATCGCCAACGTGGCCCTGCCTCATATTGCCGGAAATCTTTCCGCCACAACCGATGAAGCCACCTGGGTACTGACCAGCTATCTGGTGTCCAACGCCATAGTACTGCCCGCTACGGGTTGGTTGGGCATCCGGTTCGGGCGCAAACGCTTTCTCATGGTCTGCATCGCGATGTTTTCGGTGGCCTCGGCCACCTGTGGAGCGGCCCCAACGCTTGCCTGGCTGATCGTGGCCAGGATCATCCAGGGGGCGGCGGGCGGGGCTCTCCAACCCATTTCACAGTCCATTCTCCTGGAGAGTTTTCCGCCGGCAAAGCGCGGGGTGGCCATGGCGGCCTTTGCAATGGGCGTGGTGGTGGCACCGATAATCGGTCCCACCCTGGGGGGATGGCTTACCGACAATTACAGCTGGCGCTGGATCTTCTATATCAACATTCCGGTGGGCGTACTGGCCCTGTATTTGTGTCAGCTGTTCATAGAAGATCCTCCTTATCTTTTGGCCGCAAGGCGTTCCGCGGGACGAATCGATTACGTGGGATTCTCTTTCATGGCCATCTGGCTGGCCAGCCTGCAGATCATACTGGACAAGGGGGAGCGCGACGACTGGTTTTCAGCCCCGTGGCTGCGCTGGGCGGCCGCGATCTGTCTTATCGCAATGATTTGCTTCATTATCCGGGAACTTGTGACAGAGGAGCCCATCGTCGATCTGAGGGCGCTCAAGGAGCGCAACTTTGCGGTGGGAACGGCCCTTGTGACCCTTGTCGGCGTGGTGCTCTACAGCACGATCACTTTGCAGCCGCTAATGGTGCAAAGCCTCATGGGATATACGGCCTTCTGGAGCGGAGTGGCTCTTACTCCGCGCGGCATCGGGGCAATCATCGCCGTTTTTTTCGTGGGCAGGGTCATCGGAAGGCTGGACAGCCGAAAACTTATCGTCTGCGGCTTTCTTTTGCTGGCCTATTCCTCCAACATGCTAAGCGGGTTGAACCTGCAAATCTCGATTTTGAACATCGCCTTGCCCAATATCCTCATGGGGCTTGCGATGGGCCTCATTTTCGTACCTCTTGCCACGACCACCATGGCCGGCCTGCCAAACGAGAAAATGGGCAACGCCACCGGGATTTTCAACCTGATGCGGAACATCGGGGGCAGTTTCGGAATCTCGATTGTGACCACCATGCTCGCCCGCGACGCCCAAAGGCACCAGACCTACATCGCGGCCCGCATAAGTCCCTACAATCCTATTTTTCAGCAATATTGGGCCAGACTGCAGGCGCTTCTCAGTTTTCGCGGCCCCTCGGATCACACGGCACAAAAAGCCTTCTTGTCCATCTACGGCCTGGCGGTGCGGCAGGCCACTCTTCTGGCTTATATGGATGATTTCAGGTTCCTTGCCGTGTGCAGCCTTCTTTGCGTACCGGCGGCCCTGGCGTTAAAAAAATTAAGCCTTCGCAAGGGCCCGCCGATCGGCGTTCACTAAAGGATTGGTGCGAAGGGATTTCTAATGGAAGGCCTCACCCGGTTTGACCCCCAGGGCTGTAAGGAGCTTGGCCATGGGACAAAACCCGGTGAAGGAAGCCTGCACCATGTTTGCACCCACAAAAGCCGTAAACCACAACCACTTGGGCGACCAGACAAGATAGAGCAGCAGGCTCACAAGTATGAAACTTCCGGCAATGCGCAATACCAGACGGTCGACGTTCATCGCAATCTCCTTTTTTTGATTTGAACAAGTTAACTGCTGAGAAGCCATCATCAAGCGCTTCGGAATATCCGACCCATGACTCCTGTAGTATACCCCCCGACCGAATACAGCTCAAGGCCCGCGGCAATTTTATCGGTAGCCGAACACGTGTTCCGATAACCGGAAACTCTCAATTTTTCGGCTTGCGCTCTCAACATGATATTGATATGGATGCTCGTTTGGGAGCGTCGAACGTCCAACCCGATTCAGAGCCCTGTTTGCGACGGGGATGAAGCCCTCTTGCGGCTTGCCGCTCCTGTGAATATGGATGGGCGCGAACTGCACACTGTTTTCGACTTCAGAAGGCATTTCTTAGCTGCTGCTGTTCCGGAAGTTTCCATTGCGAAGGAGTTCCCGTTTTCGGAAGACGGGTTCTTTCACGTTGAGCGGATGCTCTGTTACCGATTCTTATGATTACTCGCTACCTGGAGGGGGACACGATGTTGAAATCTCAAAGACGAGCACCCGGAGGGGGAAGACAATGGAAGGCAGCCGCCATCCTTAAGGTGCTGTTGTTCGCATTCTTCCTTTCGGGGCCGGGGGTGGCCGCCGCCCAGGAGAGCGTTGCCGAGCAGCTCCTCGATATTATGAAGGCAAGGCATGAGATAAGCGAAAAGCAATACAACGACTTGAGGAAACAGGCGCAAAGGGAAAAGGCCGCCATGCGGGCGGCCATCACCAGACAGGTTGAAAAGGAGTTGGCCGGGCAGAAGGCGGCCATCGCCGATCAGGTGAAAAAGCAGGCGGCGGAACAGAAAAAAACGCGGGCCGCCGAAGTAGCGGCGCAGGTAAAGGCGGCGCAGGCCAAAATCGAGAAGGAGGAAAACCCCCACGGGTTCCACACCGTATGGCGAAACGGTATTGTCACTGAAAGCAAGGACGGGGCTTTCAAACTGCATGTCGGCGGGTACGGAGAAACAGATTTTGGCTCGATGAACGCCGGGGCGGACATGAAGGGGCTGGCAAAAACGACCGGTACGACCGCAACCGGCCATGGGGCCGAGATAAGAAGGCTGCGGCCCACGATTACCGGAACCCTGTACGGCAATGTCGATTTCGAGTCCCAAATGGATTTCGGCGACGGAAACGTCAGAGTTACCAATTTATGGGCCAGGCTGAACGACGTTCCTTACATCGGGCATGTGGTGGTCGGCCATCAGAAGGAGAACTTCTCCCTGGAGGAGCTGACCTCCGATGAATGGACAACATTCATGGAGCGCGCGCTTCCCAATACTTTTGCCGTCGGCAATGTGAACAAGGATTACAATACGGGCGTAAAGACCTACGACCAGGAACTGGATGACCGCCTGACCTGGGCACTGGGAGCTTTCATCAACCAGAGCAATCCTTCCGGGAGCTTTTTCAACGACTATGAAAACACCGATCTTGTGGCGCGGCTAACCGCGCTTCCGTGGTACGAGGACAAGGGTTACTACCTGCTCCACATCGGTTGCGGCTATTCTTACCGAGCCCGCAAGACAAACCACCCAACCCTGGATTACCAGAGTACGCCCGAGTTTCATCTGACCAACCTCAATACGATAGACACGGGCCTTCTGCCGGCCACGGCCGCCAACACCGTCAACCCGGAACTGGGGCTTGGAGTCGGCCCTTTCTCGCTTCACGCCGAGTATTTCAACTCCATGGTCAATGCGAACACCAAACTGACATACAACACCGTTTCCAATCTGGCTGGAACAAAAATCCTCAATCCCGATTTTGAAGGATACTACGCCGAAGCAGCCTATTTTATCACCGGCGAGCACAGGCCCTACGACGTGAACGAGGGGATCTTCACCAGAACCGTTCCATTCCGCAATTTCAACACCAAAACCGGGGGGACGGGAGCATGGGAGCTGACCGCGCGTTTTTCCCACGCGAACCTGACGAGCGGCGGGGTAACCGGCGGAAACGAAAATGACGTGACTTTGGGTGTCAACTGGTACTGGAACCCGAATGTGAAGTTGGCCCTAAACTATATTTTTGCTCGCGTTTATGATCGGACTTATGTGGCCGGTGTCGGAAACCGCGCCTTTCTGAAAACGATGTCCGACGATGATGCCAATATAGTGGCCATGCGGATGCTGTTCGACTTCTGATCGGCAAGTGGACCGGCCTGCCTGCAACAACCCGCCTTGTAAGTATTTCCCCCCCGGACGGACCCGAGCTGTCCGGTTTTTTTATCAATTCTTCGGACCAAATCCGACGGTGGGCTATCGTTTCGAGTCCGTTATCGGGGGTATCAACTGCAAGTTTAGGTCCCCTTTCGTAACGCAATTGACATAAATGTGAACCTCTGCTGTAACACTTCTTCTGTACAACCAATCGCGTAACTCGAAAAGAAGCGGGGAACCGGCAGCCTGAAAAATCACGTTCTGAATCTTTTCACGATTCAATCAGAAAAGAGACTGGAGGCGTTCGCCGCCGGCCGGGCCGGGGCCGAGCGGGTGAATGGCTGTTTTTGCGCGTGGAAGGGGGTGAAGATTAGCCTTTTTGGTATTAAACATCGACAGGGGCCGACTTGGAAAGAACTTGGCAGGAATTCTTGAGGAGAAAAGAGGAGATTTTATGAGCACCTTGGGAGGAAACTGGAGGAGGATCGCATCGTTTGCGCTCGTTCTCTTCTTTATTTTTTCCATCGCCCGACAGACCCGGGCCGTTGCCGGCCAATCGTTGGCCGAGCAGCTTCTGGAGATCATGAGGGCCAATCACCAGATAAGCGAAGCGCAATATAAGAAATTGAAAAAGCAGGCGCAAGCGCAAAGGGCCGCCCAGCTCAGAACGGAAAAAGAGTACAAGCAACTGAAAAGACAGGTCAGGGAACAAAGGGCCGCGACTGAGGACCGGCAAATCAAGACCGAATCCCAGGTTCAGCAATTGAAGCAGCAGAGTGCCGCAACGCAAGCCGCCGTTGCCAAAGCGAGCCTGATCACTCCCGGTGGCAAGAACATTTCCACTAACGACCAGTTGCGTCAAACGGGCACCGGAAACGGCGGCGGGGGTGTCAACTTCAACATGAAGGGCGTTAACGTAAACATAGGGGGTTTTATAGAAGCCGCCGGCTTCTACCGCAACAGATGGCTTGGCGCCGATGTGGATGCGCCGTTTCAAAACCTTCCTCTGGGCTATTCACCTCACGCTTTCCAGGACGAAACAAGGTTTTCGGCTCGTCAGAGCAGGATCTCGATTCGTGCCCAGGGAGATGTTTCCCCCACCGTGCACGTTGGCGGCTACTACGAGATGGACTTTTTGGGCGCCGCGCCGAGTGCGAACTCCAACGAGTCCAATTCTTACAATTTGCGCATCAGGCATCTTTTCACAACGGCCGACTGGGACACCTTCGGCCTGCACCTGTTAGGCGGTCAAACCTGGTCGCTTATCACAATGAACAGTAAGGGAATAGAACCTTTCACAGTGGACAACCCCCTCACTATCGACGCACAGTACGTACCGGGCTTCAACTGGACGCGCCAGCCCCAGTTCCGTCTCGTAAAAGATTGGGACAAAACCTATTGGCTTGGCATTTCGGTTGAAAGCCCGTCCACAGCTGTCGGAGGGGTGGCGCCGGGAACAACCAATTACGCCGTAAACCAGCCGCCGCTCTCGGGTCTTTTCGCAAGCAACCTGTCGGTCAACGATATGCCCGATGTGGTGGAAAAGGCGGCCTGGGACGCTCCATTCGGCCATCTCGAGCTTTTCAACCTCACTCGTCAATTCCAATCGAATCTGATAGTGGGCACCGGCGCATCAAAGAACCTCAACGATCAAAGCATCGTTGGCGATGCCGTGGGCGGGGCCGCCATCATACCGATTCCTTTTGTTCAGGGATTGCATGCCGAGGCAAGCGCCATGTACGGCCAAGGTATAGGACGCTATGGTTCCGGCCAGCTGCCCGACGCCACGTGGGATTCAACCGGGGCGATCAAGCCCATCACCGCGCTCCATCTTCTGGGCAACCTGACCTGGAGTCCATGCAAGGAATGGACCTTCTATGCCTATTACGGCCTTGAGCAGGCACAAAGAAGCTACTCCGGCTCAAGTTTCGGATATGGCAATCCCGATATCAACGTCACTGTCCCATACCTCGACCCCACCTACAAATTCCAGGGCGCGGTAAAAAAAGTTGCACAGTTCACTCTCGGTGAGTGGTGGAATTTCTACCACGGCGATTTCGGAAATATGGTGTGGGGCCTGCAATATTCCTATACCACGGACACATTTTTCAGCGGCACGAACGGCGCCGGCTCCGCGCTCTCGGGACCGCAGTCAAACGATAACATGTTTTATACAAGCCTGCGTTACTACTGGAACTGACCGGTTTGCGCGAGGCCGCCCCCATGGGGCCTAGCGCGCCTTTGATTTTCCGCCCCGGACGGATGATCTCCGTCCGGTTTTTTTATCGGCAAAGCAAGAAAGAAAGCTTTTCTCATTTCCCCATATCTGCTATGTAATCACCCTGTGGTGGTGTAAAGTCGATTTTGCAACATTTGCCAGGCTGGAAAACTGGTGCTTGCCTTCATGTCAAGGATTGCGAGGGCCGATTCAGCAAACGGAAGCGCCGGGAGAAATCGAGTCTTACTCGAAAGAGCGCGAAAAACCCGCCTTCGTGAAACAAGCCGCTAAGCCTTGGCTGTTTCACTCAAAATCAATTGACACTGCCTGTTTATCATTTGGCTATGGAAGCTATTACCGGGGGGAGAGCAACGGTTTCCGGCCACCCGAAGCCGTCTCGGGCCAAGTTGCGTTTTTTGCGCCAACTTGATGGTCGGGGCGGTGACTTCTCTCTTGTTGTTCTTCTCGAAAATGTCGGGGTCCGGCTGATAGATTGCCGGAGTGTGCAGCGGGCGCAGCCCCGAGGTTTTGCCGTGCCTTGAGCCGGGGCTTGGGATGATGGACCCGGGCAGGCAGGCTTTTGGAAGCTCACCTCCGGGGGCGGTCCCCATTTGCCGTTCCGAGGCAATCGGGGGATGCAGCCTTGAGTGCTTCCCCCGGTTCATTCGACGCGGTGTGCGGCGGCACGGTCACAGTCTGATTTCCAGTCACGGAGAAGGGGTCGCGGACAGATTATCATGGGATGGAAAAAGAATACACTCGCTGTTGGTACGATACTTTTGTGCGGTGCGGCCTTCATAGTTTTAACGGTTGCCAGGCATCCCGGCAAACCGGCGGAGGCCGAGGCACAGACGGCGCCTAAAACCGTGGCGGTCGTCAAGGTGGAACGTACAAATTTGGCGCGAACCGTTATGCTTGAAGCCGAAATGCGCCCGTGGGAACAGATCAACGTTCACGCCAAGGTGTCGGGCTACCTCAAGACGATCAACGTCGATATCGGCGACAAGGTGAAAAAGGGCGAGGTCCTGGCAACGCTCGAAGTCCCGGAACAACAACAGGACCAGGCGAAGGCCCAGGCCGATTACACGGTGGCAAAACTCAATTTCGAGCGGATCGAAGCAGTCATAAAGCAACATCCCGGTCTTTTGGCCCAACAGGAAGTCGATGACGCGCAGGGAAAATGCGAGCAGGCCAAGGCCGCTTACGAACGTACCAAGATATTGTCCGACTACGCCAACATCATTGCGCCTTTCGACGGGGTCATAACGAAGCGCTCGGTTGATCCGGGGGCACTCGTGCAGGCCGGAACGGCCTCCGAGACCCAGAGCCTTCCCATCGTTCATCTGGCCGATATTTACAAACTGCGACTCGATTTTCCGGCCCCGGAGCAGATCGTGCGGCAGATGTACGTGGGCATGCCGGTCGATGTGGTCATTCATGCGGCTAAGGAAACGGTGCACAGCCAGGTGGCGCGCATGTCGGATGCGGTCGATCCCTCCACACGCACCATGATCGTCGAGGTCGATCTGGACAACAAGGAGCTGAAGCTCAAGCCCGGCATGTATGCGGACGCAACCGTTCCCCTGGCGGCGAAAAAGGATGCCCTGGCCGCGCCCATGCAAGCCGTTATCATGGGCAAACACCCGGAGGTATGGGTGGTCGACAAGCAAAACATGGTCCACAAACGGACCGTCACCCTGGGCATTCGTACCCCGAACAAGGTCGAAATCACAAAAGGGGTGTCCGAGGGCGACCTGCTGATATTCGGAGAACATGAAAACATCATCGACGGTATGACGGTTACGCCAAAACTTATGCCCCACAACGGATTAGAATAATTATGTCTCGCTTTGCGCTGAAATTTCCCTACCTGATTATCGTCTGCTCCCTTATCGTGTGCGTCGTGGGCTTGAGCAGCCTTTTGCGCATGCCCGTCGATCTGTTCCCGGAGATCAAAATTCCCGTCGTTGTGGTTGCGACCTTCTATAACGGCATGCCGGCCGAAGAGATAGAAAACGACATAACGGGTCGCTTCGAGCGCTTCTTCACCCTTGGCAGCGGCATCGATCATATCGAATCGACTTCGCTTCCGAGCACCAGCCTCATAAAGATCTATTTTCAGCCGGGGACCTCGGCCGATTCGGCTGTTACGGAAATCTCCAACCTTGCCATGGCGGATCTGCGGCGCCTTCCGCCCGGAACCCTTCCGCCGGTGGTGTTGAAATTCGACGCATCGAGCCTTCCCGTATGTCTTATCACCCTCAAGGCCAAGGGGATGAACGAGGCCGAACTGCGCGACATGGGCCAGTACAACGTCCGAAACCAGGTCGCCAATATTCCCGGGGCCTCGGTGCCCATGCCCTTTGGCGGCAAATACCGGCAGATCATGGTTTATGTGGACCCGGCAAGGCTTCAGGCCTACAAGCTTAGCGCCATGGACGTCGTGCGTGCCGTAAACAAGGCCAACCTGATCCTGCCTGCGGGCGACGTCAAGATCGGCCCCTTCGACTACAACCTGTTCACCAACAGCCAGATTGACGACCCCAAGGACATCAACCATGTGCCGCTCAAGACCATCGGCAACAAATCCGTTATGGTCGGTGATATCGGGCAGGCCATTGACGCGGCCGAAATCCAGTTGAACACGGTGCTGATCGACGGGCAGCCTTCGGTGTATCTGCCCATCATGAAGCAGGGCGGGGACTCCAACACGATCTCGATCGTAAACGACGTGAAAAAAACCGTCGCCCACTTGATGGACGTTCCAAAGAACCTGGTTGCCAAGGTCGTTTTCGATCAATCGGTTTTCGTCAAGAACGCCATCGACAATCTTGTTCATGAAGGCTTGATGGGTCTTGTTTTGACCGGCCTCATGATCCTGGTGTTTCTGGGAAGCCTCAGCGCCACGGCGGGCGTGTTTCTTTCCATCCCGCTTTCGGCCCTGGCCACATTCATCGTTTTGGGCATGGGTGGCAGCACGGTCAACGCCATGATCCTTGGCGGACTGGCACTGGTGTTTTCGCGCCTCATCGACAACTCGGTGGTGGTTCTCGAAAACATCTTCCGCCACATCGAAGAAGGCGAAAATCCCCAAAAGGCCTCGGCGGTCGGAGGTACCGAGGTGGCCCTGCCCGTTTTGGCCGCCACTCTTACTTCGGCCATAGTTTTTTTCCCTGTGACATTTCTATACGGCGTGAGCCGATTTTTGTTTTCCGCTCTTGCCCTGGCCGTCGTTTTGGCCCTGTTCGCTTCTTACGTCGTGGCCATGACGGTCATGCCGCTTTTTTGCTCGAAGTTTTTGAAGGGCATGGAGCATCACGGCGAAGGCGCGGAGGACGCGGGCAAGAAAATCTCCTTTGGCGCACGCTTCAACAAATGGTTCAATGGTCATTTTGAAAGACTTTTGGGCCTCTACGACCGTTGGGTGGCCAAGGTCCTGGCTCGCCCGGCCATGTCTCTTGTCATACTTTCGGCCATGTGCGGGGCGCTGCTTCTGTCGGCTCATTTCATGGACGTTTCCTATTTTCCGCGCACAGACCCCGGTCAGTTCGTAATCAACATCAAGGCTCCGACCGGCACCCGCCTTGAAAGGACAACCCAAAACGTCCGGAAGGTCATAAAGATCGTTCGCGGCGTGGTAAAACCCTCCGACCTCGACGTCATCGTTGCAAACGTGGGTGTCCAGCCCGGTTTTTCCTCGATTTACACGAGCAACACGGGATCGCACACCGCCTTCGTGCTCGTAAGCCTCAAGGAAGCACACAAGATCGGCAGCTACGCCTACATGGACAGGGTGAGAAAAGCCGTAAGCGAGAAGTTGCCGCATTTGAGGACCTATTTCCAATCGGGAGGCCTTGTCGACGCGGTACTCAACATGGGGCTGCCCGCGCCCATCGACATCCAGGTCGAGGGCTCGAACATGGATAAATCCTATGAGACCGCGGTTGGCCTGGCGCGGCAAATCCGCACACTGCCGGGGGTGAGCGACGTGTTCATCCCCCAGGACATCAACGCCCCCTCGCTTCGCATCGACGTCGACCGCGAGCACGCAAGCGATATGGGACTCTCACAAAAAGAAGTCGTGGACAATATCATCACGACGCTCACCTCCAACCAGATGATCGCACCGAGCTACTGGGTCGATCCCAAGAGCGGAAACGACTACATGCTGACCGTGCAGTACCCGGAAAACGCGGTCAAAACGCTCGACGATCTGCGCAATATTCCCATCCGCGCCTCATCGCAGCATGAAACGACCCCGCTCGACACATTGGCGGACATAACGCAAACCTACGCCCCTTCGGTGGTAAACCATTATCAGTTGAAGCGCGTGATCGACATCTATGTTGCCCCCAAGGGCGAAAACCTGGGCGCGGTTGCCTCACAGGTTAAGGATATTATCGCCAAGGCCAAAATCTCCAAAAATCTCAGGGTGAGGCTGCGCGGTTCGGTTCAAGCCATGAGGCAGTCCTTTTACAGTTTCGGCACAGGTCTTCTGCTGGCCGTTTTGCTGATTTACCTGGTGCTGGTGGCGCAGTTCAAATCGTTTGTCGATCCCTTTATCATCCTTCTGGCCGTCCCGCCGGGGATTGCGGGGGCGGTGGCGATACTGGCCGGCACGGGCACCACGCTCAACATCATGTCCCTCATGGGCATCGTTATGCTGGTGGGTATGACGGTCTCCAATTCTATTTTGATCGTCGAATACGCCCATCGACTTCGCGAAGAAGAAGCCCTGAGCGTCGCGGACGCCATCGCGCGTTCCTGCCGCGTGCGTCTGCGCCCGATTTTGATGACCTCTCTTGCGACCGTGATCGGTCTAATCCCCATGGCGCTTGCGCTCAATACGGGAAGCGAGGCTTACGCGTCTCTTGCCCGCGTGATAATCGGGGGTTTGACCTTGTCGGTCCTGCTCACAGTCTTCTTTGTTCCCGCTGCCTTCCTGCTGGTGTATCGAAACAAGCCCCGCCAATCCAAGGAAGAGCCGCATCATGTAATGGGTGACGTATGAAAAAGCTCTATCTCGTTGCACTTGTATTGGCGCTTTTCCCGCTTCGCGCCTCCGGCGCGCAGCGTCCGATCGAACATCTCACTTTGGCCCGGGCCCAGCGCATCGCGCTGGCCAATCATCCCGCCGCCAAGGTGAGCACCTATGAAACGATCGCCGCGGGGGAAGATGTGGCGATTATTCGCTCCATTTTGTTTCCGCAGGTTCAAGGGGCCGCCATAGGCGCTCTGGCCGACAATTATGACTCGCGCCTTGCCGCCATTGGCGGCATTAACAACCCCACCGTGCTTCAACGCGGTTCCGGGGGGGTGGCCATAAGCCAGCTCGTCACGGACTTCGGCCGCACCAACGCGATGATCCAGGCGGCCCGTGCCTCCCTCAAGGCTCAGCGCGAAAGGGGCAACTTGACCACCGAGCAGATCCTTCTTGGCGTAACGCGGGCCTACTATGATCTGCTGCGAGCCCATGCCCTGATGCAAGTGGCCGATCGTACGATGAAAACGCGCCAGACCGTGCTCGACCAGATCTCGGCCCTGTCGAAAGCCCAACTCAGATCCGACCTCGATGTCGACATGGCCAAGGCCAACGTCGACGATGCCGATCTTTTGATGCTGGAGGCGATAAACGGTTTGGACAACGCGCGGGCGGAGTTATCCGAGGCCCTGGGGTATGAGAAAACCTACACTTTCATTCTGGACGATAACCCCGAAATCAAGCCGGTCGCCCGTACGCTCGAGACGGCGGTCAACCAGGCTTTTTGCCAGAATCCGATGTTAAAGGCGCTCCAAGCCGAGTCGGGTGCCGCCCACAAGGTCGCAACGGCGGCCAAAAGGGAATTTTTCCCCACCATCGTCGCTTTAGGAGCCGCGGGCGGTTCGCCCTACCGCACCTCGGATCTGGACCGCACCTATGGCGCCGCCGCCCTCAATCTGACCGTGCCCATTTTCACCGGCGGCCGTATTTCGGCCGATGTCCAGAAAGCGGCCGCGAAGGCCGAGGCGGCCTCCATGCGCGTAGCAGTCCAAAAAGACGAACTGGTTCGCGATGTGCATATGGCTTATCACAATATGCGCAAAGCCTACAAAAGAATCTCCGTAACTCATTCGATGCACAAACATTCGCGCGAGGCGCTTACCCTTATACAGGCGCGCTATGATATCGGGAAAAGCTCGATCGTGGATCTGAGCATGGCCCAACTTGCAGACACGAAGGCGGCTGTCGCCGAAACCGATGCCGCCTACGGATATTTTATCAACCGCGCGGTTCTGGACTTTACTATCGGGGACCTTGCTTGTTCCAGCGCGAACACGGCCGAGTGAACCTCCCGGCCTGAAAATTGTGCATCCGTGTTTATTTGCCGTCAAAACCGGTTTTGACCGCGTTCATGATTTCTTCGTCCTCAAAATCGGGTTTATCCGAAGGAGTCCATCGCAGCACGTCTTCTTCCTTCCAATTCCTTCGAAGGGCGACTGTGCGGCTTCCGCGGGGCGCCCAGACAGCCGGGTCGCTGGGGCCGAAAATGGTGATCGTAGGAACTCCCACAGCCCCGGCCAGGTGGCTCACTCCCGAATCACTTCCGATATAGAGTCCGCAAAGCGACAGAAGCCCCGAGAGCCCGAGGGGCGTGAGACCATGGATCAGCGGGACGCCTGATTTTTGCATAAATCCTGAAAACTCCAACAAATACTCATCTGCCGGACCGACGGAGAGCACGACCGGGGCGTCCGCTTCCCGTCTGATCCGGTCGATAAGACCGTGCCAGTTGGCAAGAGGCCAAACTTTGCGCAGGCCGCCGCTTCCCGGGTGGACTAAAACCGGTGTTGAATCGACTCCCAGTTGATGAAGCAACTGCCGGGCGGCCCGCCTTTCGGGGGCCGGGGGAGATAGTGCAAGGGGCTTTCCGCTGATGGGCAGGGCAAGCGCTCCGAATTGTGCGCGTAAAAAGTCGCAAACGTGCTCGGGGGAGGCGTGGGGTGGCGGGAAGGACTGAAGCCAGTTTACGGCGGCCGCAAGGCGCTCCGAGAGCCTTTCGGCCATGAGGCGGCTTCCCGACTGGCCGAAGATGAAGATGCGGTCCGCATTGAGCAAAAAATCGGGCAGCTTCGCCCTTCGCCATAAAGTCTCATGGAGGAGTCGGGACGCCAGGGGGGAGTCGCAGGGCAGGCATTGCCCCATATAGGGTTTTGCGCTGAGAAGAGACACATGCGGCACCTTGGACCAGAAATCGACTCGGGTAAAGCCCTGCGATCGCGCAACCTCATCGATCGCCGCGGCGGCAAGAATAAAATCTCCGAGCGCTCCCTGGTGAAAGAAGACGGCTTTTTGCCCCAATCCATCCATACGGGTCACTTTCTATGTTAATGGAACACTTTATCTTTGACATAACAGGGGAAATGGGCAAGGTAAATTACTCGAAGGGGGGTAAGAATTTTATGGGGCCAAAAAACATTGTGCTGGATGAAAGAATCATTTTCGCTCTGGACGTGGAGTCCGCCGAGCAGGCAAAAAAACTTGTGGAGAGGCTCGAAAGTCACATTCATTTTTTCAAGGTCGGGCTTCAACTCTTTTTGGGGGCCGGGTTTTCGATCGTGGAGTGGATAGCCGGGCGTGGCCACAAGGTGATGCTGGATCTGAAATTCTACGATATTCCGCAGACCGTGAGGCTGGCCGTGGAGCAACTGCGGGGCAAGGGCGTCACCTTTGCAACGGTGCACGGTAACGGGCCGATCGTTGGGGCGGCGGTCGAGGCGAGCCGAGGGGAGATGAAAATCCTTGCGGTAACCGTGCTCACCAGTTTCAGCAGTGAAGACATGGGGAAATTTTTCGGCCGTGCGGGCGGGGTGGAAGAGCTTGTGCTGGACAGGGCGCGAATTGCCATTGAGTCGGGTGCGGCCGGAATAGTCGCATCGGGGGCTGAGGCCGCTTTGCTAAGAAGCGAGTTGGGGGGCGGCTGCCTGATTGTGACCCCCGGCATTCGCCCGGCGGGGGCGCGGGTGGGAGATCAAAAACGGGTGGTAACCGCCGGTCTGGCAATCGGGGGAGGCGCCGACCACGTGGTTGTGGGGCGTCCGGTGCGCGATGCCGGCGACCCTTTGGCGGTCGTAGAATCGATGAAAAGCGAGATTGCATCGGCTCTATCCGGATTACAGTAAAGTTTTCAACCCCGGATTCCGATGTAAAGCTTTGTTGACTGCGAAAATGCATGTTTTTCCAATGAGCTGAGAGGACTTCCCGGGTGGATGACCAAAAGGCGATGAGAACAGCGCAGACGCCAATTATTGCCAAAGATATCGACAGGGCTTCGGAGAGGGCGGAGCAGGCCGGAGTAATCTACGAGATGCTCATCAGCAAAGGATACCTCGATGAGCAAAAGTTAAATTACGCCAAAAGGGTCCACTCCAAGCTCGGGGACAACTCCACCCTTACCAGGGTCTTGCAGGACCTCAAATACATAACGGCCGAACAGCTCCGCGACACGCTTTCGGCCAGCAAGGTCAACCTCAAGCTGGGTGCTCTTCTCATCGAACTCGGCCTCATCACGGACCACGATCTCACGACCGCCTTCGGTCTTCAGAAAAAGTCCGCCGTCAGGAAAACAATCGGCGAGGTGCTGGTGGAAAGCGGCATGCTCGACGAGAAAAGCCTGCTGGAAGTTCTTTCCTTCCAATTGGGCCTTCCCTATCATGAACTCGAAATCAGTCGCATGGATGCCCGCCTGTTGCGAAAAGTTCCCACAACATGGTACTCGCTCCATCAGTTTTTGCCCGTGGAGCGCACTGATGGGCAAGTGACGGTGGCCTTCGTCGATCCGCTCAATCGTGAGAGCCAGGATGCGGCGGAAAAAATCTTTGGCGATATCAGGCAGGTTTTGTGTTCGAAATCGCAGTTCAGCGACGTGTTAGGTGCGCTGGAAAATGAAGCCGTCCTGTTGAAGGCGGGGCCGATCGATGAAAAATCGGCCGTGGGTATTGTCAATGCCATGCTCGATGAAGCCTGGAACATCGGCGCAAGCGATATCCACATAGAACCCATGAAAGACAGGATCCGCGTGCGCTTTCGTCTCGACGGGGTTCTGGTGCACCACAAGGATCTTCCGTTGCAGATAGGACCGGCGATTACCAGCCGGCTCAAAATCATGGCAAAGGCCGATATCGCCGAGAAAAGGCGCCACCAGGACGGCAGGATTCAGTTCGACGATCCGCGCACCGGCAACACGCTCGACATGAGGGTTTCCTTTTATGTGACCGTTTGGGGCGAGAAAACAGTTCTGCGGCTTCTTGGGAGAAAAGGGCTGCTTCTCGGGCTCAGTGAAATCGGAATGTATCCGAAGATGTTGGAAAGATACAAATTCGACGTGCTCGACATTCCTTTCGGCGTCATCCTGGTCACCGGGCCGACGGGGTCGGGAAAAACAACCACCCTGTATAGTTCCATAAGCTATCTCGAGGGCATGGATACCAGCATCGTAACCGTCGAGGACCCGGTTGAATACCTGATGGACGGGATCGCCCAATGTTCGATAGACCCCAAGATCAATCTCACTTTCGAAGAAAGCCTCAAGCATGTTGTCCGCCAGGACCCCGATATCATAGTGATTGGAGAAATACGCGACAAGTTTTCCGCCGAAACCTGCATCCAGGCCTCTCTTACCGGCCACAAGGTGATAAGCACCTTTCATACCGAGGACAGCATAGGGGGATTGATCCGCCTTCTCAATATGAACATCGAAGCTTTTCTGATCTCCTCAACGGTGGTGAGCGTCCTTGCCCAGAGGCTTCTTCGGAAAGTGTGCCCGAAGTGTAGCGAGGACTACATCCCCCAGCCTTTGGATATTCGCCGGCTGGGCTACGGGGCCAATGACGCCAAGGGGCTAAGGTTCAAGCTGGGGCGCGGGTGCTCCGAATGCCGTTTTACCGGCTACAAGGGCCGGGTGGGTGTCTATGAACTGCTTGTTTTGAACGAGCCCGTCAAGGACGCCATTTTAAACAAAAAAACATCCTACGAAATCAGGCGCATCAGCACGGAGACCTCGGGCCTGGTGACTCTTCTGGAGGATGGAATCCTAAAGGCGGCAAACGGGTTGACCTCGGTTCAGGAGATTTTCAGGTCTTTGCCGCGCGTGACAAAACCCAGGCCGGTCCACGAACTTAGACGCCTGTTGGGATCGGAGTAATCAAGATGGAGCAAAAGAGCGGATCACTATTGGAGCTGGTGGCGCAATACTCGGGTTCGGAGAGCCTCAATCTTCCTATCTTTCCCGGAGTGGCCCGGGAGTTGTACGCCAAGATATCCGATGAAAAAGTTTCCATTAATGATATAGCGGCAGTCATCGCCAAGGACCAGGCAATGGCGGCCCAGATGCTCAAGCTTGCCAACTCGTCGTTTTTTGCCGGTTTAAACAAGGTGCGAACCATTCGAGAGTCGATTATGCGCCTTGGCGTCAAGCAGGTTTACAACTGCCTGGTGGCCGGGGCACAGAAGGATTTGTACTCCTCGCGCGATCCCTTTATCGCCAAGTACCTGCGGGTCCTTTGGCAACATGCTCTTACGACCGCCAAAGCAACCGAGTGGCTGCTGCGCAAAACCGGATACGGGGAGGCGGCCGATGCAGGCTTTCTCGCCGGCCTTTTCCACGATATTGGAAAATTGCTCCTGCTCAAGGTCTTTGAGACGATACGGGCAGACAGAAAAGATGTGGCTATCTCGGATTCGTTCATAGTCGAAGTGCTCGATGCCATGCACGTGGAGCAGGGCGGCAGACTTATGGGCGTGTGGAACATCCCCGAGGTCTACTGCGAGGTGGCCAGCCATCACCACGACGAAGATATCGAGGGTGCCGACGCCCTTTTGCTGGCCGTGCGCATCGTCGATCAGGTCTGCTCCAAAACGGGCCCCAGCCTGCACCCCGACTCCACCATCAACCCGGCGACCCTGTCGGAAGTCATGGCCCTGTCTATCAAAGAGATCGTGCTGGCCGAACTCGAAGTGCTGATCGAAGACATTCAGGACCAGGAAATGTAGTTTCGGATTCTTTCAGCTCTTTTTCGCGCGCACCTGAGCGCGCGGCTTTCCCTGTGCTGTTTTATCCGCAAGCCGATATTGGCTCCGCGGTGCGGAAGGTAAATCCGCGGCCGTTTTTGCCCCCGTCGGCCGGGATTGTTTCAGCTCCCCTCTTTGTTCTTCGCTCCGAGATCGGCTTTGCGGCAAAACCTCTCTTGCCTTCAGCCACTGCACAATTTTGGGCGTGAACTGTTGCTGGGATTTGGAGCTTACGTAGATCCCTATGTGACCGGTATCGATGCAAAGGTCCTCGGTATCGGACGAGGCGACCTTGCTCGTCAGCAAATCGCAGGCCCCGGGCGGGACAAGGTGGTCGTGGCGGGCATAGATGTTTAACAGGGGCATGGTGATACGGCTCAAATCGACTCGTTTGCCCCCCACCTCCATTTTGCTCTGAATCAACAGGTTCTTCTGATAGCAATCTTCTATGAACTGGCGGATTGTTTCCCCGGGGACATCCGGGCTGTCAAATATCCACTTTTCCATGCGGACGAAGTTTTCCAGGAAAACCTTGTCGTTCAGGTTTTCGAGGAAACCTATGTACTTGTCGATCACCAACCGGGCCGGATTGAGAAGCAGAAAACAAAGATTCAACAGGTCGCCCGGCATATTGCCGTATGCATCGATTATTCCGCCGAGGTCGACTTCCCTGGTCCACAGGTGCAGAAGCCCCTGGTCGGTTTCAAAGTTGCTTGGCGCGACGGTAGTGACCAGGTTTTTGACCTTTCCCGGATGCAGGGCCGAGTAGATGATGGAAAAGGTTCCACCCATGCAGATGCCCATCAGGTTGATTCGGGGGATGGCGTGGCGCCGGCGTATGAAATCCACCGCATTATCCATATAGCCGTTGACGTGGTCGTCGATGGTAAGGTAGCGGTCTTTGCGGGTGGGATATCCCCAGTCGATCATATAGACATCGACGCCCATGTTCAGAAAGTTTTCCACCACACTTCTTCCCGGTTGCAGATCGAGCATGGTCTCGCGGTTGATCAGGGCGTAGACCACCAGAAGAGGCGTTTGGAGCTGCTTGGATACTGCTGGCCGGTAGTGCTTGAGCTTTACTCGATCCTCGGTGTGGACCACCTCGAAGGGAGTTTTGGCTATCTCGGTATCAAGCGGGCCGAGCAGCACCTCTTTGGATTCCATCAGTTCGCGGGATTTTTCCCACCCTTTCAACCACTTCGATATGATATCTTCGCCTGGAAGAGCAAATCCTTTCATCGTCGATCCCCTTCATAAACATTTGCGTTCGTCGAGGCCACAGCCCTTCCGGCAAGGGACCCCTGGAGATTGCGGATCATCTTTGCGCTTTCCCTGACCGTCTTTTTGATCGTGTAAATCTCCTTGTAGAGATCATCCATCTCTTTATTGGTCGGGATGGGAAGAAACTGCAGAAAATCGGTCAAGACCCCGTTTGCCGATATCCTGAAAGCCGCCGTTTCGTCCAGCAGACGGGAAAGCGAAGCCCGGTAGTCTTCAGACCTGAAAAGCTTCATGTAATGGCCCTCGAGCCCCTTTATCCAGTCTTTGTAATCGTCATCGGCCGTGAGCCTTCCGGCGTCTTTCCCCTCCTTTTCTTTTCCCATGTCGGCAAATGCTTTGTCGATGGGACCGCGGAGCAGCATCTGGAATTGCGACAGGGTCCTTTGATAGGAATGGAATTTATCGACCAGTTGAGCGATCTTTTCCTGGAAAACGCGGGTGAGCCCCACAGCAGGCATTCTTAGCAGGGGTTTCACAGCCCTTTCGTAAAAGTCGGTCCAACCACCCGGAGCATCCATGGGAACGGCCGGTTTATTGTTCCAAAAAAGGGTGGAAAGTTCCCGGCTCATTCGACCTTGCCCCATCACCCGCAAGAAGGTCTCCAATAAAGGAGCGCTCCCGTTTGCGCCAGCCCCGGAGACCTCCCCGGCCGGCCACGAGGGGACAAAAGCTTTCCATATCCACATTTGTGCCTGGAAATGGTTTTCGGACAAAACCAGGTCGGAGAGCGACAATGCCATTTCCTGCCAATCCCGAGCGGCCGAGAACCACAGGTTGGCTGTGGATTCCATCATTTCGGAGCCCGGAAAACTTTTCCAGTTCTCGCTTTGATTCATGATAACAACCTCTGTTAAGCGCCTGTTGAAAAGGTTGGACAAAAAAGAGAGGAACAGCTTCGAACCAGGATGAGCGAATTTATATCGCGCCGGGTGGCGATGCGATGGGGTATGTGCCGTATTTCGAAGGGGCGGGGAGTGGTAGTCGGCGAGCAGGTGGAGCAGTGTGTTGGTGCCCCGTGTCCCAATTGCGGCAGGGCCGACATTCCTGGAGTATTTGAGGGGGATCTTCCGCTCCGACCTTCACATGGACGCCCTCGGCCAAAATCTGCTTCCTCTCGCTCTGTCAGTTTTCTCGCGGTGAGCATTTTGCCCCATCTATTGCCTCTTCTCTTTTCCGCATCCATTGCCGTTTCTGTTTGCCGTTTGGCGCACGGGTGCCGGATGATGTATGTACTAGCCGCAAAGCTGGGCAGAAAAGGCGCGCTGTCGGGGCAAGGGGGGAGGCAATTACCGGGATTGTCACCGAATTCGGAGATGCAACTTCGCCTCGTTCCGGATCAAAGAAAAGGAAGGAAAGGATCAGCTCAAATACCGGTTATGAACCGGTTCTTCAGGCAATGCCCGAAGGAAAGCTTTCCCCACGCAGAGCCAGGCAAGCCCGGCGGATTTTGGGTAGTAGGTCAATTTGAAGTGTCGCCTAAAAATTTCATCTTGTTTCGGGCAGCTGTTTCCGGTAGCACCCTATTGCGTCTCCGCTTTGAATCGTTATTCTTTAAGGAGAAATCGCCTTTTGTCCGAGTGTCTTCCAAGTTGGTCTACCGTCAAGGACTACGTCATTGCGTTCGGGTGGGTCAAGGGCGTTTTCACCATTTTTTTCTTTTTGGCTCACGCATGGATTTATTCGCTATATAGAGGAAGGCTTAAAGACAGGCAAAAGGAAATTGACCGGCTGGCCGAAGATAATCATGAATACCGAGAACGATTTTTGCGCCTGCTCGATATTCATCTCGGGAAAGGAAGAACTCCTGCATCGAGGAGCGGGGAAAAATAGCATCTTCCCATGCCTGGAGGACTAAAGTGATATTTTACGCCTTGATTGGTCCCGTCTTAATTTTGTCGTTGGTTATGCTGGTATATCTGCGTCGCCTAAAAAAACATGATGAAGTTCTCTATGCATTCTGCGAAATAAGGCGGGAAATAATGGCCATCCTACGCCGCGATTTGTTTGAAATACAGAGGGAGAAATATGTAGGACTCAAGCATCTGCTTGATGCAACCGGTAACGCTATCCATTATTACAACGACAACAAAGCAACAATGTTCAACTATCGCAGATTTGCTCAATGGCTGAGAGATTCAAGGGCGTCAGCCGAAACCGTGCAGAGGCTGAATCTTCCTAATGATCCTGAAATTCTAAAAATCCGAGAGCATTTTGGTGTGGCGATGGTTTCCGCCTTTTGCGCTTATACCCCATTATTCCGGTCTGAACTATTAATCAGAGTCTCGTTGCTCCTTTTGAGAACCGCGGTGAATGCCGGTTGGCAACAAGCTGAAGGTATTTTCCAATTCGCAGATTGGTTTAGAAATTTCAGTTCAACAACAAGGGGAGGGCACAGCGCCTTGTGCCATCGCTAATTGGCCAGTTTTGCAATATTCTCAATAGTCCAACGCCTATCCGTAGCTCCTGCTTCCATCGCAGGGGTTACGAGCAAGCTCTGATGAGCCTTGGCTCATGAAATGGCATTCCGCGCCTTGCCAAGCGCTTCATCGGCAGGAATTCCGACAACCGCTCCCTGCTCCATCTCATCAAGGCGCCGCCCTGCCTCTTCAACCCAGAGATCTTCAATCTTAGTGTAACATTGAACGGAAGAATGATTCGCAAATTGAGGATTCACTTCGAGGGCTTTGCGCCCGGTTGAGCCGCGGGAGGAAAATAAGGGATGTACAAAGGCATGTTTTGCAACATTTTCCAGGAATTATTCTCTTTTTCCTCTTCCTGCCGCTCTTCCTTCTTCATGGCCCGGTCCAAACCCGGATCGGTCGTGTAAGTGATGGAGTCCTTGGTTTCAATGCGGTCGGCAAGCAGGGTCCGCCCGGTTTCCGGGTTTTGGAGGATTTCAACTTTCCGGGGCGCCGAAAAGGCCGTAGGATTGAGCCCAATCAGGCCCACTAGCAGAGCGATCAGCAGACAGACGGCTGTTTTCATCGTTTTCCACCTAGAAACTATAAATAGTCACCCCGCTTCCATTTAAGCGATTCCATGTATGCGGCGACCTTGGTTTCTTCGGCCAGGTCCCTCAACTTGGAGTTGGCGGGAAGGCCGCTCATCTTGTCGTCCAGCCCGGCAGCCTGCTGATTTATCTGTTCGATTAGCGAGTTGATATCCTTGGGGGACTTGACACCCTGAAGGGCGCTCTGCAGGGAATCCAGGGTCTCCTTGCTCGCGATCCCGTCGGCCGCCAGCGCCTGCCCGCGCGTCAGGTCCCGCTGGGCCAGGCCGGCGGCGAGACACGCCTGGCGG
>JAJYDE010000005.1:106155-132195 GCA_021777755.1 Deltaproteobacteria bacterium
AGATGGAATTGAGGGAGGTAATGGTCCCGGAGGAGGGCGAAGAGGGTTGCCCGGAGGCCTGGAGAATGGATTGGGTGCTCCAAGGGCTCGAAAGGCTTGCCGGTCCTGAAACAGCGCTGTCCTGTCCCACGGTTTCCCCTGCTGATTGAACTTCGTTAAGAAGAAGGGAGGCGAAAGCGTCGCCGTCCGAGGCGCCTGGCGAGCTTTTGACCTTTGCCGGCGATGGAGCGCTCCGGGCCTTCCCGCTCTCCTCCACCGTTTCGCCGATACTTTTCGGGTCGATTTTCATAAGTTTCCCCTGGCAGCAAGATTGGACATTCGTGGCCGGACAGGAATCGATTCCGGTCGGCAGTAAATTGTAGCAATTTTTTTGCCAAACAAAGCGACCGGGAAATTCCCGGCGGCAACGCTTTTAGGCACCGGCCTTGAACGGCGGTCGCCGTCCCCGGGGGGAAAAGTTTTCCCGGCAATGGAATTTTATGCCGGTTTTGCCCTGAGGGGCATGCGGATGGAGGCCGTGGTTCCCCGGGGGCTCTTTGCCAGGCCCACCTCGAAGCCGTAGGGCAAAAGGAGCTGCCTTGCCGCGTAGAGGCCAAAGCCAAGATGGGGATCGGCGGAGCCGTCCTTACTCTCGGAAGTTTCCCATTTGGACACGAACAGATCGAAGAGAGTTTCGCAATCGACTCCCTCAGGAAGCCCTGCGCCCGAATCGGTGATTTGGAGCAATATCTCTTCGCCCTGCCTGGAGGTATTGACCAGCAGCACCTTTCGGGGTGATGTGTGCAGGGCCGTCACCCCGTTTTGGAGCAAGTGGAACACGGCGGGCACCAAATCTTTCCCGGGCGCTTTGATGTGGGGAAGATTCGGAGCCAGGTGCAACTCGCACTCGACATGGTGTTTGAAGAAAAGATCGGACTTGAACAGTTTGACCAACCTTGTCAGGAGGGCATTGATATCGACTTCGGTTCCATGGCGCTCGATCTCGTAGAGTTGCATGAATTCCTGCAGATCGGCGGCCAGGTTGAATATCTGCTGGCGTATCTGGGTCAGCCGTCTTCGCTGCTTTTCGACCAGCGCGGCCCATTCGGCATCCTCACCCGCCCGGCTTTGGAACAACCTGTCCTGGATATCGAGGGCGGATAATAACATTTCGGCCAGCATGGTAAGGTTCTGAAGCGGTCCATTGGTATTGTGGACAAAGCCCGGGACGAATTTACCCGAATAGTTGAGGCGGTCCTTGGCGAAAAGGGCTTCGAGGCAGTGTTGCTCGCAGATTTTTCCACCTTCAGGCGCAGGCGCGCAAGACCTCCGTTTGGCAGAGTGGGCTCGGCCGGGGCTATGCTCATTTTTGGGATTGATCGTTGTTTCCCCCCATCGTTTTTATGAAATAGACAAAAGCATCCACCACCTCGGGGTCGAACTGCCTGGCCCGGTTTTTCAAAAGCTCCTGAACGGCTTCTTCGGTGGACATGGCCTTTCGGTAGGACCTCTTGGAGGTCATCGCATCAAAGGAATCGGCAACAGTCACTATTCTTGCAAGCATCGGGATGGCGCTGCCGCTGAGGCCGTCCGGGTAACCGGCGCCGTCCCATCTTTCGTGATGATGTCTGATGATGGATCTTTCCTCGGGGCTCAAACCAAGCTCGGAGACGATCGAATCGCCAATCACGGGATGTTTTTTTACGATCTCGTACTCTTCGGCGGTCAGTGCGCCGGGTTTGGTCAGGATGCTGTCCTGAATCCCTATTTTCCCTATGTCGTGAAGATAGCCGGCCGTGCGCAGCGATTCGATCTGGGAATTCGAGCAACCCAGGACTTCAGCCGCTTTTGCCGCGTAGTGGGTGACTCTTTCGGAGTGCTTGCCCGTGTAGAGGTCTTTGGCTTCCAGCGCATTCACAAGAGATCTCAATATGCCGTAGAAGTTGCAGATAAGGCTTTCGTAGAGCGCCATATTCTCCACGGCAAGGGAGGCCTTTTTTATGAGAAAGTCGAAAAGCCGCCGTTGTTCGGGAGGCAGCGGGCCGGAGCAGTTGGTATGAAAGGTGACGAGCAGTCCGAAGGGTTCGCCCCGGATCCTCATGGGCCAGCAGGACATGGTCTGGGTGGTTTGAGGGACATTTTCAAAAAACTGCCGGATTTGCTCGTGCCCGATCAAGAAATGGGAGGCGTCACTTGCCAGCAGTTGACCCATCTTATCCTCGCGAAATGATATCTCTTGAAACCACGGCTCTTCGGGGCGCCAGCCGAAGGCGGCGATGCCGACAAAGCTGCCCGTGTCGCGCGGGGCGAGATAAAAGGCCACCTTTTCAACCGAGTCCAGAGAGGAGGCCAGTTGGACGATTCGAGGGTACAAATCATCACTTGAGCGGATTTCGTCAATTTCCCGGGAGATATGGAACAGGCGGGTCTGTTCGCTTACGGTGCTCTCCAGCTTGCGGTTGACATGCTCGAGTTCCTTGCGGGCCTGAACTTCGAGTCTCAGGCTGATATTTTGCTCAAGAAGCTGCCTCTCCTTGGTGATCCTTTGCAGCGTAAGGGCCACATCCTGAAGGGTGAAGGGCTTGGTGAGAAAGTCGGAAGCCCCCTGCCTCATGGCCATGATGGTGTAATCCATGGTGGGAAAGCCGCTCATCATGACCACCGGCATGCCATGATTGTTGTCCTTTAGCGCGGTGAGCAACTGAAGACCGTCGGTATCGGGCAGACGAAGGTCCACAAACGCGCAATCAAAGGACTCCTCGCTCATGGCGCTCATGGCTTCGCTTCCGGACAGGCAGGCGCGCACGCGCTCGTGTCCCAGGCGCTGCAGGCATTCCTGCAAAAGCTCTCCGAGCATTCTATCGTCTTCCACGATCAAGATTTTCATAATCGTCCCGACTCTATTCGGCTGACGATGAGTTGCTTGAGTCTGTCGAGTTCGGCATCCGTTATGATGCCGTCGCGTTTCAACCCCTTTAGGGCTTCAAGGGCCGTAATGGCACGGTTGGGGTTTCCGAGCGGCTTTTCCAGAAAGGCATCGGGTCTAAACCGCGCAAGGTCGGCCTGCAAGGCCCCCCCCACGGCAGTAGCGTAGTTCCCCCCTCCGCTATATTGCCTGCCTTCCAGAGAGCAAATCCTTCTTTGCAAATTTTCTATCTCCAGAAGCAGCCCGGCCCTTTCCTTGTAGGCCTTGACGCGATCTACGGCGTTTCTTATGGTCACCCCGACCTGCTCCATCATGAAAGGCTTTTGGATATAGTCGTATGCTCCGAGTCTCAGTGCCTGGATGGCGGATTCAAGACTGCCGAATCCGGTTATCAAAATGCAAAGGATATGGGGGTAAAACGTTCTGACTTGCCTGAACAGGGTCAAGCCGTCCATCCGGGGCATATTGAGATCCGAAATGAGAATATCGAAATCGCCGGCCGCCAACTGCTCGAGGGCTGCCAGACCGTCGGAGGCCAACTCGACGGCGGCATCGGCTTGTTCGACCGTTTCGGCGAGAATTTCTAGAAATACTTCGTCATCATCGGCCACGAGGACCCGCACGACCGTTTCATGTTTTTCCATAATTAGAGGTCCCAGTCTACCACAATGGTTTACGCTTTGTCATCAAATACAATCGGAAAGGACTATTGTTTGACATCGGCCTGCTCCTTCTCCTCCTGTTCGAGATGCTGTGCAAGATAGGCCGCAAAATGATCCGCCAGGCAGTCGGCCAACTCATGGCCTCTTTGAGCGGGCGCGCCGACAACGGTATTCCAGGTAAGATCGACGTCCGGGCCGGGCTCGGACCAGGCGGTCTGTTTCAAATCCCACAGGACCCGCCCGTCGGCAGCATCGAGGATCCTGATACGCACAACGAGCTTTGTGGGCAGGCCTCCCGATCCATCCATCATGTATTGCAGATAGGGAACTATCGCCAGGGCGCAAGCCTCTTTTCTGGCATACCACAGGGCTTCGGCATCCGAGCTGACCACATCGGGAATCGCCTTGATCCGGGCAAAAGGGCTTCTTTGGACAAGCCTTGTTTGATAAGCCCGGGTGAGCATAGGGGAGTCCGCCTCGATCTCGGGGGGCGCCCCGAAGCCCAACAGACAGGCGCGCTCCGAGGTGTGCCGCAGCACGGAGGATTGGGCGAACACATCCATGGTCGCTTCCACCGGCCGGGGCGAAGTGGCCTTGAGTTGGGACATGCAGCCTGCCGGGCAGAGAATCGCTAAAAGCACAAAAACCGTGGCCGGAAATCGCATGATCGGAAATTGAACTTTTCCGCGGCGGTGACGATCCATGATAAGACCAACTCCTCTCAAGGAGTGAACGTTTGGGCAAAACCCGGCGGGGCGTGATCCCCTTGCCCGTCCGAGGGACAATAATCCATCGGCTTTAGATTAATCGGATGGAAATGAAAAAGACTTTAGCAAAAACACGCGGGAGGGAAGAGAAAAAATTCCTTGGCTTCACTTCGCGCCGCTAACAGTAAAGGCCTTGACGGGGGTTTCAATGCCTTTGACGCGAATTTCGCCAAAAAACGTGGTGTTGATAAAAGGGGCAATAAGATCGCGGGTCTTTTGCGAGATGAGGATTCCGTCAACGGGTGCGCTCGATTCGAGCCGTTTGGCCAGGTTGACCGCCCCCCCGAGGACCGTGTAGGACAGGCGTCTGGAGGAGCCCATGTTGCCAACGACCACTTCGCCCGTATTGATCCCGATGCGCACGTGCACCGGAAACCCCCCGTCCCCGCCCCACCGGGCGGTGAGCTCCAGGGCTTTTTCCTGCATTCGCAGTGCGGCTTGCACCGATCTCAGTGCATGGTCCGGCAATGGTTCGGGGTCTCCGAAAAAGACCATCAGGCCGTCGCCGATGTATTTGTCAACCGTGCCGGCATGGGCGAAGACGATTTCCACCATGGCTTCGAAATACTCGTTCAAAAAGCCCCGGATCCTGTCGGGCGATAATGAAGAGGAGTGGGCGGTAAAATCCTTGATATCGCTGAAAAGGATCGTCAGTTCCTTTCTCTGGCCCTTGTTTATCCGGGCGGGATCGGCGAGGATCTTTTTCACCACCTCGGGGGCGAAGTAGGATTCAAAGGATCTGCGCATGGCCTCCTTTTCCCGTGCATCGCCCAAGTATTGCAAAACACCGATGGCCGTCGCGGCGCAGGCGGCGCAGAGCGCCGGCCGGAAAAAATCGATCATCAGGCCGCCGTATAGAAAGAAGGCGAAGGCCGCGGCCGCGTAGCTCGCTTCGAGTGCCAGGGTCGAGACCCCGAAGAAAACAGGAGAAAGGCAAATTGAGAAGATAAATACAGCGGCAACCATGGCGGTGCCGATAACGGCCGCGGTGGCCGGGCTCATCAGAGTCAGGAAGTTGCCCGACAGGATTGTCTCTATGACGTTGGCATGCAGGCCGCTCAGGGGAAAATCTATGTCGACGGGCACGGCCCCGATATCGGTTGCTCCCGTTGAAACATCGGAGACCACGGCTATTTTGCCGTGAAGTTCCTTTTTCCAAAGCTCGAAGGTGTAGCTGTCCCCGGAGGCCGCAAGGACCCGGGCGAAATTGTAATGACGCATCGTTCCCCACGGGCCGATGAAGTTTATGATCATCCGTCCCCGGTTGTCGATGGGAATTAGCAGGTCGCGGGCGGCTTTGCCTGCAACGAGCGCATGGTGGAGAAAAATGTATTTTCCCGGTTTTACCGTGATTTGCCCGGGCCGCACGTGGAGATAGTCGCAAACGAGGCGGAAAGGAAGACTGGGATAAAATCCGCCTTCGCACTTGACGAGCAGAGGCACACGCCGCAAAACCCCGTCGGGGTCCTTTTGCAGGCTGATAAAGCCGATACCTTTGGCCACATCGGCCAGGGCCGGAAATGTAATGATGGGCCGGGTACCGGTATAGAAACCATCGGCATTTCCATCGACTTTGAGTGCCCATCGGGTTCGATCGATATATTCGCGAACCGGGGGGGCGCTGCGTGACGCCGAAGTCGCGCGGCCCGAACCCAAGCCGAAGGACATGCCGAAATAGACGTTTGCGGCTTTGTGGGTAGCCTCGATGAGCGCCCTGTCGTCGCCGCGGTCGGTTTCGGCGGCGAAAATCAGGTCGTAAGCCTGGGCCGCAACGCCCATGGCCCCAAGATTGGCGATGACTCCGGCATATTGGCTGCGTGTGGGATAAAAGGTTGCAAGCTGTCTGATGGCAGTATCGTTGAGGTCGATGTGGACCACGGTCCCGTCGTATACGGGCCTTAAGGCCGCATACGACGAGCGTAGAATGAAAAACCGGTCGAAGAGCCGGCAATTCCAGGTTTGGAGCACCGTGCCGCAGAACCGGAAAAGCAGTTGAACAACGCAAAGTGAGGCGAGTGCGGCCAGCAGGTATGCCCGCCTGCGCGCCCTCCGGCTATTGGTGTTCAATCGTGTAAGTCCTTGCCGTAAAATCTTTTGTGACGATCTCGCTTGAATAAGCCGCGATATCGAGCCGTTTGGAGTCATGGAGGTCTTTAACGCTTCTAAGGGCGCCCCCGATGGTAACGGGCCGTTCGGCCGGCGAACACAGATCGCGCTGTTTTCGGCTCAAATCCTCGAGACGCGCCAGCAGGGCTTTGCCTTGCTCGATTTTAGCCTCTCCCCCAGCCGATGAATACTGAAAATAGGCTTTCTCCAGCCCGTCGAGGCGTTTGGCTGACGCGATCAAGTAGAACACCTCGCGGCCAGGGGTGTTGTCGAGCCTGAACCAGCCGTTTGCCCGGGGAATGTAGTACCTGTGCCCGGGTTGGTAGTATCGCGTAAACTGCTGGAGCGTATAGGGGAAAAGAAGTTTTACACCGCTGACCCCGTCATCGTGGAACAGGTATACGAAACATCTTTTCTGCAGCTCGACCATCATCTTGAGCTTGTCTCCCGACTTTAGAGCCATGTTCTGAGTGACGGGCCTGGTGACGGGTTTGCCATTTCGGGCGGACTTGGCGGCAAAGGCCCATCTGAAGTCCACCTCGGAGTAAAGCGCCGAAGGGCATGCGGCGACCGGAGCCGAAGAGTCGGCGACCGCCGCGTTCGTGCCGCATACCTGTACGGAATTAAACGCGGGCTGGAAAAAAAACAGGGTAAAAAACACCAGCGTTAAGCTTATCTTCTGCAAACTCATTTGATACTCCTTTTTTGCTCTTTTCCGCTACGGAGAACGCACTATGCGGAACCCCAGATCGTTACTTCTGGTGTCGGGGAGGCCATTTCTGCGCTTGGCGCAACGGGCCTCGCCCGGAGGATCGTGCCAGCAGCCGCCTCTGATCACCCGGCTCTGTCCCATGCTTTCATCGATATTTTCCGGATTGTTCTTGTCCAACTGCACATAGGCGTCCACGCCGTAGATGTCCTCGCACCATTGCAGCACATTGCCCAGCATGTCGTAGAGCCCGAAGGGATTGGGGCGGAAAGAACCAACGGGCGCGGTCGTCGCATAGCCGTCGTCGCACTGGTGGATCGATTGGAGGGCCAGTTGCTTTTGAGCCGTGTAATCGGCCACATTTTCGTGGACGCAGGCCTTCGAGGAGTCGTTTCCCCAATAGCGCGAAGTCTCGGTCCCGGCACGGGAGGCATATTCCCACTCCGCTTCGGTTGGAAGCCGAAAATGGTACTGTCCGCCATTTTGCCCGGTAAGCCACTGACAAAAATTGTTGGCGTCCCGCCAACTCACCTCCACGGCGGGTTGACTGTCGCCGTTTAAGGAATGGCCGTGGAACCGCCCGCTGTCATGATCTTTCTGGAAGGCCCTGAACTGTGCATTGGTCACCACCGTCCTACTCATCCAGAACCCGTCGACGCACACTTGATGGACAGGGCCTTCGTCTTCCGAGCGCTCTTTTTCTTTCGTGGGGCTGCCCATGAGAAAGCAGCCGGGTTTAATCCAGACAAATTCCAGGCCCGTAACCGGCTCTTTCCAGGTCTTGAGGATGGCTGCGCCGTTTTCGCCACGCGAGGCCGGCTGAGGGGCCGGCGCGGTTGTCGCAGCGGGGGCGGCGGCCCGGGGCTGCACCGACGTTTTCTGCGCTCGCTCATGGAGTTGAGGAATAAAATAGAAATCACCTATTAAAGAGGAGGATTCCCAGGGCACCTGTTTTCCGCCCGTGGCGTCGCTTACCGCAAGCCGCACCCGCTTGAAGACGTCTTCCAACTGCAGTCCGGGCTGCACCATGGCCTTGATGAGTTCACCGGTATAAATGCCGTTTTGTCCCGCCCCGTCGTTGGCAACTGAGCCCGGGGCGGTTGAATAGGCGATCAGTGTGCCGGTGGGAGCAAGTACGGAAGCCAGTCCGAGCGACAGGGAGCGGAAACTTTGAGCAAAAGGATTGTCCCGGCAGGCGTCGATGATCACAATATTCATACGGTTTTTGGCCCAGTCCATCTGGTTGAGCACTTCCCCCATATCCACGGCTTCGTATTCGACTTGACTTTGGTTCTGGATGGATGCGTCCACGGGGATGAGATAGTTGTGGCCGTTCACCTGCACGCCGTGGCCTGCGAAATAGAAAAGTCCGACGCCCCCACTTTTGCGCAGTTTTTGACCAAAAGATTCGATCTCGCGCTTCATCTGCTTCTGGTCCAGGTTTTGCCTGAGCGTGACCTCAAAGGAAAGTGAAGTGAGGGTTTTTGCCATGGCCTCGGCATCGTTGGCCGGATTTCGCAAAGCGCCAGCAGCGTAGTTTGCATTGCCGATCACAAGGGCCGTTCGTTTGTCGGGCCCGACCGGCAGGGCTTTGTCGCCTGCCCCGGCCATGGAGACCAAAGGAAATCCACCCAGAAAAACGACCAGAAAACAGGAAGAAATTATTCTTTTGCCGGCTGAGCAATTCATTGGCGCCACACCATTACATGTCCATGAAAAAAGGGAGTCTTCCCAGAAGGCAAAACTCCCCGAAGGATTAACCGAAGCCGGATTACTAAAGAGCCTTTCGAAGGGCAAAAATGGAGTTTCTCCATCGGGGCGCTTCGAAACCGACAGCCATTATAAGTAAGATTATCCCGAGCTTCAATAGAAACGTTGCTTCAATCTTGCTGCAACCGGGTCTCGAATTGGCCTGCCGGAAAGAAGGTCCTCGATGGAATTGACATCGAAAACGCCAAATGAAAATTGAAGCTCACGGCTCGAAGGCCGCAGCCTTTTCCTCCTGCCCGCGTCGTCCGATCCGTGGTGGCAATTTTTGACTCCGCGGCAAAAAGAAGTTATCCTTCCCGGAAGCAGAACCTGTTGCGATCCACTGCTGGAAAAACCGCCGAGAGTGGTTAAAATCACCCTGTTTATATCAGCGACCCGACCGACCTTGAAGGATCTCGATGAGATTTGACCGAATAGAAAAGGGGATTGTGGCTATTTTTGCACTGTGCGGCGTCCTGATCGTCTCCGGATACTTTTACCTCGACACCAGGCTTGCCAGGTTGGTTTTAGACCTCATTGGAACGCGCTTTCTTTTCTCCTCGGAAATCTCCAAGATTCCGGACATCCTGCTTTCGCTGGTCTGCTCACTTACCTGCATCAGCTGGTCCGCGAGGATTTACCTGGCGCGTAAACCCGGGGGGGGATCGAATTTGGAGTTCCTCGAATACATTGGATCGGCGCTGCCCGTGGCCTTCGTTTTTAAAACGGGTTTAAAAGACCTCTTCGGTAGAACGAACCTGCGCGTCTGGCTCTTGCACCCCGGTCCACTCGGGTTCCACTGGTTTCACGGGGGAGGGGATTTTTCAGGTTTTCCGTCCGGGCATATGGCCGTTTTCACAGTGCTCATGATAGGAATCGGCCGTTATTTCCCCCGCTTTCGCCCGCTTTGCGCCGCAATGCTGCTGCTCCTGGCCCTGGCGTTGATTATAACCGGGTACCATTTTTTGAGCGACATCGCGGCCGGCGTGTTGGTCGGATTGGCCGTAGCTCTGCTTATCCGTGCGGCGATTCCTTTTTTGCATCGCCTTGCGGATCGCTGCCCGAGGCGCTTTGAGACCACGTAGCCGGCTTTCGGGGCCGCAAGGCTAAGCTCGCTCCTCGCATCTGTCGAGCTTAGCCCCTGAGCTGATCATTGTTCGCCGGACGGCCTGCGGCGCCTTTTTACCGCGGGTTGCTTCTTTTCCTCCGCCTGTTCGGCGCTTTCCACCTTATTCTGCCTTCTGGCTTCTATGGCTTTCAAAAGATTTTCGGGCAACCCTCTTTTCTTTGCCGCCTTGCTGCGGGCCTTTGTCAAGGACTTGGCGGCCAAAGGAGTTCGCAGAGCAAAGCCATATTTCTTCTTGTACTCTTTTGAGCTGATGCCGTGGGATATCAGATGCTTTTGGGTCAGCTGCTTCATTTCTGCGCCGCATTCAAGGCAGACGACCTTGTCGTTTTGAATCGAATTCTCCGGGGAAAGAGCCCCTGGAGCTTTTTCCTGGGCTGCTGAGCCCTCTTGGACCTGAAGCATGTCAATTTCGCCGGATTCGGCCTTTTGCAGTTCCAGCAGAGTCCCGAAGACTTGCCGCAAAGAGGATGTGATTTCACCAGAGGACATAGGAGCTAAAGAAACCTGCGTCTGTACTATTTCTGATGCGATCTCGATGATTTTCCTTCCCATTTAAAAACCCTCCGTTGTGGAGTAAATGCTTTCGCAAGCTGAGCCAAGGTGATTGGAATTTTACTAAACCGGGAAATACCACAATCGATCTTTATTATAAATACAAATTACAGACAAAGCAATACGATTCGAAAAACTTGTATTGTCACGCCGATCAAAGCAAGTATCACCCCTGCTGCTATTGCCGGATCGGCCGGATTGAAAATGTAAGGTTGTAGTCGAGCGGGACTGAAACTGAGTAAATCGATAACTTTTGCAAAAGCGATTCAACCAACAGGTTGGAAAGACTTCCCCGCAGAATAAAGTCATGCCGAGCACAGGAAGGAATTCAACACTGGCGGAAATCGCAAGGAATAAAATGCTTAGGCTCAGCAGTAGGGGCGTTGATCAAAAGGAGGCAAAGGGCTCTTTTGCGTCCTTTTGTTTTTTTGGGGGCGGATGTATCCCGAAGACGCTCAGAGCATTTCGGGTGGTGTGGGCGGCCACTTTTTCCAGGGACTCATCGCGGCATTGGGCCACTTTTCGGGCAGTGTGCAGGACCAGTGCGGGTTCGTTTGTCTTGCCCCGAAAGGGAACAGGGGCGAGGTAAGGCGAATCGGTTTCGACGAGCAGCCTTTCAAACGGAGCTTTTTTTGCCACCTCTTGGAGCGCCAAGGCCTTGTTGAAGGTCACCACTCCCGGAATGGACAGATAGAACCCCGAGTCCAGACATCTTCGCGCAATCCCCCAGTCACCGGAAAAGCAGTGCATGACCGAAGGAGGCAGGCAGGGCGCAAACTCGGAGGCTATCTCAAAGAAATCATCCCAGGCCTCGCGGATGTGAAAAATTACCGGTTTGGCAATCTTTACGGCCAGTTCCATCTGACGCCTGAAACATTCCACTTGGACCCGCCGGGGCTGCATGTCACGGTAATAATCAAGACCGATTTCCCCCACGGCGACAACTTTGATTCGGGAGGCGATCTCTTCGAGCAACTCCAGTTCTCGGGGGGCAAGGATGCCCGCGGCATGTGGATGGATTCCCGCCGAGGCGTAGACCTCTTCGTTTTCCAGGGCTATCAGGGAGGCTTTCCGGCTCGTCTCGATATCGATGCCTATGGTCACTATACGGCTGACGCCGGCTTGCCGCGCCCGTTGGATTACCGCCGGGATTCGGTCGGTAAATTCAGGAAAGTCCAGGTGGGCATGCGTATCGATCAATTCGGGAGCAGTGAGCATGTTGGAACCTTTCACCATATTAATTGCCCTGCGGTCCATGGGATTTTTTCTTGCCGCCAGCCGGGGACAAACCTATAATGTCTTGGTGTTAATTCCAATATAATAATCAAGTTGCGAGGCAAACTCATATGACTAAATTCTCAACCCTTCTGGCGTTGGCGGCCGCAGCTTATGCCATGGGGCCGGCAGGGGCGGCTCTGGCTTCAAAAACCTACACGGTCAACACGGAACCGCTTGCCCTTCGCGCCAGTCCCTCGGACAGGGGGAAAACCCTGGCCATGCTGCCACCCTCGTCCACAGTCGAGCGAGTAAATGATCGCGCCTACGCGCGTGTGATTTACCGGACCCCCGACGGCAAGGAAAAGGAGGGGTGGTTTCCAGCCAGGTTCTTGAGCGCGGTTCCTGCCGATTCGTCGCCTTTCAAGGATTTGAGTGCGCAAAACGAGGCTCTAAAAGCCCGGGTGGACCAACTCCAAAATGATGATTCCGGTTTGTCGCAAAAAGAAAAGGATCTGACCGAGAAACTCACCACACTCAACGCGGCCTACGAGGAACTCAAGAGCGGATCGGCCAATTATGTAAAACTCAAGGCCGAGTACGACTCGGCCAAAGAGGGGCTTGACAGCGCTCGAAAAGTCATGCAGGCCCTGGCTGCTGAAAATGAGAACCTGAAGCTGAGCCATAATGTCCAGATGTTTTTAGCAGGCGGTCTTGTCCTGCTTTTCGGCTGGGTTACGGGATGGATCTCGACCAAATTGCGTACGAAAAAGAGACAAAAATATTACCTATGACGGATCGGATTGCGCCACGGCTTTGTCGTATTCCTCTTCGAGCGAGTCCATCAATTCCTTGACCGAAACGATGCGGTCCACACGATAGGCGTTTTGCCCCGCGAAAGCGAAGCCGGCCTTGAGTTTGCCCTTCTTGGCGTTTGTAAGTGCCATGGCTATGCAGTAGGGGCTGTCCGAGCAGTTGCAAGAAGAGATGCAGTGGTAAGGGCATTTGAAGGGTTTTTTGAGCCCCTTTTGAATGCTTTCGATAAAGTCGTTTTTAATGGCCCTTCCGGGAAGCCCCACAGGACTTTCTATAATGACGAGATCTTCTTTGCGGGCGTTAACGTAGGCATTCTTGAATTCAATGTCCGCATCGCATTCGTTGGTTGCGACGAATCGGGTTCCCATCTGGACCCCGGCCGCCCCGAGATTTATGAACTCGAGGATATCGGCGCCCGTGTAGATGCCGCCTGCGGCGATAACGGGGATCTTGACCCCGTGTTCCCTCTCGAAGGCCCTGACCGCCTCGATGACTTCCGGAATGATGTTCTGGAGCGAAAAGTTTGGATCGTCGATCTGTTCGGGGCTGAAACCCAGGTGGCCGCCGGCCAGAGGCCCTTCGACCACGAAGGCGTCGGGCAGCATGTTGTAGCGGGTCAGCCACCTTCTGCAAATGATCCGGGCCGCTTTGGCCGAGGAAACGATGGGAACCAGCTTGGTCTTGGCGCCATCGAGGTATTTGGGCAAATCGAGCGGCAGGCCGGCCCCCGAGATGATGACATCGACCCCCTCGGCTATCGAGGTCTTGACCATATCGGCAAAATTCGTCAGGGCCACCATTATGTTGACCCCTAGAATGCCCCTGGTTGCTTCCTTGGCTTTTCTGATCTCATCCCGCAAAATCTTTACGCTGGCTTCGAGGTAGCCAACTTCACAGTCGGGGTTGAAAACACCAAGGCCCGAGGTGGCGATCACGCCCACTCCTCCCTGGTTGGCTACCGCCGCCGCCAGACCGGAAAGAGAAATACCTATACCCATGCCACCCTGAATGATGGGTACCCTGGCCACCAGATCACCAATGTTGAGCTTGGGGAAAGTCAAAAAATGTCTCCAATTCTTATTCGGATTCTTTGAACTCGGCATGTATCGCAAAAATCTTCATATTAGGCAAGCATAATAAGATATTATACTCCAAGTAAGCTCACTTGCTTTGCGAAAAAAATCATTTCCTGACATCGCCGCGCCGCTCCGGGTTCTTTGCGGCCAGTACCTCCAGCCCGGCGCTCAATTTTTGGAGCCTCTTGGGGCCAACTCCCCGGATTTCGAGCAGATCGTCGATTTTTTCCCATGGTCTTCGGCTTCGCCTTCTTACGATTTCGGCTGCGATCCGGGGGGGCAAATGGGAAATGAGCAGCAGATCGTCGAGGGAAGCCGAATTGATATCGAGTTTTAGTCCGCAGGCGAGCAAGGCCGCGGCGGGCATACGGAGAAGTTTTATTTTTACTCCGGTTTTCGTGTCGGCGATATCAAGCGACTGTCCCGAGCAGAGCTTTGCGCCCGCTAGAGCGCCCGGGATCTCGAGGCGTGCGCCGGCCCTTGCGGCCGCCGAGGCAACACTGGCCCTGGAACCCTCCAGCAGGTAGATTCCAGGCCTGGCGACATCTCCTTTGACCTCCACGGCCACTGAAGGAGCGATCTCGCGTTTGCGGACATGATTTTGGCCGGCAAAAAAATAGAAAGCAAAAAACAGGATGGCCACAATCAGGACCGCGGACTCGATTTTTGTGCGATCATTTTCCAAGGTCGTTTATCCTGTTCTCATTTTTCGCAAAAAGGACTAAGATTTTTCCATCTTAATCTTTCAGAGCTGTTTTGGACAAGGACTCCGATGGGTAAATTCAATTTCAGGGCGCTCTTGCTTCTTTCCTGCGGCCATTTGGCCGTGGATACTTTTCAAGGAGCCCTGCCCGCCGTTTTGCCCTTTCTCAAGGACAATCTCGGGCTGTCCTACACGCTGGCCGGACTCATTATCATCGTGGCCAATATTTCCTCTTCGGTGATCCAACCATTTTTCGGCAAACTGGCCGACAGGAAAGATACCTACATGCTGCTGCCCCTCGGGGCATTTCTGGCCGGGGCGGGTTTTTGCGCCCTGCCGCTGGCTCGAAACTTTTTGCTGGTCATGCTTTTTTCGGCGCTTAGCGGCTTGGGAATTTCCGCCTTCCACCCGGCGGCCTTCAAGACCGCGCGGTTTTTTACCGGAGAAAGGCCGGCCACGGGGATGTCGGTTTTTTCGGTCGGGGGAAACGCCGGCATGGCGCTGGGACCTTTTTTGGCCATTTCCCTAATTCACTACAGGGGCTTTTCGGCTCTGGGGTGGATGGGGGTCATAACCATCCTTTTCGTTAGCTCGGTGCTCATTTTGCGCCATACCCTGGATGTGCCGGCCCGCGGCGCGGGCGCGAGCCCCGGGGGGGCCGCAAGCGGCCCCGGGGCCGCTCGCCTTGCGCTCCTTGTCATAGTATGCATCATCATTCTCAGGACCTGGACGATGTACTGCCTCATGACCTACGTCCCCTTCTACCATATAAATTTTCTGCGAGGCAATCCGATCTTTGCCGCAAAACTGGTCAGTCTTTTTTTGGTCGGCGGCGCGGCCGGGACCCTCTTGGGGGCGCCCCTTGCCGACAGGCTGGGGCACCGTTTCTGGCTGAGGGTTTCAATGTTGGGCGACACGCTGCTCTTTCCGTTGATTCTGCGGGCGCGCGGGCCGGCCCTTTTTGCGATTGTCATTTTGTTCGGATTCATGCTTGTATCGACTTTTCCCGTCACTATCGTAATGGGGCAAAACCTTTTCCCGCAGAGTACCGGAGTCGCCTCGGGCTTCATGTCCGGATTTGCCATCGGCACGGGGGGAATCGGTGTCACGGCCCTGGGGGTTGTGGCCGACCATTTCGGGGTGCCGCGGCCATGAAGTGCATCTGGGCGCTTCCCGCGGGGGCCTTTTTCCTGAGCATGGCGCTGCGCTACCCCGCTGCGGAAAGGCTGTCTTCAGCCGCCGGCGCGTAAATAATCAAGACGTGAAACATCGGTAATCAGCTTTGCGGAGTCCATGGAAATGCTGCTCTTCCTGAAATTATTGATCTTGTTGTGGCTCGTCAACTTCGCCCCGCCGATCAGCGCGCTCGTGTTCGACTCCAGGTACGACAGGCCCGTGGACCGCGGTCTTTTGTGGCGTGACGGCAGGCCGCTGCTGGGACGCAACAAGACGATACGAGGGGTCCTTGCCGCCATGCTCATCGCCGGCCTTATCGGTTCGGCCCTCGGATTTCCTTTCTGGTTGAGTATGAGCGCCGGGATTTTGAGTATGCTGGGAGATCTGTTTTCAAGCTTTCTAAAGAGGCGTTTTTCCTTTCGAAGCGGCGATACCGTTCCGGGTTTGGATCAAATTCCCGAGGGACTGGCCCCTTTTTGCGTCCTTGCCCCCTATTACGGGCTCGGGTTCGGATACGTTTGCCTGTTCGGTTTGATTTTCGGAACAGGCGCATACATGGGTTCGATTTTCCTCTACAAGGTGCTTTTGCGCAAACCTTTCGAATCCTATCCCCGCAAGATCCGCGCGGCCACTAGAGTTCGTGAGCTGGTGTCCTGCAGAATCACCACAAAACCGTTCAGCCATATCTTGAATTTTGAAGACGCCGTTTATTACCATGTGTTCATGAAATCGATTTTTCAGGCCATCGGCATCTACGAACGCGGTAAACGAAACGCCCTGGTTGTCGAAAAACGCGAGGTTTGCTTCCACTTCCCCGATCTGCCCGCCGCTTTTGACGGCTACCGGATTCTTTTCCTCTCGGATCTGCATCTCGACGGTCTGCCGGGTTTGACTCAAAGAGTCATCGATATCGTTCGCGAAACTCAGGCCGATATTTGCATACTTGGAGGCGATCTGAGGATGGAGACCTACGGCCCCTTTGCCGCCGCCATCGAGCAGATGCGTGTTCTTCTGCCCGAGATAAGGGTCGAAGACGGCATCCTGGGCGTGCTCGGAAATCACGACTGCCCCGAAATCGTCGAGTCACTAAAGGGGCTGGGAGTAAATTTTCTTGTGAACGGCTTTTGCCTGCTCAACCGCAACGGCAGCTCCATCTCGATCGTCGGTGCCGACGACTGCCACTATTTCAAGGCCCACGACCTCAAGGCCGCATTCACTGGATTGCCTCCCGAAACTTTTTCCATCCTGGTGTCGCATTCCAATGAAATATATAAGGAAGCTCTCGCCTACGGTCCAAATCTTTTCCTATGCGGTCACACCCACGGCGGCCAGATATTGCTTCCCCGAATCGGCCCTGTATTTACCCACAGTAAGGCCCCCAGGGCTTTTTGCAAGGGCCGATGGAACTACGGGGCCATGGCGGGTTATACAAGCGCCGGGGCCGGGGTATCGGGGGTCCCCGTCAGGTTCAACAGCAAGGGTGAAGTAACCGTGGTCGTGTTAAGAAGGGGCGGAGCTAAAGTGTTCAATTCTTAACATCTGCTGTTCATCTTCTATTGTCCACCTCCCGGTTTAATGGTAAACTTCGCGCCGGTTGCACAATAACGGCTCGAAACGGTCGGTAGCCCTCGAGCAGCGGCAGGCGGGAATGCGATCACGCCGCGATCTCTTCAAAAGCAAGCACTGATGATAGAGTTCACATTCGTGTTTCACGAGTGCTGTTTGACGGGTCGTGAAGCGGGATCATGGTCTGATCTTAAAAGTTTCTCAGGAAGCGAAACGAGATGAGCGAAAAAAGCCGGATAAAGTCATCCACGGGTGCGGTCATGGTGGTAGGAGGCGGCATAGCGGGGACTCAGGCGGCCCTTGATCTTGCCGGAGCAGGGTTCTTCGTCTATGTGGTGGAGAGTTCCCCGACCATTGGCGGCGTTATGGCCCAACTGGACAAAACCTTCCCCACCAATGACTGCTCGATGTGCATTCTTTCCCCTAAACTGGTCGAGTGCGGCCGCCACCTCAATATTCGGCTGATGACGATGTCAGAGGTGGCAAAGGTGGAGGGCGAGGCCGGAAATTTTGTGGTGAGCGTTCGGGAAAAGCCGCGGTTCGTGGATGCCGAAAAATGCGTGGCCTGCGGGATTTGTGCGGAAAAGTGCCCCAAGAAGGTGAAGGATGCCTTCAACGAGGGGTTGGGTTATCGCAAGGCGGCCTATGTGAAGTATCCCCAGGCTGTGCCCCTGAAATATCTTTTGGACGAGGAAAACTGCATCTATTTTAAGAACGGCAAGTGCCGGGCCTGCGAGAAGTTCTGCCCGACCGGGGCCATCGATTTCAACCAGAAGGAAAAAGAGCACCGCCTGGAAGTGGGGGCGGTGATCTTGGCCCCGGGGTTCAACTCCTTCGATCCGGCGGTTTTCGATACCTACGGTTATGCTAAATTCCCCAATGTCATCACCAGCCTGGAATTCGAGCGGATCTTGAGCGCCTCGGGCCCCTTTGAAGGCCACCTCGCGCGCCCCTCGGACGGTAAAGAGCCGAAAAAGATCGCGTGGCTCCAGTGTGTTGGCTCCCGCGACTCTCACAGTTGCGCCCACAGTTATTGCTCGGGCGTCTGCTGCATGTACGCCATAAAAGAGGCGGTGATAGCCAAAGAACACACCAAAGCCCCCCTCGATACCGCCATTTTCTATATGGACATGCGCACCTACGGAAAAGATTTCGAACGCTATTACGACCGGGCAAGGCAGGAGGCCGGCGTGCGGTTCATTCGTTCGCGGGTCCACTCCATAGAGCCGGCCGCGCCCGGCTCCGAGGACCTTTCGATCCAATATGTCGATGAGAAGGGAACCCCGCGGGTTGAAGTCTTCGACCTGGTGGTTTTGTCCACCGGCCTCGAGGTGTCGGCCCAATCCAAGGCGCTGGCGCAAAAATTGGGCATAGAACTCGATTCGGGCGGATTTGCCGACGCGGCAAGTTTTTCGCCCATTTCCGGCTCCCGCCCCGGGGTTTTTGTCTGCGGGGCATTCAGCGGACCCAAAGACATTCCTTCTTCGGTAATGGAGGCCTCGGCGGCTTCCGCAGCCTCCGCCGCCCTGCTTGCCGGGGCGCGTAATTCCCTTACCCGCTCGAAGACCTATCCTCCCGAAGACCCGAGCGTTCACGCCGAGCCCAGGGTCGGGGTTTTTGTCTGCCGTTGCGGGGTGAACATCGCAAGCGTCGTCGATGTTCCGGCGGTGCGCGACTATGCCCGGGGGCTTCCCGATGTCGCCTATGTGGCCGAAAACATGTTCACCTGCAGCCAGGACACCCAGAAGCTGATCATCGAGGCGATAAAGGAACACCGGCTGAACCGGATCGTGGTTGCGGCCTGCACGCCAAGGACCCATGAGCCCCTTTTCCAGGAAACCATCCGGGAGGCGGGTCTAAACCCCTATCTGTTCGAATTTGCAAATATCCGCGACCAGGATTCCTGGGTGCACCAGGGCGAGCCGGAAAAAGCGACGGAAAAAGCGAAAGACCTGGTCAGAATGGCGGTGGCCAAGGCGGCCTTCCTCGAACCGATCGAAAAACTCCAGGCCCCGCTCATCCAGTCTGCGCTCGTGATCGGCGGCGGGGTGGCCGGCATGAACACGGCGCTCAATCTATCGGCGCAAGGCTTCAAGACCTATCTTCTGGAGAAAAAAGAGCAGCTTGGCGGCCACGCCCTCGAAATCGCAAAGACCTGGAAGGGCGAAGACGTCTTCGCCTATATCGAAGAGCTGAAAGCGAAGATTGCCGCGGAGCCCAACATCGAGGCCCTGACCAGCGCCGAACTGGTGGAGGCCTCGGGGTTTGTCGGGCAGTTTAGAAGCACTGTGCGCGCGCAGGGCCGGGAAAGACAAATTGAACACGGCGCGGTGATCCTGGCCACGGGAGCCGAAGCGCTCGCGCCGTCCGAATACCTCTATGGACAAACCGATCGCGTGACCCGCTGGCACGAGCTGGAAAAGCTGTTTGGGCAACAGCCCGAAAAGCTCGATTCAGCCCGGGCCGTAGCCTTCATCCAGTGCGTGGGGTCGAGGGAGCCGCGGCGTCCCTACTGCTCCAAGATATGCTGCACCTCGACCATGAGGCAGGCGATCGAACTAAAGGAAAAAAAGCCCGATCTGAACGTCTATGTGCTCTACCGGGACATCCGCACCTACGGCCAAAGGGAAGACCTCTATACGAGGGCAAGGGAGCTGGGGGTGCTCTTCATCCGGTACAACCCCGATGAAAAGCCCGTTGTCAGTACCGATGGCAAAGAGAAACTGAAAATTCGGGTTGTGGACCACGTTTTGGGAAGAATGGTCGAGCTTGCGGTCGATTACGTAAATCTCGCCTCGGCCCTTGTTCCCGAGGGGCTGGGGGAGCTTGCGCGCTTTTTCAAGGTTCCTTTGAACCAGGATGGCTTTTTCCTGGAAGCCCACATGAAGCTTCGTCCGGTCGATTTCGCTACCGACGGGGTTTTTGTAGCCGGTCTTGCCCACTACCCGAAGCCCCTGGAGGAATCGATCGCCCAGGCGGGGGCCGCGGCTGCGCGCGCCTCGGCGGTTCTGGCCAAGCCTTGGGTGGAAGTCGAGCCGATCGTATCTGTTGTGGACCAGGAGCTTTGTATCGGCTGCGGGATGTGCGAGCTAAACTGTTCGTTCGGGGCGATAAGGCTCCACGAGGTCAAGGGCAAGGGATACCGGGCCGAAACCATCTCCGCCTCCTGCAAGGGCTGCGGGGTTTGCGCGGCCTCCTGCCCGCAGAAGGCCATCGACATGAAGCATTTCAGGGACTGCCAGATCCTTGCGGCAATCCATGCCGGCGCGCATGGTCGCTGACAGGACGCCCGCTTGCAAAATCGGGCGAAGCCGCGGGGTGGGAACGTGGCGCCCTTTCTAAAAAGGAAATATTTGGACTTCCGGGGGAGAATGAAAAATGAGCGATGATTTCGAGCCGAAGGCATTGGCCTTTCTGTGCAACTGGTGCTCGTACGCGGGAGCGGACCTGGCCGGGGTAAGCCGTTTTCAGTATCCGCCCACAATCCGGGTGCTTCGAACGATGTGCTCTGGCAGGGTCGAGCCGCTCTATATCACAGAAGGGCTCAAGAGCGGTTTTGACGGCGTGTTCGTTTTCGGCTGACACCCCGGAGACTGTCATTACCTGGAAGGTAATGTGTACACGCAAAAAAGAATGCGGGTGATCGACAGGTTGCTCGATATGTCCGGCATCGACCGCCGGCGGGTTCAGCTCCGCTGGGTCAGTGCCGCGGAAGGGCAACTGTTTGCCAACTACATCAAGGAACTGAGCGAAGAACTGGCCGGGCTTGGTCCCTTCGACGCCTCGAAATTTTCTCTGCGACTTTCGGCCATCGAGTCGGTTTTAAATTCTCCACGGATGCGCTGGCTTATCGGCATAGACCGGCAGGTGACCGAGCGGGGCAATGTCTACAGCGAAAAAATAGACTCGGCCCGCTTCGAACAGATTTTGCAAGCGGTTTGCGAAACCGAGTACCGAAACGCTTTGATTCTCGCGAGCTTGCGCTCCGGGCCCAAGACGGTGCGCGAGCTGTGCGCGGCAACAGGCCTTGAGGTCCGGGAGGTCTCCAGCCGGCTGGTGGACGTCGAAAAAATGGGGGCCGCGGAACTCCACGGATACGTCGGGGCCGATCCGAAGTTTATTCGCACGGCTGCATAAAACACTCAACTTCACTGATCACAGGAATGGACATGGCAAATACGGGCGGCAATGGGAATATTGGGGCTGTAATGGTGGTCGGCGCCGGTATCTCCGGCATGCAGGCCTCTTTGGACCTCGCCAATGCGGGATACTTCGTCTACCTTGTGGACCAGTCGCCATCGGTTGGCGGACTCATGTCGCAACTGGACAAGACATTTCCGACCAACGACTGCGCGATGTGAGTCATCTCGCCCAAACTGGTCGAGGTCGGCCGGCATCTGAATATCAGGATTGTCACACACTCCAAAGTCGTATCGGTTGAAGGCGAGCCGGGGCGGTTCACCGCAAAGCTCAGCCAGTCTCCCCGCTTTATCGACAGGGACAAGTGCACGGGCTGCGGCGCCTGCGCCCAGGCCTGCCCGGTACGGGCCGCAAACGAGTACAACTGCGGCTTCGATGAACGCGCCGCGGCCTATATCCCCTACACGCAGGCCGTGCCGATGGTATTTTCCATCGACCATGACGCATGCATCGGCTGCGGCCTTTGCGAGAAGGTCTGCCTGGCGGGGGCCGTTTTGTATTCGGACGCTGCGCGCACCACCGAACTCGAGGTGGGGGCCGTGGTGCTTGCCACCGGAACCGGGGTTTTCGATCCCTCCCGATTCGATACCTATGACTATGTCAACCACCCAAACGTTATATCGAGCCTTGAGTTCGAGCGTATCTTGAGCGCTTCGGGCCCCTATCGCGGCCATCTCATGCGGCCCTACGACCTGCGGGAGCCCAAAAAAATAGCCTGGCTTCAATGCGTTGGTTCCCGCGACATGAACCACTGCGACAACTCGTACTGCTCGGGCGTCTGCTGCATGTATGCCGTGAAGGAAGCCGTCATTTCCAAGGAACATTCCCACAGCGGCCTGGATACGGCCATCTTCTTCATGGACATGCGCACCTACGGCAAAGACTTCGAAAAGTATTACCTGCGGGCGCGGGACCAGGGGGTGCGTTTCATCCGTTCCCGGGTCCACACCATCGAGCCGGCCGAGGACGGAGACCTCAGGATAACTTATGTCGACGAACAGGGCCGGGCGCAAACCGAGCTGTTCAACCTGGTTGTTCTTTCGGTCGGCTTGGACGTTGGCGGGCAATCGGTGGAGCTGGCCAAAAAATTGGGCGTCGATCTCAACAAGAACCGCTTCGTCGATACGGACTGCTTTACTCCGGTTTCGACCTCCAGGCCCGGGTTTTATGTGTGCGGCACTTCGCAGGGCCCCAAAGACATTCCCCAGTCGGTCATGGAGGCCTCGGCGGCGGCGTGCGCCTGCAGTTCGACTTTGAGCGAGGCGCGCTGGTCGGTGGCCAAGGTCAAGGAAAACCGTTCCGAAAAGGACACGAGCCTTGAAAAGCCCCGCGTGGGGGTGTTTGTTTGCCGGTGCGGCATCAATATTGCCGGCGTCGTGGATGTGCCCGCGGTTCGAGACTACGCGAAGTCGCTTCCCGGCGTGGTCTACGTGGAAGAAAACCTCTACACCTGCTCCCAGGACACCCAGGTGAAAATGACCCAGGTGATCGAAGAACAGGGGATAAACCGGGTCGTTGTGGCCTCCTGTACGCCTCGGACCCACGAGGGGCTCTTCCAGGAGACCCTTATGAACGCGGGTCTTAATAAATATCTGTTCGAAATGGCCAATATCCGCAACCAGGATTCATGGTGCCACAGTAACGATAAGACCGCGGCGACCGAAAAGGCCAAAGACCTCGTACGCATGGCCGTGGCCAGGGCCTCTTTGCTCGATCCTTTGGCTGAAAAGCGTCTGGATATCGTTCAGAGCGGGCTTGTGATCGGCGGCGGGGTCGCCGGAATGACGGCTGCCCTGGGACTTGCCCGGCAGGGTTTTGATGTGGTCATCGTCGAAAAGGAAAAACGACTCGGAGGCCTTGGCCGCCAAATCGCCCGCACCATAGAGGGAAAAGAGGTGGGCGAGTTTCTGGACGCTCTGATCGAGGAAGTCGAGGGCAACCGAAGGATTGAAGTCCTGACCGAGGCCCGTATCACCGGGTTTTCCGGCTACAAGGGAAATTTTGTTACCGAAATCCGGGTCGGTGAAGCTCCCGAGAGGCAGATCGGTCACGGCGTCACCATTTTGGCGACCGGTGCGCGGGAATATGAGCCGAAGGAGTACGGCTACGGGGAAAACCCGGCCGTTATGACTCAACTCCAGCTCGACGAACTGGTGAGAAAAGAGCCCGCGACCGCGGCCGCATGGAAGCGGGTGGTCATGGTTCAGTGCGTCGGGTCGAGAAATGAGGAAAACCCCAACTGCAGCCGTGTCTGCTGTCAGACGGCGGTAAAGCACGCTCTCGAGCTTAAAAAGCTCAACCCGGAAATGGAAGTCATGGTTCTGTACCGGGATATGAGGATGTACGGTCAACTTGAAGAATTCTACACCCGGGCACGACGGGAAGGCATTCTTTTCGCCCGCTTCGATCTGGAAAATCAGCCCGTTGTGAGTTCCAACGGCGCCGGGCTGAAGGTTGCGTTCACCGATCATGTTTTAAGACGTCCGGTCGAGATGCGGGCCGATGCGGTGGTGCTTAGCGCGGCCACTTTGGCCTCGCAAAACCAGGGCCTTGCGTCCCTGCTCAAAATTCAAACCAGCCCGGACGGCTTTTTCATGGAAGCCCATGTAAAGCTGAGGCCCGTGGATTTTGCCGCCGAAGGCCTTTTCATGTGCGGGAGCGCCCACAGTCCCAAGCTTATCAGCGAGAGCATCTCCCAGGCCATGGCCGCGGCCTCGCGCGCAGGGGCCTTCCTTGCCGCGACCGACCAGACCATCGGCGGGGTGGTGGCGCAGGTGGACTCGGAGCTGTGCGCCGGCTGCCTGGTTTGTGTTCGCGCCTGCCCTTACGGTGTCCCGCAGATTGTAAACAACGTATCAAATATCAACGAAGCGCTCTGCCAGGGATGCGGCACCTGCGTGTCGGAATGTCCGGCAAAGGCCATAAAACTCGCCAACTACTCCGACGACCAGATCATGGTCAAGGTGGAAGCCTTGTTGGATGAGCTGGAAAATGTGATGTAGACCGGTATCGATTCCGCAATCCGGGCCCTCTTTGCCGCCTCGCGCCAAAGAGGGCCTTCTTCTAAAAGCCTCTGTCGGTCTGCATTATTTGCCGCAACTCACCATTTAGAAAAGTGAAGACGTAAATGAAATCCTTGGGCCCCAGGTTGTAGGTCCATCTGTCCAGGCCGCCGCTCTCGACGAAGTACGAGTCGCGCACATCGGGTTGCCCGCACTGGTGAAGGACCTGCATTTGGGTTTCCCCGAGCTGAACCAGGTGAACCCCGCAGCGCAGGCTGTCGACTCTTTCCGGCATCAACCCCGCCCGGGCTTGGAGCGGGATAGATACCATCATGGCAATTACCGAAGACACCAAACTCTTTCGAATCTTTTTCATGGCGGGAAAGTCCTTCTGGTGGTACTGATTTCGGCAATCGGGCAGCGTTCTCTCTGCTCGGGAAGATAACCACTCGATCCCCCGGCGCTAACCCGCCGGTTAAAAAGTACCCGCCAGCGACATTTCAAAAAAAAAAGAGGGCAGAGCCATGGCCGAGAGGACCAGACGGATTTTTATCAGCGACATTCACATGGGCGATCAAAGAAGTTTCGTCTCCCCGAACTCCTATGTCTGGTTTCGGGATAATGTGGCCCTTCTGGCGGGTTTTCTCAATGCGATGCTACAGACACCCGATGTGCGGGAGGTAATCATTTTGGGCGACCTTTTCGACCAGTGGATCGTCCCGGCGGATTTCACTCCGATCACCAAACTCGAGGCCATCTGCTCCAACCCGGTCTATGATCCGGTCATACAGGGCCTCAAGGCTCTGGCCGCAAGCGGAGACATAACGCTTACCTATGTGCCGGGCAACCACGACATGAGTCTGGAGCCGGCGGCCATCAAGGATACCAGACAGTTTTTCGAAGACTTTTTCCGGGGCATAAATTTTTGCGGTGAGAAGACCGGGCCCCTTGGGACATATAAAAGCGGCGTTATCGCCGCGGAGCACGGAAACCGTTACTGCCTGTTTAACGCACCGGATTTGGAGTCCAACTCGGGAGGTTGCTTCCTGCCGCTCGGGTATTTCATTTCGCGCCTCGACGCCTACAAAGTCTGCCGCACGGGCCTGCCTTGCGGCGTCTTCGATGTCTTTGCCGGATTCGTAAGAGAGTATCTCAAGGGAAACACCAATTTCGTCGAGGATGTATTCCTTGCCACCGCCAGGGAATGCGGTTTGCTGGACGGGGCGTTCCAGGTCGCGGGCCTTCCCGGATATGGCGACGAAATTTCAGTAGCCCTCATCGCCTCGCGCTTCATGCGGATCGCAACCAACTGGGCAAAGGCGCCGGGAAGGGAAAAAGTTGACGCCCTCATGGCGCTGGAAGCCGAGGAACTGGGGCTTTTCGCCGCGGCCCGGGCCGTCTATCTTCATGACGCCGCCCAAGCCCGGGTGGTCGTTTTCGGACACACCCACACGGCCGAAATGCAACGGGCCTTCGAAAACCCCGGCAATCCGAACTATATCGCCGATCCGGATACAACGCCCTGCCGAACGATCTACGCCAACAGCGGGGCCTGGGTTGATTCGGCCAGGTACGGATGCACTTACGTGGAAACCCGTGAGGAAAACAACCGCCTTCGGGTGTCGGTCAAGGGCTACCCCGAGAATGTAATCATCAACGGGTGGCGGGGTTTTCTCGAAATTTAGCCCCCCGCCCCCCGCCCCCCGC
>JAJYDE010000036.1 GCA_021777755.1 Deltaproteobacteria bacterium
AAATGGTCCCTGCTCTACGAGCCCACAGGGAGCACCGCGACGCTTTCGAGCGCTTCGACCGTAAATCCAACCTTCGTGGTCGATCTGCCGGGGACCTACGTCGCCCAGCTCGTTGTAAACGACGGAAACCGGGACAGCGCCCCCGCGACGGTAAAGGTGGTCACGCAAAACGTGAAACCCGTGGCCAACGCGGGCCTTGGCCAGACGGCCCGGGTGGGAGACTACGTAATTCTTTACAAAATTTCGACGGGCGTGGAAAAAGCAGCCCACCATGCTGATGCCGGGATTTGTGGCCTCGAGAGCGTCGTGGCCCGAAAAACCGTCGGTCTGGCAATAACCGCTGTAGCCGGCCAAGACCTCGCGGGGGATCCGGCCCGAGCGCGTTTCGGAATACTTGAATAAAACTACTGGCTTATCCGGAACTCCGCCACGGAATACCCAGATGTACGATTTTGTGGTGTTCGCTCTTTGCGGTTTGTTTAAAACCTGGAGCGGCGTTTCATCGATATTGATCAGAGGCCCGACGAGAAGTTCTTTGTAGAGAAGATCCATAAGAGCGGTGCAACACCCGGCCGCTTTCACCATCCATTCGGCCATGGTTGCGCGGGATAGCTCAATGCCGTAGCGTGAAAATATCTTTTCCTGCCGGTAGAGCGGCAGAGCATCCGCGTATTTTGATACGGCGATGTGAGCAACAAGGCCGGGGGGTGCCACCCCTTTGGGGATGATCGAGGCGAGAGGCGGGGCCATCTTTACCGTCGGGCCCTCCGTTTCCAATCCTTCGCAGATTCCGCACGCGTACTTGGGCCAAATGATGCGGATTACCCGGAGCTTGGCAGGAACGTAATCGAGCTTTTCACAACGCTTCCTTTTGAAATCGTCCCATCCCCCGACAAAAACAGCCCGATTCGCCGTAATTACGAATAGGGCTGTTTGTGCTGTCGGGTTCGCTCAACCGCTGATCAGGGGGAACGAAAAGGTTGTTGGTTTCGTTTGGCTACTCTATATCGCTTCCTTCCGGGTTGCGGAGATTGCGGCTCCTCTCGCCGGCGGGTTGCAGAGAGAAAAAATCACTTGGTTCCTCACAGTCTCGGGTTTTCTTCCGATGAGTACGGGATTGGCTTTCATTGCATCCTGCAACATACGTTCTTGTTCTGCCTGGGGCAGATCGAGGAAATAGCGTTCTGCCAGAACGAATTCCTGTTCCAGGAGCTTTTCTTCGGTTTTTGTTCGATTTTCCTGTGCTTCCATGGCCTTCGAGGAGTTTTCTGCAACCAAAGCATCGTCTTTTGCGAAATCATTTGCCATGGTCTTGGCTAAATAACCGGCGTAGCTCGTCTTGGCGTGTGTGTTGGCATGCTCGATATTGCGCCTCGCATAATCAAAGCCATTTGTTTCGTAGGCATGAGCGATCAAACGGCGGACATCGCCCCGTACACGCTCTTTCTCCGGCGCCAACTCGACCAGGGCGGCGATTTCGGATTTACATGAAGCTGCTACCTGCAGGGGATGGAATGGGTTGTGATGCCCGCCGATACACATTTGCATTTCGGGAGGGAGTTCCACGCCCGGAAGTGGAACGGGTAGCAGTTGGTTTTTGCAGCGTGACTGCAACGTGACATCGCCGTTGCGGGAATTCGTTTCGTTTCCGTCCGCACACTTCGGGACTCCCGGTTGTGACGTATGAGTCGCAGAGTCTTCTTTGGCGTCGAAATCGGCGCCGCAGGCGGATTCAATCTGATTCGTCTCCGAATCTCCTTCGGTGGGTGAATCGCTGTGGGCGAAAGGGGCGAAGCCCCTGTCAATGTTTGGTCCGAAAGTCTCCTTTTGCGCCGCAGGCGCTTCCAATGTTCGCTTTTGGGGCGCAGCCCCTACCTTTTCTTCTTTCCGGATAGAGGCAGCCTCGTTTTCGAGCCGCATTGGGACAGGTTCTGACGGTAAGGTAGTCGTCGTTTCTTCTGGAAATGGAAATGCAAATGCAATAGGGGCGTGACAGTGCGTGACATCTGCGTGATAACCGCCGCAAACGGCCACGGGGCCTGAGTTTGCTGGGTGCGAGACATCAGCGTGACATGGCGTGACAGTGCGTGACGCATGCGTGACATCGGCGTGATTTTCAGCGTGACATGTTGCTCGGGCAGCCTCATCCCTTTGCCGTTTGTTTCTTTGTCGCGTCCTGGCCTGTTCCCTCTTTCGCTCGTCGAGTTGTATTTCGCGCACCATGCGCCGGCAGGTGATAGTAAAGATCTGACCGTCTTGCTCAAGGTCTCCGAACCCGCATGTCCGAAGATCGGAGAGAAACTCGTTCATTTGCGCTTCGGTGGCTGCCACCAGGTTGCAAAGTTGGGTTATGTTGCCAGCTATACGTCCATATTCGGGAGCCCCGCACATGAGGTTCACGATGGTTGCCCATATGCCCCTGCTTGCCCAGGATGCCATTCTGAGCTGAACGTCGGTGAGGTCGTCCTTATAGTAGTGTAGACGTGCGGGTCTTTTGCTCATTGCCTAGTCGCTCGCCGCCAGGTATGTTCGACGAGAAGGGCTGAACGTGATCGCTGGCCTGACGAATTTCAACTGTCGGTGCTCCAGTATGAGCCGGCAGCGGAGGCAAATGACGGAGGTCGAAGGGAACATGTCCAGTCGAAAACCGCCCCTGGCGCGTGCGCCGCAGACGGGACGGAGGTTGTCGATTGTCAGGTGCCGGATTTTGCGGGTAGAGAGCATCTCAACATCCTTTCCCCATTGGACTACCTTTAGATATTAAGAAGCAGGATCGCTTATTATTTCTTAATTTGCGTCGGTCCTCATTGGTCGGTAAACTTGTCCCAATGGTCTGCCGTATCTTTTTCGAGCAGGAGCCGCATCCTGATGGCCCCTTCCACCCAGGCGGAGAAGCTCATGTCTTTTTTCGCGGCGGAAGATTTGGCCATTTTGGTGATGGACGGTCGGATGTTGACCGAGGTGTTTTCTTTGGATTCGGACATGAAGGGCATAGGAGCATCCTTCGTTTGGAATGTTCAATGCAAAAGAACCCATTTCCCGGCCAATGCGCCGAGAAGTGCGTCGCTGCTTGGCCAGTTCCGCACACTTCGAATTTATTCAGATCGGCGACTGTATTGGACCGTCCACCGGCTTCGGTTTCGGGACTCAGAGAAGAGACAGCACCCTCCTGCGGATCGTGGCCATCTTGGCCTCATGCTTTTCATCCTCTCGATTCCATATCCCTCACGCCAGCACCCGAACTACGCCCCTGGCCAGCTCAAACAATTATCGCTTACGTCCCCGGCGTACCGCCAGGATTTCCTGGACCGCCAGGTTAACCTTGCCTCCGCTCGAATCGGCCGCCTGGCCGAGCCGGTACTCATCGATCGATACTCGGTCAAACACCCAATCGTGCCGCCCGCTGTCCGGGTCCTGGAAACCACGGACGGTTCCGGCATCGGCGAGGGCGACAAGGCGCTTCTCGCCGATGGCCGAATACCGGGCCGCTTCGCGGAGACGAAGCCAGCGGGCGCTTGTCTCCTCCGCGCGGCTAGCCATTGTCGGCATTCTTTAATGGGTGGAGCATCGGATTCGGGTGCTCATCGGGGTAAAGCCAGGCAAGGCGGTTGATTCCGGTCTCCTTTTCCAGGCGAGCGGCCAGTCTCCTCGAAGGTGTGCGCCTGCGGTTTATGATATCGCTCAGGGCCGATGTGGAGCACCCCGCTTTAATAGCGATTTTTGTTATGTCACCGTGTTTCATCTATCTATCGCCTCCTATCCTTGTTGGGAAAGGATCCTACGCGTTACGCGGATAAAGTCAAGCAAAAATACGCATAATGAGTATTTACTTTTTACGCATTGCGCGTAAAGTTGGAAGTATGAAAACGCCTGTTCACGAGGTTTTCAGCCGAGCGCTTAATTTATGGTTACGAGGCAAGGGGCATGGAGCCCAGGCCAGCCTCGCCAAGACTACGGGTTTGTCCCCTTCCCAGATCAATGACATCCTCCATCTTCGGCGAAAAGGGGATGAGGACCAGCGAAGAGAAATTGCCGCTGCCGCCGGGTATACTTATGAAGATTTTTTGGCCCTCGCCTGTGAATCAAGGCTCGTGCGCGAAGATCCCCGCGAATCAACCGGCCTTCCGGAGGTGATCGAGCTACTGCGCAAAGCCAAGGCGGTCCTTGCATCTCCCCATGACGACATCAAGGCCGCGCTGGGGTCCAACATCGAGACATTTTTTAAGGCCGTTCAGGATCGGGAGACAATCCACCGGTTGCAGCTAAGCGTAGAGGCGCAGGACGCTCGATTAGGCGCATTGGAAGAGAAAATGAGCGAAGATCCGCCCGGGCAAAAACATGGTACAGATCAGGCAATTTAGTCTTCGGTTGCTTCTGGCGGAGCAAATGACCAGTTCGGTTTCGGCCTCCAGCAGTGAAAGTATTTGCTTAGTGGCCTAGCCACTCGGTTTCGAACTGTCTATTCCACAGTATCCGTTTATTACTTGGATCACGTGTTAGGTGGAAAGCCGTGACCCTCCGCGAACTCTGAAATACTTAAGCCACGTCGCAGCATACCTCAAAGCTGTTTTTTCGTTGAACTCCGGTAGGAGGTCATTTTATACTCCTCGTGCCACTTGGGGTGACAAACAACATATTCCAATCGTCATGCCATGTGACATGCTGGTTGCTGAATTGGCACCGGGTGGGGCCGGAAGCGTACAATGAGCGTCCACACCTTCAATAATGGCCGAGTAATCTGCAAATGGTACTGCCATGCGAGGGAGGCCATGCGTCTCTTTAAGCGCGGTTCAACCTACTATGTCGAGTTCGCCCGAGGGGACAAACAGTCCCTCAAGACCTCGGACAAGAAGCTGGCCGAGGGGATCTTCACCAAGCTGCAAAAGGAAGCCCTGATGGGGCGCTTGGTGCGCCTCGATCTCGATGGAGGCATGACACTGGGGGAATTCGTGGTGCGGTATCTTGAAACCCGCACGGGGATGAGTCCCCCGACACTGAGGGCCGACCGTCTGGCTCTTTCCCATCTCGAAAACGCACTTGGATCGAAAACGCCTCTGCGTCTCATTACCCCGGAAAAGATCGAAAAATTCAAGAAACTTTGCCTTTCCGGCGCACTGTCCGCAAGTGAACGCCCGATGAAACCCGTTTCGGTCAACAGCTATCTCCGGCACATAAAAGCGGCTCTCACGGTCGCCGTGCAATGGGGCTATCTGCAAACGCGCCCGGCGGTCAAAATGTTGAATGCCGGGAAACCCCTTCCGAGATACCTGCGCAAGGAGGAAATCGAGGCGATCATGGAGCGGTGCAGGCAATCGAAACCCGGTTTCTATCCGTTGCTACAGTTTTATCTATGGACCGGGGCGCGTCGAAACGAAGCGCTCGGCCTGGAATGGAGGTCGGTCAATCTGTCGGACAACCGTCCTTGCGCCGTCTTGACGGGCAAGGGCAACAAACAAAGAACCGTCCCGATACTCCCTGCGCTTCTGGATGTGCTCAAGCCGATGCGAAAAGAGTCCGGGCGTGTTTTCCCTCCACTCAACGAATCGACGGTCACGCATTGGTTCAAGGCCATGGCCAGGGAATGTGGCGTCAATGCCCGGCTCCACGATCTGCGGCACACCGCCGCAACATACATGGTGGCCAGCGGCATTCCCCTTACGGCCGTTCAGGAAGTCATGGGGCACGCCGAACTTACGACCACGGGCCTGTATGCCAGGGTTGTCAAGGAGCGACTATACGATGAGATGTCGAAACTGAAATTTGATTGAAATGCGCCCGGAATGCACCCACGCAACTGCGAAAGAGCGCCACGCATGGACCTTCTTTTGATTCGTAATCAGCAGGCCGCGGGTTCAAATCCCATCGCCGGCTTATGTAAGATCAATAGGTTGGCCGAATTGAGGCTGGCCTTTCTGTTTTTTCGGAGCGGTTTTCACCGAAATCGTTTCCACCCGCGCTTGCCCTCAGCCAAGCCCTACTCTGGAACATGGCGTCCAGAGCCGATCCGTCTCCAGTTCCCCTCAAGTCTTCGACATACCTGCCGCAGACCTCGGTCACCCATCTCCGCGTTCAGGCGACCTTTGCGAATCACAAGGGGTTCTCTCCACAGCTCGGCGCTACGGTTGCGACAAGTATGGACGGGTCTGCCCGATCCTCCTTATTTTCACTCCCGCACTTCTGCCGTGCCGCGGCATCCAAACTCTCTTTCGCAGATTGCCAAGCTGGCTCCTCACAGCCCTCCGGTGCGCGGCGGAAAATCGCGCCATCCTGGCACGAACAGGATCGAGATGCTCATGGCCGCTCGGTTCAAGCAGGTGGTTGTCCTTGTCCACAACAATCGCCTTGTACCTGCCCTGGATTGGATGGCCGGTCAGCTTTCTTTGGTCATAACCATGACAGTGCGGAAACATCACGCCAGCGGTGTCTATCGCAAAACAGCGCGCCGGAAAGATTTCAGGGGCATCACCGGCTGGCGACCGTTGCGCTTTACTCGGGGAATATTTGAACCCGCACAAAAAAGAAAACCCGAAACCGGCGAAAATCCGGTCTCGGGTCTGTTGGTTGCGCGTGTTTTCCTGCCGCTTCATTGCCAGGCGCGAACAGAGACGCACGCATTATGATTTGGCAACTTGACGCAGCTCGTCAAGTTGTTCAATTTCTGGCGGGGTGGAAGGGACTCGAACCCTCGGCCTCCGGCGTGACAGGCCGGCGTTATAACCAACTTAACTACCACCCCAGTAAATTATTCATAGGCGGAACAGGGCTCGAACCTGTGACCCTCGGCTTGTAAGGCCGATGCTCTCCCAGCTGAGCTACCCGCCCGAAGACTTCTTTCCCCTCCCTCGGGAAGGGAGGACAGGCTCTATGCCCCTCGCGTCCTTAGAAAAACCATTATCTATCAAATAGACTTTCAATGTCAAGCGAGTTTCACCCGCTGTCTGAAAAAAGCCGGGCGGTCCATGGGGCATCGCGCACCGGTCAGTGCGGGCGGATTTCATCCACCGAAGGCTCCTGGGGCAGAATCACCGGCGCCTCGGCCTCCTCGGGAGCGTGGAAAATCTTGCCGGCTTTATCGGTTGCCAGGGCGAACTTCAGGACATCGTCCATGTGCGTCAGAAGTTCGATGTTCACCTCGCGAAGGATCTTTTCGGGAATATCCTTGAGATCCTTGGCGTTATCCTTCGGGATCAAAACGGTTTTCAGAAGCGCCCTGTGGGCGGCCAGGATTTTTTCCTTGAGCCCGCCGATCGGAAGCACCCGCCCCCGCAAGGTGATTTCGCCGGTCATCGCCACATCGCTTCGAACGGGAATCCTGCTGAGAGCGGAAACGATCGAAGTGGCCATGGTGATACCCGCGGATGGGCCGTCTTTGGGAATTCCCCCCTCCGGCACATGGACGTGAATGTCGAGGTTTTGGTGGAATTCGGGGTCGAGCCCCAGTTCCTTTGCCCGCGACCTCACATAACTGAGGGCCGCCTGTGCCGATTCCTGCATCACCTCGCCAAGTTTTCCGGTAATGGTCACCTTGCCCTTGCCGGGCATGATGGCCGTTTCGATTCCCAAGATGTCGCCCCCGAACTCCGTCCAGGCAAGACCCATGGCAAGACCCACCTCGTCTTTTTCCTCGGCGCGGCCGTAATGGAATTTGGGAATCCCCAGGAATTCCTGGATATGGTTTTCAGTAAGCTCGACCCTTACCTCGGAGCCCTTGCGCACCACTTCCTTGGCCACCTTGCGGCACACCGAGCCGATTTCGCGCTCGAGATTTCTTACCCCGGCCTCCTTGGTGTAATGGCGGATGATGTAGAGCAAAACTTCGTCGGTGAAATCGATGTTTTCAGCACTGATGCCGTTTGCCAGCGACTGCTTTTTGATCAAAAAATTCCTGGCGATATTGAGCTTGTCGAATTCGGTGTAGCCGGCAAGCTGGATGATCTCCATTCTGTCGCGAAGAGGGGGCGGAATCGAGTGCAGCGTATTGGCCGTGGTGATGAAGAAGACCTCCGAGAGGTCGTAGTCGAGATCCAGGTAGTGGTCGTTAAAGGCGAAATTCTGCTCGGGATCGAGCACTTCGAGAAGCGCGGCCGAAGGATCGCCGCGAAAATCCATGCTCATCTTGTCGATCTCGTCCAGGCAGAAGACGGGATTGTTGCTCTTGACCTTTTTGAGCGACTGGATGATCTTTCCCGGCAATGCGCCGATATAGGTTCGCCTGTGGCCTCGAATCTCCGCCTCATCCCTTACGCCCCCCAGCGAGAGGCGAATGAAGTTGCGGTTCATGGATCTGGCGATGGAGCGGGCAAGCGAGGTCTTCCCCACACCCGGAGGACCCACCAGGCAGAGGATGGGGCCCTTGATTTTCTTTACCAGCGCCTGCACGGCCAGGTACTCGACAATTCGCTCCTTGGGCTTTTCCAGGCCGTAGTGGTCTTCGTCTAGAATGCGGGCCGCCTGATCGATGTCGATCTTGTCCTTGGTCTTTTCAAACCAGGGCAGGGAGAGTATCCAGTCGATGTAGTTGCGCACAACGGTCGCCTCGGCGCTCATGGGCGACATCATCTTGAGCTTTTTGAGCTCGGCTCGCACCTTGGCCGCGGCCTCCGCGGAAAGCTTCTTTTTCCTGATGCGCCTGTCGAGTTCTTCGAGTTCGGACTTGAAATCGTCCTTTTCGCCCATCTCCTTCTGGATGGCCCGCATCTGCTCGTTGAGATAGTATTCGCGCTGGGTCTTTTCCATCTGCTTTTTGACCCGGCCCTTGATGCGCTCCTCGGTCTCGATGATTTCGATTTCCGAGCGGATGTGGCCGAACAGATTTTCGATGCGCTGCAAAACATTGGTGGTCTCGAGCAGTTTCTGCTTGGTTTCGAGCTTGAAGGGCATGTAGGAGGCAACTGTGTCGGCAAGCCGCGAAGGGCCGTCGATGGTCGCCACCGTGTCGAGGATCTCCTGGGAGATCTTTTTGTTGTGCTTCGAGTAGGTCTCCAGGGAGGATTTGACTCCCCGCATGAGGGCTTCGAGTTCGACCGATCCCTCCTCGGTTTCCTCGATCGCTTCCAGTTGGACCACGAAGTGCTCGGGATGGGGGACAAAGCTCAGTATTCTGCCCCGATAGTCGCCCTCGACAAGCACCTTTACCGTGCCGTCCGGGAGGCGAAGAATTTGTAAAATATTTGCCACCGTTCCCATGCGATAGATGTCGCCTTCGCCGGGAGTGTCGGTTTTGGCCTTGGTCTGAGCGGCCAAAAATATCTTTTTGTCCGCCCCCATGGCTTTTTCCAGGGCATTGACCGACTTGTCGCGGCCAACGAAAAGCGGCACCACCATGGAGGGAAACACCACGATATCTCTTAGCGGCAGCAAAGGCATGGTAAAAACAGTGTTTTGCTGACCATCTCTAGTACGCGTTAGCTTGAACATCTTCGTCACTTGCTTTCGTGCGATGCACTCATGTTCCCCGGGCGGCGCCGCGGGGACGAAAAAATCGCGAACCTAAAATTGCGGCCCTCAGGCCGATTCCTGGTCCTGGCCCCGGTAGAGGAGCAAGGGCTGGGCGTCCTTTGTAAGAACGTCTTCGTTTATGATGCACTCCTGAATTTCGGGGTGAGAGGGCAGATCGTACATGATGTCGAGCATGATGTTTTCCATGATCGACCTCAGGCCGCGAGCCCCGGATTTGCGCCGGATGGCTTCCTTGGAGATTGCCTTTAGGACCCCGTCGTTGAAGTGCAACCGCACGTTTTCCAGCTCGAAGAGCTTCTTGTACTGCTTTACCAGGGCATTTTTGGGTTCGGTCAAAATGTTGACCAGTTCGTCTTCGGTCAGTTCGCTAAGAGTGGCGATGACCGGCAACCGGCCCACGAACTCGGGGATCATGCCGAATTTGAGGAGGTCTTCGGGCTGCACGTGTTTTAGCACCTCTCCGATGCTTTTTTCGTCCTTACTGCGGATTTCGGCCCCGAAACCCATGCCCTTTACACCCACGCGACCGCGAATGATGTTATCCAGATAGTTGAAAGCCCCGCCGCAGATGAAAAGAATGTTGGTCGTGTCGATCTTTATGAATTCCTGCTGCGGATGCTTCCTGCCCCCCTTGGGCGGCACGTTGGCCACCGTGCCCTCGAGGATCTTCAAAAGCGCCTGCTGCACGCCTTCCCCCGATACATCGCGGGTGATCGAGGGGCTGTCGGATTTTTTGGCGATCTTGTCTATTTCGTCGATATAGACGATCCCCCGCGAGGCCTTCTCGATATCATAGTCGGCGGCCTGGATGAGGCTCACCAGGATGTTTTCGACATCCTCGCCCACGTAGCCCGCTTCGGTCAGCGTGGTGGCATCCGCGATCGTAAAGGGCACGTTCAAAATCCTGGCAAGCGTCTGCGCAAGCAGGGTTTTGCCCGACCCGGTCGGTCCGATCATCAGAATATTGCTCTTCTGGAGCTCAACGTCGTTTTTGTCGATCTTCAACTCGATACGCTTGTAATGATTGTGAACAGCCACAGAAAGGACCTTTTTCGCCCTCTCCTGGCCGATGACGTACTGGTCGAGGATCTGCTTTATGCCGGCGGGTTTGGGGATCTGAGTGGCTTTGGCCGCGCCCTCCCTTTCATATTCCTCGGCAATGATGTCGTTGCAAAGCTCGACGCATTCATCGCAAATATAGACGGTAGGGCCGGCAATCAGCTTCTTGACTTCGTCCTGACTTTTCCCGCAAAAAGAACACCTTAGCTCACCACCACGATCGTCACGTTTCCTGGCCATCAAGATTCCTCCTTGCCTGCATCTTCCCCGGTGATTTCAACTCTTAACAAGAATATCGGATCGGTTCTCATTTATTGTAAATCAAATTTTCGCATCGAGAAGACAGGCCTGACTATTATAACAATCCGACCCGCATTAAGCTACTTCAAATTGTACTCCATAAGGATTTCCGGCGTTTGACCCACTCCCCCCGCAAGGAAAAGTGCCTGCTCATAAGGCGAAGAGGTAACCCCATCGGGAAAAAAAATCAATAGGGGGGGCCGGGAGCTTAAGGAAGCGCGTCACGAAATTTTTGGTTGATCGGGCTTTTCCTGGCTGAAATGAAAGACCGGGGTGGATTCGGGCTATTTTTCGAACGGCAAGACCACATAGAAGAGGTTGCCGTCTTCCAGGGACTCGCAGCCTACCAGTCCGCCATGGATCTCGACCACGTTTTTCACAAAATGCAGGCCGTGTCCTTTCCCTTCCACAAGAGCGCCCCCGGCGCGAAACCCTTCGTCGAAGACATGATCGCTTTCTTCCCTGCTAAGAGGGGTTCCGGTGGTGAAAAAATCGAAGCGCACCCCCGGTTTATCCTGTCCGAAAACGGTTTGAAGGATCTGCCGGTTCAAGGAGAAATGCTTTGCGGGCCGTGGCCCGCCGCCTTCACCGGCGTATTTCAAGGCGTTTGAAAAGAAGTTGTCGAACACCTGGGATATGAGCCCCTTGTCGACAAACAGTGTGACCTCTTCATCGGGGGCGTTCTCGACCCGGTAGTCCAGCGCGATGCCCTTTCTTTGAAAATGAGCGCCGTAGCGATCGATCAGGGGCTGGATGACCTCCTTCTGAAAATTGCACGACTGTTTTCTGAGCACATAGGTTCCCTTTTGGAAATGGTCCCTTCGCATCAGGGTTTCTAAAAAAAGACTCGTATGCTCGTAATGGCTGCGAAACGCGCTCAACTCGTCTTGAAGTTCACGATTGGCCGCGCCTAGACCCGAGAGCGCATCGCGAAGGGCTTGCACCTCGCCTCCGCGCTCAGAAAAACCCTCCACCGCCTCTTTAGCCCGCCCTTCTATTGTCCGGTAATTTTCGACCATCTTGCGAAGCCGAATCAAAAACAATTTATAGTACAAATTGGGCGTGATGACGTTGTGCTCGATGTCGGCCACCAGTTGATTTATAAACTTGATGTGGTTGATGTTCTGCTGAACCAGCAGCTTCTGGTGCAGATTGTAGCCGATCCGGTTGGTGAATTTTTCCAAAAAGAACTGTTTGCGCTCGTCGATCCGGTCTTTGGGAAGAACTTCGAAGACACCCAGAATAGATCTTTGCCCCAGAAAGGGTAATGTTTTGACAAGCGACTGGTTGCCCCGAATGGGGAAAAACCAGGACTCCTCCGACTCGAGCGGTGCTTCGATCACCACCGCCCGGTGGCTGTGGCGCTCACCGGGTCCCACCAAGCCGTCGGTACTGGTGCACACCAGTTCGAGTTGCGAACTCTTGGGGTCTATGACATAGATCCGGCTCTCCAGCTCCAAAAACTCCTTGGCCACACTGGCGCAGATCTGATAGAGGCTGTCGATCGTCGTATATTCCTGGGCGAGATCGAAAAAAGTTGACAAGGCCTCTTCCCGGGAACGCTCGAATCCGTAGAGTTCGTAGCTTTTCTTCTTCTCCCGCACCCTTTGAAGGATGCAGTAAGTCATTTCTCCGGGGGATACGCTCATCCCCTGTTTTGCTAGCGCGCAAGATGCCTCTTCGATCATAATCGCTCCACGATCCGCTGGTTAGAGGATAAGCATTATAATATAACTCTATCCTCTTTTAATCAGTTTAGGTATTTGCCACCTGAATGTCACCTTCGATTCTTGAAGACGAATGGCTCAAATTAGCGAAAGAAAATGGAAATGGCCAATTCAAAATGAGATTAAATTTTCGGTCCCTGTTCTAAATCCAGTGGCTGTGAGCCCTTCGGGCTGAGAAGGACCAAAAACCGGGCGAGAGCCGAGAGCCAATTTGGACGCCCCACCCCGGTCCGGGCCAACCGGACCGGGTCGGGAAGATTTGCAAGACGCCTTGAATGAGGGTTTTGGCGTTGCATAAAAGAGCAAAACCGGCAATTATGCCGAGTTGAGTCTGCGAGGCATGGGCTATTCCGAGGGGGGCCGAATCGTATCCGGCTCCATGCGGTTGGCTCATCTGTTAAAATCTGCGCTTTTCACCAAGGAAAGGTCCCGCGGGTGCAGATAGTCATTCCTCACAAAAATGTCGATTTTGACGCGCTCGCTTCACTGGCCGCCGCCTCGATGCTCTACGAGGATGCAAAGGCCGTCCTGCCGACCAGTGTTAATCCCAACGTGCGTGCTTTTCTTTCGATCCACAAGGATATTTTCTCCTTCGAAGCCTTGAAAAACATCGATCCGGACTCGGTGGAGCGCCTGATCGTGGTGGACGCCAACCGCTGGGCCCGGCTCGAAGGAACGGGACCTCTCGCAAAGCGCCCGGATCTGGATATACATGTGTGGGACCACCATCCCGAGGCAGGCGACATAAACGCCTCTGTGCGCCGCCAGGAAGCTTTGGGGGCGGCCGCCACTCTTCTGGTGGAAGCGCTCATGGGAAAGCGCATACAACCCTCTCCCATCCACGCCACACTCTTTTTGGCGGGAATCTACGAAGACACCGGCCACCTCACTTTTCCTTCCACAACCTCGCGGGATCTAAGGGCGGCGGCCTTTTTGCTCGAAATGCACGCGGATCTCAAGGTAATCCAGTCTATTTTGCGCCCCACCTATGGCCCGAGGCAAAAGGAGATCCTTTTCCATCTGCTTGCCGATGCCAAGCGCATCAATTTCAAGGGATACCGAGTGAGCATAGGCAGGATGGATATCGAAGGTCACGTGCCCGGGCTTGCCGAGGTGGTCAGCATGTACCGCAACATCATCAATGTCGATGTGGCTTTCGTCATATTCAGGGACATGCAGAAAGACCGGTGCATGGTGATAGGCCGAAGCGGCGCCGACAGTTTCGATGTGGGGGCCGTGATGCGGCTTCTGGGCGGCGGAGGCCATGCCGGGGCCGGGTCCGCCATGGTCAAGTCCGCACCCCCCGAAGGTGTGGAGGTCTGGCTTATGGAAGCCATGCGCGACTATCGGCAGATGCCCGTTCAGATAAGCGATCTAATGTCCTTTCCCGTCAAATCCGTCCCGCCCGATATGCAGATGCGCGAGGTCGAGGCCGTTCTGAACCATTTGGGCTTCTCCGGAATGCCCGTCATGGATGGTGAAAAACTGGTTGGAATCATCTCGAGGCGCGATCTGGGCAAGCTCACCAGCCACGGTCAGTGGAGTTCGCCGGTCAAGGCCTTCATGTCGAGAAATGTCATCACGGTGACCCCCGGCCACAGTGTGGCCGAGGCCATGAGGGTCCTTGTCAAACACGACATAGGGCGCCTTCCCGTAATCCAGAACGAGCGGGTCATCGGGATCATTTCCCGTTCCGACGCCATGATCTACTATTATGACCTTATCCCCGAATGAGCTCAGGGAGCGGCAAGCACCGGTGGGGCCGCGAGTGGGGGCAACAAGTCTTTGCTGTCGAAAAGTTCCTTGATTTTTCTAAGGATATGGCCTGTAAGAGCCGCTTGATCCTCCGTTTTGACCCAGGCCCGCACCGCAATTGTGACGCTTGTTTCGGAAAATTTGACCACGTCGATTGCCGGAGCCGGAGTTTTCAGTATCCGTTCATCTCCTTCCATGATCTGCCGAAGGAGCCTCTCTATTTTTTCGATCTCATCCCTGTAATTGAATGCGACTTGAATATCGACAAGGCGGGTCGTTTCGGCGGTAAAGTTGACGATGTTGCCTCCCCCGACCTTGGAATTCGGAATTATGATGATCTTGTTGTCGGGACTTTTCAGTATCGTGTTGAAAATCTCGATTTTTTGTACGGTCCCGCTTGCCCCGCCGGCTTCGACAACATCTCCGACTTTAAAGGGTTTGAAGACAATCATCAGCACGCCGGCGGCAAAATTTGAAAGTGAGCCTTGAAGAGCCAGACCAACGGCCAGTCCCGCCGCACCCAGAACGGCTATGAAAGAGGTCGTCTGAATACCCAGTTTTCCAAGAGCGGCGAGTATGACGAAGGCCAGCATCGCCACATAGGCAAGGCTCGTAACAAAGGCAATCAGGGTCGTATCCACCTTCGTTCTTGCCATGACATTCTCGATGAGCTTGCGAACGATCTTCGCGGCCCAGCGTCCGATCAGCAGAATCAGTACGGCTGCAACCACATTCAGTCCATAAAGGGCCACCAGTTCTTGAGACCGTGCGAGAATTTGTCCAAACATGGGTTTTTCCTCTTAGGGTTTACTGAAAGGTGTCTGTCCCAGCGCCAAGTCTACCGAAAAAATTTATCGAAAACCATACCTTTAAAAATTTTACGGGCGGCAAGTCGATTACTCCCCGCCGGTCGCCTTGGTCCTCGGTCCGCAAACGCCGCACTTGCCGCAATGGCTCGGCAGGCATTCGGAGGTCTGTTTTTCCTCCAGCGCACGTTCATATTCCCCCCGCAGATAATTACGGTCGATCCCGTGGTCGAGGATTTCCCAAGGGAATATTTCGTCGCGATCGCGCTCCCTCATCACCCAGAAATCGGGATTGAGTGAACAACTGCGCATCGCCTGCGTCCAGCTCGAATTTTCCAGCGCCACCTTGTCGATAAAAAAGGAAACCCTGCGATCTCCTCTCGACAGCATCGCCTGCACGTAGGCCCACTTGGGCAGATCGAAATGGACGCGGACGTTGGGAACCCTCGAAAGGGCCTTGCGAATCCATTTGGCTTTCTCTTTGAGTTCGGCCACTCCGGCAAAGGGCGTCCATTGGAAGGGGGTAAAGGGCTTGGGGACGAAAGAATTTATGCTTAGCGTAACGGTAGCGAGGCGTGTCTTTCCCCGGCTCGAACTCAGCACGTGATGGCATATCCCTTTGGCTGTTTCAACGATCGCTTCGAGGTCTTCGGCGGTTTCGGTCGGAAGGCCGATCATGAAGTAGAGTTTGATGTTGACAATCCCTTTTTCGGCCAGCACCTCGGCAGCCCTGTAAATCTGGTCCCGGGACAGATTTTTGTTTATGACCCGCCGCAGCCTCTCGGAGCCGGCTTCGGGGGCTATGGCGACCGCGTGGTGCTCACTTGCCTCCAGGGCCGAAAGGATTTGCGAATCAAGACTGTCGGCCCGCAGAGAAGAAAAGGAGAGCGAGCTTCCCCGATCGAGCAGCGAGGAGCAAAGATCGACTATTTCCGGATGATCCGATACGGCGGCGCTTACAAGGCCTATCCGGCTGGTTGCCGAGTTGGATTCGGCGGCTTTAAGAAGAGCTTGCGACCGGTGATGGCGGACCGGCCGGTAGATGAAGCCCGCCGCACAAAAGCGGCAGCCGCGCCCGCAGCCTCTTCCGATTTCAAGTAGCATGATGTTACTGAATTCGGTATTGGCGGTCAGAACGGAGGTCCGGCAGGGATCGCTCCGCAAGAGGTCCGCGCGCCTTACCGTGATCTTTTCCGGAAGCTCGGGCGACAAGGGGTGAAAGGATTCGAGAAAGCCATTTTCCTTGAAAACAGGTTCATAAAGGGAGGGTACATAGATTCCGGCAATCGATTTCGCCAAATCCTTCAAAAGGTCCGCACGTTCGAAGGAGCCCCCTTCGTGCTGTTTGAGAAAGTCTACGAACTCGGGCAGGAACTCTTCGGCTTCTCCGGCGAAGATGAAGTCGAAATAATCGGCCAGCGGTTCGGGATTTATGAAGAGCGCCACGCCGCCTCCGACCACAAGAGGGCGACTGTTGCCCCTGCGACTTGAGCGGTGGGCGATCCCGGCAAATCCCAGCATTTCGACAAGGTTTGTGCAGTCGTTTTCATAGGGAACGGAGAAGGCCACCAAGTCGAAATCGAGAAGCGGCCTTTGAGATTCGACGGACAGCAGTCTTCCCGGCGATTGCCTGATAAGGGGCATATCTTCGGGTTCGGGATAGAACACCCGCTCGCAGACAATGGCCTCAAATCGGTTCAGGGCCGAATAGACATACTGAAATCCGAGATTGGACATGCCAACCGAATAGCGGTTTGGAAAGGCCAGGGCAATAGTGGTTTTACCGCCCCAGTCCTTCACGACGGTTCCCTTTTCGCCCGCCATCCACTTTTGCTGACGCTCTATGAGTTTCCAGACCATTTTTGAGATACTCCGCGGAAAAGCATATCGAAAATCCGGACGAGCGTCGCCAATTGAGCGATCAAGTCCCAGCCCGACCAAATGAGAGTGAGAAGGAGGGGATTTTTCCTGCCTTGAACAGGGAGCCTAGCGGGCATCCCGGGCTTTCCAATCAGCACGGCCGAGCCCGATTTTCCACTCCTCGCCAAGAGCGGCGGCAAGCAGTCGGAGAAAGTCTTTGCGGGGGATTTCTCTTGCCCCCAGGCTCTTCAGGTGATCGGTGGGCACCTGGCAATCGATCAATTCGAATCCCCGTTCTCCAAGGTATCGGGCAAGATGGACCAGAGCCACTTTCGAGGCGTCGCTCATGGTCGAAAACATCGATTCGCCGCAAAACGCCCTGCCCAGCGCAAGGCCGTACAACCCGCCAACCAGCCCGCCCTCGCAATAGGTTTCAACCGAATGGGCAACCCCCAGCTCATGAAGCCTTTCATAGGCATCGATCATTTCCCCGGTGATCCAGGTTTCATCTCGGGTGGTTGCGCATTTGCGAATCACCTCGCCAAAAGCCCCGTCGACCGTCACGCTGAAGGTCTGTTTTTTTATCGTGCGCGCAAGGCTGCGGGAAATCTTGAGTTCATGCGGGAAAAGTACCAGCCGGGGATCGGGCGACCACCACAAGATGGGCTCTGTTTCGGAATACCAGGGGAATATGCCGTGGGCGTAGGCGAGAAGCAACCTTCGGGGCGACAGGTCCCCTCCCACGGCAAGCAGCCCCCCGGGGTCCGCAAGCGTGGGATGTGGAAACACGAGTTCGTCTGAAAGCCTATATACAGGCATCGGTACCTGCTAAGTCACCGCTTCCGGCTCCGCATTTTGCACAGCGGCCCTGTCGGGAAACTGGAAAAGCAGATTCAGCGTCAAAAGGTCCTGCGGGCCCGCCGGAGCTTCGTCAGGCCTCGAAATCCTCACTCTTCCGCCCTTCACCAATTTTCCGAAAAGGATTTCATCGGCCAGGATGTCCTTTACCTCTGACTGGATGAACCTTGCAAGGGGCCTTGCCCCGAAATTCGAATCGTAGCCCGATTCGGCGAGCCATCTTCTGGCCGCGGGCGTGAGTTCGAACCGTATGTTTTTCTCCGCGAGCTGTTCTTCGATTTCAGCCAGGAACTTCTCGACGATGCGCTCCATAATGCCGATGCTCAAACCGTTGAAGGGAATGATCCCGTCGAGGCGGTTTCGAAATTCGGGGCTGAAGAGGTTTTCAACCGCCTTCATGCCTTTGGCCACCCGGCTGTCGATGGGTTCGCCGCCGGCAAAGCCGATGAGGGGCGCGTTCATCTCCCTGGCCCCCGCATTGGAGGTCATGAGCAGGATCACGTTTCGAAAATCGGCCTTCTTGCCGTTATTGTCGGTGAGGGTGGCATGGTCCATCACCTGGAGAAGGATGCTGAAAAGGTCCGGATGCGCCTTTTCGATTTCATCGAGCAGCAGGACCGTATAGGGCTGCTTGCGGATGGCATCGGTGAGAAGCCCTCCCTGATCGAAACCGATGTAGCCCGGAGGGGCGCCAACGAGACGGGAGACCGTGTGCTTTTCCATGTATTCGCTCATGTCGAAGCGCAGGAAATTATTGCCCAAAACGGCGGCAAGCCGCTTTGCGACCTCGGTTTTCCCTACCCCCGTGGGACCTATGAGCAGAAAGGAGCCCACCGGTTTTTCTGGAATCCGAAGGCCTGCGCGCGACCGTTTGATGGCCTTGGCCAGCATTTCGATCGCCTGGTCCTGGCCGAAAACGGTTCTTTTGAGTTCGTCTTCGAGCCCGTGGAGCTTCAACTGATCGGCGGAGGTGACGCTTCGGGCGGGGATCTTGGCGATCCTTGCCACAACGGTCTCGATGTCCCTCACCCCGACCGTTCGCCGCAGCCTCTTGTCTTTTTTCAGTCGCAGACTCGCCCCGGTTTCGTCGATGACGTCTATCGCCTTGTCGGGCAGGTATCTGTCGTTAATGTATCTGCCGGCCAAATCGGCGGCGGCCCTGAGAGAGGCGTCCGTATACTTTACGCCGTGGTGCTCCTCGTAGTAGGGGCGCAGTCCGAGGAGGATCCTGTAGGTTTCCTCGACCGAGGGTTCTCGAATTTCGACCTTTTGAAATCGGCGGCTGAGTGCCCGGTCTTTTTCAAAGTGGTTTTTGTATTCCTCGTAGGTGGTCGAGCCGATACAGCGCAGGCCGCCGGCAACCAACACGGGTTTCAAGATGTTGGAAGCATCCATGGTGCCCCCGCTGGTCGCCCCGGCGCCGACCACGGTATGGATTTCGTCTATAAAAAGGATCGCCCCCCGTTTTTTCTTCAGTTCCTGGATAACGCCTTTGAGGCGCGCTTCGAAGTCCCCCCGAAACTTGGTCCCGGCAAGAAGCGCTCCCATGTCGAGCGCAAAAATTTCGACATCGAAGAAGGCCGCCGGGACATGTCTATTGAAGATATTGAGTGCGAGCCCTTCGGCTATGGCCGTTTTGCCCACGCCCGGATCGCCAACGAAAATCGGGTTGTTTTTGGAGCGTCTGCCCAGTATCTGGAGGGTTCTAAGGATCTCTTCTTCCCGTCCGATGAGAGGATCGATCAGCCCGCGTCGGGCCTTGTCGATGAGGTTGACCGTGTAGCTTTCGAGCGCCCCGGCTTTTTTGCCCGGCTGCTCGGCGGAAGGGGGCTGATAGTCGCCCTCCTCGGGGTCGGAAATCTTCGATATGCCGTGGGAAACATAGTTTAGCACATCGAGCCTGGAGACGCCCTGCGATTTGAGAAAATAGACCGCATAGGAGTTTTCCTCGAAAAACATGGCCGCAAGGACGTCTCCGGCGTCAACTTCCTTTTTCTCAGCCGACTGGCCGTGCATCAGCGCGCGCTGCAAGACCCGCTGCACACCCAGGGTCTGGACAGGGTCCTGCTCCACCCCCTCCGGCAGCTTTTCGGAGCGTTCCTCGAAATATTTTTCCAGCCGCTCTTTGAGTTTGTCGATGTCCGCGCCGCACTGGTAGAGGATGTGCCTGCCGGTATCGTCATGAAGAATGGCGTAGAGGATATGCTCCAGGGTGAAGAATTCGTGCCTGCGCTGTTTTGCTTCCTTGATGGCCGCCGCAAACGTGAGTTCGAGTTCTCTATTGATCATGTTAGGCTTCTTCCATGGTGCACATGAGCGGAAAGCCGCTCTTTTTCGCTAAATGACGCACAATTTCCACTTTGGTCTCAGCCACTTCTTCGCCAAAAACTCCGCAGACGCCAAATCCGGTCTTGTGCACCAGAAGCATTATCCGGGTAGCTTCCGCGGCGCTCTTTCGAAAAACCTTCTGGAGGATCTCAACGACGAACTCCATGGTTGTATAATCGTCGTTGTGAAGCAGGACCTTGAACATGGGAGGCAGTTCGAGTTCCTCTTCGACATTTTGTTCCAGATCCTCGCGGTAATTGGGTTGATGATCGTTCATCCACGCCTCTCCGAATAGAAATCAAAGGAAAGTCTCCTGCGCAATTATTTCAATTATAATATAATGTATCACTTTTCCATCGCACAGGGGCGAAAAGTGAAAGTTCACCTCAAAAACGGAGAATCGATTTGGCAGGAAACAGTTTCGGACGGCTATTCAGAGTAACGACCTGGGGAGAATCGCACGGCCCGGCCCTGGGGGCGGTAGTTGAGGGGTGCCCGCCGGCCATCCCTATCGAGGCGGCCGAGCTTCAAAAAGACCTGGACCGCAGAAAGCCCGGCAAGGCGCTCACTTCCCCCAGGGCGGAAAGCGACACCGTCGAAATCCTCTCGGGTGTCTTTCAGGGCCTTACGACCGGGACCCCCATAAGTTTACTCATACGCAACCGGGACGTGCGAAGCGGCGATTACTCCGAAATTTCCCGACTCTACCGCCCGGGGCATGCCGACAGGACATACGTGCAGAAATACGGCTTTCGAGACTGGCGGGGCGGGGGCAGGAGTTCGGCCAGGGAGACCGCAGCCCGGGTGGCTGCCGGGGCGATCGCAAGGAAGTTTTTGGCCGGATGCGGAATTTTCGTGCGGGCCTTTACTCTGGCCCTGGCGGGAATTGAATGCTCCTGCCGCGATTTGGACCGGATAGATTCAAATCCGCTCTACTGCCCGGATTCGGAGGCGGCCGAAAAGATGGAGGCCCGTCTTAAAGAAATCCGGGAAAAGGGAGATTCGGCGGGCGGGATTGTGGAGATCCGGGTCGCGGGGTGTCCCGCCGGTCTTGGCGAGCCGGTCTTCGATAAGCTCGACGCCCGCCTTGCGGCGGCCATAATGTCGGTAGGGGCCGTAAAGGGGGTGGAAATAGGCGAGGGGTTCAAAGCCGCGGCCATGCTCGGCAGCCAGAATAACGACCCCGTAACCGCCCGAGGATACAGCTCCAATCACGCGGGCGGCATTCTTGGCGGCATCTCCACGGGCATGGACATCGTAGTCAGGGCGGCCGTAAAACCCATCCCCTCCATATCCTTGCCTCAGAACACCGTGGACTCGCAGGGCGAACCGGCCGTAATCACGGTGAAGGGCAGACACGACGTCTCGGCCATACCAAGAATCGTCCCGGTGCTCGAAGCAATGACCCTGCTCGTGCTCGCCGACTTCATGCTCCATCCTTTCCCGGGGCGGCCGGGGGCCGGGGTGCCCCAATCGGGGAGCTGTCCGGAACAATGAAGGGCCGAGATGAATGATCGGGGATGCCCCTGAGGCTTCCCGCAGACCCGGGCAACAAAAAGACGCTGCCCGGGTCGCCCGCGAGGCCAGCAACGAAAAGGTTCGAAGAGCCCGATGAACCACCACGAGGCAAACTTCAGTCCGAGAGCAGGTGGTTTTTTCACGGCAATAACATCTCCTTAATGTACTGCTACTCAAAGCTTCCGCTATTATTTCCCCGGAAATATCCTAAGACGGCAATCCGATTCACGGACAACGGCCACGGGGAAAATGACAGACTGTTTTTTCTCAAATCAGAATCTCTCAGACTCTACTCCAAGTCCGAACAACCCTTGGCGGCCTGAAGGAATAGGCCGGAGAGCCGGCCACGACTTTTCCCCTCCCGGATATCACTATTTCTTCCGTTTGCGCTCTCATATCGCCCCGCATCCGGATCAAATCTCAACACACCTTTTCCCAAGTCGCAAAAAGGCGTTGTGAAAGATATGTGGATGGAACATAATCCCGTCCATTCCGGCCACCCATCGGGGAGCACGATGCCCTCACGTCCGCTTGCCTGGCTTACGGTTTTTTTTATGCTCGGGATATCTGCCGAGCACCTCTCGGGGAATGCCTTCCCGATCCCGGCCTGGTGCATGGGGCTTGCGGCCACGGTTCTTCTTGCCCTCATGGCCGTGCGCTTGGCGAGGGCAAGAGCAAAATTGAAATCCGCCGATTCACCGGCCCTTTTTCCCCCCCTTCACAGCCGATTCACCAACCTTTTTGTCATGGTGTTGCTGTTTTTCAATTTTGGCATGTGGGCCTCCAAACTCTCGGCTCCGCAGATTCCCCTGGGGCTTCAACCCTTTTTGGACGGGCGCCCGGCGGGATTTTTGGCCGAAGTCGCGAGCGCCCCCGACTACTACCCGGGCAAAATCAGGGTCCAGCTCCATCTTCTGCGGACAATCGGCGGCACGGAGCAAACGGCCCCGGGTGGAGGGATTGTTTTGAGCATGCCGGCAACCGATCCGGCAACTCCGGGGGGCTTTCTGCTACCGGGCGACCGGATCATTTTTCGTGCCCGCCTCAAGCGTTTCCACAATTTCAATAATCCGGGCGGCTTCGATTACGCGAGCTACCAGGCCGGGAAAGGTCTCTACGGCCACTGCTTTCTTAAAAAGCCACAGCGGCTCGTAAAGATTGCCCCGGAGGCGGGGATATCTCCAGGGGCCATATTCAAAAGGATCAGGGGGCGGATAGAACTTTTCCGGCAGGAAACGCTCCTCTGGTCTCAAAAGTCTCTTGCCCCCGGCCCGGCGGCCTTTTACGCGGCGATGATACTGGGCTACAAACACCTGCTCGACGGCAAATGGGAGTACCGGATCCACCAGACCGGCCTCTATCACCTCCTCTCGGTCTCGGGCCTTCACATCGGCATGGTCTGCATTTTCATCTTTTGGCTGGTGCGCATGGCGGTTCGCCTGTTCATGCCCTCGGTTTTACACCACGTGGCCGATCAGCGGATCGCGCTCCTTCCCGCCTCCGCCGCCGGTATCTTTTATGCGCTCCTGGCGGGTTTTGGAACACCCACCATATGGAGATCCATTGTCACTTTGGCAGTGATCATCGCAGCGGCCCTCGGGCGCCGCATGGTAGACCCACTGACCGTGCTGGCCCTGGCCGCTCTTTTCATCCTCATCCCCGACCCGGCCTGTCTGACCCAAATCCCCTTCCAGTTTACCTTCATCTGCGTTTTGGCCATCATCGTGGTCTTTCCGAAGTTTCACAAAATCAGGCTCTCGACACTCTTTCCCTCCACTGGCAAATTCATCCCGGCCGCCAAGATACTGGCGCAGTTCGAAGATGCGTTCCTGGTTTCGATTGCTATAAACATCCTGCTGCTTCCACTGATTATTTACTATTTCAACGGATTTTCCCCGGCCGGAATGGTGGCCAATATTTTCCTGCTGCCCTATATCGGGTTCGTGGTCCTTCCGGCAGGTCTTTTGAGCGTGGTGCTGTTCGCGATAAGCGAGCCTCTCGCCACGCCGGTCGTTCACGTTGTAAATTACCTGCTTTGGGTCTGCTTGCGGGTAATCAAGCTGTTTGCCGGCTTTTCCTGGAGTTTCTTTTGGACCGGCAGCTTTTCACCCGCATGGCTCGTATTGGTTTACGCCTCCCTGGGCCTTTTAATCTTTCCTGTTCCCCGAAAGATCAAAACCGCCGGTCTTGCCGCAGCCGCCCTGGCAGTCTGTTTGGCCCTGGCCATCAACAGCGGCGCGGCGCGCGCCATGTTGCAAAAAGAGCCCGAGAGGCTGCGAGTCTATGTCATCGATGTGGGGCAGGGCTCCTCAGCCCTCATAAGGTTTCCCGGGGGCCGGACGATGCTGGTCGATGGCGGAGGCTTCCCCGGCACATCCTACGATGTCGGCAGCGAAGTTCTGGCCCCTTTTTTGTGGCACAAGTCCATTGGAAAGCTCGACTACCTGGTGTTGTCCCACTATCACCCGGATCACGCGCTGGGGTTTTTTTTCATACTTCGACATTTTAGGGTCGGCCAGTTCTGGACGAGCGATATTTCCGGCAACGACCATGAAGCTACGCTCATTCGACGCGGTCTAAACCAAATAGCCTCGAAGCGAAAGGTGGAGCTTCGCACCTTCCCGGATTTGCAAAAAGAGGTACAAATCGGCCGGGCACGGGTGCGGCTTCTTCATCCGAGCGGGGATTTTCTCGATCATGCGTCCCGAAAGGACCTTAATGAACTCTCGCTCGTCTTCGAGATCCGCTTTGGCAAAACGCGGGTCATCCTGCCCGGAGACATCGATGCGAAAGTGGAAAAATCCCTTGTCCCGCACCTCGATGCAGGGCTGTCGACCCTTCTTGTCGCCGCGCACCACGGCAGCCGAAATTCGAGCTGCGCGGAATTTCTCGATGCGTTGCATCCGAGGGCCGTGGTTTTCAGCTGCGGTTTCGATAATATTTTCCATTTCCCGGCCCCGATTGTACTCAAACGCTGCGCAAAACGGAATATCCCCGTGTATCGAACCGATATGAACGGAGCTGTGCATGCGGTATCCGACGGGAGCCAGTGGACGGTGAGCTGTGAGCGCTGAAAAAGTGAAGAGCCGGCCAAACCGCCAAGAAAGCGATTGACGCGGGGGGCATTACGTGTATATACATTCTTTTGCCCGCCGCATCGGGAGCGGATTACCGCCGGGGCGGGCAATTATCGCAACATGGACACTTATTCGGGTCGTTTAGACGCATGAAGGGGTGCAGAGAAGATGAGCGAAATTTATGAAAAACTCAGAAGACACTTGGACCAACTCCCGGCAGGATTTCCTGCAACCGAAAGCGGAGTTGAACTGCGGATCCTGAAGCGGCTCTTCACCCCCGAAGAGGCGCAGATGGCTCTCCACCTGGGCATGCGGTTGGAAACGGTGGACACGATAGCCCGAAGGGCGGCAATGGAGGAGGAAAGGGCCAAAGCGCTGCTGGAGCAGATGGTCAAAAGGGGTTTGATCTTCAACATGGAAGTGCCGGGGCGCCCCTCGCTATTCATGGCCGCGCAGTTTGTCATAGGGATATGGGAATATCATGTAAACGACCTGGATGAAGAGTTCATAAAGGATGTGGAGGAGTACTTTCCGATTCTGGCCGGGGAGGCGATGGACCATCTGCCTCAACTAAGGACCATACCCGTGGGAAGGAGTCTTCAGGCCGAGACGAAGGTGCTTGCCTACGAGAAGGCCGAAGAGTTGGTGAGAAAGCAGAAAAAATTCCTTGTGGCTCCGTGTATCTGCAGGCGGGAACACGAACTGCGGGGAGGCGGCTGCGGAAAGCTGATGGAGGCGTGCCTGGTGTTCGGATGGGGGGCGGACTATTACGAGCGCAACGGTCTTGGCCGGGTTATCAGCCTGGAGGAGACCTTGGAGATCCTGCGCAAGGCGGACGAACAGGGTTTAGTCTTGCAGCCCGGCAACGCGGAAGAGATTGTGAATATCTGCTGTTGCTGCGGGGATTGCTGCGGGGTGCTACAGCATTTGAAGCACCACCCGGCGCCCGCGTTGATGGCGGCCTCCGCCTTCCGCGCGGAGCTTGACGGGCAAACATGCATCGGGTGCGAGACATGCCTTGAGCGCTGTCAAATGGATGCGTTCGAAATGGATGGAGAAAGTGTTCGGCTCAAACCGGAAAGATGCATAGGGTGCGGTCTTTGCGTTTCAACCTGCCCGGTCGCAGCGCTGAGCCTGGTTCGAAAGCCCGAAGAGCAACAACCGAAGGTGCCCAGAAACCAGGTGGAGGCCAATATTCTGCGGTTGAAACTGCGGGCGCGGGCAAAGGAGGAGTTGGCCGAAAAACTCGAGCGGCACAAACGGAGCTGAGAGCCCGTGAGCCCAAGGGGAGTAAATCGCAAATCGGGAGGCACGGCCGTGAGTGAGATAAGCGTGGAGGATTGGGTGCGATGTGTTGCCGAGGCCGGCCGGCCGCTCCTGCGGGAGAACAGCCCTCATGCCTGGCTGATCGAGCAGAGCATGCATACCCATTTCCAGCGGCTTGTGCCGATATTGTCGTTATCCTGCTTCCAGACCTTGACGGGATCGATTCTCGACGTTGGCGCGGGCACCGGGGCGATGGCCCTCGATCTTGCCTGGCGGGCGGGCCGCAAAGGGTTTGTTACCGCACTGGACAGTGACGGGCAAGCGCTTAAGATCACGCAAAAAATTGCGCAACAAGTCGGAGTCGAAATTGCGGCGTTGGCTGGCGAGGCTGCCGCGCTGCCGTTAAAAGACGCCTCCCAGGATATGACCGTGGCGCGTTTTATGTTCCAACACCTTCGGGCCCCTTCGGCCGTGATTGCCGAGATGCGCCGAGTCACCCGGCCGGGGGGGCGTGTAGTCATCATCGATATCGATGATGAAGTTGTTTTGAGCGAGCCGGCTGAAGAAGGCCCCATGAGGGAGTTTCGCAAGGCGATCGGGATTTTACAGTCAAATCGGGGTGGAAACCGGCTGATCGGTCGAAAGCTCTACCGATTGATGCGGGAAGCAGGACTCGAAGCCATACAGGTGATGGTGATACCGTTTGTTCGCCAGGGTCTTCAAAACGGGCGAAGCCCGGAGCTTGAGGCATTCAAGATCAAGCGCATGTTGCGGGAGCGCCGGGAGCTGATCGATTCGGGAATCATGAGCGCGCAGGCCTTCGAGGCTGCGCTAGCCGAACTGAAGCATGGATTTGCCGAGGATCGTTTTGAAATGCATGCCGACTTCGTGGCCGCCGGCCTGGTGCCGGCCCTTTGATTGCGGGGCCCGGCGATTTTCGCGCAGGCGAGCTAGGCGGTTACATCGATATTGTTGCCAAGGGCCGGGTTTTTGCCCGCGATGGCCGAGGCATTGCCGGTGTCGAGTTTGATACCCGCATCGGATGCCTCCTGCAAAACGCCGGTTACTGACATTCCCAACCGCTGTGCGATTTGGGTGGCCGTCATATGCTCATTTGCGTACATTCGGATCTTCGCCGGGAGATTGTCGCTAGCTGTTTGGGGTCCTTGGGAAGAAGAGGCCGTATTGCCGCCGTTTTGCCGTTCGAATCCGGCAGTTGTGGCGCCAACCGCGGTGCTCTCTGCGTCGGAGCCTGGCATGTAAGGGTTTGTGGCCGAACTTGTTGCCAAAATGCTCACGATGCGTCCTCCTTGATCGAGAGGGGCGTAATAAAATTAGACACCTTGCAGGATATTAAAAATTCCTTCAGAAGTCAAAAACTTTTATTTTTCAGCCTGCTCCAGATCCTGATCGGTGTTTCTTTTAAAATCCCGGGTCAGATAATCCAGGCTCAAGGGAAGCGCCAGTTCCAGGGTCGATATCATTTGCACTCCAACCTTCACACGACTGGGGACGCATTCCAGCAAATGGCCCCCGTGGCGCATGTCGGCAGAAAGAAAGTGCAGATGGAAGCCCGGCACATTGAGCGAACTCAAAAAAGAAGGGGTGAAAAATCCGGCGAGACTCCCCTCGATATCGGTAAATGAGAAAACGGATTGCTCTTTGGCCACTTCCACGAGTGGCCGGTAATTTTCCTGTCTTGGAACGGAGCGCAGGCGCATTGAGGCAAACCGCCCCTCGATGCGCAAGGCGTAGAAGATATTGGGTGAGGGTAGTAGTCTTTGGAGCCATTGCCGGAAATCGACGTAGGAAAGTTCACCTTCCAATTCGTCATGGCTGGAGGGAGAATAATAGGTGACGCAGGCAAACGGGGTCGATGCGTGTTCGTCGGCCTGGTGGACACGCCCTTGGGCCGTGATCTGATAAACACGACCGTCCAGGATCACCATCTCGCCGTCCAGGTCGTCGAAGGTGCCCAGTCCGAAATCTCCATGCTCCCTGATTTGTGAAAGCGGGATCTTTTCCTGGTAGATCCCCTCGACCAGGGCGATGACCGGAGCGCACAGATATATCCGATTACGGTTTGGAAGATCTGGTTGGCCGGATGTCATAGAGTCCTCCGCAGTGAAGGTTTTGCTAAGGCTATGGGGCGGAAGAGCGGGTAGTGGGAGGACGGGCGCCAGCCGAAAAAGATTTATTTCGGTTGGCGCCCGGAAAACACAAAAGAGGCTGGAGAGGCACCGGAGGACGGGAGCGCCCCGTTGGCCGTTTCCGCCATAATCGGTTGAAGGGCTTAACGTTTTGCGAAATGCTTCATGAAATCCACCAGGGTTTTCACCGACTCGGTGGTTGTCGCATTATAGATCGACGCCCTCAGGCCTCCCACCGAACGGTGGCCTTTGAGGCCGATAAGACCGGCTTGGGCCGCGCCGGCCAGGAATTCCTTCTCCAGTTCAGCTTCGGGCAGAAGGAAGGTGACATTCATGGGGGAGCGTGAATCGGGCCTTGCCGTTCCGCGGTAAAAGTCCTGGGAGTCGATATAATTGTAGAGAATGGCGGCCTTTTCCTCGTTTATCTTCTCCATGCGATCAAGGCCCCCGATCGTTTCCTCGATCCATTTGAGCACCAGTTCGCAAACATAGATGGAAAAACAGGGCGGTGTGTTGTAGAGCGACCGGTTTTCGGCGTAAGTCGAGTACTTGAACATGGTCGGAAGATCTTGGGGAACCCTTTTCAACATATCTTCCCGAATAATTACCAGGGTCACTCCTGCCGGCCCAAGGTTTTTCTGAGCCCCGGCGTAAATGAGGCCGAAGGGACGGGGATCGAACCTGCGGCTGAAGATATCCGAGGACATGTCGCTTACCAGCGGGACCGCGCCCGCATCCGGAAAGCTCTTCCACTGGGTGCCCCGGATCGTGTTGTTTGAAGTGATGTGCAGATAAGCCGCATCGGGGTTGATCGTGATCTTTTCGGGGATATGGGTAAACTTTGCGTCTTCGGAACTTCCCACCACCCGGGTTTGTTTGCCGCAGATGCGGGCTTCCTTGATCGCCTTGGTGGCCCAAATGCCGGTGTTTACGTAATCGACGGGTTTTCCGGCCGCCAGGTTCATCGGGACCATGGCAAACTGCATGCTCGCGCCCCCCTGGAGGAACAAGACCTGATAGCTGTCATCGAGCCCGAGCAATCGCTTGATTCTTTGGATGGCGCTATCCAGAACCGCTTCGAAGTTCTTCGCGCGGTGGCTTGTTTCGAGCACGGACATGCCGGAGCCTTGAAAATCGAGCATCTCGCTTTTCGCCTGCTCCAGCACCGAAAGAGGCAGGGCGGAGGGCCCCGGGTTGAAATTAATTACTCTTTGTGCCATTTATTCTTCTCCTGTAAAGCAAAGTCGTCTATCCTTAAGGTTTACCCACTATCCGGGGTTTCCAGCTTGAGACTACCCATTCACATTTCCTTTTGTCAATCGGTTTCTGGAAGATTAGTTTAAAAAAGAGTCATTAATATAGTAAAATAGGCCAGTTTTAGCCAATCTGAAGGATTCACCCCATGCGGATCGAATGGAAAATCGCACCTCCCGGCCAATGGCAAGCCGATGGTCTCATATTCTTCGTTTTGGAACAGTCGCGCGAGCATCCTCGGGGGCTCAAGCTTTTTTTGGAAGGTGAGGGAAAATGGCTCGCCGATTCGGCGGCCCTGGCCGACTTTCGGGGCAAGCCCTCCGAGGTGGCCGTAATGTATGCTCCTGGCGGCGGGCCGGCCTGTCGGATTGTTTTAGCTGGCCTTGGCCCGGCGGAAAGCTTTGCGGCCGAAAGGCTCAGAAACGCTTCGGCATTTGCGCTTCGAAAGTGCCGCGAGCTGGGGATTATCCGACCGGCGCTCCCTCTGGCCGCGCTGGAAGGCTTCCCCGGTGTGGCGGGCGCTCCCCCGACCCTGGCCGGGCTTTTGCGCGAAAGCCTTACGGGTGCCTTGGGGGGGCTCCACCAGTTCAGGGAACTCAAGACCAAAAACTGCCCGGTTTCGGCCGCACCCGAGTCGCTCACCATTTTTTGCGCCACCGCCCCCGAGATAGGCATGGACGAAATTATCGATCTTTCCCGCAGTGAAGCGGCCGGGATCGAGCTGGCCAGGGACCTCACGATCTCTCCGGCAAACCGGGTGACACCGGAGTTTATGGCTCAAACGGCCTCCGAAATGGCCCGCAGGCTGGGCTTAACGATTGAAATAATCGATCTGGAGGGGGCGCGCTCGATGGGCATGGGCGGTTTCGCCGCGGTTGCCGCCGGAAGTGCCGAACCGGCCCGTTTTATCGTTCTCGAATATGCCCCGGCCGGGTGCGAAAACGATCCTCCGATCGTGCTGATTGGCAAGGGCATTACCTTCGATTCCGGGGGCATTTCGCTAAAACCCAGGGATAAACTGGACGAGATGAAACAGGACATGGCTGGGGCGGCAGCCGTGCTGGGCGCCTTTGAAGCCATCGGGGCCGCGGGTGTGTCGAAAAGGGTTGTCGGTATTCTGCCCTGCAGCGAAAATATGCCCGGAGCAAAAGCCTATAAGCCGGGGGATGTTTTACGATCCTATGGGGGGCTTACGATCGAAATCATAAGCACCGACGCAGAGGGAAGGCTCGTGCTCTGCGATGCCCTGGCCTATGCGGTCAAGCGATTCAAACCCGCGCTCATGGTCGATATCGCCACCCTCACAGGAACCTGTATCGCGGCCCTGGGCAGGGAGGTGGCCGGGGTCATGAGCAACCGTGAGGATCTGGCGGGCGCCATTCTAAAAATGGGCGCCTCGGTGGGTGAAAGATTTTGGCCTCTTCCCCTTTGGGACTTTTTCTTCGAGGGGCTGAAAAGCGAGGTGGCCGATATGAAAAACAGCTCGGATCGGGGCGCCGGGACAATTCACGCGGGGATATTTCTAAAGCAATTCGTTCCCGACCAGACGCCATGGGCCCACCTGGACATCGCCGGAACCGCCTGGACGGACAAAGACTCGGGGTTTTGCCGGAAAGGGGCAACCGGTTTCGGGGTGAGAACCCTTTTTGAATTGGTCAGATCCTCTTAATAACCGACCTCCCTGCGCAGGTTTCTAAGCCTTTCGAGAAGTTCGGCCGGGGCCTGCGAGCCCGCCCTTTCGACCACGTGCGGGGTGATGGCGATCAGAAGTTCCACCCGATCCAAACTGGTATTGGTTGCCGCAAAAAGCGGCGAGAGCAGCGGAATGTTCTCAAGCCAGGGGATGCCGCTTTTGCCCTGGGTGCCCTGGGAATCGATTATGCCTCCGATAATGACCGTGCGGCTGTTCTGAGCAAGTATGGAAGTCTTTATGTGTCTTTCGGTGAAATTGGGGGCGTAGGTGCCCTGACTGCCCACCTGCACATTTTGCTGATTGAGGCGCCTGACCATCGCATCCAGATCGATCTTTATGAGACCTCCGGCATTTATGTGGGGAGTTAGATCCAAAATCACCCCGGTTTCCGCATAGTCGAGGGTGCTTATGACCGAAGAGCCGGTTGCATAGCCCGTAACCGAACCGGTCGGGATGGGCTGCTCGCCGCCAACCGTAAGGGTCGCCTCCTGGTTGTCGGTGGCAAGCAGGGTGGGGGTGGAAAGAACCGAAACCTTGGTCTTGTTGGCTATGGCGCTCAAAAGCACGGCCAGGTTCTGCGCCTCCGAGACCCAGTCTAGGGCCACGCCGGATTGGGCCACCGTTCCCAGATTGATCGGGAAGGCCCCCGATTGGGTGGTGGTGGTCGTGGTGCTCGAAGAGTTTTGCTGATTGGATAGCCCCCCGAAAGAGACCCCGAAGCCGGTGTTGGTTGAAGGATGGGTCTGGAAGTAATACTGCAGACCGAACTGAAAGTCCTTGGTCAACTCCACCTCGGCGATCATCACCTCGATCAGCACCGCGCGCGGGATGATATCCAACTGTTTGACCGTTTTCATCAGTTTGGCGTAATCGACCGGATTCGCCCTGATGACTATGGCGTTATTGACATCGTCGGCAATGATCGAGACCTCACCGGTAAAGCCGGGCGGCTTTCCTTTCATGGCTCCGCTGATCTGGGGGCCGGTGGAGGCGTTCGAGGAGCTCGGGGCCGTGCCGGTGGTTGTCCCTGTTGACCCCAAGCCGCCCATTCCGCCGGAGGTGCCGCCAAAGGGGCTGCCTCCCATGCCTCCCCCGATGCCTCCACCCATGCCTCCGCCCATGGCGCTTGAGCCGAAGGAGCTTTGCGCCGCGGTCCCCGAGGGAACGACCTTTTGCGACTTGCCCACCTGCGTGGTTTTGATGCCCAGCACTTCGGCAACGATCTGGGCTATGTCGCTGGCCATGCCGTTTTGAATGAAATAGACGTAGATCTGCGCCTGGTTTCCCAGCCCTTGTGCATCCATGGCTTTTAGCCACTGCTGTGCGGTCCTCAGCAGTTCGGGGCTTCGGGCCATTATCAGCACGCCTCCGAAATTCTCAAGAGGCAGAAGGGCGAGGCTGCTCGCAATGGCGGTCTGCTTGAATTTGCCAAGCTGGCCCATAAGGGTTTTCATCCCCTCCACCGCATCCTTGGGAGATATCGAATGAAGCGGCAGGACCGCCATGCTCACTTCCTTCAAAACGTTTATGTCGATTGTCTTGAGAAGGCCGATGAGCGTGCGGGCGTTGGAGCCCTGTTCGGTGAATATGACGCTGTTGGTGACAGGATCGGTTGTGATCTTCTCGCCGGCGGCGAGAAAAGGGCCGATCAACTGACTGGCTTGCCTCGCGTCCATGTAGCGGAGCCGGTAGATGATGATGAGCGGCCCGGCGCCGGCTTGCCCCAGAAGATGGCCGTTGGCCACCGGAATGCCGGCCTTTCCGGCGTCCCTGGAAAGCTGTATGAAATAATATCCCCTCTTGGGGACGATGCTTATGCCGTTGGCCGCGTAGGCTCGCATGATCATATGGAGGAGTTCTTCATTGTTGAAGTCGCCCTCGATATACATACTGATGCGCCCCTGGAGGGTCTGGTCGAGCACGTAGCTCAGTTTCAACTGATCGCTGAAAATCTGGCTGCTCACCTCGGCGATATCGGCCTTGTCGAAGTTGAGGACGATATGTTGCCTGCCGCCGGTCGAAACAGCGGGCGCCCCGGTCGGGCCCCTTTGTCCGCTCGGGCTCAAAAGGCCGGTGTGAACGGGTCTGAGTATCGTGGTGGCGCTGGATGGCTTTTGAGAAGCCGGCTGTGTGTTTGCGGCCGATTGCTTTGCGGCGCCGGGCGTGGACGCTTCCCCCGGAGAAGCGGCGACCTCGGCCGTGGGGGGAGCGGGCGGGCCGATCCCTACCGGACATCGTTCCGCAGGCTGGCATGAAACACACATCATTGCCAGTATGATGACAAAAATAGACCGGCGCGTTCTCATGAAACTCCCCCTCCTTGGACGAGAACTGCAGACAAATATCAAAAATTGGCCGGGAATATATCACAAATGAATAAAAATGACGCAATAAAGATCGTGAGACCTTCCTCAAAAAAAGGAATCGAAAAAATGGAAATCGAATGTCTAAGGATCAGGATTTTTTTCCTTTTTCCATCAGTGCGGCAAGAATAACGTTAACGATAAGGTCTGGTCCATTTACTCTTTGTATTTTTTGTATGTTTATTTCCTTGACCTGTATTGCGAAATGAGAATTTTTCACTCGGGTGAGAAAATAATGCAGTCCGTAAATATCGGTCATGAGGTTGAATCTCATGTGGACTTCTTCGTAGAGACCATGTTCTTTGCTAGTAAGAACCTGGTAGGTCTTAATATCGAGTTTGGGTGCATCTGCCTTGCCCTTTGATGCCAGAAGGTCTCCGAGGGAGGCCGCCAGTTGGTATGGATCGGTTCCCCAAAACAGCTTTTTTTGCATTTGCCTCAGCGCTCCCTCGTGTTTTGCTAGATTTTCCCTGATGATCTTGCTTTGGCCAAGCTTTCGGCCATATTCGGAGATGAGTTTTTTCTGATGGTCGATTTTTGCAACCAGTATCTGCTTGCGATCGGCTATGGGAGCTATGAGGCTCAGATAGACCATCCCCAAGATCAAGACGACGGTTATGCAAGCCGCTATCGACCATTGGTGTCTCTTAATGTCTTCCAAGGTTATGTCAAAGTGAAAGGATTTCATCGTCGGCTCTCCCCTGACGGCTGGTGGTGAACTATGCCGCCCCCGTGCATCCTGACTTTTTTCTCAACGGGCAGCTGTGCCCCTTTAGGCCCGGGCGGCGAACCGCCTGCTTTGTCCTCGGCCAGGGCTTCGCCCGGCAGGGTCTTGAAGCTCTTTTGGAGTTTTTCCCTGTCCAACTGCAACTCTATGTTGAACCGCTCCATATCGTTTCCGGGGTCGCGGGTCACCGGGGAGGCAAACTTTACTTCCGTAAGCCCTTCGACTTTGGAAAGAACGGTCAGATACTTGAGGGCCGACTTGCTTTCGCCGCGCAAGATGAGGTTGCCCTGGCTGAGGGAAAGATAGTCGAGCCAGGTGTCTTCAGGGGTGCGCTCGCTAAGCAGGTCCAACAATTCGCGCAGCCTGTAGTCTCCGAGGTTGAATTCAGACAGGGTTTTTTTGTCCTGTTCGAAATTGGAGATGCGTGTCTGGAGTTCTTCAATCGGTTTCCACCGGGCTTGGAGATGGTCTATGCGGGTTTTGAGGAGACTGCTGGCTTGAGTCAGGCGTCGGGCCGAATAGGACTGGTAGAAGCCGAAGAGGGCAAAAATCAGCACGAGAGCGGCAAGCGGCCACACCACGCGCGGGAGTTCCCAGGGTTTTAGAAGAATTCGGGAATCGAAGGTGTGGATTGTTTCCTGCTCAAGCAGGCTGTCGAGCCAGTTGGAGATCAAAGTATCCCGGACTTCGAGCAGTTCGACCCGGGCGCCGATACGGGCGAGGAGTCGGGCGAAATTCCCGGAGTCGCGGGGCTCGCCGGGCAGGCAGGCCAGTTGAATGCGCGGTTGGCCCTCCCCGCCGCAAACGCCCCTCAGGTTTTCGCCAAACAGGTCGAGGCTCCTGGAGAACTTTCCAACCGTCGCGGAATCCAAAAAAACGCCGCAGTGGAAGCGGTGAGCTTCAAAGATATCCTCACCCAGCATGCGGGCAAGGATTTGCCCCTCATCATTTTCGCCTTCGCCAGCGGGCAGCAGGGCCGAAAAGAGCAGCGCGCTCGGGGCGACGGCGAAGGTGTGAAAAAGCGCGCCGTTAAGCGCCTGGCCGAGCTTTTCGTAGACCTCGCTCTGGATGGTGAAGATGGGCACCGATAAGCGTTGTTCGAGCCCGACGGGCGGACCGAAAAAATGTAGCGTTCTGTCCTGTTCCTGGAATATGTTTTCGTTCCAATCAAAATCCAGGGTGTTGTTCAATTGGTCCTTGAGCGAGAGCGGATAGTGCTCGCTGTGAACCGTATAGAAAAGGCTCGAAACGATGGCGAGCAAGGCGCTTCCCTTCCTTGCTCCGGGTTTGAGGTTCAGATGCTGCAAATGATCGAAAACCGATTCGTCCTCGGGCACCTGAATCTGTTCGACCTTTCCCCTCTCCCATGTCCTCCAGACCCTTGCGGCCCTGCAAACCTCGATCCTGCGAGGTTCGATGTAGACCACATGCAGTTCGGTGGGACGGTATTTGATTATGCTTTCCAGCATTCATTCACCTCGTCAAATGAGTACTTACAAAACCTTCCTGCTCAATATCTGATAAGGGAGTTGGCCTCCCCCCTGAAGGCGTACCGTGATCCGCACGCCCACTCCCGGAAGCCCCATGGCGCTCTTTCCGAAGGAAAGAATGCGATAGGTTCCCCCGGTGGTCCATGAATTCTGTGTCAAGGAATTTTGAGTCAAGGGATTTTGAGTCAAGGGATTTTGAGTCAAGGGATTCTGAGTAAGAGACGACCCTTGCATGTTCGCATCGCCCTGCGGATTTTGGATTCCAGGCTGCAGGGTGCCGTTGCCGGTCTGTATGGTCAATTGGCTGAAAAGGGAATTGGCGCCGGGCAGGACTACCTGCCCCGGAACGCCGGAGTCGCCCTTCGATGCCTGTTGATAGCCATAGTAGAGTTGCTGGGTGACACCCGGGACCAGCAGCAACTGGTCCAGGCTGGTCAACGGACCACCGAAGCCGGCATCGTTGTTCGGATGTACGCCGGGCGTACTGAGCCCTTGAATTGAAGTGTTTTGTGAGCGGACGAAATCGGCAATCCGGCCCGCGATTATCTGAGAGGTGCCCTCGTCGGCGCCAGCCTTTTCGAGCACCTTGACAAGTTGGTCCGCATTGGCCGTGTTGACGTTTATCTTCTGGTCGTCGGACTCCATGATCACCACGGCGACGCCCGTGTCATACTTCACCACCCGGGGTTGCCCGTCGGGCTGCCAGTTCTGGTCGGGCGGCATGTTCGATTGCAAAGGGCCGGCCTGGACCATGCGGGCCAGTGCCTCGTAGCACCCGCCAACCGCCAGATAAAGAGCATGGGTTTCAATGATCGAGTGCAACTGGTCTTCCCCGATCAAACGGGTCCGGGTGCTTATCTGCAATCCGGCCCACATGAGGATTGCGCAAAACCACAGGACCGCTATGAGCACCACCCCTTTTCGGCCGGCGGCCGCGCGAAGGCAGCTCAGAGGCGTTTTGCGCCCCCTCCGTCTCGGGCCACCTTTGGGGTCACTCAACATCGTGTTCATGGATTGAGCCCCCCCGGCGTTGCAGGGTTTAGCAGGTTTACCTGAATCGGGAAGGGAGAATTGACCATGCAGACCATGGAGCGGGCAACCCTGTCCTTCGCCGTCCAGCCAAGCAGGATTTCCACCGGCAACTCCGAGGTGGAATTCCATGATTGTAAAAACTCCGAACCATTTTTCCCGGCGTAACTCAGAGTGAACTTGGGAAAATGGATCCGATAGACTCGCACCCGGCTATTTTGTCCCGACGGGGTCGTCCCGGCGGCGAAATTTTCCAGGGCCGCGGGTTGGTAAGGGTTCATAACCATCTCCGAGTAGGATAGCACCCCCGAAGCGGAATCGAAGGAATAGCGAACCACCACCGGGACCCCCTTGGAGATCGCTTTTACCGAATGGGCCGTAACGAAGCACAGGGAAGTCGAATTGCCGGTAAACAGCGGAGCTGCGCCGCGTTCGAAGTTGATGGGCGTTGGATCGCTTTCGGCCAGTTGGCGCTGGAGCAGTTCGACCATCCGCAAGCTCAGATCGGGCCGGCTTCGGGTGGTCTTTTCCAAGACGCGCAGCGTAAAGGAAAAACAAACCGAAACGATGCCGATCACCAGCGCCGAGACGGCGGTAGCCACAACCAGTTCGATGAGCGTAAAGCCGCCGCGTCCCGAGTCGAATCTACCAGATTTGATATTATATATTTTCATTCCGATATAGGCCAATTCCCTGAATTCCGACCGCCCGCGCCCGGTTACGATCCGTTTGCGGGGGGCGGCACGATCACACTGAATTCGAGTTCGGAGGACTTGTAGCTGAGCATAACCCGATAGAGCGTGCCGGCCCCGGCCTTGGCAAAAGAGCCGGCTACGGGCACGGGCGTGAGGCTCACCGCCACTGCCGGCGCCCCCTCCAGTTCGGTTAGACGCACAACCCCCCCGGCCGCCTTTCGGGGATCGGCCAGAATGACTTCGGCGGCCGATTGCAAAATTGGCTGGATGCTCGCTTTTTGCTTCAAGGCCGTCCTGTAGCGGAGGGCCTCGGAGATGAGCCCGTTTACCGAACCGATGAGCAGGGCGGCAATGGCCAGGCTGACCAGCACTTCGAGCAGGGTGAATCCCCGGGCGCGGGACCAGGAGGCCGCGGACCCGTATGGCCCCAATTCGCCGTTGCGGTCTTGAGTGGTTTGCCTTCTCACCGTTTGCGTCCTCTCTTACATTCCAATTCCAAGGCTTCAGCCTCGTTTGATACTCACCGATCCAAAGAGCGGATTGATGTGAACCTCGTAGGTGCGCGTGTTATCGAAGATCACGTCGACATCGTCGCCCACCAGGCTTCCGTCGGGATAAAAGGTCATGATGAAGTCGCCCGTGCCGGGTTCCTGCTCCAGGTGATTGGCGCGTATTTCGACGTTTAAGGGGATGGGGTGGGCGGGCGGATTTTCAGAACCGTAGACCCGGTTTACCCCGTTTAGCCTGAAGCAGACCGGCAGGCCGGAGTTCATGGCGAAAAGCCGGCTCGCCCGGATCGCTTGGCTGAATTGCTGCAGAAAATCGCCATCCTGGATCTGGTGCCAATTGGAGCCTATCCTTGGGATGGTTATCGCCATGACGATCGTCATGATGATCATGACGACGAGCAATTCGATTAGGGTGAAGCCGCGAGCCGGGGCAGGGGCGGCAACCTCCCCAAACGGCCCGGAGCGGTAAATCACCCCCTGCGGCCTCAGCCCCTTATCTCTTTTCTCCCTGGTTGGCATCATGATGGATCCGGACTTTTCTTTTTTGCGATTTGCGGCTCTAAAATTTTATGTTGTTGATCCCGAAGATGGCCGAAAACATGCTCAGGACGATAACGCCTATAAAACCTCCGGTGAGAAGAATCACCATCGGCTCGGCCAGGGTCATGATTCTTTGCAGCCTCCTTTGGAGTTCTTGTTCGAAGTAGTCCGAAAGAGAGAGCAGACCGGCGCCCAGGTTACCCTGTTCTTCGGAGATGCGCAGAATGGTTCCCATCCTGGCCGGGAAGGCGGCCTGGGAGCGAAAGAAGTTGCTGATCGAGCGCCCGGCTTTTATTTCCTGGTGCAGGGGGTTCAGCGATTCGCGCAGCCGCGCGTTCAGTATCAGGCCCTGGCCGAGATTGAGCGCCCTTAGCAGCGGCACCCCCGCCTCGATCATGGTCCCCAGGGTGCGGCAAAATCGGGTCATTTCACTGTAAAGGATCAAATAGCGGGAAAAAGGAAGGCTCAGAAGAAACTTATCCAAAGACCTCCGTGCCGAGGGCTTTCGAAGGATGTACTTGGCCCCGAGCAGGGCCGCGGCCACCATCACGGGGAGCATCAGGCCGTATTGTTTCAGCCACAGGCCAAGATAGATCATAATGTTCAAAAGAAAGGGCACGGGCTGGTTCAATTCGTGGAAAATCTCGGCGAACTTCGGGATGACGTAAACCAGCAGGGCCACAACCGAAATGCCCGCAACCGTAACAATGATAATGGGATAGACCATCGCCGACTGCATGGCCTGGCGAAATACGCGCCGTTGTTCCAGGTACTGGGCAAGGCGCTTCAGGATGGGGCCAAGAGTGCCGCTCGCCTCACCGGCCCTGATCATATGGTCGGAAAGGGCGCCGAATACGTCCCGGTATTGACTGAGTGCGCCGGAAAGATCATTTCCGGCCTGAACGGATTCAAAGAGCTCCTGCACCACCCGTTGAAACCGCGTGTGTGTCTGGTTGGAGCTTATGAGGCTGAGGGCGCGGTCCAGGGGCAGACCGGCGGCAACAAGGTCCGAGAGGTCGAAAAAGAACCGGATGACGTGTTCTTCCGGAATTCGCCGCTTTCCCCGGCTTGTTGCCGCCTTGATGCTCACGGGGAAAAGCTTGCTCGATTTGAGCTTCCTGGCGGCGTCGGATTCGGAAAGCGCCTCCATTACTCCACGGTGAGTGGCCCCGCTTGCATCGCGAGCCTGATATTGGAATGAAGCCATGAGAAAATCCCTCGGGATTCGTGCCGTCCCGTTAGACCGAAAGACTTGTCACTCTTAGCACCTCGGAGAGGCTGGTAATCCCGTCGACCACCTTTCGAAACCCGTTGTGGGCCAGGGGACGGTAGTCGAATTCGGATGCCGCGCGCGCAATGGCGCCAGCGTCTTTACCGGCCACAATGGCCGATTTGACCACCTCATTTACCGGAAGGAGCTCGAAGATGCCCTGCCTGCCTCTATAACCAGTATAACCGCACCTTTCGCAACCCTTGTTGCGATAAAGACCGACGTTTGGCGGCAGATCGGGCAATATGCCGCCGATCTTGTCCATATCCTCTTGCCGCGCCGCATACTCTTCCTTGCAGTGAGGGCACAGCACGCGGATGAGGCGCTGGGCCATGACGATGAGAAGAGAGTCGGCCATGAGGAAAGACTCGATCCCGATGTCTCGAAGGCGCGTTATGGCCCCCGGGGCATCGTTGGTGTGGAGCGTTGAGAGCACCAGGTGGCCGGTCAGGGCCGACTCGATGGCTATATCGGCGGTTTCCTTGTCGCGGATTTCGCCGATTAGCAAAACGTCGGGGTCCTGCCGGACCAGGGATCGAAGCGTATTGCCAAAGGTCAAGCCGATCTGCGGCTTGACCTGCACCTGGTTTATTCCGTTTATCTGGTATTCGACCGGGTCTTCGACCGTG
>JAJYDE010000037.1 GCA_021777755.1 Deltaproteobacteria bacterium
AGCCTGATTGCCGGCGAGAAGTCTTTGAGCGCCTACCGGATTTTCGTAGTCGGCGGGGGCTTTTCCTGGGGAGACGACCACGGGGCGGGCGTCATCATGGCCATGCGCCTCAAACATCGGCTCCAGGACCAAATTTCGGCTTTCGTGGGTAAGGGCGGCATCGTCATAGGGATCTGCAACGGTTTTCAGGTGCTGGTAAATCTCGGGCTCCTGCCCGGTTTCGACGGGGCCATGAAAAGAGAAGTGGCCCTCATAGCCAACGATTGCGGCGGCTTTCGAGACCAGTGGGTGAACCTTGCGCTAAATTCGGCATCCCCTTGCGTTCTGTCCTCCGGGATAGACTGTATCGAACTGCCTGTCAGGCACGGCGAAGGCAAGTTTTTCGCCGAACCCGCGGTCATAGAAAAGCTCAACAGCCAGGGGCAGATCTTTTTGCGCTACGCAAGACCCGACGGCGCCCCGGCCTCGGGCGAGTTTCCACACAACCCCAACGGTTCGGTGGAAGATATCGCCGGCATTTGCGACCCCACGGGAAGAGTCGTGGGCCTCATGCCCCATCCCGAGGCCTTCAACCATTTCACCAATCACCCCGATTGGACTTTTTTAAGGGAAAAATACCGGCGCGAGCATCGAAGCATCCCCGAAGAAGGCGAGGGGATAAAGCTTTTTCGTAATGCCGTAAATTTCTTTAATTGAGTCTTTCCGGTAGTCGCGGGGACAGTTTTTGATGGATTCACCCCCTCACACCAAACTGCGGCTTTGCGTGCTCGCATCCGGCGGAGGCACGAACCTTCAGGCGATGATCGACCGCTCGGCCGAAGGGCTTCTCGATGCCCGAATCGTTTTGGTCTTGAGCGACAGGGCAGGGGCCGTTGCTCTAAAACGGGCCGAAAAGGCCGATATTGCCGCCTTTCATATAGATTACAAAACATCTGCGAAATCGACAATCGAACAGGCCGCAAGCCTTGTCGATCTGGCCGAGTTGGACTGCGGACAGAAAATAATAAATGATGCGGACAGATCGACTCGCCTCGCCCGACTGGCAAGACTGGTCCTTGCCGAACACGAACTCATCCGCCGCATCGATTCGGTAGACCCCGATTATGTCTGCCTCGCGGGCTTCATGCGCCTTTTAAGCCCTTATTTCATCGGGCATATAAACGCCCACGGCCCCAAAATAATCAACATCCATCCCGCGCTCCTGCCCTCCTTCCCGGGCCGTCATGGCTATGAGGATACCTTCCAGTACGGCTGCAAATGGGGCGGAGTGACGGTCCACTTCGTAGACGAAGGCGAAGATACCGGGCCGGTTATCGCCCAGGCCGTCTACCCGGTGTGGCCGGGCGAGGATGTCGAAACAATCCGAAACCGCGGTCTATCGCTCGAATATGAAGTCTACCCGCAGGTTATCAACTGGCTTGCGCGCGGGTTCGTCGCCACGCAAACCGGTTCGGACGGGAAGGCGCGCGTCGAGATAACCGATCCGCACTACCCGGCGATTGTCGGCGGCTGGGTTCGCAAGGTTCTTCAGGGGTCTACCAACGAAACGGAAACAATAGCAAGTTAAGCCAAAAGTTACGTGATTATACCAGGTTGGACAGGCCTTCAAACGTTCGAAACGATCGTGGCTTACCATCTTCGACCAGTTCGTTTTGGCGCCAAATATAATCTCCTGGCGCCTTTGGCTTCGCCCAAGGTCGGGGAGGCAAGACCAAAACCGCAGTCGGAAATTCGAAGGCCCATCTGGTTGAGCTTTGCATCCGAGCAGCTCTAAATCGCAAGAAAAAGGCGGGTCAAAAGTTGTGCCCATTTATGGCAAGCACGGGCAACCCCGGTTCCACGCGGTCGTAAAACCTCTCGGCTTCCCCGGCGCTCCGCACGAAATAAAACCCCTGCCCGGGCCTTATGTCTCCAAGCGCCAGGTCCCCGGCGCTTCTCCATTCGCGCTCATGGCGCCACCCGGCGGAAGAACCTCGGCCGCTCAGCTGAAAGCGAAATCTTTCCGATTCGGGAAGCTTCGAGTAGCTTTGCGCGCTCCCATATATCGCAGGCTTTGCCCCGAGCGAGCGCAACAGGTCGCGCCGCAGGGCCACGCCGTATGGCTCGACGGTCCAGCGCGCAAGCCCCGGGCGCCATTTCCTGATCAGCGACAACTCCTTTGGATGAAGCGAACTCCAGCAGACAACCGCCGTCCGGCCGCGAACCATGCGGCAGTGCGCTCTCAAGAGGCCTTCGGCGGCAATGCGAAGCAGGGTGTCGAAGGCCGAACGGCCGGGTAAACCGTCGGGTTCGAGCAGCTCGAGAAGATATTGCCGATAGGTTTGGCCGGGCCACGGGCCGCCGCATGCCCGGGTATAATGAAAAAGATAATCGCGCAAGGCAACTTCGTTTATGCGTGTGACATGCAATCCCGAAGAGGGGGAGAAATTGGCGGGCGCAAAAGATTTGCTCCTTGCCGGTTGGTGCTGTCCGGGCGGATTGAATCCAACCGTATGCTTCGGAAATTTCCTCAACAGGATGCGGTTTCCTCCGTTACCGGAACCGGTGCCCTCCGGTTTCATAACCAACCGGGGCCGAGGTGATCGGGTCTGGAGCTCTTCCAGGACCGCCAAAAGGTTTCCGCCGGATCTTATCTCCAGCACGAGATGGAGATCGGAGAGCCAGGCAAGGAGACGGTCACGGCACTTGAGGGGCAGTTTTGCGGGGCATGGTGCGCCGCAAAGGGCGCAGGAAATCACCGGGATATCGGCCGCTTTTTCGCCGAATAGCCTGTGAAAATGGGGCTCGGTCTCCGTCAGTGGAAATGGTGCGACGAGGAGTTGTAAAAATCCGAAACGGTGGGCAAAAACGGAGGCAAGATCGTAGGTGAGCGTTCCCGTGCTGCCGGCCAGGGCGATCTTCCCATGTTCAAGGGCGCCCAGGGAGGAACGCAGCCCCTCCAGCCAGGAAGAAAGTGGAGAAACCAGTCTCGGCTTTCGGGAATTGAATACGGCCAAAAGGGGAGGCGGAGCGGACGGACAGCCCTTCGCAAAAAGAATCCCCGGACACTCGGGCAGGTCGGCCGGCGGCAGGGGCCGTCCGACCGCACCGCCGCAAGAAGCCTCGGGCGCCATGACCCGGATTCCAGCCGATAGAAATTCATCGGCTCGCTTCCGGCTGGAGTCCCATTTATTCTTGTGCACCCGCGAATAGATGTTTCCGATCCATGCGCGCAGGTCTTCTTCGTTTCGAACCCCCGCTTTGACCAGCCCCGCAAGCAACCGCTGCTTTTCAAAACCGCGCAATTTTTTAAAGCGCCCTAAAAGGGCGGCAGCGCAAAGCACCGGATATGCCAGCTCATCTTCGAGCCGTATCAACCGGGACGAGCCTTCCGGCCTTCCGGCAAAAGCGGTGGCGAAACGCATGGCCTTTTCAAAAGTCATCTCATCCACCGTCAGCACTCCCTTGGGCACTAACAGCGAGGTTGCGGGCCGAATAAATTTGCCCGGAGCATTTTTAAAAACTCGATGCGGCCTGGAAAATCTGAAGGCCTATTCCTTGTTCGGACCGTAGCGGTTCTCGGGGGCCGATCCTGCAAGGTGAAAAACATGATCTCCAATCATGGGAAAGGTGGAATCGTATCACACAAAGTATTCAGGTTCCCGCCGGACGTCGGAATACTTGAGTTCCAGTTCGCTTTTGTGCCCTAAATAATTTTCATCGTCGAAGTACTTCGCTCCCACGGGACAATTCTTAAGGCAGGCGCAACACTTGATGCATATGCCGCTCACATTGGAAACATCGTCTTCTTCAATCGAGCCCATGGGGCAAACCTGCGAACAAAGCTTGCAGTCGATGCAATCGCTGTTGGTTTTTGGCTTGGCCTTGAGAAAGCCCGTGTTTTTGCCGCTCGCATCCTTTACCCGGTAATATTCCCTGTAGGGTTTATTGCCCTTTACGGTAAGGGCGGCGTTTACGCCCGGAGTTTTTATCCTGTCACACAGCTTTGCCGCAAAATCGCCTGCCGCGGCCATATCCTTCTCGTCGGGCCTGTTTGCCCCCAGCACGGTGGAAAAAGAATGTTCGCCGATGAATGCGCCCGCCCCGACAACATGAAAGCCTTTGGCTTCCAAAATGTCTTTGAGCTCTATCAGCGCGTCGTCAAAGTCCCTATTTCCGTAAAGAACCACAGCCACCGCGTCCGCTCCATTTCCGCGGATCGTGTCCAGGAATTTGAGCAGCACGTTGGGTACGCGTCCGGCGTAAACAGGAACTCCCGCTACGACAAGATCGTCACTGCCGAAGCTAAGGCTGTTCTTTCGAGCTTGCGGCAGTGTAAAGTCATGATGACTCACCGGAATATTCGCCCCGAGGTTTTCCGAAATTTTTTGAGCGATGCCCTTCACAATTTTTTCAGTCGTGCCTGTGGGGCTGAAATAGAGTGTATTGATCGTCTTTTTCATCAACTGGTCCCCTCTGCATGGAATTGGCGAAATCTTCGAATTCGGGCTGTTTTCACTTGAACACCAGGTAAGGCAATGTATTCGGATTTGCATGAATTTGGCTTTAGAAATAGAAAAAATAATGGCCGAAAGCAACAAAAATCGCCTGGTTGATGATTAGCTTCATTTGGAGCTGTGCCGGTACGACGGGGCCGAAAGGAAAAGTGATGGATTCAATGGTCAGGCGGGAACTTTCCGTGCTTCTAAAAGGTGGAAACGCTCATATGGATTTCGATGAAATAGTCGCCGACTTTCCGCTCGGCCACATGAACGGGAAGGCACCGGGAATGCCCTACAGCTTCTGGCAAATCATCGAGCACATGCGCATCGCTCAACGGGACATACTGGAGTTCATACGCAACCCCGCCCACATTTCTCCCCATTATCCCGAAGGCTACCGCCCCGACCCCGGCGACAGGGCCGACAAAGAGATCTGGGGCGGGACGCTGTCCGGTTTCCGCTCCGATCTCAAGGCGCTGATCGATATGGTTCAAAATCCGGCGATCGACCTCTGTGCCCCCCTTCCACACGCTCCGGACTACACCGTTTTTCGGGAGATTCTGGTCGTAGGCGACCACAACGGCTATCATCTGGGGGAGTTGGCCATTGTCCGGCAAGTGATGGATCTTTGGCCGGCTGACAGGAAATATCTCACCGGGGCCCCCTGAAATTACGAAAGCGGGTCTTGGGAGGCCTTTCCCGCGAAATTGGATTTGCTAGCCGCGGGCTTTACCACTTGCCACAGGGAATCGACAAAATAACGGCGTTTATCGAAAAAGTGCCTTCGCACCTCGAACCCGGTCTTTTGGGCAAGGCGGACGATCTCGGATTCCAGGAATTTATAGGAACTTTCCGTGTGGATGGGCTCCCAGGCATCGAAGGAAAAGGACAAGTCGAGGTCCCTTATGAAAACCTCCTGTTTTTCCCTGCTTACCAGATAGCTTTCCACGGCTCCCGTGGCCACTTGGTAACTCCCGTAATAGAGGAACTTTTCGCGATCGAATTGACCGCCCAGTTCGCGGTTGATTCTGTCGAGCACGTTCAGATTGAAGTCGCGGGTAACTTCCTGCGGGTCGTTATAAGCCCTGTTTAAAACAGCGATATCCTTCTTCAGGTCAAAGCCTATCAGTAACCGGTCGCCGCATCTCAGACAGCCCCACAGGCGGCGGAGAAACCTCGCGGCGGCCCGGGGGTGCAAATTGCCGATATTGGAGCCAAGAAAGAGGGTGAGATTTTTTGAGCCATTGTTGTTTTCCAGCCATTTCAGCCCGTCGAAGTACTCGGCCACGATCCCGGTAACCTTGAGGCCGGGTGAAAACATCTCGCCCAGGGAAACCGTGAGGCCGTTTACCGACTCGGGCGAAATATCGAGCGTTATGTATTCGAACTGGTATCGTTTATTCAAAAAGCACTCGATCAGCGACATGGTCTTTCGGCCATCGCCTGCGCCGAGTTCGATCAGGTTGAAAAACCGCCCCGGCAAGTACTCGGAAATTTCCTCCCCGCGGGAAGTCAATATTTCCTGCTCGCTTCGGGTCAAATAATAGGATTCGAGTGTGGTGATACGCCGGAAGAGCTCGCTGCCCGCTTTATCGTAGAGGTAGAGCGAAGGAATGCTCTTGGGTCTTTGAGACAGTCCTTCGAGGATGTTCCGTGCGAACGAGCGGTGTGGTGAATGGTCGGTGTCGGGTTTGAGTATCCTTGGGTTTTCTTCAATTTTGGAGGGGTTTGACATCATAGATCCTTTGCCAGTCTAATCCCGGTAAACTGAAAGCGGGTCGCAGGCGGCCAAAAATTGCGATAGCTGAGGCGAATGTGATCTCCTGGCGTGGCGCAGGACCCTCCTCGCAACACCCTCTGGTTGTTCATGAATTTACCGTTGTATTCCGAAAGATCATCGGCAAACTCCCGGAATCCGGGGTAGGGCTCATAATGGCTTGATGTCCATTCCCAAAGATCTCCCAGCATCTGGGTCGGGAGTACCCGATCGCCGACCGCAACGGGCGCGGGGTGAAGCCTTCCTTCTTCGGCAAAATTAGCCGGCGATGCTCTCGCACCCGATACCCTGGCCGCGTGCTCCCATTCGCGTTCCGCAGGCAGCCTGCATCCGCTGAAATCCCCGTGGAGCTTGGACTTCCAGTTTGCAAACGCACAGGCTTCATAGAAACTCACGTGACACACCGGCTCCTCCAGGTCCAGTTCCCTCATTCCGCCAAGTGTGAAAATCCACCATTTCCCGTCGAGATTTTCCCAGTAGAGCGGGGCGCTCCACTTCCGCCGCTCCACTTCCAGCCAGCCGTCGGACAGCCAGAAAAGGGGGTTGGAATACCCCGCGTCCCGCATGAAATCGAGAAATTCCCGATTGGTTACCAGCCGGTCGGAAAGCGCAAAATCGCCCAACAGTGCCCGGTGGATGGCAAGCTCATTATCCCAGCACCAACCGCCTTCGGTGTTGCCGAATTCGAAGGTCCCTCCGTGGAAATCGATAAACTCGATTTCGGTTGCTTGTGAGGGCAAAACCGGCTGAGGCCCCTGCAGATAAGCCGGCCGAAGAGAGGTCGTATTGGCGTGATAGATGTTTTTGATTTCAGTATAAAAGAGTTCCTGGTGCTGCTGTTCGTGATTTTTGCCCACAGTCGTGAGAAAATCGAGTTCCTCCAGCGCTTCATCGTCGGCCGTTGCAATAGTTTTTTCCATCCGTTCGTCGACCGATTCGCGGTAGCTATAAACTTGCTCGACTGTGGGCCGGGTCATCAGTCCGCGCCTTCCCCTCGGATTTCCAAGACCTGCGCGGTGATAATAGGAATTGAAAAGATGGGCGAAGGCCTCGTCGATCGGCAGGCCAAGTCCATGCTTACGAAGAATAAAGCGGTAGAAAAACCAGCTCGTGTGCCCCAGGTTCCACTTGGGAGGGCTCACTTCTTCGCAGGGCTGGACCTGGTAGTCCTCGGGGCTCAAAGGGGCGCACATCTTAAGACTTGCCTGGCGGACCTTGCGAAACATCGACAAGAGGTGCTCTCGTCTTTCCATGGGGGTTGTTTCTCCAAGACTCATAATTCGGGCCGGCGCCCCGATGGTTGGAAACTAAGCACAAATCCGGGCGCAGCAACCCGGGGCAATTTGCAGCAGAAAAGAGGGCTTGGCAGGTTTGCGCTTGGTCGTGCCCGGCACGATTCGAGTCGAGACTGTCGGGAAAGGGCGGGCAGGTTCGGGGTTTCCCGTTGGACCTGCCCGCATTGCTCAGTGGAAGGAATCCCGCGAGGCGGGATTTGACGCTATATCGGCAACTCCAAATTCTTTCGCTTCGTGATTATCTCACCGTTACGGAGGCCGTCCCGGTTATCGAAGAGTCCTGAGAATCGGTTGCCGTAAGGGTCTGGGTACCCTTGGAACTAAAAGTCACCCGAAGGGTTGCCCGGCCGGTCGTGAAAGTCACCGGTGCGGCCTGCGCACTCGGGTCCGTGGATGTGATTCCCGCCGTTGCCGAATACACGGGTACAGGCTGATTGCTGGCGTTAGTGGCGATTATGGTGAAATTAACCGGCCTTCCGGCTGTTGCCAGTTTTGGCCCCCGGAGCTGATATTGAGTCGCCGGGAGGTAAACGGAAACCGGTTTCGAGCTTCCTTTCAGTGTGGAATTGGAGGCGTCGATAGCCGCCACCGACCACTTTCCCGCCGAGGTGAAGGTCTCCGAAAAGCTTCCCAGGCCGTTTACAAGGGTCAGCGCTCCCCCGGTGAAACCCGGTTCCTTGCATGTAATATTGACCGTGCCGTTGTAACTGGTCACCGTGTTGTTGCGGGAGTCACGGGCTACTATTGCGTAGGCGACCGGCCCTCCCGTGTAAGTCCACGCCTGTTGGGCCGTTATCGCAAACTTGGAAGGCGAGGTGAGCACCGTCTGGGTCAAAGGCTGGGAGGTCGCCGAATTGAAGTTGCGGTCTCCGGAGTAGGCGGCGGTAATGTTATGGCCGCCCGAACTCAGGGCCGAGGTGCTGAAAATGGCGCTTCCACTCGAAAGGGATGCGTTTCCGATCGTCTTCTTTGAGTCCATGAATTTGACGGAGCCGGTGGCCCCGCTCGGGGTGACCGTCGCGGTAAAAGTTACCGGTTGCTTGAACATAGAGGGATTGAGGCTCGAGGACAGTGTTATGGCTGATGAGCCGTTGCCCACCACCTGAATGACGGAAGGGGAGGTGGAACCTGTGTAGTTGCCGTCCCCCGAGTATTTCGCGGTCAGGGTGTGGTTGCCGCCGGTGAGGGTGGAGGTGGTAAGGACCGCGCCGCCGTTCGAAAGGGTGGTGCTGCCAAGGGAGGTCGATCCGTCCAGGAAGCTCACCGTGCCGGTGGCCCCGCTCCCTGTGACCGTCGCGGTGAGGGTCACGGGCTGCCCGGTTTGGGCTGGATTCGGGGCCGATGCGAGGGTGGTGGTCGAGGGGGCGGGGGTTACCTTTTGCGCTGCGGCCGTGGAAGTCGATGGTTTGAAGTTTCCGTCCCCCGAATATCGGGCGGTCAAGGAATGGTTGCCCGCGTTCAGAGCCGAGGTGGTAAGGACCGCGCCGCCGCTCGAAAGTGTGGTGCTGCCAAGGGAGGTCGATCCGTCCAGGAAGCTCACCGTGCCGGTGGCCCCGCTCCCTGTGACTGTTGCCGTGAGGGTCACGGGCTGCCCGAATGTCGATGGATTCGGGGCGGGCGAGAGGGTGGTGGTCGAAGCGGCCTGGTTTACCGTTTGCGTTACGGAGGCGGAAGTCGATGTGCTGTAGGAGCTGTCACCCGAGTATTGGGCCGTAATGGTGTGGCTTCCGGAGATCAAGGCCGTGGTATTCAGGACTGCGACGCCATTGGAAAGGGTAGCGCTTCCGATGGTGTTTGATCCGTCCAGGAAGTTGACCGTGCCGGTGGCCGCGCTCGGGGCGACGGTTGCGGTAAGGGCCAGGGACTGACCGTATGTGGAAGGGTTGGGAGTTATTCGAAGGGTTGTCGTGGAGGGCAAGGTGTAGGCTACGTTTTCCTTTGTTACTCCGCTCGCGAGGTTGGATAAAGTTATGGAAGGGGGAGTCACATAGCCCTGGACAGCGGGGAAGGTGATCACATGGGTGCCGCTTGAAACTGTTGTCATATCGCCGCTGTTGAATGTGTTCGTGTTATCCAGCGTCCAAGTGGCTCCGCCGCCGACAGCCGCCGCCGGGGTGATTGCAACCGTCACCAGGGGCGGTGCGATCGCGCCGGAATAAGACAGGGTGTAAGAACCGAATCCGGATTGGCCGGTCAATTCGCTGTAGGCGATCTCGAAATAGCCATTCATCCCCCAGCCCGTTCCCCAACTGTTTTTGACGATGAACGCGCCCGCGTTGTCATCCCAGCCGACGATCACCACGGCGTGGCCGCCCTCATCGGTCGAACCGGGCGTAACGGAATAAACGCCGGTGGAGTAGTAGTAGAAATCTGAAAACACCTCAAAGGATGTCACTACCGGTCCGTAGGTATATACGGCGGTCTTTATGTCGTTTACATTGGTAACGGCGCCGCTGTCCAGCAACTGCCATGAGTTCAACTTCACGGCTGCATTCCGCCACCCCGACTGGGCGCTGGAGCATGTGCCGTCCGCCTGGGTATAGGGGTAGTAAAACTGCATGGCGGTGCCCGAAGTCTCAAGGTAATCGGCGACATCGTTTAGATAGCCGCCATTTTCGCAATTGTCGGTCCCGGGGTTCGTGCACGACAAGACGATCTGTTCGGAAAGGTCGAGGTCGACATCGGGCACCTGCAGGGTGATCAGGACCTGGGATTCCAGCGCCTCAACGGCGGAAAAGTCCCAGCAACTTCCGCACTGGCCCTGGTCCCGAATTCCGGTGACATAATCGCCCGCCGGTAGATTGCCCGTTGCGGGAGCGTTTCGCCAGTCGAAAGATGAAGGCAGGGTTACTTTGGGAAGCGCGGCTTGTCTGCCGCTCTTGGTGGAAATCGGGCCGATAATCGCCCCCAGTCTCTGTCGCCTCTGTTCAGGGCTGAGCCGGGAGATCGGATTGTCCGCAGCCGTCCACTTCCCCCCGATGGCCCGGATCATTTCGTTCAAGTTTGCCGCTCCAATGGTTTGGGCCGCGCCTTGTCCGAAAGCCGCCGTGTACAAGAAAACGGAAAACAGAACACACAGGGAGAGCAAAGTTCCGCCTGCGGCCCGAAGGAATCGGGCGTTCAGAAAGAATCGGGTTGCGGGATGAGAATTTCTGTCTCCGTTCATAAGTCCTCCTTTTCCCATGCTTTCGAAATTACAGAAGGTCTCCCGAGGCATAACATACGCGATATTGATGCGGCCGTTTCCTGAGAGATCGATTGGTCTTTGTTGCAGCCCCCGCGTTTCAGGGTTGGGAAGCAAAAAGGTCCCTGGAAGAGGGTTGCCGCGGCTTTCTCTGTTTTTTTATGCAAGTTGAAAATTTTCAATACGCCTAGCATGATTCGATCTTGCAAGCAAGTTAAAGGCCATGATTGTGTGTGAAAGGCTGGAGCCAAAATAGTTCCCCCGGGTGGAGATAAAGGCACGGGGGTTAAAAATCGGAAGGGTGTTGAAAAAGTCGCTTAAAGCGCGAAGGTGCAAAGGGTGGTGATTTTGCCATTGCGCGAAAGGCGGAATCGATGGCCCTTTCGAACTTGCTGATATAAAGACCATCATTGATTGAATTAGAGCTGGTAAATATTTGTCCACACACAATGAATGCGCGGGCTTTTTCGTTTTGCGCGGTTTTTGACGACCTGGCCGAAGGCTGGTCCGCGGCCTCAACGGGCACTCACCTGCTTTGCGGCTTTCTTTCCATGGACCACTTGAGAAGCGGCGGGGTCATCGCTACCGTCAGCACCACCACCATTATGATCACGGAGTAGAGGGAAGCGCTGATTACTCCCAGTGATTTTCCCATACTGGCTACAATCAGGGGGACCTCGACTCTTGGCAGCATGCCGATGCCGACTATGAGCCTGTCGGCCTCGCCGCGAACGCCCCAAGCCGCGGCGAGCTTGCCTGCCGAAGCCGCGGCGGTAAGTAGCAGGCCGATAAGCACCACCTTGAGATTTCCGAAGGTCCCGAGGTCGACCTGTAGACCGATCAGGACAAAAAATATTGGAGCGAGGATTCCTTCGAGAGAGGCAAGAATCGATTCGACGCTCTGGGCCGGGGCAAGTCCGGCTCCGATGCCGGAAAAAGACTCCTCCTTTATGATCACTCCGGCCGTGAAGGCCCCTACGATTGCCGCCAGTCCGATCTTGCCCGCGAGCCAGGACAGAAACATGAGAAGGACGAAGGGAAAGAGGAGTTTAATGTTCCCGGGGTTGAACCTGACCAGGTATCGGAGAGCGATCTCGACGAACCTGGTACCGAAAACCACCAGCACTCCGAGAAAAAGGGTCGTTTTCACAAGGATTCGGAAAATATCTCCGGGCCTTAGACCTCCGTGCAGGGCGATTCCCGAAACCAGGGCCAGGACGAGCAGCCCCAGAACATCATCGAGAATGGCGGCCCCGAGCACGATGTGGGCTTCCTTAGTCCTTAGCCGCTTGAGGTCTTTAAAAATCCGGGCTGTGATGCCAACGCTCGAAGCGCACAGGGCGGCGCCCGCAAAAAGCGCGGGCATAATCCCCTGCGATTCGGGCAGGAGCAAAGATATTGTCAGATAGGACAAAGCGAATGTTACGACCACCCCGGACAGGGCGACCATGGAGGCGCTTGCCCCGATGGCCTTCAACTCTTTGATGCTGACCTCCAGCCCCACCATGAACAGCAGCAAGACGACGCCGAAGCCGGCGAAAAGCTGGACGGACCTGGCAAGCGACAGATAGGAGGGAAAATCCTTACTGAGAAGCACTCGCTCGATTTTTCGGGCATCCGCCCGGGGCAGATCCGTGCGGTGCAAAGTGGACCGGACGGTGGCCGGCCAGTTCATGCCTTCGGTGAGGGCGTTTTGGCTCACCTGTTGAACCAGTTCCGAGCGGCGGATTATGATCACGGTCGGGCTGCCGAGCTGGTAGAGCAGAGCGCCCACGATAATCCCCGCGGCCAGTTCTCCCAAGACCGGCGGCTGTTTCAGCCTTATCGCCACGAAACGTCCGAGCGCCGCGCAACTGATAAGCAACGCCAGGATACCGTAAAGGCTTGCAAAGGGATCCCCCGCGGAGGTGGAACCGGGCGCGGCGGCCGGCTTTGCGCCGGTAAAAGCCTCGGCGGCTCTTCCATGGACTTTGGCGAAATGCAACGTCGCCAAAACGCCAAAAAAGACAGAGAGTATTATCAGCCATTTGGCGATCGGTATTTTCATCGGGGTTCAGCCCATCGGCACGACACAGACAAAAATCTGCCCGCCTGGCGCCGTTGCTCACACAAAATGTGATTGGCGCCTCTTATCAGATTTCAATGGAAAGTATGCGGTAGGAACGGTCCCCGGAGGGAGTGTAAACCAGCACCTCCTCGCCCTCCGCGTGTCCCATCAGGCCCCTGCCCACCGGGGAGTCCACCGACAGCCTGCCCTCGGATACGTCGGATTCCCACGGTCCCACCATTTGAAACCGGTTGACATCGCCCGAGTAAAGATTTTTAACCGTTATTACGGTTCCGAAGCCTACCTGTTTGAAAAAAAACTTTCTCCCGACGAATATCTCGCAGCGGGCCAGTTTCTCTTCAAGGGCGTTTATCCTTTTCTGAAGGCTGGCGTGGCGTTCGCGGGCCAGAAGATATTGCTGGTTTTCAATCTTTACGCCGTACCCCCTGGCTTCGTGCAGTTCTTCGAGCACCTCGGGGCGTACGACCCTTCTAAGGTGGAAAAGCTCTCTTAGAAGCATTCGATGACCATTGCGGGTAATGGGAATTTTGGGTTTCATTGCAACTCAGAGGAAAAAATTTCCCGGGATTTCTCCCCTCTCCAGTCTGGATCGTAAAACGGAAAGGCCGATGACCGTTTTGCCGTCGCGGATCCTGCCCGACATAATCATATCATGGGCTTCGGAAAGTTTGACAAGTTCGGTCGCCGACACTTCGTCGTTTTCCTCACGGTCGGAACCGGAGTCCAGCCCAGAAGCCACAAATATCCTGATGACCTCGTTGGCGTAGCCTATCGCGGGATAGTAGCTGAAGATCTCGGCCAATCGGCTCGCCCTTCGACCGGTTTCTTCCATGAGTTCTCGCCCGGCGCACATCTCGGCGCTCTCTCCGGGATCGACCTTGCCCGCCGGTATTTCGAGGGTCTCGCAACCGATGGCATATCGAAATTGGCGAACCATGAGTATGTGGTCCACATCCGCGAAGGCCAGGATGGCGGCGGCCTCCGGATGATCTATCCTTATTCGCTCGGTTACCCTGCCGCTTGGCATCCTGACGGCATCCAGGCTCGCGCTGAAATGCCTTGCCTTCAAAATCCCGAGCGTTCTGATCTTTTCTTCCATCAGAATCCAAGTCCTCGATTTCAGTGTCGCGAGAGGTTGGCCCCGGGTTCATCGATCTGGGGCAGGGTGCTTACCGGCCAAGCTGTTTCAATGATGTAATCGGAGCGTTCATTTTTGAAACCGGTGGAAAGCCGCATGGCTGGCGCCGCTTCGGCTTTCAACCTGCGCGGCCCGTCTCCAAACGGGGTCTTGGCGCTGAACCCGGAGCCTCTAACGATTGCCGTAAACTCCGCACTTTCAAGCAAGGCCGCCCGGATGAAAACAGCGCGCTCCGGGCAGTAAGGCCGTCCAAGGGTATGCCCGCCAGGCGCTCAGACGCATTCCATCGAGTATTATCGCCTCGAGTTCTTTTAGCCGGTTGGCCACCCCGCACGTCGGCAATACCGCCCGTTAGCGCGATTTTCCCCGCTCCGCGATCAAAAACTGCTGCTGCCCAGCGGACGGCAGAATGTATACCAGTAAGGCTTTTGCAAAAGCTCACGGTTTACCCGGCCCTGCGTGTTGGACGAAACTGCCCAGGGGGCGGCGGCAATAGCGCCAGCCGCGCCCACGCCCATTGCCGCAAGTCCCAGCGGCCTGAGAATAAGGGCGTCAAGGATGATAAACTCTCCCGGGGGATCGGCGGAAAACCGTCCGGTCATGCTGGGATCCGGCGGCAGATCCTGCTGAGCAATGGCCGGCAAAGTGACGGCTAATGCAAGAAATATGGCGGCCAATGAGATCATAGCTTTTTTCATACCGGTCTCCTTCTACGCAGAATTGCCCTAGGTTCCGTGTTGCATAACCATATTCGTGAAATTTCCGCCCATCCGCGCACCCACTCGGGAATTCCCTCAGCACGTTTCATGCCGTCCGGCCGGGCAAGACTCGACGCTTCCCCCGCGACAAGGCGCTATCGACGGAAGGGGTGACAATCATTTTACGACTGGACAAATCTGAAAGCAAGTATCCTCATTCATACCTGATTAATAATCGACCGCGGGGGGGCGATCAACTGAATACAAAAAACCTTACCAAGTTCGAATCAGGCGGGTTTTGCCATGAAAACGGACGCATCTCCTCTTCATAATCTCTTAAAATCGGCTCAAAATATTCCCTCGCCGGCTCCTTTGCCCCGGTCGCCCCCGTATGCAGTTCGATCAACTCACGCACCGCACCGCTGATTGCCCGAGGTTGGACCAATGGAAAAATTTCAGGCCAGGAAGATTGCCGCAGAGGCCGGGGGCTCAATTCGCCGCAAACCAGCAAGTTGGCGGCGACCGTCATGACAAACATCCCGAGTGTTACCTCCTCCCGCCCCGTGAGCGGCTCGACTTCCTGCTCCCGGCCACTTAGCCGCAGATAGAGTTCGCCCGCCCCGATGATGACGTCGACGAAATGATCGGCTCTGGCAAGGTCCGAAGGGGTTCTGAAAAAATCATAGAGGCGGGAGGCTTCTCCCTGGCTGTTGCGCGAAATTTCCGGGGTGGAGGTCAAAAGCTCTTCGGCCGCATCGAACCACTCGCCGTCCAGGCGCTTTATACCACCGGGCCAGTGGGCAAGCCAACCACCCTGGACGGTTGCTCGCAACCGTCCCCTGACCCGGGCGATCTCCGCCTGGGCAAGCCTGAAAAGATGCTCCAGGAAATTGTCGCGAAGAATTTGTTCGGCCCGTTGCGCTCTTGCCCCGCAACGCAGCTCCAGTCCCAGATTGACGTAGGCGAGTGTTTTGTCCACGGCGCGGCGAAGCGCTTGTGAATCACCAGGGGAAAGGCGATCGGCCACGATGACCTTGTTTGCCAGTGCGGCCGTCTCCCACTGGAGAGTCTCGATAAGGTCGGGGTCTTCCAGGCCGGCGACTGTCTTTGCGAAAAGATCGCCCGGGGGCAAAAGGGCCAGGGCAAACCCCGGAGCGGAGCGTTCCTCCGCGGTTTGCAAAGAGGCCGCCTTCCGAGCGAATTGGCTGGCGCCGATGGCCTTGTAGATTTCCAGTGCGTCGTAATAATCGGGTATGCCGTGGTCTTGGAGCCTTGCGCGATGGAAATCATAGGCGAGTTCCTCAACCTCCGGGCTCGGCGCGTAAAGCACGCTGTTCAGAAGTTCTTGGAAAAAACCGTAGCTGATTTCAAAAATGACGCTTAGCAGTTGAACGATCATGTCGTCGTACTGGGGATATCTCGATTCCCAGAAGTAATGGTTGTCCAGTGTTCTTGGCGGCAGGCTCTCAACGGCTTCAAGCAGGTCGATGTCCTCGGGGATCGTATCGACCGATATACATTGTTTGAAAAGAGACACCAGTAGTTCGAAATCGGCGTTGGAAAGCCATTGGAAAAGCACTGTGCCCCCCGCCCTGGTCAGTCGGTCGATCCAGCCGAGCGCCTTGGCGGGTTCCAAGGCGTCCCTTCGCCACCATTCGATGTCGAAGAGATGATTAACCTGTTCGATGCTGGCCAGGGCAAGAAGCGGCAGAGCATCGTCGGGGCCGATTTCCTGGAGCGTGTGATAAAAGTCGTTTGCATCGAGCCCCGCCACCACCGCTTGTGCGTCGGGTCTTTCCAGGATCATCTCCAGGCGTCGCTTGGCCGGAAGGCCCATGATATGCCGCGCGAGCCGCGCGGGGCCGGTTTTTCTCAAACGCTTTTCATCCAATCTCACTATGTCCGCCGGCATTCGCCACTCCTTGAGATACGTCCTCAGGTACATAGGCCCGGGTTTTCCAGGCCAGTGTCCGTCCAAAAACTCGTTTAAGTCGGAGACCCATTCACGAGGGAAGCTTTCGTACGGACGAATACCAAAGTTTAAGCCACTCGGTAGGGGACTGCAAGTACCATGTGGTCTGGAGTCCGAATGCAGGCGGAAGGTGCCGTAGGGAGAACTCCGGGAGCAGTCCGGGCAAGTGTTCAGGAGCCTTGCCCGACAAAAAGAGAGCAAAGCGCTGGAAGGCCACATCATGGTAGACCATGTTCACATGCCGGTCTCCATTCCACCCGGGTACCCGGTCTCCGGGGTTCGAGTTCCAAACGCCTTCCCAATCCTGCGGTTTGCGGACGGACACCTGTCTAAACCGATGCTGGCGGAGCGGCAGGGGCCGCAGCCACAGGGCGCCGTCCCGGTGGGCAAGTGTCAGTCCGAACACCCATTTAAGTCGGAGACCGTGTAAGGTTTTCCCCTCTTTGGAATGAAGGGTCGGCCATTGAAAATGGATTTCCGATGTGATGGCGGAAGATTGAATTTTGTTTTGACAAGCGATGCGAAGTCGGATATCGGATTCGCAGTTATCGCTGAATCTTCGGCGGGCGAGGTTCCCGCATAGCACACAGGCCACTGCCCCCAAGCATCCAAAGATGCGTCCGAGGGTAGAGCAGGCACTCCCGGATTAAGGATTTGCCTGAGGTTGCTGAAGCGATGCCGCTTCTTACGGCATGCGGTGAAGAAGCGTGAGCGAGTGGGGAGCCGGAGAGCGGCAATACGAGATTCGCCGCGTGTTTACCCCTTTCCTGCTCAACGGCTCAGAGACAGGGGTTTTTTTATGCCCTTAAGCCGCCGGATTAACTTTTGGAGAACGAAACATGATGAACCAGGAAGACGGCCAACCTCCAAGCGGAGGCAGTTGCCCATTTTTCTCGTTGGAAGCAGCATCAGTGACGCGATAACCTTTCCCCTCCTTATCGCCTCCCCGACCGCTTCTTCCATTATGTATCGATGGCGAAAGCGGAAGGTAAGAGGCATTCTATTTCCCGCCTGAGGATAGTCTGCTCGGCCTCCCGTTTGATGGCTTGCAAGTAGCGACGCGTTTTGCTCGTGCGATTTAAATTGTGGACGCGGTCCCCAACCCCTTGGGGTATCGCTTTCGTGGAATCGAAAGAAACGCTTCGCTCTCCTGCAAAACGAACGAAGGGTCTTGTGATGCCAGTATGTGGCCTAAAGAATTTTGTGCCAATCGCTGCTTCAAAGCGTCCCGCAAGTTACTAAACAGAAATTGGCGCAATAGGGTGCAAGGGGGAAATGAATGCCATTCACCAACCGTTCTCAATTAAGCATGAAACACTTTATGTACCTTTCGGCCTGCAAGCTGCGGGGCTTTGCCCGCGCGACAATGTTTGCCGTAGCGATAATGCTTTTGTGCGCGCAGCCCGCAACCGCCGAAGAGCAGTCCTGGGTTGGCAATACAAGCGGCCCTTTCTTTACCGGTACGGCGGACGCCGAACCCCTTGGTTCATGGTATTATGAACCTTTCGTTTTCGATTCCATGGGCAACTCTTCATATCAGATCAATGCTCTGCAGAAATTTTCCATTGGATTGCCGGCCGATATGGAGTTCGACCTGTCTGTCCCATTAATTTACAATCAGGGTAAAACCCCTGAAGATGTGCCGGTAGACTACTTCGGGCTTGGCGATATTGCTGTTCAGTTAAAGAAGCAATTGACCAAGGATTGCAGTCCATACAACCTTCTTGCGACTCCATCGGTGGCTGTGGTTGCCGGGGCAACCATTCCGACGGGCAACTATCAAAATCTTTCTCCCGGTATGGACGGGACGGACCAGAGCGGAAACGGCACATATGACTTCGACCTGGGCATTGAACTTCGTAAGCAAGCGGCCCCTTTCCAATTCTACCTGGAACTTGTCGATTACCTCATATTTCCGGCCGACGTCATGGCCCCATATGTCTTTAACAACGGCTCGCAGCTTCCGGCCGGCGGTTCGCTCCATATGGTGGACGGTAATCTGTTTTACTATGCGGCCGCACTCGAATACGTGGTCGATCCTGAAATTGGTTTCGGCTACCTGATCGAAGTCTACGGTGAAACTCAGAACCACAGGAATATTGTTTATGGAACGGCCAATGCGCCGGAATGGTCGGCTCTGTGGTTGGCCCCCGAAGTGGAAGTAACCTGGCCAAACCAGGCAAATTTCAGCATCACATGGGGCGCCGGAGTTGCAATACCCGTTGCGCAGTCCAACTATCCAAGCACTTTTATTCCGATGGCAACGGCAACCTTTTATTTCAACTCGGGTGGCTCACGCTAAGAATCATAGCCCCGAACAATGAACTTCGACTCAAACCTGGCCAAATTCTTTAAATAGAATGTCAATGAGGACCGAGGGCGTGTGCTGGTTTCAGAAATGGCTTGGTCCGCAGTCAAAAACACCGGTATTACCCCTAAAGAGCAAGCTGTTGGCATCCCTCATGCGCAGCCGTCGAGACCGCGGGAGCTCGGCGGCTCCAACGGCGGAGCGCGAACGGCAAGGCAACGGGACTTGGCGTTGACAAGTCCGCGCATATCATGGAGTTCAACTTTCCCGGTTATGGAATTTCCCGGGAAGATCGCAGGGGACCCGCCATGATCTAAATCATCCATGCCCGCGATGCGCCAAGGTGGAGGCAGACCAGCCACGGTCGCCGCCCACACGCGGCGCATCCCTTCAAGATACCGGACAACCATTTCTCCTGTAACCCGACTTCCAACGACTATGCCAGGATTTCCATCCCCGTTGAAATCCGCCTCCCCGACGATATGCCAAGTGGGGCCGCCTGCGAGTCGCGCGCCGGTGGACAGTGGAATGACCGACGCCACAGCCAAAATGACCAAAAGTGATATGAGGCGGAACTTTTTCATGGCGCTGAATTCTTGCCCCCCCAAGTAAAGTCGGGACTGAATTGATTGGCTTGGCTGCCGTCCCACCGTCCCCTGGAAGCGTCATCTTTTACATTGAAAAGGCTTTACGTTCGGCGCGGTTCCGCCCCCTCCGGCGATGCCGGTCGCTCAGCGGCAAAGACTTCGCGGCTCATGCCCTATACTGTCAAATCGGGGCCCAATATACCCTTACACGCAAGCCGAATACCTCTATGGGCCCCCTGTCCTTATTGTAACCCGGATTTTGGATTAACTGGAAGTCCGGGCTGATCTGCACGTAACGACCGGCTTGGTAGCGATAGTAGGCTTCCAATGCCTTCTCAAGGCCGTAACTAAGTCTCCCGTCCCCCAGGAGTATGCCGATGCCGCCCGCTGCCAGGTATTGTTCATGGGCGGCGGAAAGACCGTTAATCCCGTAGGCAATGCCCACCCGGTCAAGAGGCCTTCCCCAATGGACGCCGCATATCTGCGCACCGATATCCACATTCTCGTTGCATTCGGTATAGGACCAATTTTCATGGTTGCCGTTGTTCCAGCCCAAACGTCCAAAAATGCCGGTCGCGCCATCATCGGCCAAAGGTTGCTCGAAATTCAGCCCGAAACCATACTCGTAGCCTCCCGGCTTTTCCACGGCGAGAATGTTGGGCACGGTACCCGTGGATTCGGCCAGCGCCAGGGCCGCATTGTAGTCGCCCATTTTACCGGTGTTGTAAAAGGTAAGGAAACGGATCACCGTCCCGTACTTGTTGGGGCTTACGTCAAATTCATAATTATATCCAAGGGCATTCATATTATCGAAATTGAAATTGACCCCGTTTAGCGTATTGGGCTCCAGGTAGATCCCGAGCAAGCTTCTCCACGACCGCTCGTAGAGTGCCTCGACAACCCCGTAAGTGTAGCCGCGCGTATCGGCGGCATAGTCCCAGGAGGTATTGTAGAGAAAATCGTAATTCATGAATTGCCACCGGTTCTGGTTGGCATATCGGTTGAGATCGAAATCGTCCACGGCCGCCAGTTTGCCGAATTTCATCTCCCACCGGCAGACGGGTTCCTCCCCGGGGAGCTGGTCCGGACCTGCCGTTACTTTGTGCGTTTCAGAGGAGAGAGCATAGTAGTACCTTAGATAAAACCTGGCCACATAAGGGTCGTTAGGCAGACCGTTGGACCCCGACCGCAGAACGTCTCCGTTCACATAGCCGGCCAGCCCGGTTCCTTTGCTCAACCCGTCGCCCTTGAACATCTCGCTGTCGATATAGAGTTGAAGACCGGGGGCCAGTTGGGAGCCCATGTATACGCCGTAGACCTGGGTGAGGTCCTCCCTGTTGCCGGCCACATCGCTGAAGCTGTTTGGACCCGAGTAGGGACTGTGGAAAGGGAGCGCTCCCTGCAAAAGATAGCTGGCCTGCGCACCCAGCACCTCAGGAACCCATGCGGGCAGCGTCAGCGTCGATGAGTTTTCGGGCCATGCGGGTATTGCCGAGGGAGCAGCCTCAGACTCTGTTTTTGGAAAAACAGCAGATTGTTGACTGCTTGCCGAATCATATATTCCGGCACTGTTTTCAAAAGTTTCAGTGGATTCTTGCGACCCGCCGCAACAGTCCGTGGCCCATGCGGAGACTCCCGCATTGACAAAAAAACTCCATGTCAATCCAAAGATTATGATGCTGGCGCTGAGTCTGTGTTTCCAGTTTCTCCCGAAGAATGAGTTCGTCACGTTCTCTCCCCTTGAAAAAGAGCACGAATATGCCTTTTTTTTAACTTTAGAGCTTGGTCTGGGGTACGATCCACTTCATGATATCGCTATGGCCGATCAAGCCCGGTATGTGTTCCCGGTGTGGTTGAACCAACCATTCTTGAGCTTCTCCAGCCTTCCTGAACACCATTTATCAGGTGGCTTTCGGGTGGCCCGGCCTTGCGAGATCGTGGTGATCTTTGATCTGTAGTCCCGGATTCGTTAGATTGCTCGCCGTTTACGTTTCACAAAATCAGAGCGGTCAACAGCGTTTCAAGTCCAAATCTTACAAGCTCAAAGACCCATGCGGAATTGCTCTGTCTCCTGAGGGCCGTGTTGAACGCAAGGTTTTCCTCCCAACCCGGGTATCCCATCTTTTGGAGTTCTCCCCGGATGCCGGCCTCCGAGATCAAGCGGGAATCGTAGGTAATCAGGATATTGCCGGTCAGCGGGTTTGCTTTCACACCGGTAATCCCGAAGCAGTCGCCAAGCCTTTTCTCGATTTCCCGTGCCCTTGCCTGCGAACCCTTTGTTTGGGCGATGTGAAGCCTTATTCTGCCGTCAATTGCATGAAAATGAACTGCTCTGATCATTTCGAACCTCCTCTTGCGCCCGTAGCTCTCCTCTTGGAGCGTGCGGTTTTTGGATCGGAGCGCGGACCAAGCCTCAAGGCAAGGCGCAGCGTCCCGTTCAATCCCGATAAATCTGCATACGGGAGGCCGGAGGCAACGTGGACCACTTCGTGGCAGGAAAAAGTGAGGCGCCTCTTACCTTCCGCTTACACCATCGATACGTAATGGAGGAAGCGGCCGGTGGGGCGATAAGGAAGGAGATGACTATCGCTTCACGGAGACTGCTTCCATCATAAAAATTGGGCAACCACCGCTACCGGGAGGTTGGCCATCTTCCTGCTTCATAATGTTTCTTTCTCCGAGGGTTAATCCGGTGGCCAAGGGCAATAAAAATGCCTTTCCCCCAGCCACTGAGCAGGGAAGGAGGAAAGGCCGCAGCGAACTTCCGATTGCCGTTCTCCAGTTCCCCACTCGTCCAAGCTTCAGCACCGCATGCCGTAAGAAGCCAGTCGCTTCAGCCACCTTAGGCAAACCCTTAATCCGGGAGTGCCTGCTCTACCCTCAGCCGCATCTTTGGATGCTTGGGGGCAGTGGCCTGTGTGCAATGCGGGAGCCTCGCCTACCGAGGATTCAGCGATAACGACGAGTTCAATACTAGACTTCGCATCGCTTGTCAAAAAAAAATTAAGTTTCTTTAATGCCTTGTAAAGGGCAAATTTCAACCGTATTGGCGCTAAGTCCACTTGTTTGGCTAGAGTCTTTTCCGCCTGACGTTGGCGCAGGCGTTAAAATTCAACGAAATCGGAGCGTTGAATCGCGCAAAGTTCGCATTCACCTCATAACGAAGCACACCTGCGCCACAAACCCTAAGGAGAGCGTCGTTCTCACCAGACGCGGCAAACCGGTTTAGGCCATTGTGCCCATTGAGGATATGCAGGCACTTGAAAGCCTTGAGGATCGAAGCGATACGGAAGAAGCCGTCAACGTGCTTGCCCGAAACGAGAAGACCATCCCCTTCGAAGAGATCAAAGGAAAGTACGGTCTTGAGTGAGCGCCCACAGGATCGAGTTTTTCGACATCGGCGGACAAAGCGCTCTCAAAACTTACCCCTCGGGTTGGTAAGAGCATCGCCGGGCGCATGGAAAAAGCCCCCGTCAAATCCCCGCCCGCGTGGAGTTAAAAAATTATCTGGCCTGGCAGAATACCTGAGGGGCGGAGAAGGCGATTGCAGGATTATCTTCCAGGTAAAGGACGCCATTTCAACTGTTCTTGCAATTGGTGCGGGCCATCGCCGGGAGGTCGCAAACTCTTTAAGCCAAAGACGGTCCTGATCACCATGTTGCCGCCGGGCAATCGGGATACTGTATGCTGTCCGCAAATATTAGTCGGTAGGGCAAAGAATGGCGCAACCCGCCGCGGATAGAATATCCAAGGGGTCTTATATCATGTCAGCGCAAGAGGAAATGAGCGGGGGAAAGATCTTTTTCTCTGAGAAGGATTATCAGACAACTCCCGTAGGCCTGTAGCGGACTACCATTATTGGCGTTCTTTTCCTTTTATATTGATTCATGTGCTTGTCACATGTCATCCAGGTGTTTCTCAGCCCCGCTCCGCCCTGGCCTTCAGTTGCCTCAGCAGGTCATCAAATGAACTCCTCGCCAAAATCGAGTTGAACTGTTCGCGATAGTTGGTGACAAGACCGACTCCTGAGACCACGACATCTTCCACCTTCCAGGTTCCCTTAGCGTGGAGATAAAAATCGACAGAGACCGGGGCGATGTTCTGAACCCCCGTCACGTAGGCCCTTACCTCCGCGTTGTTTCCCTCCCGCTGGAGCAGGGCATACCTTATCGACTCGTTGGAATATCCCTTGATCCTTTTGATATAGGTGTTGAAGAGCACTTTGCTGAAAGCCCGCGTAAATTGCTCTCGCTTTGCGGGCGAGAGCCTCCGCCACTGCGGTCCCAGAGCCTTTTTCGCTATGGCGTTGAAATCGAAATAGTTGTTTACAACTGCCTGGATTTTTTGACTGATAAGGGGCGACTTTTCCGGATTTTGCCTGAGAAGATGCATAACCTGATTTGTCCCTGTGCGCACCACCGCCACCGGATTTTCGGCCGCCGCCGCTCCAGAGGTCCAAAGGCCAAGGCAGAGTAGAGCAACTATGAAAATAGCGCCTTTCTTGATCCGTCCGATTCTCAAAGTCCATATTTTCATAGCCATGTCCTTTTTTCGGTTAAAAATCCAGGGGTGAAGCAGGCGCAAGACCGCGCCAATCCCGCTGCTCCCCGTTTCATCGTGTTCCGCTCTCGGTCCAGGCGGATTGGGGTCTCAAGTCGAGGAGTTATCTCCTTGCAAATTTCAAAATAACCATTTTCAAAAGAGCAGCAACGAATTGAAATATTGAACCAATTCAATCTTGCATCCGTAAGGGGCGCCCGACGTGCGAAAAGAGGGGAGGAGCGTCGTCCCTTTTTTCTTAAGGCTTGAAAGCCTACTTCCGATATTTGAAATGAGAAATGCGTCTCGAATTGCGAAAATAGAAAGAATAATTCATCCAAGCGGCACCAACCCTGGAATGAAAAGGGGCGAAGTATGACGAAATTATCCATCCGCAACCGCATTTATCTGATCTGTGCCGTTCCTTTAATGGCCTTTATCGTTATGGCCGCAATCAACGTCTATCAGAAATACGAACTGCGCAGGGAGATACTGGACATGGAGAAGAATTTGCAATTGTTTTCCTCCGTGTCCAGGCTGATAGGAGACTTGCAGTACGAGCGGGGCAAAACCGCCATGTTTGCCACCGGCAACATGGAGTTGGGCGTTGTCCAGGAGCAGAGAAAAAAGACCGACGAGGCGCTTCATGCAATGTTCGAAGCCTTGCGAGACGCCAGGCTGGGAAAAATTGGCTCTCGAAATATAATCGATTCGATTCCCGGTGTGTTGGCAAAAATCAGAAAAGAAAGCAACCGGCCGAACTTGAAAGAGCGTGATCAGGTGATCAGGGCATATTCGGATTTAATCAAAACGCTTTTTCCCCTTTTGTCTGATATCGTCAAAAGTAAGACAAGGCATGGATTCAGCCGGGAACTGACGTCCATGCTGCTGCTTGAGGCCGCCCAAGAAAGCGCGGGCCAGCTTCGCGCCAATGTATCGAGCCTTCTTGGGCGCGGGACCGCCCTCAGCCGGCATGAACTGGCGTTTATAATAAATCTGAAATCGGGGATTGAGACTTCTTTGAGTTCTCCGGCGCTCATATTGTCAAAAACAATGCGGGAGCGTCTCGACCGGCTGAGGAAAAGCCCGGATTGGCTGGCGGTAAATCAAACTTTTCAGCTCATGGTGATACACGCGGAGACGGGAAATTTCCAAACCAGCGCGGATGACTTCTGGAAGCATGCTTGCCGTCAGGTGGACGACTTGGGGGGGCTTATAGGCGACGAGCTAACCAGCATAGGTTCCAAACAGCGGAAAATTGTCGAAGAAGTCAATAAGAGCCTTTCGCGCGTGGTGCTCATTTTGTTGGCAGCCATCGCTTGCACCCTTTTCCTGACATTGAAAACCTCCCTCCACATTATCCGCGGCCTGAGAGGAGTAGTTGAATCGATGCACGATATCGCCGAAGGCGAGGGTGATCTTACACAGCGCCTGGCGATCGGGGGGGATGACGAAATTGGCGAAATCAGCCGCTCGTTCAACAGGTTTGTTGAAAAAATACAGGCGGTTGTCATTAAGATATCCGGTAATGCGGTACAATTGAGGTCATCTTCCGAAGGGCTTCTGACTATATCCAATCAGTTGGCTTCCGGGGGCAGGGAGATTTTCGAAAAGGCGTCCACCGTGGCCGACGCCGCCGGCCAGACCAGCTCCAATACCGGATCGGTGGCCGAGAGCATGGAGCAGATGAGCGTCAACATCAGCTCGGTTGCTTCCGCCACTGAAGAGATGAGCGCAACAATAGGCGAGATTGCCGCAAACTCCGAAAGAGCCAGGGCCAATAGCGCGGAAGTGGCCCAACAGGCCGAAAGGGTGTCGGAAATGGTGAAGGAACTGGGCCAGGCAGCCCGGGAGATCGGCTATGTAACCGAGGCGATCACCAACATTTCCGCCCAGACAAACCTGCTGGCGTTGAATGCCACCATCGAGGCGGCAAGGGCGGGCGCGGCCGGGAAAGGATTCGCCGTAGTGGCCAACGAGATAAAGGAACTCTCGCGGCAAACCGCGACGGCCACCGAGGACATAAAGGGAAAAATCACATCCGTCCAGGCTTCCACCGACGTGGCCATAACGGAAATCACCAAAATAAGCGAAGTGATCATACAGGTCAGGGATATCGTCTCGAACACCGCCGCGGCCATCGAGGAGCAATCGGTTGTGACCCGGGATGTGGCCTCCAATATTGCGCAGGCTTCCATGCGAGTGAGGAGCGCCACCGAACAGGTGGGACAGATGGCTATCGGGGTGCAGACAATTGCCGGCGACATTTCCCAGGTAAGCCGCGCTACCGGCGATATCCGCCAGAATGGCGCCCAGGTTCAGTCGAGCGCCGGGGAGCTTTCCGGTTTGGCGGGACAGCTCAAGGACCTGGTGGCCGCTTTCAGGATTTAGAAAAAGACGAAATTGGGGTATGTTGACGCAGTCGGTCTGCTTGCAGCTCCAATTCAAGGGGATGGAACCGCCCGTGCGTATCCTTGTGGTAGAAGACAATAAATTGACATCGGACTATATCCAAAAGGGTCTGGCCGAAAGGGGCCACATCGTCGATATTGCCGATAACGGGGAGGACGGCTTCTATTTGGCTGCAAGCGAGCCCTACGATCTGATTATCCTCGACGTGATGCTGCCGCAAAAGAGCGGCTGGTCGATAATCAAGGATTTGCGAAAACAAAACAATGAGACCCCGGTCATATTCCTTACTGCGCGGGATGCTGTCCCGGACAGGATAAAGGGGCTCGATCTGGGTGCCGACGACTATCTGGTGAAGCCCTTTGCCTTTTCCGAGCTGGTGGCGCGTATCCGCACGATTACACGACGCGCTCCGATCAGGCGCTCGGATGTCTGCCGGGTGGCGGACCTGGAGATGGACATAACCCGCCATAAAGTCTCAAGGAGCGGCAAAGTTCTCGACCTTACGGCAAAGGAATTTCTTCTTTTGGAACTTCTCATTCGGCGCAAGGGTGAGGTGCTCTCCAAGAGCTTTATCACCGGACAGGTCTGGGGCATATTGTTTGACAGCGACTCAAACCCGGTCGAAGTCGCAATCAGGCGACTGCGCAAAAAAGTCGATGAGCCCTTCGAGGTGAGCCTGATTCACACGGTGCGCGGGGTGGGGTATGTGCTGGAAGAAAGATGAGGGCCGGTCGCGAGGATTTCCGGTGAAATTCGGGACTCTGTCGCTTGCGGGCAGGCTGACATTTTTGGTGACCTTGTCTTTTGTCACGATTCTTTGTGTCGCCACACTGTATCTGTACGTATCCATGCGCAAAAACGTATCCCGTGCGGACAGCGACTTTGTGTCCAATGAAATGGCTCATCTTAGAACCATCATATCGCGTTATTCAAATGATTCCAGGCTGCTGGTGGAAGAAGTTCGCGAAGAGGCGCAGTGGGAAGCCTCGGCGAAAAAGTCCACCATGTATTTCGTCAGGGTGCTAGGTAAGCATGGGAAAATATTGGTCGAAACCGAGCATATGGAAAATATTCTGCCTCCCGCGCGCTTTCCGCCTCCGCTTGATTCCAAATTCGGTGAAAGGCGCCAATGGCAATCGGGTCATGGCAGGACTTTCCTGCTTCAATCGGCATGGGCCGGGTCTGGTGCCCATAAGCGGTATCTGATCCAGGTAGGCCTTGATATCTCTCATGAGGAGACAATCCTGCTCGATTACCGGAAAAGGATGGCGATCGTCCTTTTCGCCGGCGTGATCATCTCGATTCTCATCTGTGTTTTGGTTGTTCGCACCGGGATGCGCCCTCTTGACGATATCATGAAGACTGTTCGAAGAATCTCCGCCGAGCAACTCCACGAAAGAATCGGACTCTCCCCTCGCGGGCCGAAGGAATTGACCACCCTGGCCGTAGCCTTCAACGGCATGCTCGATCGGCTCGAGGAAGCCTTCGGCAGACTTTCCCGTTTTTCGGCCGATATCGCCCACGAATTGCGCACCCCTGTCAATGGTCTGATGGGTGCGGCGGAAGTCATCCTATCCAGGGATAGAACGGCTGAAGAGTACCGGCAGGTGATTGAAGCCGGTATGGAGGAATACTCAAGGCTTTCGCGGATCATCGAAAGCCTTCTTTTTTTGGCGCGGGCCGAAAACAGGGAGATTCCGATCGAGCGTTGCCGCTTCGAGGTTTACAATGAGATGGAAAATATTCGGGAATTGTACGACGCCGTTGCCGAAGAGGCCGGAGTGGAGGTCGTGTGCCGAGGTGAGGCGGCTGTCGATGCCGAACCCGTTCTTTTCCAGCGCGCGCTCGCAAACCTTCTGGCCAATGCGTTGCGCCACACTCCTCGGGGAGGACGCGTTGATCTTGTGGCGGAAAAGCTCCCGGATGGTTCCGTGGACATAAGTGTAAGCGATACGGGCTTTGGGATCGCACCCGAGCACCAGCCGAGGATCTTCGACCGGTTCTACCGGGTGGATCCCGCACGGTCCTTGAAAACCGCCGGCGCCGGGTTGGGGCTTGCAATCGTGAAATCGATCATGGAATTGCATGGCGGAAGAGCGACCATGCGAAGCGAGGTGGGCAAAGGAACGACCTTCACTTTGAGATTTCCCTGTCTCTTAAGACAAGCCTGCCTGAAGTGAGCTGTTTGCCGCTGATGTTGCCAAAAAATAACCCCTGTCAGGTTTCTGTCAGGTTGGTTGAACTATCCTTGTGTCATTCATAATTCCAATAAGTGGTCTGGAAGATTTTTTCGTCGGGATGGAGGGAGAGCCTTGAATATGGCAGTAGAGTATCGGGCGGGGCGATGAGAATTGGGAATTGGGTTGTAATGGCCCTGGTGGTCATATCGGCAGGTGGGTGCGCTCAATTTCATCCGCATCCGCTATCCCCGGCAAAAACGGTTGAGGCGTTCGGGGGCCGCTCGCTTGGAAATCCGGCCCTGCGAGCCTTTATGGAAAAGAACAAGGTCTCCGCGCCAGGGGTTGGTGAAGCGTGGAATCTAAAAGCGTTGACGCTTGCCGCGTTTTACTACCAACCCGGTCTGGCCGAGGCGCGCGTGAAGTTGTTGGCTGCAAGGGCGGGCGAAATTACCGCCGGCGAGCGCCCCAATCCCTCGATAGCGGTGACTCCCTCATACGATTCGGGCATCCCTGGCAACTTCAGTCCGTGGCTGGTGCCGCTCACCCTGGACTGGCCCATCGAGACTGCGGGAAAGCGTGGCTATCGGCTTGCGAAGGCGCGCCATCTGCGGGAGGAGGCGCGCTGGAACCTGGTCGGGGCCGTGTGGCGGGTGCGCAGCGTCTTGCGAACCGCTCTGGTTGATCTTTACGCGGCAAAAGGAACCGAAACGCTTCTGGCGCGCCAAGCCGGGGCGCAAAGCCGGGTCGTGCGCATGCTGGAGGGCCAGGTTGCCGCGGGAGTTTTGTCCAGCTACGAAGTCACCCGGGCTCAAATTGCTCTGGATACGACAATCCTTGCCAGGCAGGCGACCGTTGGGCGCTATAATCAGGCGTGTATAGCCCTGGCCGAGGCGTTGGGTGTTCCGACGGGGGCGCTGAAAGGCGTCAAGCTCTGCTTTGCGGACATGAAGACCTTCCCGAAAGGGTTGACCGAATCCCGGGTGCGGCAGCGGGCGCTTTTTAATCGCGCGGACGTAAGAAGCGCGCTGGCCGCTTATGCCGCCAGCCAGTCCGAACTCCAGTTGCAAATCGCCAACCAGTATCCCGATATCCATCTCGGACCGGGTTATGCCTGGAACAACGGCAATGCCGGCGACAACCAGTGGATTCTGGGGCCGACCCTGACACTGCCGGTCCTGAATCAGAACCAGGGGCCAATAGCTCAGGCCAAGGCTGATCGAAAGCTTGCCGCCGCCCATTTTCTCACCGTGCAGCTTTCCGCCTTAAGCCGGATTGACAGCGCTCTTGCCGCCTATGAATCGGCTTTGCGGGAGGTCCTTACTGCGGAGGGACTGCTAAAAAATCTGCGGCGAAGACTTGCCTCCGTGCGCGCGCAAGTTCAGGCGGGAGAGGCGGAACCGCTGGCTTTGGCCAATGCCGAGGTAGCCTTCAACGCCGGGGCCAGGGACCGGCTGAACGCCCTTATTAAAGCCCAGCAGGCCCTCGGCCGCCTGGAAGACGCGGTGCAAAGTCCGCTCACTCTCTCACCGCCCGCGCTGCATGCGGCCCGAACAGCACATACCACGGATGAAGATTTGAAAAAATGAAACCAAAATTTGGCACAATTGGTCTAATCGTTTTTTTAGGGGCCGGCCTTGGCGCCTATTGGCTGATAACCAAGCGCGGGGACTCTCCCGTTTCACGGACCGAGTCCGCGAAAGCAACGACACTTGTAAGCGTGCGGATCGGTGCGATCAAGCAACTGACCTTGCATCGCCACATTACCGGGTACGGCACGGTCGCCCCGGCCCCCGCAACGGCGCGTCAACCGGCTGCGGATGCTCCCCTGGCCCCGTGCACCGCGGGCGTTGTGGCCGAGGTCAATGTGGCGGAGGCAGAGCTTGTGCGTAAAGGCGAGGTGCTGATGAGCCTGGATTCCGGCTCGACTACCGCGGCTTACGCCAAGGAGGAAGTAGCGCGGCAGAAACAGTTGTATGCCGAACACAATACCTCTTTGAAAAAGCTGCAAAACGCCGAGGCGAAATTGGCTTTGCTGCATGTCACCTCACCGCTTTCGGGCACCGTGGTAAGCCTTAACGTCAAGCCCGGAGCCGCGGTCGATGTCAAGACGGTGGTGGCCGAGGTGATGGATCTCAAGCGCCTGGTGGTCAAAACCGCCGTGCCCGAATGGGAAGCCGATGAATTGAAAGTCGACGAGCCCGTGCGGGTGCTCTGCCGTCCGCCGGTTTCCGCCAAGCTTTCCTTTGTCAGCCCCACGGTTAACACAGCCGATGGAACGGTCTCCGCGTGGGCGGCCTTGCCCGCGAACAGCGGCTTGCGCCCGGGCCGGTACGTAGGGTTGCGGATCGTTACGGCCACGCACGCCAACTGCCTCGCCGTGCCGCAGGAAAGTGTCGTTACCCATGAGAATGGGAAAAGCGTCATCTCTTTGGTGCGAGGCAATGAGGCCGTGCAAGTTCCCGTGCGGATCGGACTGAGCGAAAACGGCTGGGTCGAGGTGAAGGGGGCCGGGCTGAAGGCGGGTTCGACGGTGGTTACCGTCGGGGCGTACGGGTTGCCCAAGAAAACCCGAATCCGGGTGGTGAAGTGATGGACTCGACCAATACCGGTGTGGGCCGGTTCGCCACCCGACACGCAATATCCATCACCTTCATTGCCGCAATCATCAGCCTTGCCGGGATTTTTTGCGCCTTGCGCATGCCTTCGGCCGTGTTTCCCGAAACCCCCTTCCCGCGCATCGTCGTTATGGTGGGTAACGGCATCATGCAGGCCAACGAAATGATGGCCACCATCACGCGTCCCATCGAAGAGTCGATGAAGAGCATTCCGGGCGTCAAGTCGGTGATCTCCTCCACCTCGCGCGGTTCGGCCGTCATCAATGTGGTTTTCAACTGGGGAACCAACATGGAGCGCGCCGAGGTCTATGTGATGGGGCGGCTTTCCGAAATTCGCGGCGATCTTCCCGCCACGGCGACCACCGATGTGTCCCGGGTGGCTTTCACCCTGAGCTATCCGATCATCGGCATAAGCCTCACCAGTTCGACTCGCGATCAGATGGACCTGTGGAATACGGCCGTTTATAAAATCAAGCCGCTGTTTTTGCGAATCCCCGGGGTGGCCAAGGTGGAAATCCTTGGCGGTCGGGAGCCCGAATATCATGTCGTGGTGGATCCTTTGAAATTGCAGGCGGCAGGCCTTGCCCTCTCGGACGTAAGCAGTGCGCTTACCAAAAACAACCTGATCGCCGCGGCCGGGATGATCACCCAAAATTATCACCTCTACTTGACCACCGTTGACGGCCGGATAACGACCCCGGCGCAGATCGCCCGGGTGGTCATAAAGGTCGCAGGCGGGCATCCCGTTCTGGTGGGGGACGTGGCAAGGATTACCCGCGGGCCGAAGCCGGCCTACAAGAGCATCACCGCCCGGGGGCGCGAGGCCGTTCTGTTCAATATCGAAAGTCAGCCCGGTTCGAGCCTGCTTCGGATTGCCGCCGCTTTGAAACAGGACCTCGCCCGATTGCATGAAGAGTTGCCGCCGGATACGCACCTGGGATTTTTCTACGATCAGTCCAAATTTGTCAGCGACTCGGTGGGCAGCGTTTGGGACGCCATTATCTTCGGCCTGGCCCTCTCGGTTTTCATCCTTTATCTATTCCTCAAAAACTTCGGCAGCGTCATGACGGCCATTGTCACCATCCCCGTTTCGGTGCTCATCACCTTCGTTGTCATGCGCCTTTCGAACATGAGTTTCAATATGATGACCCTGGGGGGCGTGGCCGCCTCGATCGGGCTCATTATCGACAACGCCATCGTGGTCGTGGAGGCGATGTGCCATCGGTTGGGCAGGGGCGGAGCCCGGCTGACCTGCATTCACGAGGCGATGGACGAAATTTTGGTGGCCCTTGTCGGCTCGACTCTTACCCCTGTCGTGGTTTTCCTGCCCCTGGCCTACCTGGGCGGTATGACCGGCGTGTTTTTTCGCGCCCTGGGGCTGACCATGGTGGTCTCGCTGCTGGTTTCGCTGATTTTGGCGCTGACCCTTACACCGTCCTTGGCCGCGTGGCTCATCAGCACTCGTTCCCTGCCCGAGGAAGCCGGCTCTTTTTTAACACCCGTTCTGCGCGCCTATGAATATGCGGTCCGCCTGGCCTTGCGAAAAAGCTGGCTGACGATGCTTGCATGCGGTTTTATTCTCCTCGCGTCGGTTTTCATTTACCAGCGGCTGCACACCGAATTTCTGCCTCATTTTGACGAGGGCGGATTCGTAATGGATTTTGCGGCCCGTCCGGGCACGAGCCTTGCCGAGACCTCGCGGGTCCTTGATGAAGCGGAAAAATCCATTCGCTCAAACCCCGACGTGGCGGGCTATTCCCGCCGGCTGGGCGCCCAACTGGGGCCCTTTATCACCGAGTCTTACGTGGGCGACTACCTGATCAAACTCAAAGGCGACCGGAAACACTCCACAGAGCAGGTTCTGGCGGCCATGCGCCACAAATTCAACCGGATCTTTCCGATGATCCGCTGGGATTTTCACGGTTATCTAAATGATTTGATGGGCGATCTGCAAATGGCGCCCAACCCGATCGAAATCTATTTGTACTCCCCGAATCTGCCTTGGCTTGAAATGGCCGCAAAGCGCGTCGCGGCCCGGATCGGAAAGATTCCCGGCGTGGTGGATACCTTCGACGGTCTCAAGGTCACCGGGCCTTCCGTCAACTTCCGGGTGCTACCCGCGGAGGCCAAACGTTACGGCCTGTCTGTAAGTGACATCGCCGAGGCCGTGCACACCGCCCTGCTTGGCAAGATCTCCTCCTACATCCTCGAAGGCGACCGCATCGTGAATATCCGGGTTATGGCCGACCCCGAAAGCGTTTCGCTCATCAAGGAATTGGGCAATCTGCGGCTGCGCACCCCCGATGGCGTTCTGGTGCGGTTAAGCCAGGTCGCCGCCGTCCATATCGAGCCAAACCAGGTGGAATTGAATCGGAAGGATTTGAGGCAGGACCTCATCGTCTACGCTCGTCTGGAAGGCATCGACCTGGGTACGGCCATGCGGGAAATCAAGGCCCGGCTCGGCCGGGACCAATGGCTGCCGCGGGGTTCGATTGAATACGGCGGCCTCTACCGGCAGCAGCAGAAGTCTTTCCACAATCTGCTGGCGGTGCTCCTGGCCGCAATTTTGCTCGTATTCACCGTGCTGCTTGTCGAATACCGTTCCTTCTACGAGCCGATCGCCATTGTCGCAGGGGCCGTTCTGGCCTTGTTCGGCACATTGGCCGCACTTTGGATGACCGGTGTTTCGCTCAATATCGTCTCTTTTCTCGGCGCCATTATCGGGGTGGGGATAGTCGCCAAAAACGGCATCCTGGTTATGGACTATTTCCAGCAACTGCGCGAGCAGGGCATGGAGCTGGTGGAGGCTCTGGTGCAAGCGGGCCATCGCCGGTTGCGCCCGGTGCTCATGACTTCGCTTGCCGCGGCTTTGGGCATGCTGCCGCTTGCCTACGGCGTTGGCACGGGCGCCCAGATGCTCAGGCCTCTTGGAATCGCCGTGATAGGGGCCTTGTTTTTTTCCCTGCTGCTGTCGTTGATCGTGACGCCGGTCGTCTATTATCTGCTGATAAGGATGCATTACAAATTCTTGCGAAGCCATCCTCAAAACGGTAATGTTTGAATAAACTGCGGAGTATTGCATGGACTCCTATTGTGTCTCTTTCCGGCCCGAGGTGGAAATGGAGGAAAACCTCCCGCCCCTTGCCGGAATGGATGATCCTCGAATAATCGATCTTCTGGGCAGGGCCGCGGGCGTCTTGCTGCCCGCCCACGTGTCTCCATGGCGCTATCTGAAGATGACCGGCCTTGCCCGAAATTGGTTTCCCCGCCTGGACGTTCAGTTCAATTCACGGGGTAAGACAAAGCAGGCCTTTCTTTTCCAGAAGCTGGGGGTCCGCCATCCGGAGACCCTCGTTTTCCAAAATCCGCAAAATCTCCAGGATCATCTCAACCTGCACGGCTCTCCATGGGGGTATCCCTTCGTACTCAAAGGAGACCTTGGCGGCGGGGGCGATACGGTTTTTCCGGTCTTCGAGCCCGAAGAAACCGCCACCCATCTTGCAAAACTTCCGAAAGACGGCCCGCTTCTTATCCAAAAATGTGTGGCCCACGGTGGTAAAGACCTTCGGGTGGTGGTCTACGCAGACCAGGCGGTGAGCTATTTTCGGGTTGGCGGCGGCCGCTTCTACAACAATATCTGCCGGGGCGCAAAACTTGATCACGATGGCTGGCCGGAGTTGCAGCAAAAGGGCGTTGCGGCCGCCCTGGCATTTTCCGCCCGTGCCGGGATCGACATAGCCGGCTACGACTTGATGTTTCCAGATGATGGCGAGCCGGTTTTTATAGAAGTCAATTTTCATTTCGGAAGGAAGGGACTGGGAGGCGCCAAGGAGCACAGCCGCCATGTTCTGCGGGCGATTTGGCGCTGGCGCGCCCGTGCCATGTCGGGTAAATTGTCTGCCGAATGTTTATGATAAATCTCACGCAACTCGGCGTTTAATCGATTTTTAAAAAAAATTCAGGAGACGGCCATGATAAAACCATCCGGGCAAAGGGAGCCGGCCAATCTGAACGAGAGTATCAGCGCTTACGGACCTGCTCGCTCCACCGTGGGAGGAACTCCGCTTGGACAAGACGAACTGCGCCGGATCGACTCCTATTGGCGGGCCGGCCTGTATCTTTGCCTCGGAATGCTCTATCTCAAGGACAACCCCTTACTAAAAGAGCCGCTAAAACCCGAGCACATCAAGCCGCGCCTCCTCGGCCACTGGGGATCGGACCCCGGTCAGTGCTTTGTCTACACTCATTTCAACAGACTGATCAAAAAATATGACCTGAACGCGATCTACGTCTGCGGTCCCGGCCACGGCGCCCCGGCGGTGCTCGCCAATTCATATCTGGAAGGGGTCTATTCGGAGGTCTATCCGGACAAGAGTGAAACCATCGACGGAATGCGGCGCTTTTTCAAACAGTTCTCCTTTCCGGGCGGAATCGGCAGCCACGCAACCCCCGAGACCCCGGGCAGCATCCACGAGGGAGGCGAACTGGGCTACAGCCTTTCCCACGCTTTTGGAACCGTCTTTGACAACCCCGACCTTATCACCCTTGCGGTAGTGGGAGATGGAGAATTCGAAACCGGCCCCCTGGCCACCAGTTGGCACAGCAATAAATTTCTGAATCCCATTGTGGACGGGGCGGTGCTTCCCGTGCTGCATCTAAACGGCTACAAGATCAACAACCCCACCATCCCGGCCCGCATAAGCCATGAAGAACTCGAGCACCTGTTCAGAGGCTACGGTTATACGCCCTATTTCGTGGAAGGCAGCGATCCCGAAAGCATGCACCAGGCCATGGCCGCGACGATGGAGCACTGCGTTCTGGAAATCCGCGGCTTCCAGCAACAGGCGCGCAGTGCGGGCGTGGAGTTTCGGCCCAAATGGCCCATGATCGTTTTGCGCACTCCCAAAGGCTGGACCGCGCCCCGCAAGGTTGACGGCCATTACCTGGAAGGTTTCTGGCGGGCCCATCAGGTCCCTATTGTCAACGTCGCCGCGGACCCCGACCGCCTCAGGCTGCTCGAATCGTGGATGCTGAGCTACGGGCCGGACAAACATTTCGACGAACAGGGAAAGCTGATCTCGGAATTAAAAGCCATGGCGCCCGAAGGCAACCGGCGTATGAGCGCAAACCCGGTGGCCAACGGGGGGCTTTTGCGCCGCCCCCTGGAAATTCCCGATATGCGTGAGTTCGCCGTGCCGATTGAGCGCCGGGCCGTGACCGTGGCTGGAAACGTGCCGGTTCTGGGAGGGTTTCTGCGCGACATCGTGCGGCTCAATCCGCGCAATTTCCGCGTTTTCGGTCCCGACGAGACCCAATCGAACAGGCTTGAGGCAATCTACGAGACAGCCGGCAAGGTCTGGCTCGGAGAGTATTTCCCGGAAGATGCCGACGGGGGCGAACTCAGCCCCCGGGGACGGGTCATGGAGATGCTTAGCGAGCATACCGTGGAAGGCTGGCTGGAGGGCTATCTGCTAAGCGGCAGGCACGGCTTTATCAACAGCTACGAGCCCTTTGTGCATTTGATCGATTCGATGGTCAATCAGCACGCCAAGTGGCTGGAAAAGTGCCTCGAAATTCCCTGGCGGGCAAGAGTGGCTTCGCTTAACCTGCTCATCACCGCGCTCGTCTGGCGACAGGACCACAACGGATTCACCCACCAGGACCCGGGCTTTCTCGACGTCGTGGCCAACAAGAGTCCCGAGGTCGTTCGCATCTACCTGCCCCCCGACGCCAATTGCCTGCTTTCGGTGGCCGACCACTGCTTGAGGAGCATAAATTACATCAACGTGATCGTCGCCGACAAACAACAGCATCTCCAGTACCTTGATATGGACGCGGCGATCACCCACTGCACCAAAGGGGCCGGAATATGGGAGTGGGCTGGAAACGACCGGGGAGTCGAGCCCGATGTGGTCATGGCCTCCTGTGGGGATGTGCCGACCATGGAGGCCCTTGCGGCCGTCGCTTTGCTCCGGCAGGAATTACCCGACATGAAGATCCGGTTTGTAAACGTGGTCGATCTCTTCAGGCTGGTGCCCCGAAGCGAACATCCTCACGGTATGACCGACAGGGAATTCGAGGCCCTGTTTACTTCGACCAAACCGGTGGTGTTCAACTTCCATTCCTATCCCTGGCTGATCCATCGCCTGACCTACCGCCGGCCGGGCCAGCACAACATTCATGTGCGCGGCTACAAGGAGATGGGCAACATCAATACGCCGCTGGAGCTGGCTATCCTCAACCAGACCGACCGTTTCAGCCTGGCCGTTGACGCCATCGACCGTGTTGTCCGTTTCCGGGAGACGGGGTCCAATGTTCGGGAGGCGCTGCTCGATCGGCAGATCGCCTGCCTAAATCATGCCTTCCAAAACGGAGTCGACAGGCCGGACATTACCGACTGGAAATGGCCCCTCTAAACCGGCTGGGAGGTCATGCCCCGGAGGGCTTTTCCCGGCGGGATCAAACCGTCCATGCATCGATTTGGATTATGTCGCTGAGAGGGGCCGCTTCGGCCTTCGCACAATCGAGCCTTACTCGTGCGGGACGAGTTGTTTCCATTGGAAATCTTATGATCCCAATGCGGGGATGTGGTTGGCCAAGGACCCGATTTTGTTCAAAGGCGGGGATAGTGACCTTTATGGGTATGTTCAAGATGATCCGGTCAATCTTATTGACCCGTTGGGTCTGATGGTAACGATCGTAATTAGTAACAGGGCATACTCCTCCACCGGCAACAGTGTGGCGGGAACGATCTCTGTTACCAGCGACCAGACCTCAGATTCGTTCTCGGGTTACACAATGGAAAATGCCAACGCTGGTGACCAAGGAGACAAGCCTCCGATTCCAGCCGGAACATATGACGCCTTTGTTAGGACAGACCACACACCGAATCGTGTCGAACTAGAGAATGTTCCAGGCTACAGCAACATACAGATTCACAACGGAAGTTATCCGCGGAATTTCGAAGGGTGTGTCGGCGCAGGAACATCACATTCCACCGACTTCCTTGGAGGAACCGTAAACGCGATCAACCAAATAGATAGTATCATTCATGCCGACGGATCAGGAAACATCACGGTAATCGTTGGTCCGGTCCAATGAGGGAGCTGCGCATGACTCTTAACCGACAGGTATTTGGTTTCATCATTGTGCCTGCGATGCTCGCAAGCTTGACCTTGCGGGCACCGGCAGCCCCAGTTGAAGCAGGTTGTGGAAATGCAGTGGATGCGTTTATATCTCTGCCAACGGAAAACAGTCTTGCTGTGTTGGCACGATTAAACCAGGATGACTGCTGGTCAGTGGTAGGTCCATCGAATCCCACTTTGGATAGGTTGAATTACTGGAGCGAACGGGGAAACCGATGGGCCGCTCAGTATCTGGCAAAACACCTGAAGCAGCTTGACGGTGGAAACTTGGAGGATGCACTAATAGCATTGGGTCAATTTTCTGATCACGATATGCAGCGTCTTCTGCTTTTTGCTGACAAAGGGCTGCTCTCAAAACGTGAACTCACACACGCCCTAACCATGCTTCCGCTCTCACTGAGTGACAATCCGCGTGCCCAATTGGATCTGTTAAGCGCGAGGAAAAGCAAAATAATGGGCGTAACTCGAAAGGATTTATCGGAGCAGAGAACTCTGGCGCTGAATGCAATCAACGACTTCGCGTCCGAGATTCGGTCGAAAAATCCTGGGAACAGACGGTGATGGCAGGAGCCCTATAGGGTGTGCAAAAGCACATTATGTGATATCGTTACGCTTTTTTGAAAAAATGCTGAAAATCTGTCTCCTTCCGACTCGACAAGGCATGACCTAAGCTACCGATCTTTGACAAGAAAATCGCTTCGGGCCGGGGGTGAACGACGGGATCATTGTTCAAAATGATCCCATCAATTTCCTGGATCCCTACGGATTATGGCGATGGGGTGATCCGTTGCCTCAGGGGCTTGTAAATGCTGTTGCCGGTTTTGGTGATGGAGTATCGTTTGGTCTTACCAACGCTATCCGCAACAGGATGGGGACAAACGGTGTGGTCGATAAGTGCTCAAGTTTATACTCCGGCTCCAAATATGCTGGATATGCTTGGGGCACAGCGACGATTTGGGCACTTGGACTCAATGGGGGTGACAGTTCCGTATTTTGGGCTGGCAGAGGTGCTAGCGCAATAGCAGATACATTGGGAACAACAATCACACAGACTCCTATAGGCGCTATTCTTGACGGGTTAGGCGTTGAGAACCGATTTGTCTGGACTGTCGCCTCTGCAACATTTGCCGCCAATGCAAGTGGCACGGTGGACGCTGTAATCAACTATGTGAGTCCTGAATCTATTTGGAATGTTGAACAAGCAATACTGAACTGGCGTGGAATCCCCATCGTTTTCCATTAAATAAATGCTAACGAATGGACTATTCGGTCAAAGATCACTAACGAACGTTGCACGGTGAAATATCTGATCTTTACTATTAGGAGATTATGATAAGGCTAAATGAGATGTTACATTATTTCCTTCGGAAAATGCTTCCGAAGCGTGTATCATTCGATGATGGGTCATACATTGAATATTTTAATAGAGAAGCCATCATGTACACCGAAAAGGATGGGCATCGAATGGAAGTGGTATGGTATTTTCAACACGTCAGGGGACGACATCTCAATACTCGCGACATCGATCACTGGGATTCGCCACACGAAACAGAGCCTTTACCCCCGGAAAAAAGAAATGAGATAGAACGAAAAATACTTGAATATTGCCGTAAGCGAAGAATACCACTCAACATTACAATGGAGAAATGAAATCTCGGAGACAGGCCCTCAAATAGGAAAATCGGTGCCGCTCCGCCGGTCGGGGAAGTCGCTGCGTATGGGAGCAAACGTCAAACGGGATCTGACTAACGTATGTGTCTAATAATATTATTATAAGGCTAATGTGGATATTGGTAAGTATTCGCAATTACTGAGTTTGGGGTTCGCTTTTAAC
>JAJYDE010000084.1 GCA_021777755.1 Deltaproteobacteria bacterium
GCCGCGTAGATGGGATTTAAGGGTTTGATCTGGAACATTATTTCCTTTTTCATCCCCCAATTTCCGTCTCTCAGGGTGGGGGACCTTTTGGTGGCCACAGGCGGGGGAATCGAGGTGGCCCTCAGGGTCCGAGGAGGGATTCCGGTACTGTGGCCATTGATGGAAAAACAGTGCCTCGCTCTCATTATCGCGCCAACGGCAAGCCATGTATCCATAAATGTTCGGAGAACTTGAGCCGGTCGCGTCCTGAATCATGCTCCTCAAGGTGGAAGGCAATCAGGGCTTTAAGTGATGAGTGAATTCAATCCGCAATGGCCCGCACCCCCCGGCTTTCAAACACGGAACCAAGAGCAAGGAGTTTATCTATCGGTTTATAAAGGTCTTCGAATGACGGTGGCTCATGGGACATAATACTGCGAACATTTCGACCCGGCTTATAACAACCAGCGCGGGAACGAACTGGCCCTGGAACGCAGAAGGCTTCGGACCGAATTGGCAGAAGCCGAACATGAACGCCACCGCCTCCCAAAACTCTTCGCAAGCGAAGCCGCCTTCAAAGCCATCCGCGACGACCTCCGGACGAAGCTCATGGCCCTGAATATCTTGAAGACGCATACACAAAACCAGTTTGAATTTAACCTGGCGATAATCCAAGACATTTTAGGCGTTCAATTACCTGGCATGGATGAAACCATCGGGGATGCCCCGGGCGCCCGTTTCCACACTTCATGCCCCGGGGGATACTTTGTGATCTCGGACCATGTGGGAGGGGGCGGGCTGGGAACGCCATCACCCATATCAGCCGCGGTCCGTTGCCGGTAAAAGGGCGATCTTGCAATCAGTCATACATCATGTTATCAGATAGTGGTGTGGTGATAACCTGTTGATGGAGGATACCAACGTGATCCGCACTCAGATACAGCTTACGGAACAACAGGCGGTCCGGTTGAAGGAAATGGCCCATAGTCGCAATGAATCTGTCGCCTCGTTGATTCGGGAGGCCTTGGACACATTCCTTGCAGACAATGTAACCGACAGGGGCGCGCTTTTTCGGCACGCCCTCACGGTCGTGGGCAGGTATGAGACCGTAGCCGGCGATATTTCTCTCGACCATGATCGTTATCTTGAGGAGGATTTTCGCTCGTGATGATTTTTGCCGATACCTCCGCCCTGTTCGCGCTGCTCGTCCGTAACGACTACATGCACGTGCGGGCCAAACTCAATTTTGAGCATTTTGCGGCAACCGGCATGCGTCTTCTGACGAGTTCCTACGTGCTTCTCGAAACCTCGGCGCTCCTGCAACGTCGCGTCGGCCTTGAGGCCGTGTGGAGCTTCGACCGTAAGATCATGCCGTTACTGGAGATCGAATGGGTGGAAGCCGACTTGCACGGACGTGCGGTGCGAAGGTTGCAAATGGAAAATAACCGCCAGGTCAGCCTGACCGATTGCCTTAGCTTTGAGATCATGGAGGCGAGGGAAATACGTATGGCTTTTGCCTTCGACGAGCATTTCTCTGAGCGAGGTTTCAAAATAGCCGCATTCTACGACCTGAATAGAGAGGGCGCCTGAGGTATACTCCATGATTTCCACCATCACAACGATTTCGTGGTGTGCTTATCTCCCAAAAGTTCCAACAATAATGGCTGGTTATGGCTAACTGCCAATCCACGGCTACCCAATATTTTCATCATTTCATCTTCAGGACCGCCGCCAACGTGTGGAATGAGTGTGGAATCGCCGACCGCAATCGGCCCGTCAAGCACACCATGGAGAAGGCGTTGCTTATCGGGGAATGGCAAGTTCATGATTTTGTGGGTAACGGCTTTGAACGCATCAGCCTCGGAAACGAACCTGGCGAACTCGACTTCATCGGTTTTCCGCCTTTTCAGGTCATCGAGTTCTTGCCGAGTTTCATTTAGCTTCTGGTCCAACGATTTTATTTCGAGCATATAGCTGTTGCGCTTTTGGGAGTGGGCGGCGGGGTCGAAACCATCGCTTTCAAGCAGGCTGTCCAGGTTCCGTAGCACCATTTCTTTTCGCTTCGCGCTGGCGTGGAGATTGCTCAGCTTCCAGGTTAGCTCCGCCATTTTGTTGTCCCACCTGTGTTCCCCATCGAGCAGAGGCTTGTAGTGCCGGTCGGGGTCTAGAAGACATGCCATTCAAGAAGTTCCGCCGGTATGAGCGGCAGGGGGCACTTCTCACGGCCCTTGATTTCACGAAGCTTGCCGCTTGCTTTGTGCCAGTACCAGGCGTAATTCCGGGAGCGTGTGCCATCAATGCGCCGGGTTCCGTAAAGGGACATCATTTTTGCCCCCCATATCCTGCAAACGCACAGGTCGTGCAGCAAGAACTCCTGTGAAGCTTGGGATTGTCTACCGCTACGGGCGTTGGCGCTGTTAAGACGTTTTTGGAGTTCGTCCCATCTATCCTGCGTTATCAGCGGTGGAGCTTCGAAGACGATGTGCTCAGCTTCCGGCCGGTTTCCGATTATGCGGCCTTTGACATCGGTGATAAATCTGTTCACTGTGATTTCGCCCAGGTAGTCAGCACACTTCAAAATTTTGGAAAGTGGACCACTGGACCATCGAGAGGAACCATTGTTGCGGGTCGGGACACCTTCGGCATTGAGGTCAAGGCTGATGTCATTCAACGACCGGCCCAGGTCCAGGTATTCTGTCACAATGCGGGAATAAACTTCGCCCTGGCCCGGTACAGATCTCAATCTGTCTTTCCTTGCTGTTCCATCTATACCCATAGGGCGGCTTCCCACAGAAAATCCGCCTGTCTCGCCGGCGAGCAAGGCGGTTTTCCTTCATGCGGGAGGTAATCATCTCCATTTCCAGTTCGGCTATGGCGGCAAGGATGGTGAGCATGAACTGACCGTATGCGCCGGACCCGTCAATGCCTTCTTTCAGGCTGATAAACGTGACGGAACAATCTTTCAGGGTCTGGATATTATTGAGCAGATCACGGGCTGAACGACCGAAGCGCGATAGGTCCCGAACAACGACAGCTTCGATTTCCCCTGCTTTTACGTCTGATAAAAGGGCTTGCAAGGCGGGCCCGTGGTTTGCCCCATAAGTATCCAGTTGGATGCCCGGTAGCAGGTTCCCTTGAACCGCATCGACGAAGGTCTCCAGGAAGTGGACCGGGTGACCGTAGACATCCTGCCAGTAAAGCGATATCCTTCTCGCCATCTTTGCCAGAAGAAAGGACGCCAAATGATTGATTCGGACCCGGGGCAGCAAGAGAAAGCGGCTGTTGTAGATTATCAGGTTGATGTTTTTCCTGCCTCCCTTAGTGCCATAAATCAAAATTTCCGACACAAAGGGGCTTTACAAACAGGATTGATTGCTATAGTTCAATGTGCTATAGTTCGTAATATGAGGGGGAAAGGTGAAAATCTTCAAAACGAAGTGGTTTATACGCTATGCGCGGCGCGAGCGAATTGACGATGGAAGTTTGTGCGAAGCCATCGAGCGGGCCGCGCGCGGAATTATAGACGCTGATGTGGGTGGCGGCGTCATCAAACAACGGGTTGCGCGTATAGGGCAGGGGCGTTCAAGCGGGTATCGCGTGCTCGTCGCCTATCGCTGCGGGGATTTGGCCGTGTTTCTGTACGGCTTCGCCAAAAAGGAACGCGACAATATTGAAGATGACGAACTGGAATCCATGCGCAACGTCGCAGCCGACTTGTTTGATTCCACGGCGGAATGTCTTGAAAAACAAGTCAGAGAGGGAAGACTGCAAGAGGTGAAGCGATGACCACAGAGAAAAAAAAGATGAGTCGGCTAACGAAGGCCTTATTGGAAACCGCCGAGGATTTGCATGCTGGCGGCTTGCTAAAAGAAAACACCTACAAGAAAATCACTAAACGCCATCTTGGCGATAAAGAGAAACCCGCCCTTGCGCCGCTAAGCGGTGAAGATATCCGCACGATCCGCGAACAAGTGCACATGAGCCAATCGGTTTTTGCGGACTACCTCAACGTAACTGTCGGCTATGTTTCAAAATTGGAAAGAGGCGCAAAACGGCCATCCGGCGCAGCGCTCGTCCTGCTGAACGTGATCCGGCGCAAGGGAATTGAAGCTATTCTTTAGAACGAGAAAAAAACAGGGCTACTTTGTTCAGCAATTCCCTGACCTGAGCATGAAGAAGGCTCATCTACTGTCAAAAGTGGTTTTTCCCCAAGTCCGATATCCGTAATGAATCACATCACGGTGCTGTGATGTGATCGATTTCCCTATCCAGCGGCAAAAGTCCACAAAGCTGAGGGGAAAAGGCAATAGCGACCTACTGCCTTCATTTTGGGGCATCGGAGCAGGATCGGTCGCGGATTTATTGAGTCAATATTCGCCATCAGGAGGTGTTGTCCGGCCCGATGGCAGGTTCGAGTTGGGCGAACCCGTACAATAAAGACCTGTAGAGCATTTCCATCGATTCGAGCTTTAAGCGGCGAAAGAGGGACCGCATATCTTCCCACAGGGACCTCTTCGCGCCCGGTTTTTTCAACGGGGAAATGGGGGACGCCCTTTATATTTTACATTCGAAGCTGTGCAGGAAATCCAGCCTTTCACGGTCTCCGAGTTGGCCGCCTCTTTGCACCGCCACACTGACGGTTGGTAGGGAAATCCCCAGCTTGTCGGCAAGTGCACTCAGAAGCATGCCGAGTCCATTTACTGCCACGAAACATAAAATGCTACGCGCCCTCACAGTTTGTCTTTGCTTTCCCGGTCCCACCATCTCCGACAGCGAAATCCCCGTCAATTCCCACACCCATTGCGCCAGTTGATCAAATTCAATTCCCTTGGAGGCCAATAAGTATTTTCGGTCGAGTCTTTCATTCGCCCTCGACAGTAAATCCTCGACAAAATCTCCATCTCCCAGCATGCGCTCATCGCTCTTTTGTTGGACACCGGCTTTGCGTAATGCTTCGACTGCCCGCCATCCACTAGCTCAAGAAGATAGACCTCCTCCTGACACAGAATCGACTTGTAGCAGTTTCGAAACAAATGCCCACTTCTGTGGCGCCGCCGGTTAAAGCCTCCAGCATAACCGCTCAACAAACGGCGCATAGCTGTGGCGACGGGAACATCGCCGGTTTTAACCAAAAGATGGAAATGATTTGGGAGGGAGCGCCCAAGCGTAGCACTTTGTTTTTCTTTGAGTGAGAATCTTACTAAGGCGGCTCAATAAATCATCGCTATCATCATCATCGCAGAAAATCTTCCCGCGCTCAATGCCGAGAGCAATAATGTGGTGTAACGCTCCAGGCGCATCTATTCGGGATTGTCTTGGCATAATGGCCTTTTATCATTTTGGAACTGCCAAATAAATATAAAATATAAAGGGCGTCCGTTCGCAGTAACAACTGTTTCATCTAGCGGGTTAAAGTCCCGTCCGGGGAATTGTCCGTACACCCCGGTAGTAGTTGGAAGCGGCGTTCCGGTAACGGAGGGTCGTGAGTTGTCGAGATATGCTCTTCAATCATGCGCACATTGTGAGAGCGCTTTTCCCACCCATTGATTCAGACTCATTCCGTACGCCTCGGCAGCGCTCACGATGTCCGCATGCAAATCCGGGGAAATCCTGACATTGAATCTACCCGGAGTAGTGCTTGAAGGGGGCAATCCCTCGCTCCCGGCAAGATTGCAGGTTAATCTTAGGGGACGTTCCGGCTTCATTCAGCAATCCACCCGAGTTGGCGGCGTACAAGTCGGCGCCTTCAGGAAGCCCTGGAATTCCCCGCAAAACATGCCTATATCCGGGTGAAAGGAAATTGCAGCCTATTTGTGTCCAGCGGGTTAAAGTCCCGCCCGGGAAATTGTCCGCGCACACGGTGGCGCGTGGTAAATGACGCTCCGGTACCGGAGCAACAGGCGGTAAGCAGCCACTCTGATCTGAACGGAAGCGCTCCTGGAGGCTGTGCGGGGTTGCGGGGACGGGCAGGCGGTCCACAGCGCCGGAGGCCCGTTGCGAGTGCGTGGAGGACACCAACCGGTGGGTATAAGGAGACGAAATCGCACGGGGAGGGCGCGGGACAACATAAGCAGTTTTCCGGGGGATGAGAGGGCAGGCGCGCTCCTCTCCCCCGGCACTGAAACCTTCACCCCGAAACAGATCAGGGCGCGGTTTGTCGCAGTTCGTATCTTTTAACCTTTCCCGTGGCGGTCTTGGGCAATTGATCCAGGAATTCGATCCAGCGCGGGAACTTGTAATGGGCGAGTTGGGTTTTGACGTAACTTTTCAGTTCGGCTTCCATGGCGGCATCCGGTGAGTATCCGGATTTCAGCACGACAAAGGCCTTGGGCTTTACCAGACCATCCTTGTCCGTTGCTCCAACCACAGCACATTCCAGGACGGCGGGGTGACTGATCAGGCAGGCCTCGACTTCCACGGGAGATACCCAGATGCCTCCCACCTTGAGCATGTCGTTGCTGCGCCCCACGTAATAATAGTAGCCTTCTTCATCCCGGTGGTATTTGTCGTCGGTGTTTATCCAGTGGCCGAGAAAGGTCGATTTTGATTTCTCGTGCTTGTTCCAGTACGCCGCGCAAATGCTGTCGCCCTTGATCAGCAGAGTCCCGACGTCTCCCTCGGCCACATCCTGGAAGTTTTCATCCACGATCCTGGCTTCATAACCGGGAACCAACTTGCCCGAACTGCCCGGCTTGATGTTGTCGGGGCGGTTGGATATGAGAGATTTCCGTCGATCCGATCCCGTCAAGAATCTGGACATGGTGACGTTCCACCCAGCGACGCAGTATGTCGGCGGGGAGAGCTTCGCCCGCCGACACGCAGAGCCTGACACCCTGGAGGCTTCCTTCGGCCTGCAGCATCGACCCGTAAAGGGTCGGAACGCCGAAAAAGATGGTTGGCCCGTGGCGCCGGATGGTGTCATAGACCGAAGCGGGGGTGGGCCTGTCGGGCATATAGGCAACGGTTGCCCCGACGCTGAAAGGAAAATAGAGCCCGTTGCCAAGTCCATAGGCGAAAAAGAGCTTTGCGGCCGAAAAGCACACGTCGTCTTCTCGAACGCCCAGGACCTGCGCGCCGTAGGTTTGGGCGCAGTAGACCATGTCGTGCTGCAGATGGACGGCGCCTTTGGGAACGCCCGTCGATCCCGAGCTGTAGAGCCAGAAACAGGAATCGTCGGGACCGGTCGGCGCGGTCTCCAGTTGGGTCGAACGGTCTTCGATCAGTTGGTCGAGCGACAGTGCCCACTCGGGGACGCTCCCGCGCACCACGACCGTATGTTCGAGGAACCGGAGGTCCTTTCTTATCGGTTCAAAGACTTCGAGCAGGGCCGCGTCCATGATCAGGACTCTCGCCCGGCTGTCGTTCAGAAAGTACAAATAGTCCTTCGAGCGCATCAGGGTGTTGAGACAGACAGGTACGGCGCCCAACTTTATGGCGCCGAAAAAAGCCTGCGGATAGACTTCGGTATCGAGAAGCAGCAGCGCCACCCGATCCTCCATCCTGACGCCAAGACCCTTTAGTCCGTTGCCGATCCGGTTCATGCCGGCCTGCACGCCGGCATAGGTCAAAGACCGGTCCTCGCACAATACCGCCAATTTATCGCCGCGACCCTCCCGGATATTTCGATCCACGAAATAATCGGCCGCATTAAAGTGCGCGGGAAGCTCCAGTTCAAATCCCATTGAGTCTCTCCTTGCAGCAAGAAATGTTCTGACGGCGACGCCCCCGGTTATCATGCCGGCGCGGGGACGCCCCATGGAAGCGCGGACTGTGGATCTTCCGGGGGTCTTAACGTTTTGGCAAACTCCGCGCCATCTCGTTAAGTCTCTTTTCTTCCTCCGAGTCCGGTTCCACGGTTATGCCATGGGCAATGGGTTTGCCGTCCGCATTCACATGAACAAAAGTCAGGAACCCGTCGACCAGAAATTTGCCGCTCACCGCATCGGTGGCCTTGACGTAGGTGACAAGACTTACGCGACGGGCCAGCACCACCTTGCTTTCAAAACAGATGATCGAGCCGTTCGGCACCGGAGTTTTGAAAAGCATGCCGTGTACGTTCAGGCAGACGATGTTTTGGGGCGATGTAATGCTGGCCGCCGCAATGAACCCGGACTCGACGAACCATTTGGCCGCCTGACCGGCAAACAACGTCCTGTGGCTATTGAGATCCTCACTTCTTACGAAATGATGGATTTGGTAAGCTTTCATAGGCGAGTCCCGAAATCCGGCTTTTGTCCTTCCGGTTTCAATAGGAGTAGAATCCCTTGCCCACTTTTTTACCCAACCGGCCCTGTTCGATCATGGTGTCGATGAGGTCGGGGTATTTGTAACGGGGGTCGTCCAGGACGGAGGCCAGGGTTTGCATTTTGGCGCGATGCACATCGAGGCCGATGAGATCGAGCAGTTGGAAGGGCCCCATGGGATGGTTGGCTCCAAGCTTCATGGCCTTATCCACATCTTCCGGCGTCGCCACTCCGGAGGCCACGAGCCAGGTGGCTTCGTTCAAGAGTTGCCCCAGGACCCTGCTGACGATCCCCGCGGGAGCTTCGTTGCCGCAAACCACCGGGTCCTTACCCAATTGCTTTGCCAGTTCTTCGGCCGCGCTCAGGGTTTCGGCCGAGGTTTGCCTGCCCGGCATGATTTCCACCAGCTTCATTATGGTGGGCGGATTGAAAAAGTGCATCTGTACCACTTTATCGGGGCGGCCGGTCGCTTCGGCCAGGGCGCTTATGGAAAGCGAGGTGGTGTTGGTGGCGAAGATCATTCCCGGAGGCGCGAGCCGGTCCAGTTCGGCGAATATCTTCCTCTTTATGGCTAAATCTTCCAGCGCGCTTTCTATTACGAAATCACATTCGGCGACCGGGCTGAGATCCCCCGCCGCCGAGATGCGCGAGAGAACGGAGTTTTTCTGCTCTTCGGTAAGCTTTCCCTGTTCCACCCTCTTCTGGAGGCCTGCTTCCATGCGGGCCAGGGCGGCCTTTGAAAAGTCGAGGGAGATGTCGCTGATCACCACATCGAAACCCTGCTGGCCGCAAAGCTGCGCTATCCCCGCTCCCATGTTGCCGGCGCCGACAACGAGAATTTTTTTGACTGGCATGCCTAAATCCTTTCGCGCTCCCTGAACGGCTATACGGAGCGCTTCTCACCGATTGGGGTTGGATATCCTGGATATTGTCTGGAAATTGTTCGGTTCATAGCTATAGTAAAGCTATATCGTAGCTTCGGTCTCTGAGCGTGTCAACCAAATTCTATGTGGGAGTGCGTGTGTTGGATTTCAAATTAAATGGGCTGATTTTTCCTGATTAAATGGCACTGAACGTTTTATTTGGACCGATAGCGAGTTTTTCCGATGATCTGTTTTGCCCTCCTGATCGTTCTGTCAAGATAGAGA
>JAJYDE010000038.1 GCA_021777755.1 Deltaproteobacteria bacterium
TCGCTACGCTTTTATCCCGCTCCCTGCCACGCTCTTCGCTACCCGCTACTCGCTACTCGCTACGCTCTTATCCCGCTCCCTGCCACGCTCTTCGCTACCCGCTACTCGCTACTCGCTACGCTCTTATCCCGCTCCCTGCCACGCTCTTCGCTACCCGCTACTCGCTACCCGCTACCCGCTACTCGCTACCCGCTACTCGCTACCCGCTCTTCGCTACCCGCTACCCGCTACCCGCTACTCGCTCCCCGCTACCCGCTACCCGCTACGCTCTTATCTCTTCCTACTTCTTGCCCGTAAGCAAATGGCCGAAAAGAGCCGCGGAACCCTTGTTGGCGCAAAAATCCCCGCACATGGTGCACACTTTCTTGTCGTTGGGAGCGCGGCTGTCGCGGATCTCCCGGGCCTTTTCCGGGAAAAGGGCGTTTTTGAACTGACCTTCCCAGTCCATGTCTCTTCGCGCCTTGCTCATCGCAATGTCCCTTGGCCTGGTGCGCTCCGGGTATTTCGCCGTATCTCCTATGTAGGCTCCCAGGCGGGCCACCCGCACGCCTTCGGTCACATCTTCCTCGTTTGGCAGCGCGAGGTGCTCGGCGGGCGTGATATAGCAGATGAGGTCCGCTCCGTAGCGGGCGCTGTAGGCCGCCCCGATGGCCGCCACCACATGGTCGTAGCCCGCGCCTATATCTGTTGGAATCGGCCCGAGCATATAATAGGGCGCTCCGTTGCTCATCTTTTTTTCTAAAACGATATTGGCCTCGATTTCATCGACCGGAACGTGTCCGGGACCTTCGACCATCATCTGGCAGCCCATCTTTCTGCCCAGCTCGGCCAGTTCGCAGTTGATCAGAAGCTCCTGCACCATGGCCCGGTCGAACGAATCCCCGATGGCCCCGGAGCGCAGCCCGTTGCCAAGCGAGAGCACCACGTCATATTTTTTCAATATCTCCACCACCCGGTCGAACTTGGCGTAAAGCGGGTTTTCTTTCTTGTTTTTCTGCATCCAGGCGACCATGGAGGTCCCGCCCTTGCTCACCAGCCCCCCGTAACGGTAGCCCTGACGTTCGAGCCGCTCGATCGTGTAGAGATTTATCCCGCAGTGGACGGCCATGAAGGAGATTCCCTCCGCGCACTGCTGTTCAATCAGATCGAAGAGCAGCTCCTCGTCGAGTTTGTTCGGGTCGCCGTAACGGCGCGCGGCCTCGCAGAAAGCCTGATAGAGAGGCACGTTGCCAACCGGAAGCTTCACCGCGGCAAGCACTTCCCTGCGCACCTTGTCGAGGTCCCCGCCAACGGAAAGTTCCATCAGGGTGTCGGCCCCCGCGGCCTCGGCGGCCCGCGCCTTCCGTACTTCCGCATCGATACTGACGATGTCGGTCGAGGTGCCTATGCTGGCGTTAACCTTGGACCGAAGACCCTTCCCGATGCCCACTATGCTGCAGGGGCGCTTTGTGTTGAGCGGCACAACGATCTGCCCGTCGGCTATCCTTTGCCGCACCAGTTCAGCATCGACCCCTTCCAGGGAAGCCACCTGTTTCATTGCATCCGTAATTACGCCGCTTACCGCCATCTCGACTTGCGAAGCCATCATTTGTCTCCTTATGTCCCACGAGATTTATTCATCCGGCGCGCGGGCAAAAAAAAATCCCCCGGCGCGCGCTTCGAGCGTCAGAGGATTTGCCGTCTCCCCGGGGTGGTACTCCAAATGCCAGGTCTTCTGACTCTCGGATCATCCTACCGGCCGCGCCTTCCCATCCATTAAACTCGCGGACAGTGGCTTCCTTGCGGCTTTCGTCCCCGATCACAGCGGCGGGTCCGTACCGGAGTTTCACCGGTTTCCCTTTTATGGCCCTAAGGCCAGCATTCGGTTGCTATTCACCTACAGTCTGCGTCTCTTAAAAGAATCGACGCGGCTTGTCAAGAAAACAAAATTGTCGGCTGGCCGGCCCTCAGCCCCGGGGCGGCGGGAGCAAGTTCCCGACCTCATCGGCGCTCCTTGCCTCTTCGATCCTGTCCCGCAGCAAATCCACCAGGTGTTCGTCAAATCCGAAGCCGCGCCCCATTCGTACGCTCACCCCCGGAAATTTTCGGGCCTCTTCTTTTAGCATTTCCGGAATATCGACCAGCAGGTGAACGCCCGAATGCAAAAAATAGGGAACCACCAGTACCGCGGTTGCTCCCAGTCGTACACATTTTTCAAATATTTCAGGAAAGTGGGGCCCGAGTTTCGACAGGTTGCACACCTCGACCAGCGGATAGCCGTACTTTTCCCTAAGGCGCTCCGCCACCTTGCCCATGTCCTTTCCCGCATCCGGCACCCGGCTGCCGTGGCCGAGAATGATTACGGCCTCCACCAAACCCGCGGCCGCGCTGCTCACTTCTATTCCCATGGAATCCTCCCGGAAACCAAATTAATCCTGATCCTCATCTCAAGGCCGGCCTAACGGGGATTCTTCCAGCCCGATTCCTCGACGCCGTTAAGCTTGTTAAGGTAGCGGGCAAGCACGAACAGGTAGGAGGAAAGACGGTTCAAAAACTTCAGAAGCTCCATCAGTTCGCTTTGAGCTTTTCCTTGGTTCGACTCCCCGCGAAGAACCACCACCCGCCGCTCGGCCCTTCTGCATACGGTTCGCGCAACATGGGCAAGAGCGCCTGCCGGATGGCCTCCGGGAAGAATGAATTCACTCAGGCTCGCCAACTCGCCGTTCATACCATCCATGGCCTGTTCGAGCAGTTCGGTCTCAGCCCCGGCGATGCCTGCGACCGCTTCGAATCGCGGCGAATCGGGGGTCGTGGACAGCCAGGCGCCGGCGACAAAAAGAATTGACTGGATCTGCTCGCCCAGGGCCTTCAAATCGTCCCTGTCAGCCGGAAAGAGGGAAATCACCGCCCCCAGGACCGAGTTGAGCTCATCGAGATCGCCGCACGCTTCGACTCTGGGATGACTCTTGGTGACTCGCTCGCCGCTGTAAAGGTTTGTTTGTCCCTGGTCCCCCTTGCCGGTATAGGCCTTCACCTTTTCTCCTTGTCCATTGGTATCGTATCGCTTCACCGGCCCGCAAACCTATCAGCCGCACCCCCCTTAGTCAACCGCTTTGGCCGTCTCGTTCCGCTTCGCCAAGGCCCCGAGCTTTCGACCGGCCGTCCTCCGACCCGCACCAGCGAAGAAAAATTTTTTACCCTTGTATTATAGTTACTTACGTGTTATCAAACGACACTGCGGTCGGGAGACGACTCTCGGCCCGCATTCGCTTCCTCAGGGGAATACCCAAAAAAAGAGATAGCAAAATTGTCGTTCCGACAGGCCGGATTGATCCTTTTTCCCGGCCAATTGGAACTGGAGAAAATGATGAAGTTTGCCATGATTCTTGGCCTGCCATTGTCCGTAATCGGTTTGATACTCTATGCTCCGCCTTTGCAAAAGCTTCTCGTCGCCCTCCTGGGAAATCCGGCGCGAATCGGCGCGGCCATTATTTTCGCGGCGGGCTGGGCTTTGTTGCTCGGTCATCTCCTCTTCCACCTGGGCATGAAAACCGGGGAAAATCAATCGGGGGAGCCGTCGAGATAGCCTTTTCGAGCCCGCCCCACCCCGGCAAGGACAGCTTTCCGTTGCTTCCTGTTTGTCCACCGCAAACAATGCCCGCAGCTCTTCCGTACCCCAAGGAATACCACCCTGACCGCTCAAGTCCGCCCCATCTCCGAAACGGCGCAACCACACGGTTTTTCGATGCAATGTGGCTCAAGCCCGGAAACCGCGGTTACGCCACTTCCTTTTTCGGGGCTTGCGGAAAATAGCCCGCTCGCCATTTCACCGAAAAACATAGTGCGGAATAAATCCGACCTCCAGCGGAGCTCTGGAACTAAATGGCCCAACTCAAACCGCAGGAGGCCGGAAAATCAAATAGCATACCCCCCCCGGCGACTACGCCGCATACCTACCCGCTTCAGTCGGGTGGACCACCGCCTCGTTCGCGATCGCCACAGGTTTTGGTAACGCGCCGAGGCCTCAAGGCTTCCCGCAGGGCAACAACACAAAAGATACCCACGAAAATCCAGGACGAATGCCAATCCCACTATTCATAATGCGCCGCAACTCCGGGGTTTGTCCCGAATGCCGGGACGCCCCCCGAGGGAGCCAGCCACCCTGCGGCAAAAGGTTCACGAAATACGAGTATTCTCAAAAGCACAGTACCTTGTCACAGGTTTGCACGAGTTCATAAAGGTTTTGTTGGGTCGCAATGTCGCCGTAGACGGTTTCCCCCAGTCCCCGGGAGCGCATGCAAGTCCCTCAGGAATAGAGCACGCCGTCGCTTAACGTAAAGGATTTCATGAGATCTCCGAGCTTGTACCGTGGAGAATCCACTTCATGATATTGCACCGCGCCGCAGTTGAGGAAGAGAAAAACATCCTCCATTTTTTCCAGGCAAAGATTGGCGAATCGAAAGGCATTCCAGAGAATTTCCGGGTCCTTGCTGGAACAAACGATTCCTATTTTCATTTCTTCACCCTCCAGTCAAATAAGCTATGGTTAGCAAAGACCTCTCCTGCTTTTTTCCATACATCATTATTGAAAACGCCTGAGGACGACAAGTTCGCCTTAATTCTCTCCCTTCCCTGGGTTGCCATGGGGCGCGGAAGGGCTGCCGATGTCACTTTCCCTCCAAGTCTAAGACCGATCCTGGAGAAAAGAAAGGTCGTTTTCTTCCACGAAGCGGCAACGGGGGGCGACGTCGATGCAGCTGAAGTATTCGTGGCGACAAATGAAGTGCCCCATGATTATCTGGTGATTTCAACCGATCCCCACCTGCCTTTGAAGACGTTCCCGGCCTTGGCCACCCGTATGAATGCGTCTTCGAAATCGACGTGGCGCTCAGAAAGTGGAGGGTCCGCGCACGCAATGTTGTTGACTTGGCGATGCAAACAAGTGCTGAAGTGATCCAACCCATTGAGACCGTAATGTTTCATCGCATTTTAACTCGATATGCGAGCTACTGTTTTCGATTGAATACAGGACAAAGGCTTCCATCATGTAAATCTCAGGGAAAGCGGTTCTTTTCCAGTTTTCCTGGCAAGAATAGGAGGATGCGAAGAAACCTTCATCTCCAAGCCATCACCCGTTCACCCGCTTTCCCCCTCTCTGGTTTCCGCTTATATTGCCGCTTGTATTGCCGCCTCTATTGCCGTTTCAGGGTGCCGTTTTGTGGCCCGAAACCCCTATGTGATATTCCCCCCACGTGGATTCCACCGTTATCGGCCGGCGGGCCTTTCGGCCCTCGGCGCCCGTAACAGGGTTCTTTGAAAACCGAATAACCGGTTAATCCGGACCTTTTCCACTCATTGCGCCTCGATCGGCAAACCCTTGCCGTGAAGACCACGCAGGCGCGCAGGCCTGCGCCTGGCGACCACCCGGCCCTTCACCCGGCGCGGTCTTAATGCCGATTTTTCCTCCGCCCCCTTACTATCGCTTACTTTCGCGCTTCAGTTTTCCCCCCCTTTTTTCGCCCATTTTTTCCATGCTGTTCCCGTGCTGTTATCGTGCTGTTAACCATGCTGTTACCCATGCTGTTATCCTCGCTGTTCCCATGCTGTTCCCATGCTGTTATTCCTGCTGTTATTTTTTACCCAAAAAGGCTGAAATATACGTTAAATCGCCATGATAAGAAAATCGGCAAAAAACAATTTTTCAATCGACATCATGAGAACGCCGCCCGGTCGGCCCATAAGTGCATAACCGGGGATACATGCCTTTTCCCAAAAGGCGCAAGTTTTCTTCCGACTTCATCAAGCGCTCAAAGATCTGCGTCAGCCTCTCACCTCGCTTCCGCCTTCATCCGTAAATTCGTTTGTACTGGAGTATTTGTGAACATCAAACCCGACACGGCCCTTACATCTTTCCATGATCGGCCGACCCCGGTTGTGGTTCGAACCACATTCTTCGCAACGCCCCGGCAATGCTCATGAGAAATGCCACAAAAAAGACTGGCGTTGGATAATTTGCAGAGGTATTATCCGAAAGGCTCACGTAAATATGGCGGCTTGACCGCCCGTTCCTGCAAATGCCGGATGGGGCCATGCATTACGCTTACACTCCACACATCTGGCCTTCACTCCTTTCGGCGGGCTTTCTCGCCGTGCTCGCCGGGTGTGTTTGGCATCGCCGGTCCGTACCGGGTGCGCTTCCGCTTGCCATTCTCCTCTGGCTCACCGTGCCGTGGGTGCTGGGTCACTCACTGGGGCTTGCGGCCGCGGATATTCCCACCATGATTTTTTGGGCCAAATACCGTTATGCGTGGCTGCTCCCGATGGCCACCGCCGGCCTGTGCTTCACTCTGGAATACGCCCATCCGGGCATCCGCCTGACCCCGCGCATTCTGGCTCCCTTGATCGTTCCGCCCTTGGCCGTTTTCCTTCTGGTTCTCACCAACGACTCCAATCACCTTCTATGGCGTGGATTTACTTACAACGGGCGCCTACACCCCCACTACGGCCCCGCTGACCAACTTGTGTTTTTCTACGGCCTCTTGCTGCTTTTCTCCATGTCGGCTATTTTCGTCTGGTTGTTCGTGCGCTCGCCTCTCCACCGCAAACCCGTGCTGCTGTGTCTTTGCGGGCAATTTATCATGCGGCTCTCCCTGATCCTGGCACATTTGGACCCGAATCCGATCAGCGCTGTCGATTTGTTGGTCTTCGGGGTCGCCCTGACCGGCCTCATGTATGCTCTGGCACTGTTTCGTTTTCATATGTTCGAACTGCTTCCGGTGGCCCGAAAAACCGTGCTCGATCAAATGAGCGAGGGGATGCTGGTTTTGGATGCCAGGCGGCGGGTTGTGGACTTGAACCCCTCCGCGGAGCGAATCCTCGGGGTGCGGGCGATCCGGGCTCGTGGCGCCCTTTGGGACGAGGTGATTCCGGAGCACCCGATGACCGAATCGGAAATCATCTTCAATGTGGGAGGCGCCCTGAGGTATTTTGCGCTCCGGCCCTCGCCCCTTCTGGGTCCCAGGGGAATGGAGCTGGGCTCCATAATATTGCTCCACGATGTGACCGAACAAAGACGGAGCCAGGCCCGGCTCTTTGAGCAGCAGAGCGCCTCGGCCACGCTGCGGGAACGTGACCGGGTGGCGCGCGAACTCCACGACAGCCTTGGCCAGATTCTGGCCTTCGTCAAAGTGCAGACTCTTGCCGCCCGCGAGTTTCTCGGACGCGGCCGCGAACAGGAGGCCGACGAATGCCTCGCCCGGCTGGCCGCTGTGGCCCAGGAGGCCCATGCCGATGTGCGCGAGTATATCAGCGGGGCACGAGCGGGCAAATCGGCCGATCACGGCTTTTTCCCCGCCCTCCAGGACTACCTGCAAAGATTTCGTCAAAGTTGCGCTCTTGCCGTAAAACTCAATGTATCCTCCGAATTGAACGATGCGGCCTTCCGTCCCATGGTCGGCGCCCAATTGTTGCGAATAATCCAGGAAGCGCTAACAAACGTGAGAAAGCATTCCGGGGCCACCGAGGTCGATATCCGCATCACCACCCGGGACGAAGACTACGCCGAGGCCATTATCGAAGACGACGGAACCGGCTTTGATCCCTCCTTGCTGGAATTGGCGGGCACGCAAAATTTCGGTTTGCGCTTCATGCGCGAACGCGCGGAGGAGATTGGCGGAACCATACGGGTTCAATCCGCCAACGGCGCCGGTTCCAGGGTGGTTATCTCGGTCCCGTTGAGAAAGGAATTGCAATGAATGTCATGCTCGTTGACGATCACCCGCTTTTTCTCGAAGGATTGGGAAATCTTATGGCCTCACGGGGTTTTACGGTCGTGGGCAAGGCCCGCGACGGAATCGATGCGGTTGAAATGGCCCGTCGCCTGCGCCCCGATCTGATTCTCATGGATATCCAGATGCCCCGGCTTGACGGCTTGAAGGCCGTGCGCATGATCAAAACCGAGTTGCCCGATACCAGGGTGGTCATGCTGACGATGTCCGAAGACGACGAAGATCTGTTCGAAGCGCTAAAAAACGGCGCCTGCGGCTATGTGCTGAAAACCCAGGACGCCGACGTCTTTTTCTCCCTGCTCTCCGAGGCCGCACGGGGCGAAGCCGTTCTTTCCCCCGGGCTGACCACAAGGATTGTCCGCGAGTTCGCCCGACGCCCGGCCTCCGAAAACGGCCCCCTTCCCAACCTTACCTCCCGCCAACTCCAGGTCCTTACCCTGGTCGCAAAGGGACACACCTACAGGGAGGTCGGTGAAAGGCTGTTTCTTAGCGAGCGCACCATAAAGTACCACATGGGCGAAATTCTCACCCATCTTCACATGGAAAACCGCGCCCAGGCCATTGCTTTCGCCAAAAGCTCCGGCCTGGCCTGAACAAGCCGTTCTTGAAAACGTGGCCCTTTTGACCGGCCACCTTCTGCCGGCCGGTCAAAAAAGCGCACTGAAAATCCATTCGAATGCTTTTCTGTTGACTATTGCTCCGCTTTGACTCGTCCTTGGAGTTCTGCCAGCCTTCCGGCCGTCCTCTGCGCCCAGAAATCGAGAATATTTTGAGCATCGCCCCATTGCCACTGCGCCGCGGATTTTATCGACATCCCGCCTTCCCGCTTATCGATCGCGGCCGCAAGGCGCTCTCCGGTGAGCGAATCAACGATTTGGCCTTCGGCCTGTGCGGAGCCCACGAAGGCATAGCTGCCCGTCGCCAGGGACTTGGCCGTATTGAGCACGCGCGCCTGCGGAACGACAACCGAAACCGATCTTAAAACCGGTGTCGCCGCCGTGGCGCCTGTAATGGCGGTCTCAAGCTCCAGAACGCCCGGACCGGGTTTGTTTACCAGCCTGAAATGCTGCTTTTCCAGGTTTTCTTCGAGTGCGTTATAGAAATAACCGGTGAGGACCCTTTGGTCCGAAACCGGTACGGAGTTGTCATGGCTCCAGAACTGCACGGGGGCCACCATGACCTTGTGATAGGCGCTCCAAACGGCCTTCGGGTTCACATAAACCATCGCGGCCCGCCCTTCGCCCCCGGGTTTTAGCTGCGAGTAATTCCTCAAAAATCCAGACCTCGCAACCGGAGCCCTTTCGCCAAGGGAACCACCTTCAATCAGGCCCGTCTTCGGCTGCGTTGTCGTCTCGGCGCATCCCGCGGCCAACAGCGCAATGGCAAAAAAGGTCATGATTGCTTTGCCGCTTCGGCTCGAAATAGAAAACCTGGTTGTCATGATAACCTCCTCCTTTTTCAACAAACCGCAATGAAACGTTTTCAAGACCCGCGGAACCCTTCCGTCTCTCCGTGCCCTGACGGATTTATACTATTTGGGGCAACAGGGCTGCGCGGTGAGTTTATCGGCCCGGTTCACCCATCCCCCTCCCATGGCCTTGTAAATATTTACAACCGCCGCAAAAACCGAGGCCCTGATTTGAGCGCAGGTCAGTTCGGCGGGAAACAGCTGCTCCTCGGCGGTAAGCACGGTGAGATAAGAAGTGTAGCCGCCGTTATACTGCATCCACGCCAGTCGGTCGTAATTTCGAAGGGCAACGACCAGCTTCTCTTGGGCCTCCAGTTGTTCGCAGAGCTTGCGGCGCGAGACAAGCGCGTTTTCAACGTCGCTGAAGGCGCTTATGATGGCGTTCTTGTAATTTTCAAGCGCCTCCCGCCGCAGCGCCTTCGCCTGTTTTACCTGTCCCCATATGGCGCCGGCGGTAAAAATCGGCCCGGTAAAGGAACCCGAATAACTCCACATGCGCGCCGGCCCCTGGAAAAGCTCGGAGAGTTGCGAGCTTTGCACCCCCAAGGCGGCGGTAAGCGAAATGGTGGGGAAATAAAGAGCCTTGGCCGCTCCGATCTGAGCATTGGCGCCTATCAGCTCTTGCTCGGCCCGGACAAGATCGGGGCGCCGCTCGAGAAGCTCCGAAGGCAGACCGGCGGGGACCTCCGGAATGGAGATCCCGGAAAGGGGCTTTCCGCGCTTTACGGGACCCGGATTGCGGCCAAGAAGGACACAGATTGCGTTTTGGGTCTCTACGATCTGGGACTCGATCTGGGGGATCGTGGCCTCAACGGTCTCATATTGCGACCTTGCCTGTTCGACGGTCATCATGGAGACCTGGCCGTGCGCATACTGCAACTCGAAGAGTTTGACCGATTTCCCGTAGCTCGCAAGCGTACGCTTTGCGATCTCGAGCTGTTCGTCGAGCCCCCTTAGCTGGAGATAACTCGAAGCAACCGAGGCCACCAGGGAAAGTATCACCCCGCGTCGGGCTTCATCTGTTGCCAGCAGGTTCGCCCGGGCGGCTTCACCGAGCCTTCGGATGCGCCCCCAAAGATCGATCTCCCAGCTTGCGCCGCCCAGCAACTGAAAGGAATTGGCCGGGTTTGGAACGAAGGCCGACAAGGCGCCCAACTCCCCCTTGCTTTGTCGCGCCCGCACGGCATCGCCGCTGTAACCGGCCTGGGGGAAAAGAGGAGCGCGGGTCTGGATGAGAACCCCTTCGGCCTGCTCCACGCTTGCCTCGGCAGCCTTTATGCTTTTGTTACCGGCAAGCGCTTCCCCGATCAGATGGTCGAGAACCGGGTCGTCGAACTTTTGCCACCACAGCGTATCGGCCGTGTTGCGCGCCCCTTTTTCCTCGTAGTGGAAGCTCTTGGGCATCTCCACGCTCGGGCGGTGATAATCGGGGCCAACCATGCAGCCGGAAATCAGGGCGGATGCGAAAAGCATCACAAATACCGGCCCCGCCAACCTGTTCCTTGTCTCAACCCTCGGGTGCATATCAGAAGACCTCCGGCCCGGCTTGGGGCTCCGAATCGGAGGGCGAGTCAGGGTGCGGCCCGAGCTTCTTTTTCTTCGAGCGTTCCGCGAGGTTGTCGAAAATGAAGAAAAACAGCGGCACATACAACATCGCCAGGGTGGTTTCGCCAATCATGCCTCCCATGATTCCCGTGCCGATCGAGTGGCGCGCGTTGGCCCCCGCCCCCGTGGCCAGGGCCAGCGGAAGCACCCCCAGGATGAACGCGAGGGAGGTCATGACGATCGGTCGCAGCCGCTCCTCGCCCGCCTTGATGGTCGCATCCATGATCGAATGACCCTCCTTCCGTAAATCCACGGCAAAGGTTACCCTTAGCACGGCGTTTTTCGCCCCCAGTCCGATCAGCACCAGAAGGCCGATCTGAAAATAGACGTCGTTTTGAAGCCCCCTCAGCCAGTTGAATGCAAGCGCTCCTAAAATCCCGAAGGGCACCGCGGTCATCACCGACCCGGGCAGCGTCCAGGACTCGAACTGGGCGGCCAACACCAAAAAAACGATCACAAGTCCGAAAGCAAAAGCCGCCGTCGAAGTGGCGCCCGATTTTTTTTCCTCGAAGGCCATTCCCGACCAGCAATAATCATAGCCGCGGGGAAGCACTTCGCGCGCGATCTGCTCCATGGTCTTGATCGCATCCCCCGAGCTGTAGCCCCGGGCGGCCGAGCCGGTAATCTGGGCGGCGGGAAATCCGTTGAAATGGGGCACAAGATCGGGGCCCGAAACGTACTTCGTATTCACAAGGGCCGAAAGAGGCACCATATGCCGCGATTTGGTCCTTGTGTAGAGCCGGGTGATATCGGAGGGCTCGCGTCTAAAAGGGGCGTCGGCCTGCAAAATGACGTTCCAAACCCGGCTGTACTGGTTGAACTGACTGACCGTGATCGAGCCGAACTGGGCCTGGAGCGCGCTGTAGACATCGGACACCGGGACCCCGAGAAGCACCGATTTCGAACGGTCCACCTCCGCCCGAAGTTGCTGGGAAACAGCGCGAAAAGTCGAATTGAGCCCGCTTAATTCCGGCCTCAGTCGCGCCTTTGCAAGAAACTCCCGGGCTATCTCGTAGAGTCGCTCGGGCTCCCCTCCGTTTTTGTCCTGAATCCAGAACTCGAAGCCTCCCGTAACACCGATGCCCGGAATCGCCGGCGGCGCTATCGGAATGAAAACACCGCTTTTTTTGCTCGCCCGCGCCTCGGCCCATGTCTTCAAAAGCACCGACCGGGCATTTTCCTCTCGCGCGCGCTTTAACGATGAATAACGCTCCCTGTAATCTTTGAGCGGCACAAAAAGGGTTGCCGAGTTGGTCTTGTACTGATTGTCGATCAGGCTGAAACCGTTCACATCCGCCCGGTCGGCCACAGCCGGGTTTGCCGCAAAAAACCCGTCCACCACCTTGGTGGCCGCGGCCGTGCGCTTGAGGCTGGTCGCGTCGGGCATGATCACCATCGACATCAGGTAGCCCTGGTCTTCATTTGGCACAAAACTCGTCGGGATGGTGTGAAAAAGGTAGAAAAGCCCCCCCATCAAAACTGCAAGCACCCCGAAGGCCACCCACTTGCGCTTGATCATCAGCACCACGAGATTTCCGAATACAACGGTAAAGCGGTCGAACTGACGATTGAACCAGGCAAAGGGGCCCCGTTGGGGCGGAGTCCTCTCTTTCAGCAGGATCCCGCACATGGCCGGCGTAAGCGTCAAGGCCACAAAACCCGATAGCGCCACTGAAATAACAATCGTGATGGCGAATTGCTTGTAAAGCTGCCCGGTCGTGCCCGGCAGAAACGCCGCCGGGATGAAAACCGAGGCCATAACCAGCACCACCGCCACAAGCGAGGTGGCGATCTGCTCCATTGCCCTGATCGTGGCCTCCCGGGGCGCAAGGTTATACTTCACCATATTGCGCTCCACATTTTCCACCACCACAATGGCGTCATCGACCACCATGCCGATGGCCAGCACGATTCCGAACAGGGTCAGCAGGTTGACCGAAAACCCCATCGCCAGCATGCCGGGGAATGTGCCGATCAGGGCCACGAAAATCGCCACCGTGCAGATGAGCGTGGCCCGAAAGCTTTGCAAAAAAAGATACACTATCAGCACGACCAGGATGATTGCCTCGATCAGTGTGTGAATGATCTCCTCGATGGATAGGCGCACAAAATCCGTTGTGTCGAGAACCACCTTGCACTCGATGCCGTCGGGCAAGGTGCGTTTGAGGCTGGCAAGAGTCTGGCGAACGGCCTTTGAGACGTCGAGACCGTTTGCCCCCGGCTGCTGGTAGACGGCCACAAGAGCCGAAGGCGCTCCGTTAAGATAGGTTGCGTCTATATAGGCCTTGCGGCCGACTTCCGCCCGGGCCACGTCCTTTAGCCGCACGATGGCGCTTCCGTCCCGATTGGCCCGAAGAATGATGTTGTCATACTCCGAGGGCTTGACGAAAGGAGCCTGTGTTACGACCGGAAGGGTCAGTTGAACTTTGCGGCCATTGGGCTGCTGGCCGATCTGGCCCGCCCCGAAAAGAGCGTTCTGACGAGCCACCGCGTTTTGTATGTCTGTGGTCGTTATCCCCAGGGAGGCCATTCTGTCCGGATTCATCCAGATCCGCATCGCCTGGTCCGGAACCCCGAAAATCTGGGCCTGCCCCGCCCCGTTGACTCGTTTGATTGCGTCCAGCACATAAACATTGGCATAATTGGCCACATATTCCTGACTGTAGCGACCGTCGGGATTGGTCACCCCTATGATCATCAACATGCTCGCCGATTTTTTCTGCACCGAGACCCCGTACTGCACCACCTCGGAGGGCAGCTGCGGCGTGGCCAGGTTGACCCGGTTTTGCACCTGCACCTGCGCGATGTCCGGATCGGTGTCCAGGGCGAAATAGACGGTTATGGTCAACTGGCCGGTGTTCGAGCTGGTCGAGGTCATGTAGAGCATGTTGTCGACCCCGTTGATCTGGGCCTCGATGGGCGCCGCCACAGAATCGGCCACGGTCTTGGAATCCGCCCCCGGATAGGTGGTGGTGACCTGGATCTGAACGGGAGTGATCGACGGGTACTGGGCCACCGGAAGCACCTTGATCGATACAAGACCCGCTATCACTATGATGAGCGAGATGACCGTGGCAAATATCGGCCGCTCGATAAAAAACTTGCAAAACATCGGATCGCTCCTGTTGGGCAACTTATAGGCCTTGGAGGACCTTTTCGGTTTCCTCTCCCGGCCGCTCCACCCTCTTCGCCCGCTCGGCAAGGCCGTCGAAAAGATAGAAAAAAAGCGGGACATAAAGCATGGCCAGGGTGGTCTCTCCTATCATGCCCCCCATGATGCCCGTGCCGATCGAATGCCTCGCGTTGGCTCCCGCCCCGCTGGCAACGGCCAGTGGAAGCACACCGAGAATGAAGGCCAGAGAGGTCATGATGATCGGCCGCAACCGCTCTTCACCCGCTTTGATGGTCGCCTCCATTATGGAATGGCCTTCCTTTCGCAAATCCACGGCGAAGGTGACCCGCAGTACGGCGTTTTTGGCCCCCAGGCCGATCAACACCAGAAGCCCGATCTGAAAGTAGACGTCGTTTTGAAGACCGCGCATCCAGTTGAAAGCAAGCGCTCCGAGAATTCCGAAGGGCACCGCCGTCATGACCGATCCCGGCAGGGTCCAGGACTCGAACTGTGCGGCCAAAACGAGAAAGACGATGATCAGGCTGAAAATGAAGGCCGCTATCGAAGTGGCCCCAGCCTTTTTTTCCTCGAAAGCCATCCCCGACCAGCAGTGGTCGAACCCGTAGGGAAGCACTTCACCCGCGGTTGCCTCCATGGCCTTGATCGCATCTCCCGAGCTGAAGCCAGCAGCCGCCGAGCCCGTGATCTGCGCGGCGGGAAAGCCGTTGAAGTGCGGCACCAGATCCGGACCCGCGGAGTGTTTTATATCCACCAGGGCGGACAGGGGGACCATTTTCCCCCCTTTGGATTTCGTATAAAGTCTGGCGATGTCCGAAGGCTTTCGCCGGTAGGGTGCGTCCGATTGAAGAATAACGTCCCACACCCGGCTGTACTGGCTGAACTGGCTCACGGTGATCGAGCCGAACTGCGCCTGCAATGCGCTGTAGACATCCGAGATCGGAACCCCCAGGAGCACGCACTTGGATCGGTCCACATCGACCCGGATCTGCTGGGAAGAAGCGGTAAAAGACGAACTCAAACCTTTCAGCTCGGGCCGCTTGCGCGCCCTTGCCAAAAACTTTTGCGTCACCTCGTAGAGCCGTCCCGGATCCCCCGCCCCGGTATCCTGGATCCAGAACTCGAAGCCGTCGGTTGTCCCGATGCCCGGAATCGCCGCGGGAAACAAAGGAATCAGCACCCCCGAATCAATCGATCCGGCTTTGACCGCTGTTTCTTCAAATACCGCCCGCGCCGATTGCCTGCGCGCTTTGCCCGCCGAGGAGTAGCGCTCCTTGAAATCCTTCAGCATGATAAAAAGGGTCGCCGCGTTGTTCTTGGTCTGAAGGTCGAGCACGCTGAAGCCGTTTAGAATCACCCGGTGTCCCACCGCCGGATTTGCCGCAAAGAGTTTGTCCACCTTGTCGGTTGCCGCCGAGGTGCGAGTGATGCTCGATGCGTCGGGTAAAACGAACATGGGAAACAGGTAGCCCTGATCTTCGCTTGGCACAAAGCTCGTCGGGATGACGTGGAAAAGATAGCCGAGCCCTCCCATCAATGCCGCGAGCAGCAAAAACGCCACGCCCTTTCTCCTGATCATGAACACCACGGCGTTGCCGAAAGCCAGCGTGAAGCGTTCGAACTGTCTATTGAACCATGCGAAGGGGCCCCTTACGGGAGCCGTCCTCTGTTTTAGCATCAGGCCGCACATCGCCGGGGTTAGAGTCAGAGCCACAAATCCGCTAAGAGCAACCGAAATGACGATCGTAACCGCAAACTGTTTGTAGAGCTGCCCGGTGGTTCCCGGCAAAAAAGCCGCCGGAACAAAAACCGAGGCCATTACGAGCACCACCGCCACAAGGGAGGTGCCTATCTGCTCCATCGCCCGGATCGTGGCCTCTTTTGGCCCCAGGTTGTACTTCATCATGTTACGTTCGACATTTTCCACCACCACTATCGCGTCGTCTACCACCATGCCGATGGCCAGTATCAGCCCGAAAAGGGTCAGCAGGTTGATCGAAAACCCCATGGCCAGCATGCCCGGAAATGTCCCGATGAGCGCCACGAAGATCGCCGCCGTACAGATGATCGTCGCCCGAAAACTCTGTAAAAACAGGTAGACCACCAGCACGACCAACAGGATCGCCTCGATCAGAGTGTGAACGATCTCTTCGATCGAAAGACGCACGAAATCGGTTGTATCCAAAGCGATTGTGCAGTCGATGCCATCGGGCATCGTTCGTTTGAGGTCCCGCAAGGTTTGGTGCACGCCCTTGCTTACCGCCAGAGCGTTTGCCCCCGGTTGCTGGTAGACGGCGATGATCGTTGCCGGTATGCCGTCCAACCGGGTGTCCTGAACATATTGCTTGCGGCCCGCCTCGACGCGGGCCACGTCTTTTAGCCGCACAATGGAACTGCCGTTTTGCCTGGCCCCGAGAATGATGTTTGCGTAGGCCGAAGGCTGGACAAAAGGCGACTGGGTCACCACCGGGAAGGTAAGTTGGGGCGTGTAATCGGTTGGCTCCTGGCCCACCTGGCCCGCTCCGTGAAGGGAATTTTGCCGTGAGACCGCGTTTTTGACATCGGTGGTCGTGATCCCAAGGGAAGCCATGCGGTCCGGGTTGAGCCAGATGCGCATCGCCTGGTCGGGCAAATCGTAGTAAACCTCCGACTGGCCAGCCCCGTTGACCCGCTTTATGGCGTCGAGCACATAGACGTTGGCGTAATTGGCCACATAGTCCGCCGAGTAGCGGCCCCCTTTGTCGGTAACCGCAAGCAACATCAACCAGGCCGTCGATTTTTTCTGCACCGAGACCCCGTACTGCACCACCGCGTCCGGCAGTTGGGGCGTGGCCAGGTTGACTCGGTTTTGCACCTGCACCTGGGCGATATCCGGATCGGTGTTAAGGGCGAAATAGACGGTAATGGTCAGCTGGCCGGTATTCGAACTGGTCGAGGTCATGTAGAGCATGTTGTCGACCCCGTTGATCTGCGCCTCGATGGGCGCGGCCACCGAATCGGCAACGGTCTTGGAATCCGCCCCGGGATATGTCGTACTCACCTGTATCTGTACGGGAGTGATTGCCGGGTACTGCGAGACCGGAAGGACTTTCATCGCCACCAGGCCGGCAATCACGATGATGAGCGAAATGACCATGGCAAAGATTGGCCGCTCGACAAAAAACTTGCAAAACACGGGGTAGAACCTCCTTAAGAAATGTAGCGGGGAGCGAGTAGCGGGTAGCAGGTAGCGCAGGTGGCAGGTGGCAAAAAAGCGCCTTCCTGCTTCTCACTACCATTTTTCTCCCCGCCCCTCGCTCCCTACTCCCTGCTCCCTGCTCCCTGCTCCCTGCTACCCGCTCCCCGCTACCCGCTACCCGCTCCTTGCTACCCGCTCCCCTGCTCCCCGCTCCCTGCTCCCCCGCTCCCCCGCTCCCCGCTCCCCGCTCCCCGCTCCCCGCTCCCCGCTACTCCCTTTTCACCGCCTGGCCCGGCCGCAGTTTCAAAATACCCTCCACCACCACCTGATCGCCCTTGCGCAACCCCTCATCAATGAACCACTCGTCGCCGTGCCATTGCCCCACTGTTACAGGGCGTGGCTCGGCCAAGCCGTCTTTTTCCACTACCCACACCACATGGCCCTTCGAAGTCTGCTGGACCGCCCGCTGCGGCACAAGAATACCGTTTCGCCGCACCGCCCCCTTCAATCGCACATGAACGTACTGGTTGGGGCGCAGCACCCCCCCGGGGTTGTCAACCGTTGCCCGAATCAGAAATGTACCCGTCTTCGGATCATACGAAGGATTTGAGAAGGTGACCTTTCCCGTATCGGGGAACACGCTTCCGTCCGAAAGGATGATCTCGGCGACATAGTCCTTGCGCTCGGGCTCGATCAAAAGCCCCTGCGCAACCTCCCTGCGGTAGTGCAGCCAGTCGTTTTCCGAAACACTGAAGTTGACGTACATTGGCGAGATCAGCGCCACGGTGGTCAGCAGGCTGTTGGAAGGATGCAGATAGGTTCCGTCCGCCTGCACCGCGTCGCTTGAAATGCCGCTCACCGGTGAGGTGATCAACGTATAGGAAAGATTTAGCCTCGCCTGCTCCACACTGGCTTTTGCCTCCTCGACCGAGGCGGAGGCCGACTCGAACTGGCCGATCGCATCGTCGAGGTCTTTTTGACTGAGCGCGCTCGCAGCGGCCAAAGGCCTTACGCGGGCAAGATTTAGACGTGCCACCTGTAAAGCGGCCTTGCGCCGGGCAAGAGCGGCCTCCGCCTGGTCGAGTTGGGCCTTGAACGGCTTCTGGTCCATCAAAAAAAGCTTCTGGCCCTTCTTGACAATGCTCCCTTCCACGTAGAGCCGATGATCGAGAAATCCGCTCACGCGTGCCTGGATGTTCACCTGTTGCGAACTCTGTATCTGGGCAATGTATTCGAAAGACACGGGCACATCGGCCGGGCGAACCGTGATCGTCGATACAGCCACCGGCCCCTCTTCCTTATCGGTTTGAAGATCGTGCTTTTGACACCCGCAGGCCGCCCCCGCCGTCAAACACACGAGCAAAAGGTGCAAACAAAGCCTGCCGCGGCAGCTTGCATACCACGCCGATACTTGCCCTGAAAACATCGCGCGTCGCACGATCTTCCTCCTGTCAACCAACGATCCAAAAATCCTTGCCCGCGGATGGAAATTGTCCAGGCGACAAGGCATAAAAACAGATACACGAAATACTTGCATGTCGCGAGCAGCTCAATGCCCCCCCGCTTCTCCCGCCATTTTCTCCAGCACCCCGGCAATCTGCTTGGCCGTCTTTTGCACGTCCCTTTCCGGGTGCCTTTTCGACATTACGAACTTGGCCGCAAGCACATAGGGGTTCTTGGTCACAATCGCCCCCGGACCCCTTCCACTCTTCGATTTGGCACCGAATACCGCAATAGGCTCACGGCTTGACCTGCCGAGGTCAAAAACCGACACCTCCACCCGCATGTCGGTCGAACCCGCTCCGAACCCGACCACCGAACGGACCGCCCGGTTACCCTGGTCGGCATCGAGAAATCTTCCCCGCACAAGCCAGCCCGTATGCGGCTGAGGATTGCCGGGGTGGAGTCTTCGCGCCTGAAACGACTTGCTTCGCAGATCTTCGGTCAGCGCATTGGACATCGCCTCGATCAATTTGTGCCTCTTGGCCTCCGGATCTTCTTGCATCATCGCGGGACGCCTCAGAAGGTGCGGTCGCTGCCCGCCCATCTGCGCCATGTCCAAGACGAAATCCGTAATGTAGATCACTTTCGGCCTTGCTTGCTTGGCGGAGGGTTCAGCGGCCCGACCGGGCCGAAAAACAAAAACAATCGCAAGCAGAACAACGGAAAAACCCATCAAGGCTCTTTTCATTCCCGACTCCCCGAAATGGTTGGTGTTCACCGCGCGCCAAGAAATCTTTCCATTGGGCCCCTCATGCAGTTTTCGCCGTCTGCATGATTGCCGGTTCGGCATTGATAAGGGAAGGATTATTTAGGATCGCAGATTACCATGTGGCCGTTATCGGCACAATGTACTCCAGGGTATAGTTTTCGATTCGTTCCGTATAAGACAAGGTATCAGTTCAGCCAGTCCTTGCACTGTACTTTTTACTGTACTGCCCGAAAACCCGACCGATCCTGTCCGGATTCCACTCCGCTCGTTGAATCGACCGATGCAACATTTTCAAAAACAGAGCGCCAAATATTTCTATTTTCCCCTCTGATCGGGTATATTGGACAAATCCACGACACACCTGAAGCGAGGAGCAAAGTATGCTAAGCAGCCATGAAGGCATGAGTGAGGCAGCCGAGTCGAAGATTGGGGCCAGGATTATGCAAATACGGCGGAAATGCGATATCGACTTGGAGACATTGGCCGCGCGGACGGCCCTGGATTCCGAGGTTCTATCACGCATCGAGACAAACGAATTCATTCCTCCCCTGGCAACACTTTTCAAGCTGGCCAACGCGCTTGGTGTCGATATCGCGGCGTTTTTGCAGGAAAGAACGAGTGAGGATAAAATCGCCATCACGCGCCGGGACGAAACGGTTCGCATAAGCAACCGGCCTCACCACGACCAGGGCGAAGCCGACTACGTTTACGCAGCACTCGATGTCCGGCAAAACTTCAGGCATATGGACCCCTTCATGGTGGAGTTTCCCCTCCAGGAAGCCGAGGAAATGGTGTTCAACAGCCATGAGGGCGAAGAGTTTCTCCACGTCCTCGAAGGGACCCTGGAGTTTCGATCTGAAGACAGGCTGGAAGTGCTCAATCCCGGAGACAATATCTATTTCCAGTCGGATATCAGCCACGGCTTTCGCCGCATCAGCCAAGGCCCGGCCAGAGCCATCGCCGTGATTTGGAACAAACGTCCCTGAACTCGCAATCCTGGATGGCCGCCATGACCCCGAACTTATCCAGTGCGCTCTCCGCCCTTGAAACCGCGGCCGAAAGGCTCAGGCTCATCGAGGCGCAAGCCCGCGAAGCACTGTTTGCACAAAACGACCCGGCGACATACCGGCAAAAACTCGAAGAAAAAACCATGCTCCTGATGGAACTCCCCGAGTTGATCGAGCCGTTTTGCGACGGCCTGGGCAGGCAAGCCCTCAGGGAGTTGCGAGCCGGCGTCGACTCTTTTGCCTTGAGGGCCGAGAGGGCCATGGAGCTTTCCAGCCTCTTCTTTATGAATTGCCTTCTTTACCCGGAGGACTACAAGGAGGGAGAGCCAAACGACCTGGAAGTTTTTATCGAGCGGCTACGGGCCAGGCATTCATCCGGCCATCGAAAGGAGGCTGAATAGGCTTGCCGGGCATTGGCATTTTGACAGGGGCGATGAGATTTTGCCGCCTCGGGGCGATTCTAGAAATCCTTGTGAAATCCGGCGAAGCGATAATCCGCCAGTATCTCCTTCCCGCATCGATAACATCTGACGGGCCGAAATTGAGAGATGCCTACGAAGTCGTTGTCCTCCTTGAGATCGTCTTCTGTTCGAAACCTGTAGGCGAAGGGACTGTCCCAGTCTTCAGGAAAGTCCTCCGCCGTTATGCAATCCACGCAGATGAAGATCGCCTCGCCGGGGTTGCCGGGGTCCTCATCCCACATGGCCACAATCCGATTATCTTCCAAAAAGCGCTTCCATTCCGCCTTCATCGTCACAATCCCTTCAACGCGGGTTCACAGTTCGTATCCCTATGCCCGAAATGGAGTTGATTTTGAAGAATTTTCTGCCCGCGAGGTTAAAAAAGTTGAACTTTCGCAGGCGGGCTCCATCGCACCATTTCAGGCCGCGAGAGGGCAAATGTGGCATAAATGATGCTTGAACCATAGCCCATCGGGACTCATCGGAAGCAATCGGAGGATAATCATGACATGCCCAACAGACCTTTGGTCGCCCGGGGAAACAGCTGAACGCATCGAAAAGGCCGCCGGGATTTGTCGTTCGATTTTGGCCCAAACTCCCGATAACCCGAGTTGCCTCCAACTGATGGGGATAATCGAATGCAAATTGAATCATCCCGCCGAAGCGGAAATCTGGTTCCGCAAGTCTCTGGCTCTTACTCCCGACTCACCAGAAACCCTGTTCTGCTACGCACTTGCCCTTATCATGCAAAAGCACTTCCAACGGGCCATCCCTCTACTCGAAAGGGCTGCCGAGATTAAGGCCGATTTCGCCCCCGCCTTGCATCAGCTTGGAAATGCCTACAAGGAAAATGGAAATACGGCCGAGGCGATCGAAACTTATGAAAAGCTTCTTGCTCTCAAACCCGACGAGCCGGAAATCCTTTTCAATCTTGCCATACTCTCCAAACAACAGGGCAATCTTGCAGCCGCCAGGCACTACTGTGAACGCTCTGTTGTCCGTGAGCCGTCAAACCCCTTTTGCATCAACAATCTGGGCATCATTTGCTACATGATGGCGGATTATCCCCGGGCGGCGGCCTGCTATCGCAAGGCGCTCGAGTTGAAGCCGGAGTATCCCGAGGCGCTGAGCAATCTGAGCATACTGATGCACGAGACGGGCGCTTTCGACAAGGCCTTTGAATACAGCAGCCGGGCCGTCGCCCTGCGACCGGATTATCCCGAAGGACTGAACAGCCTCGGCATTTCCTTAAGAGATGCCGGCCGGCTGGAAAAAGCCATCGAGGTCTTCAGATACGCCGCACGGCTCAAGCAAACCTGCCCGGAAACACGATACAATCTGTCCATGGCCCTTCTTGCGGCCGCAAAGTTCGAGGAAGGCTGGCAGCTCTATGAAGCCCGCTGGCAAACCGGCCCCATGAAGACCGTGTGCCGAAAATATCCTCAGCCCGTCTGGGAGGGCGAAACGGGCGAAGGCCGCCTTCTTTTCATCCACCCCGAACAGGGCATGGGCGATACGCTCCAGTTTTGCCGCTATGCGCCCCTGGCCGCGCGGAGAGGTCTTCGCGTCGTTATGGAAGTGCAGAGGCCTCTTGTGCGCCTGATGAGATCCCTTGAAGGGGTTGACCATGTCCTTTCCGCTCCAAAGCAACCCGGCACCTTCGATTTCCATTGCCCGATGATGAGCCTGCCCCGGCTCATGCAGACCAGGTTTGAAACCATTCCCGACAAAACGCCCTACTTGGCGGCCGATGAAAATGAGGTTTTGAAGTGGGGCGAAAGGCTCGCGGCCCTTGCTGCCGGCAAGCCCCGGGTCGGGCTTGTATGGGCCGGAAGCGCCCGCCTTCACTTGCCGTCTCTGGCCATGACCGATCGTCGCCGCTCGATCTCTCCGCAGATGTTGCGGCCACTCATCGACAACAAAAACATTCATTTTCTGAGCTTGCAAAAAGACGGCCCGAGGGCGCCCGAAGAACTCGGCCTGCTCGATCTCATGGACCAGTGCGCCGATTTCGCCGACACAGCCGCCCTCATAGCCAATCTCGATCTGGTCATAACGGTGGATACCGCCGTCGCACACCTTGCGGGCGCTCTTGGAAAACCGGTCTGGGTCCTCAATCGCTTCGACAGTTGCTGGCGCTGGCAACGCCAATGCGAAAAAACACCCTGGTATCCCACCATGCGACTTTTCCATCAACCGGAGGCCGGCGATTGGGCGAGCGTTATCGCCCGCGTTGCCGCCGAACTTTAGTCCTGTCATACGAAACTCTCTTCTTGCGAGGAGCGAAGTGCGAGACGAAGCAAAGACCCGAAAACAACTGATGGCCGAATTGAATGTGCTGCGTGCCAGGGTCGCCCGACTGCAAAAAGATGGCGCCGCCACGGGCACCCTACGGGAGACTCCGCCGGGAAACGAGACCCGGACCGCCGCGATTCTCCAAAATACGATGCATGCCATTCAGGATTTGGTTTCGGTCCACGACAGGAACCTGCGGGTTGTCTTCAGCAACTGGCGATGGCAAGATCACGTCAGTTCGGAGGAAAGGAATAGCTTTCCCAAATGCTACGCATGCTACATGCATCGTGAAGAGCCTTGCGTGCCCTGCCCGACTTTGGAGGTCTTTCGCACCGGCCGGCCTGCGAAAAAAGAAATCTTTTCCCGCAAAACCAACAGAACCTACGAGGTGAATGCCTATCCGGTGACCGAGGCCAACGGCAATTTCGATCTGGTCACCCTGCATGCGCGCGATATCACCTATCTCAAAATTGCCGAGCAGGAACGCGAACAGCTACAGGCTAAATTCTACCGGATCGAGAAAATGGAGTCCGTTGGGCGACTGGCCGGAGGGGTCGCCCATGACTGCAACAATATGCTGGGAGTCATTATGGGCCATGCGGAAATGGCGCTCCAGGAGATCGATTCCTCCCACTCCATCCACTTGGATCTCGAAGAGATACTCTTTGCGGCCAATCGCTCGGCACACCTTGTGCGCCAGTTGCTCACCTTTGCCCGCAGACAAAAGATCAACCCCGAAGTACTAAATACAAACGACACGATTGAAAATATTTTCGAAATGCTCTCCAGGCTCCTTGGCGAAGACATCGAGCTCCAATGGAATCCGGGCGCCGATCTTAAACCGGTAAAAATGGACCCTTCCCAAATCGAACAGGTCCTTGTCAATTTGTGCGTCAATGCTCGTGACGCCATTGCCGGATGCGGCAAGGTAAAAATCGGAACTGAAAATTTTACCGCCAAGGGAGATGTTTGCGCTCAATTCAGCGGGGTCTTTCGCGGCGAGTATGTACTCATCTACCTGGAGGATAACGGCTGCGGCATGGATGAAGAGGTCCTCGGAAATCTTTTCGAGCCGTTTTTCACCACCAAGGAAGTCGGCAAAGGCACGGGGCTTGGTTTGGCCACCGTTTACGGCATCGTCAAACAAAACGGTGGATATATTGACGTCGATAGCAAAACCGGCGAGGGAACAAAATTTTTAATCTACCTGCCCGTGGCCGATTTGCCAAAATCCGAAAATACTCTCCCCAAAAAACCGGGGCCAACCGACAAAAAAACCGCAACGATTCTTTTCGTGGAAGATGAAAGCGCGGTGCTGACTCTGGGGAAAAAAATCCTGGAAAAATTCGGCTATCGCGTGCTGATGGCCAAAAGTCCTGCCGAGGCGCTTGATTTGGCGCAAAATTATTCGGATACCATAGACTTGCTCATAACCGACGTCATCATGCCCGGCATGAACGGCCGGGAACTGGCCCAAAAGCTTGCCGCGAGGTTCGATTTTCGATCGATTTACATCTCCGGCCATACCGGGGATGTGCTCGAGCAATTTGACGGCTTCGCGGGAGTCAACTTCCTGCAGAAGCCGTTTACCGTGAACAGCCTGGTCGAAAAGGTCCGGGAAGTGCTGGCGGGTTGAACTGAAAAGCGACAAAGAGATTTTCCGGAAGCTCCTCAGATCTGCGGCAGACCCGCACGGCCGCGGAAGATCTTGCCCGACCCCTTGACATGCCCGCAACAGTTTTTATCGCGGGCCGGTCCCGAAAGCCTTCACACAAACGTTGGGGCCGGTATAGCCCGTCGTGGCCGTTAAACTTTGCCGTGCCAAATCGGTCCAGGTGGAACCGTCGGCGGAAACGAAGCTTTGTCCCGCCATCATCGAGGTCCTGTCGGTAACGCCCTGAATGGGGTACTGAAGGGCTATGGGGTAAGAGTTGCCACCAGAGGGGTTCGATACTTTGACCACGACCGAAAAAAACCAGCCAGGAGTTACGCGCGCCGTGAACGGCAAACTGACGGTGTGATAGCCCGGATAGGCCTCCTTTCCGCCCACTTGGGCCTTGAGGACCCCGGCGCGCGGATTGACCTCGGCGATCTGGTCCGAACCGTCGGGGAAGGAAACCTTGTCATAAACCTGGACGGTGTAGGCCACATCGTAATCGGTGGTGTAGAAGCTTACCGAGTTGAGATTCTGGCCGGTCTTGTTGGCCCGGAACACGTTGGCCATCCAGCCGAAGTTTTGGCCCTGCCCGGGATTTACATCTCCCATGGCCGTCCAGCCGAGCATGTCGTATTGGTAGACATAGCTGTAGCCCAACATGCTCGCCACGCCGTCCCACGAATAAGCGTCAATGGTAATGGAATCGTCGTAGTAGGAAAGCCAGAAATAGCCCTGGTTGCCCCACCACGCCCCCCAGCTGTTTCGGATGAGCCAGGCACCATTTGCCGGTGGCGAGGAAAGCCCCGCGCTCGCAAAGTTCACGGCCGGGTAATTGTCATTCCAGCCTATGATCTCCACCTCGTGATCGGCGTTGTTCTGATCGCCCGCCGTCGAATCATAGGCCACATAATCGCCGTTGCCCGCCACCTTGATGTTTGCCAAAAACGCGATCGAAACGCCCGCGCCGTTGGAGACAATCGCCTGTTTGACCTCATTGGTGTGGGCCGTACCGTCACCCACGTTAACTCCCACGGCCAACATCTCAACGTCGGTCAGCCGCGCCGCCTGAGGCGCCGAGGGAAACAGCGCGGGCGTAGCGTCGCCGTTGGCCAGATACCGATAGGGACTCTGGCTTGCGGGAACGATTCCGTAAGCCGCCATGTCGGCAACCGCCATGAATTCCCAGCCACCGTCGCATACGCCTATGTCCGTTCCCTGCGTGTCGGCTATGTACTGTTCGGAAAAGGACGCGGTCTGGCGCCGCGCAAGGCCGGTCTCGACACCGCCCACAGCGGCGAAATCCCAGCACGAGCCGCAGTAGCCCTGATCGTTTATCGGAGGCATCCGGTGCACTTTGCGCAGGTCGTAAGTCGCGGGCAGGACGGCCGCGTTTAGCATGGCCGCCTTTGCATGCAGGGCCGAGCTTTTGCGCAGAAAGGAAAAGTCGATCGGCGAAGGGATGTATCCCGTCGCATGGCCGTCAAAAGTCCTTGTCTTTACCTCCGCCCCCGCCTTCCCGCTCGGCGCTCGATTTAAAAATGACTGATTGACCGGGGCAACCGTCAAATTCGGGCTCTGAGCCAGCGACAGTGTTGGAATCAAAAGGCCGCAACCGGCAATAAAACCCACCGCAATCGATAGATATACGCTCCGCACAGACTCTTCTCCTCATTAAGCCGCTCGACCACGATTTCCATATCAAGCGATGAACCGCATGTAATTGCCAAAACAAACGGGCGGTGTCGAAAGGAATGTGGAACACCGCGCTTCACGTCCATCTGTCTGTCATGTTTTCGGGATTTATTCGATTTTTGACAATAGCATACCCGACGCAGAATCGCGCAATAATTTAGTGACGTTTATCATGATAAATTCGGGTGGGAGATCGCCGCCGCCGGTCTCTATGGTAATAGAAAGCCGCAAGCATGGAGGATATCGATCACTTGGAACTGAAAAACGAAATTGCAGATAAAAGCAGGATTTCTTCCAGGCGGGTAAAACCGGCAATGTTTGTTAAAGGCGAAGGCTATAAGGAGCGAAAAATGCTGAACCCCAAGTGACCCTTTCAGATGCCCGGCTTCTCCGCGTTTGGTTCATCTCGGCTCACCGAATCAACTTCCCCGAAGAAAGTGTTGCGCTTTCTTCTTTCCGTTGAGTGCCTCAGCCGAGCTTTTCAATCGGGCCTCTTACTCGAACCTCTTGGGGTTCATACATAGTATAACCACTATGAAATTACTGTCAAGAAAAAAAGAAGGGAAAAAGAAAAAAAGTTGAAATCGCCCGGAACTTGAGCGGGCGCGGCACTGCGCATACCCGGTACCGTGGCTACCTGCGAAAGATCCTGAGCAGTATGGAGATCAGCAGGCTGATCAGAACCATCGTCGTGATCGGAATGTAAATCTTTAGGTTCGGACGGTCGATCACGATGTCTCCGGGAAGACGGCCCAAGGGCAGTTTGGCCAGCCAGGGCCAAAGAAGGCCCGCGGCCAGAATGAACGCCCCCGCGATAATCAGCACATTTCGCATAAAACCCGCCCTGCCTTTGCGAAGTCGCTCCCCGAAGGCCTTTTCGGATCACTTCGGAAGCGATTCGAGATAGAGGGAAAGGGATTCGAAGAGACGGGGAGCGCCGATCTCATCACCCGATCTCAGATCGTAAGTCACAACGTTCACCGGGTCTTCGAGCGAGGCTGGAAAACCCGAGCCATCCCTGTTTGTGACGTTTACGTAGGCCCGCTTTCCTTCGCTCTGAACAAATTTGGTATAGAAGGCCTCGCCCGAGCAACCCGCGGAAAGTCTGAAGCCGTAAGCAGACATGGTTTCTTCCAAGCTCATTTTTCAATCCTCTTCGGGCAGCTAGCGGCCCCGCCATTCCGGAGTCTTTTTTTCCAAAAACGCCTTCACCCCTGCTTCGGCATCTTCCGTGCAACAAAGTGAGGCAAAAAGGGCGCTAAGCATATCAAGCCCCTTTTCGTAAGGCATGTCGGCCATTGCGTAGATCCCCTTCTTGCCCGCCTGAAGGGCCAGGGGGCTTTTGGCCGCAAGCTTTCGCGCCAACTCCAGGGTGGCCTCCTCCAACCGCTCCCTTGGCACCACCTTGTTCACCAGCCCCAGATTCATGGCTTCCAGGGCCGAGATCATATCCCCGGTCAAGACCATCTCCAGGACCTTCTTGCGGCTCACCAGGCGGGCCAGGGGCGCGGCCGGCCCCAGGCAGATGAGCCCCACATTGATCGCGGTCGTGCCGAATTTGGCGTCCTCGGCGGCCACCGTAAGATCACACGCAAAGGATAATCCGGCGCCGTTTGCCAGGCAATAACCCTTGACCGAGGCAATCACGGGCTTTTTCATATGGGCTATCGTGTGGTTGTGCTCGTCCATCTTGCGGATAAACTCACCGTACTCCCCGGGAGTCTTGTCTTTGAATTCGGCAAGGGAAATGCCCGTTGAAAAGTGTTTTCCGTTTGCGCGGATTACGACCACCCTGACCTGAGGGTCGTTATCCAGGTTGACAAGAGCGTCATTTAGTTCCCTGGCGAAAGGAACGGTGAAGGTGTTCGCATCCTGAGGCCGATTGAGACTGATGAAGCCGATGGCACCATCTATTTCCACCATTACATTAGGTTCGGACATGATTCCACTCTCCTTGTCCTCGGTATCGGGTCCTCCAGGGCAACACGCTCGGGCTTGGCAACGCTGCCCGAGCGGGCATCCGCCGGACCCCGGAAATCCATCGGGACATGCGCCGGCCGTAAGCCCGACAGTGCCCCGCACCATTCTATAGCATGAGAGATTGCCTTTATCCAGGGGCATGAGCCTCGGGGAAACAAAAGCCGGGGGGCGGACTCACCGGCCGCCGGATTCAGCTTCGCTCGGCGGACTTGTTCAAAACACGACCACGTTGTATAAGGGGGCCGCAAAGACATGCATGATACGGAGGAGGGCGGTAATGAGATGGTTGGGCGGGGCCTTGATAATTTGCGCGGCGATTTTTTGGGGGATTCGCACCCCGGCCCTCTCGGCCGGAGTTACAGGGGCGGGCGCCTCATTTCCCTATCCTCTTTTCGCCAAGTGGACCGTTTCCTATAGAAATGCAACGGGCATCGAGGTCAATTACCACTCCATAGGCTCGGGGGGCGGAATAAGCCAAATAGAGGCCAAAACCATCGATTTCGGCGCCTCTGAGATGCCCCTTAAACCCGAGGCGCTTGAAAAGGCGGGGCTTGTGCAGTTCCCGACGGTCATCGGAGGCGTCATACCGGTCCTTAACCTGGAAGGGATAAAACCGGCTGAAATCAAATTGAGCGGCAAGGTCCTGGCCGGCATCTATCTTGGCAAAATCAGCAAGTGGAACAGCCCTGAAATCGCGCGTCTAAACCCTGGGGTAAGACTGCCCGACAAATATATCGGCGTGGTGCACCGATCGGATGCCTCCGGCACAAGCTTTGCGTTCACCAACTATCTCTCCGGGGTAAGCCCGCAATGGAAGCAGGTGGCGGGGACGGGAATTTCCGTATCGTGGCCCACGGGGGTGGGCGCCAAAGGCAACGAGGGCGTCGCATCCTACGTCCAGAAAATTTCCGGCTCCATCGGCTACGTCGAATATGCCTATGTGCTCCAGAACAACATGACCTATGCCCTTATGAAAAATAGAAACGGGCTGTTCGTAAAGCCCGGCCCGAAAAGCTTCCGGGCCGCCGCGGCGGCCATACGCTGGAAAGAGCTGAAGGACTTCTATACCGTTTTAACGGATGAACCGGGCAGGGACTCGTGGCCGATAACCGGGGTGACCTTCATCCTGATGTACAAAGACCCGCACGACCCGATAACCGCCAAAAACACCCTGGATTTCTTTACATGGGCGGAGATGAAGGGGGAGCAAACGGCAAACGCCCTGGGCTATGTCCCCATGGCTGAAGGAGTTGTGAAACTTATCCGCAAGCAGTGGCGAACCGAGATCAGGGGGGCCGACGGCAGGCCTTTGGAACCCGGCCTTTAAGCCCGGGGCGCGATCTCGACGCCTCTTGCCAGCTTGAACAGGGAGGTAAACTCCATCACCGCCCGATCCTCATCGTCGAGGATGGTCGAATGGCCCTTGAAGATCCTCCCGTCTCTTTCCACGATGGCTGCTTTCGCCGTCACAACGCCTTTTCTCACAGGGAGGAGAAACTTCGATTCAAGGGATATGGTGGCGAAATGAGATTGCGGGGGAAGCAGAGTTTTTATGGCCATTGCAACCGCTGTGTCGGCCAGGCTTACGAGCGCTCCGCCGTGCATGAGTCCGGCCCCCTGGGCAAGATCGATCAAAAAGGGCATCTTTAGCGTGGCATGTCCGTCGGAGGCTTCCGTAATCTCCATTTGCAGCATTTGCTCGAAGGGTGCCAGACAGAGCCAGCCGTCCATGGAGAATCGATGCGGCCCGGTCGCAAAATGATCGCTCATTGGTTTTCAGTCCTCTTCAGCTTGTGATTCGGGCGCTCTTTCACCCGGAGAGTCAATAACATACAATTTCCCCCGAGACAAAGCGGGAAGCGGTCGCAAATCGGCTCGACCCGAGTTTTAGGTCTGCCGTTTTAAGACAAAATGCGCTAATATTGCGCTTTTGGGGGCAAAATGTGCAACGGCTCTTCCCTAGAGGTATTCACCGATGGTGACCTGCCCGAAATGCGGATATGTTCGAAAACCTGGCGATGACGATTTTTTTTCCGGCCGGGAATGCCCGAAGTGCGGAATCATATACGAAAAATTCGAAACAGAGCAGCCGGCCTCAGACGATGGCAAGCTGGTGGTCTACCTGGAAAAACCCGGAAGGGACCGCACCCTTGTCTGGATTCTGGTAGTGCTTCTCTGCACCCTCGGGGCCTACTTCGCGGCATCGGGGAACTTGAAGAAGCCGGCCCCGGCCGAGTCGAAGCCGACCGCCTCCGCGCCCCCGAAAGCCGCTCAGGCGCCGCCGCGCCAGCGCGCGGCCGCCACCGCCCCAGCGCCCCCGCCGGCAGAGGACAAAATCGTCCAATCGCCGCCGCCGGCCTCCCACTCCCTGGCAATCCACTCCACCGCCCCTTCCCCGAAAAACGACTCGACCGAGGTTGCCAGGGCGATTCACCGCCTCTCGCAGACCTTGACTCAGCCGATGGACAGTGCCTATTTCCACAGAAACGAGCTGAGTGAAAATGACTATGTCGGTTTAAAATCTCAGCCCTATTATGTTAAAGTTCAATATATCCTGCAGTTGTATCGTCGTCAGCACGCATACATCGGCAACGGCTTTTTCGTTTGCGTAGACATGGCCATGGAGGTATGGGACGAGTTGGCCGCGGCCGGAATTCCGGCCAAACTCATGGTTGGAAACGTCCGCTCCGATATCACGCAGTCCGATACCCTGATCAGATACATCGCCGCGATGAACCATGCCTGGCTCCTGGTGGAGGTGGCGCCTTCCACGTGGATTCCGGTGGAAACAACCGGGGGATTCATCGTGCAGCCGTCCATGTGGAATTTTTCGCTCTACAACATGGGCGCGATGTTTGAAAACCCCGGTGAGTTCAAGGATTTCGTCGAACATAGAAAATCGATGTTTCTGACGTGCGGACAAATCGGCCCTCTGCAGTCCAATTTCAACCAGACCTTTGCAGGCGAACGGGTGTCGGGCAAAGGCGTCGAATACACCGGTCGAATAATGCAGAAGGTCTATGACTGCGCAGGTCTGGTCCGAAGGGTGACGGCGCTTCTACAGCCCAGGTGAACCGGCGGTGAGCCGATCGGTCGCGCTCGCTTCGAAACCGATGGAAATCGCGCCGCGCTTTGGAGTCATGAAATGACCTCGCCACAGAAACTCCCTCTGGGTGCGATGATTTTGTTCCTTCTTATGTCCACGGCTTCCTGCGGTCCGGTGCTGATCGGCGAGGCGGCCTGTGGGGGCGTCGTGGCCGCGGGAAACGTGGCCTATTGCGCGGCGATCCAGGATCCCGACGAAGCGCTGAAGAAGGCCGTCAAGGGATTCAACGAGGACTTTCGATTCGAGGATTACACGGGTGCGCTGGCTTTTGTCCTTCACGACCAAAGGAAAACATTCTGGTCCGAGGCCGACAGGTTCAAGGGAAGGATTCTCATCGCCAGCTTCGAGTTGCGGGATTTGAAGCTCGACAAGAAAAAAAAGCACGCCTCGGTCTTCCTGCACCTTGAATACTGGCGCCCGGAGAGTCCGAGCCTGAAAAAGGTTTCCATCGAGCAAAAGTGGCAATATTCGAAGAAGGACAAAAAGTGGGAACTGGGTGAGAGCGGATTCGCAGCGATTCACCCGGGCGACGATTGATCGGATTCCCCAAGGGTCTTGATTGCTCAAACACTATTGGCCAATTTCCAAAATCATTTTGCATCTCGATCATCAGCGGGAATTTTTCCACTCATGCAAAGACTTGTCGTCAGGCTGACCGCCATCCCTTTTGTCCGCAAGGCCCTTGAAGAAACCGGAGAACTTCAGCTTTTTGGAGGCAGGCCGGCGCCGAGAACGCTCTTCGGCGTTTCGGCCATATTATTGAGCTACGCCATGTGCTGGCCCGTCATAGGGCTGCTCAGCGCGGAGGCCGTCGCGCGCAAGAGGCCGTTGCTGATCATCGTCGGCGGACCTGTCGCCTACGGGCTTTCCCACCTGGTGTTCCTGCTGGGGTTGTACCTGGCCGGAGGGCGCCAGTCGTCCATTTTACTGCGCCGGCTCACCCGAACGGTCGTGCTCAAGTTGCTTGCCCGCTATCCCGAGGCGGCGCCTCCGGCCAAGTGAATACCGCCCGGACCCCGCTCGTTTCTGTTATGAAAAAAAGCCGGCGAACCGGTCTCTGAACTCCCGGCAAAGCCGCTCGGAGACCCGGTGTTCGAAAAGCCGCCCATCGGGGCTCGCCCCGAGGATCACCGCGTCGCGCAAGAAAACGGCCAAAAGGGCTTTGCCCGTGGTCCGCCTTTTGGCGCCATGGGTTTTCGCGCCTCCCATCCCCCGCCCCGCCGCGATCTTTTCGGCTACGCCCCGGGGCTCTTCGGCCAGGGCGGAAATTTCCCGTCTTTCTTCCCGCCCGAGCGTTTTGAAGAAATTGAGAATCCGTCCAAGCCGCAGCAGTGTCACGGAGTCCCGCCGGCTGGTGGTATCGGAGACGGGAAGCGCTGTGGAGCGAAGGAGCGAAAGGTGCGCGGGAAGAAGGCCCCGGGCGGCGCACCTGGCAAAGTCGCGACTTCCCGGAGAGGGATAGAACACCGAGACTCCGGCAATCGCCTCCTTATCGGCCAGGTAGATCAGATCCGCCACCGATTCCAACGGGTCCTGATCAGGCGCCCCGACGATGATATAGGCCACCGCATCGAGTCCGAAGCGGGCCGCCGCCGAAAGCGCCTCTTCGAAAGAGTGTTTGACATCGGGGCGTCCAAATCTTTTCAACTGCTCCGGGGAGGTCGTGCAAAGGGAGAGATTGAGCGTTCGAAAGCCGGCCGTTTTCATGGCCCGGATCACTTCCAAATCGAGGCTTGGCGGAAAGAGGCCGTTCATCGCCCGAAGCTCGAGGCCCAAGCCGGAAAACCGGGCTTGGATTTCACCAAGCACACTCAAAAACCATTCTTTTCGAAAGGAGATGTTTTCATCTTCGAAATCGATGAAACGGGCACCCGCGCCCAGGACCTCGCGGCCGATTTCTTCGAGGAGCCTCGAAGGGCTTTTCATGCGGAAAGGCAGCCACGATGCGCACCCGATCGAGCAGTAGCCGCAGCTTAGCGGGCAGCCCCTGCCCGCGGTCACAACGGCTGAGACGCTTTTACCGCGCCGGTAGAAGCCATGATCCAGGAGTTCGAGCGCGGGGAGCGGAACCTGGTCGAGGTCGTCCAAAACGGCGGGCGGGTTAAGAAAAAACTTCCCAGGGCCCGTCTTGAACCCTATACCGGGAACCGATTCAATGCGCCCGTTACCTCGCAGGGCTTCGGCCAACCGGACCAAGCCGGCCTCGCCTTCGCCCCGGATGATGAAATCGACGCAGTCCCAGCCCAGAACCTCCTCGCCCATTTCGGTCGGATGATGGCCGCCCAGCACCACCAGCGCCCGGGGGCACTTGCGTTTTACGGCCGAGGCGGTCTCAAGGGCCTCGGAGGCGTAAGCGCTGAAAAGCGAGGATACGCCCACAAGAAAGGGGTCGGACCGGGCGACCCTTTCGGCGATGCCATCAAAATCGAGGCCGTAGTGGCTGAAATCGTAAAAGAGGCAAAAGGGCGAAATATCGGGCCCGGGGTAGAAGTCCCGGAGATAGTTCATCTCGGGGGGAAGCGCCATCTTTTTGGATTTGTTCGTTGCGAGCGCATCGACGATTTCCACCGACCAGCCCCGCAGCAAAAGAGGCGAAGCGATGCAGGCCAGTCCGTAGGGAACGGTCCTTTTGGCCGTAAGATAAAAGTCCCGGATGGGTGGTTGAACGAGAACGATATCTGCCATTGGCGGGCTCATCTTCTCATGCTTCGGTTGACGGATCGCGGTCCACGGTGATCTGCACGGCCCGAAAGGAGGAATCGCCCTTCACCGCCTGGAGCACGGCGAGGACGAAATCGCGCATATCCGGGTTTGTCCAGGTTTTGAGGAAAACCTGCCATCGATACCTGTTTTTGAGTTTTACGAAGGCGGCGGGCGAGGGACCGAGCACCGCGACGGCTCCGCCCCCTTTTCGGAATTCCTCGGCCCTTTGGCGGCACAGGGCGGCAAGAAGGCGGGCTCCGGCCACCGCGGCCTCCTCGTCGCCCGAGGTTACGAGGAGCTTTAGAAGGCGGCTGAAGGGCGGATACTGGAGGTTTTCCCTCGATTTGAGTTCTTCGCGGCAAAAGCCATCGTAGTCGAGCCTTAGAGCCGAATCGATGGTAAAATGATCCGGATTGTAGGTCTGAACGATCACGCGGCCGGGTTCTTCTCCGCGCCCCGCGCGCCCCGCGACCTGGATGAGAAGCTGGACCAGGGTCTCCCCGGCCCGGAAATCGCCGGCCTGCAGGCCGCTGTCGGCGTTTATGATGCCGACCAGGGTCATATTCGGAAAATCGTGGCCCTTTGAAATCATCTGGGTACCCAAGAGGATGTCGGCCTTGCCCGATCTCACCTCGCCCAGCGCGTTTACCAGACGCTTGCGGCTGCTCATGGTGTCCCGGTCGACTCGAACCACGCGGGCCGCGGGGAAAAGCCTTTTGACCTCCTTTTCGACCTTTTCGGTCCCGAAGCCGCGCGGGAAAAGCGCGGCGTGGCCGCAGGCGGGGCACCGGTCCGGAAGGCGCGCTTCAAAGCCGCAGAAATGGCAGCGCAGCCGGTCGTCGTCCTTGTGGTAGGTAAGGGTCACGCTGCAGGAGGCGCACTCCAGGGGCTTGCCGCAGGTGTTGCAAAGGTAGTATTTCGAATAGCCGCGGCGGTTCAGAAACAACAGAGCCTGGTGGCCGGCTCCGAGCGTCTCGCCTATCGCCACGCGCAGCCGGTAGGAAAAAATCCCCCGCTTTCCGCCCTCGCGCTTCATGTCCACCACTTCCAGCGCGGGCAGGGGCCGGTTGAGGATGCGGGAGGGAAGCGTGACCTGTCGATAGAGTTTTTCGGCGCACCGTTGCACCGTCTGGATCGACGGGGTGGCCGAGCCCATCACCACGGGCCCCTCGACGATCTTTGCCCGCATGAGGGCCGCGTCCCGGGCGTTGTAGCGCAGGTGATCGTCCTGCTTGTAGGCGGTGTCGTGCTCCTCGTCGACTATAATGAGCCGAAGATTTTGAACGGGAGTAAGAATGGCCGATCTTGCCCCCAGCACGATTTTCCTTTTTCCCGACCGGATCTCGGCCCAGGAGCGTTTGCGAAAGCCTTCGGAGAGCCCGCTGTGCCACACCCCCAGACTCTGGCCGAAGCGGTCCTGGAAAATGGTTTCCATCTGGGCGCTTATGCCTATTTCGGGAACCAGCAGTATGGAGCCGTAGCCAAGCAGCAAGGCTTTTTCCATGAGCCGCATGTAGACTTCGGTTTTACCGCTTCCGGTCACCCCGTAGAGCACGAAGGGCTGAAAGGAGGGATTTTCGACGAAGGGAAGGATTTGTTCGAGGGCGGCCCGCTGGTCGACGGTGGGCTCGAACACCGCGGCCCGGGGGGTCGCCGGCTCCGTTTTTTTCCGCTCCCGCCCGCGGCCCGCGCCGACCGGCTCCGAGACCCCGAACGGAATCACAAGATCGAACACCTCGCCCAGGGGATAAAAATAGTAGCTCGACAACCAGCGGCAAAGTTGGAGCAAGTCGGGCGGCAGGGCCGGCATTTCGTCGATCGCGTCCAGGATCGGGCGAATGGCGACCCCTTCGGGCAATTCCGGAACGGAACAGCCCAGGCTCAGGACAACCCCGGCGAGCGTTCTTTTCCCCAGTTCGACCAGCACCCGGCTTCCGGGCGAAAGACGCGCGGCCAGACGATCGGGGACCGCGTAGTGGAGGCTTCTGCCCAAGGCCGCTCCCATAACGGCCACTTCGGCAAACAGCTCACTTTCCATTCTCGCGGCCCAACGCCGCCATGCAGGCGCCGCTCGTTTTGGCAAACGCGGCGGCCTCCGCCTCCGGGATCGACCTCAAGGGCGAAAACCCGGCTGTTTCGAAATCCAGGGGCCCGCCGTTCCGGTAGAACTGAAAGTCGAAGTAGGCTTTTCCGCTTTCGTTTTTCCCCGCCCGGCCGATCGTCATGCCTCTTCGCACCACCGCCCCGCGCACGACTTCGCAGGCCGAGAGGTTTCCGTACCAGCTCGAATAGCCTCCCCCGTGGCGGATTTGGATCGAAAACCGCGCTCCCCGGGCTCTGTGGACAGCGGCCACCATCCCATCGGCGACGGCGCACACCCTGGTCCCTTCCGAGACGATGAACATCGTTTCGAAGCGGGGCCGGGAAATCTTTAAAACCGGGCCTCGGGGACAATGCAGGGGCGTTTTGGCAAAGGGGCGCTCAAGGGAGCGGCCCCGGGCATCGAAATATCCCCGGGACCCGTCGGGAAGCTCGAACCCGATGGCCTCCCGCTCTTTTCCCGATATCTCCAGAAGAGAGCCGAGGATAAGAAAGCCGCCCGGATACTTCCCGTAATAGACCGAGATGGAATCGCCCGCTTTCCAATCGCAGGCAAGATCGGCAGTGCAGGAAAAAATATCGGCCAGCCGAGAGATAACCGGCTCGGGGAGCCCGCAGGCGACACACGAATGGTGAAAACTCCCGGAGGCCGGGCAGTGCGCGGCAGTCCCCTTTTCGTTTTTTCCCGGAAGCCAACCGGAGGCGGTTTTTCGAAAAACGTAGGCGCCGCCGCCCGAACGAAGATAGACGAGCTTGCGGTTTGAAATCAAAAGGGCTTGGTCACCGCCCTGGAAACTTTTGACCGATCCGGCCTCCAGGGCTTTGCCCAACGGAGACCCGGCGAGCGCCTTTTTCAGCTCATCGCCGGAAAGCATCACCAGGGGCCGGGCTCTGCGCACTTCGGGTTCTCTTGGCGAGACAAATTTCAGCCATCCGGGCCAGAGGGTCATCCCCCGGTATATCCCGAAGCCGATCCCCGCGACAAGCAGCACGATCAAAAGATGGCGGCCGCGAAAACGCCTTTTGGGGTAAAATTCAATTTTCGACATTTTTTCCGATGGCATTGTTCAAGTCCACGCCCCCGCGCGGGGGGCGACACGTGGTGTCAGTACGGGAAGACACTCTTATTGGCAATTGTGTTCGGCTAATGTGTTCGGCAATTGTGGCAAGGGATACTATTATCAATTGCACGCCTTTTCAAACGAAACTTGTTTACGCCGGTGGCCCGCGATTGAAAGCCCGGATTTTTTGCCAGGGAGGGACAAGAAATAGTTGTCGTTTATCGGCGAGGGCCGCGCTTTTTAAAACTTCCAAATTGAGAGCTGTATCCCCGGTTTTGCAATTATGGGCAATTCGCCGAGAAGATCACGCTGTTTTTTGAAAAAATATTTTTTTGCCTGTTTTGCTATCATACTGATTTAACGCATTTTTAATGCTATTTTGGGTAAAAAATAACAGCAGGAATAACAGCACAGGAACAGCATGGGAACAGCATGGATAACAGCATAGGTAACAGCATGGGTATCAGCATGATAACAGCATGGTAACAGCATGGGGAAAAAGGGCCAAAAATCGGGCGAAAAGAGCGAAGCGCAAAAATAGGAGATATTAAGGAGGGCGGAGGAGAATAAGGAGGGCGGAGGAAAATCGTTTTTTCGAGTGCGGCCGACTTGCCGGGGGCGCGCCGGGAGGCGGAGGGGAGGCGGATGGGCGGAGGTCTTCGCCAGGGCGGACCGCACGGGAAGAGATTTTCGACGGACGCGGGAAGAGCAAAGTCATTCGGTTTTCAAAGAACTCCGTTATCGGGTGGGCGGGTCGCAAGGTCCGCGGAGCGAAAGAACCACAGGGCGCAAGGACCGCGGGTCGCAAGGACCGCAGGTCGCAAGGACTGTTAGTCGAAAGAACCGCCGGCCGGTAACGGTGCAATCCACGGGGTTTTGTATCACAAGGGGATTTTAAGGCGCAAAACGGCATCCAGAAGCGGCAAACAGGACGGCAAATAGGGGCGGCAAAACAAGCGGCAAGCAGTTGGTGGCGACATCCGTCTGCCAGAATCCCCGGGGCCGACTTCTCGGTGGCCCTTCCTTACTCACTACCCCCCGCGTTCGGATTTAAAACCCGAAGGCAACCGGCGGGCACCCTGAAAAACCCGAAGGATATGGACAGCCTTGCCCTCAACCATGTATGGTACAATGTATGGCACAATGTACGGAGTGCCTGTTACGACGAGTTCCCGCGTATCCGGTACGCGGCCGGGACGACCAGTTGCAGGATGCTTCGCCAAAACATCGACACTATCCAAGACACGCTTTACGAGATCGGCCGCCGCTTGAGGATTATCCTGAGCAATATAATCCGCTTCGGCATCCAGGTTTTTCAGGGCAGTCCTCAACCAGCGAATTTTATAACCACTTGTCACGGAGGGCCCTCATCTCTTCGTCCGTTGCAAGATCTCCCGAATTAGCTTCCTCAATGGCTTTCAGGGTTTCATCCACTTGCCATGCCTGGATTTCAAGATAGGCCTCCACAGCCTGAGCAATCAAAAAGCCTCTCTTCCGGCCTGTAGCCTTCGCCAGCGCTTCAAGCCGTTCTTTGGTACCAACCGGTATTCTTGCAGAAACGGTTGCAGTTTCGTCCACGGCTCATTCTCCCCTCACATTGTGTATGTTGTAAACATAATATACACAGTTTGAGTTGTGGCAACCTGAATTTTTTCCACCTGAATTTTTCCCACCTCAGTCCTTTCCTCACCGGCCCGAATGCAATCCATGGCCCGACGCGGCGGGGCGACCTGCCCGCTTTCGGACGAACAGCTCGACTACTGGAGTTTCAATCCACGCCCCCGGTGGAATTCGCCAGCGCCGCATGCGGTTTCAATCCACGCCCCCGCGCGGGGGGCGACACTTTATCACGTAACAATAATGAAAAGAGCGTTGTTTCAATCCACGCCCCCGCGCGGGGGGCGACGCGCCCTTTTCTGAAAACGCCGCACCCCCATTAGTTTCAATCCACGCCCCCGCGCGGGGGGCGACCTCGAACCGGACAAAACCGCCCACCAGCAGCTCGTTTTCACACCCCGCCCCCGCGCGGGGGGCGA
>JAJYDE010000006.1 GCA_021777755.1 Deltaproteobacteria bacterium
GGCGGAAGAATCCCCCTGGTACATGAACATTCTTGTGAGCTGGTTGCCCATGCTGGTGCTCGTGGGCGTATGGATTTTTTTCATGCGTCAGATGCAGGTGGGCGGCGGCAAGGCGATGAGTTTTGGCAAAAGCAAGGCGCGGTTGTTAAACGAGAGTTCCCGGAAGATGCTCTTTAATGACGTAGCCGGCGTGGATGAAGCCAAAGAAGAATTGCAGGAAATCGTGGAGTTTCTAAGGGACCCCAAGAAGTTCACACGGCTCGGGGGCAGAATCCCCAAGGGCGTGTTGCTGGTGGGCGCCCCCGGTACGGGCAAGACGCTTCTTGCAAAGGCGATTGCCGGTGAAGCCGGAGTACCGTTTTTTTCGATCTCGGGTTCGGATTTTGTGGAAATGTTTGTGGGCGTTGGCGCCTCCAGGGTGCGCGACCTGTTCTTGCAAGGCAAGAAGAATGCTCCCTGCATCATTTTTATCGACGAAATCGACGCCGTGGGCAGACACCGGGGCGCCGGTCTTGGCGGCGGGCATGACGAACGCGAACAGACCCTTAACCAACTGCTTGTGGAAATGGACGGCTTCGAGTCCAATGAAGGCGTCATTTTGATTGCCGCAACCAACCGGCCCGACGTTCTCGACCCGGCGTTGTTGCGTCCGGGCAGGTTCGACCGGCAGGTGGTGGTCCCGGTGCCCGATATCAGGGGCAGGGAAGGCATTCTCAAGGTTCACTGCACCGCCAAGCCGCTCGACCCCGACGTCGATGTGCGGACCCTGGCCAAGGGGACCCCGGGCTTTTCAGGCGCCGATCTCGAAAACCTGGTAAACGAGGCCGCTTTGCTGGCAGCCCGCAAGAATAGAGACCTTATCGCCATGTCCGATTTCGAAGACGCCAAAGATAAGGTCATGATGGGCCTTGAACGTAAGAGCATGGTGCTAAGCGAGGAAGAAAAACGCGTCACGGCCTTCCATGAAGCCGGACACGCCCTGGTGGCAAGACTGCTCCCCGGTGCGGACCCCTTGCACAAGGTTACGATCATTCCTCGCGGACGCGCCCTGGGACTCACCCAGCAACTCCCCCAGGACGACCGGCACAACTACACGAAGGAATACCTGCTGGACGAAATAGCCATCCTGATGGGAGGGCGTGTCGCCGAGGAGATTTCCTTCAACATGAATACGACCGGGGCATCCAATGATATCGAACGTGCGACCCAGCTTGCCCGGCGCATGGTGTGCGAATGGGGAATGAGCGAAAAGATGGGACCGGTCAGCTTCGGAAGGCGCGAGGACGCACCCTTTCTTGGCCGCGAACTCGGCCATCAGAGGGATTTCAGCGAACAGACCGCGCTTGACATCGACGTGGAAGTACGCCGCATAGTCGATGAGAACTACCAGCGCTCCCACGATATTCTGACCCGGCATAATGCCATACTTGAAAAGATCGCCACCTCGCTTCTGGAACACGAGACGCTGGACCGCAAGGATGTCGATGCCCTGATCGATGGCCTGGCCCCCGGCCTGCTTGCCTCACTGGGGGGAAAACAATACCAGGGCGGCCTCGGGACGCCCGCTGAACCGATTGAAACCCCGGCCCGCGCCGCGGACGGCCAAGAGCGGCAAGACGACGATGCACAGCAGCCGGTTGATTCCCCGCCGGAGCCCTCGGCAAAGGCTTAGCATAATCCGGATCCGGAGCGCCCGAAACAGCGGGCGCTCCGACTTTGCATGATCGCCCCGTCAACATCAGCCATTCCCGCCCTCCGACAGGTATGACCTCATGATGTCCAAAAGCATGCGGTCGATACGGTCGAACAGCCTGCCGCACAACCCGCCGTGGTTCATTTTGGCGCCAAAAAGCGCGATCCGAAGAAAATCCACCTTGTCGTTCACTTTTCCGATTTTGCTTACCGCACCAAGGCCGGAGGCGATTTTTTCCTCGAAAAGAAGCTTTCTTGCCAACCCGCAGAATTCCACTGTCATTTGCTCCAACTCTTCGGTCTTTCCCCACTCCCGGCCGGATCTTTTTTCCAACTCCGCCATGCAGCAAAGACAAACGAAAAGCGATCCATACTCCAGCCCTCGAATGCCCCGTCGCCAGTGAAGCAACCAGGGATTTCTCCACCTCCAGAGCAGGTTGGCCTCACCGAAGGCGAGCAGGTCGGCAACGGCTTGCCGGGCCTTGAGGATCGCCGAGAAAGGAGTTGTGCCCCGTGTCCCTTGCTCCCGCATGGCGCCAAGAAGCAGTCCTTTACAGGCCGCCCCGGGCAGCGGTTGCAAAAGCTCCCCCTCATCGCAACGGCCGCCTTCCGGGCGGGAGCTATCCAGATATTTGAGAATATGGAAAAAGAGCCTGTTGGCCGGCAAATCCCCCGGGGTCTCCAGGTGGGCATAGGAGAGCACAAGGCGGCCCTTCCCGCGCCGAGCCTCGATTATCGCGGGATGTCCCGCGAGTCGGGCCGGATCGAGATTGATTCCGTAGATCCTTTCGAGTTCTTCCCAGCAGGCGGTCCCGTCCATGTCGGCGACTCTAATGTCGGCCACCTGAAAGTCATCTCCCGGCCGTTCGGTGTATGAGGCGAGGCAGAGGGCTTCGCACTCGGAGGGAACAAGAAACTGGGACGGCCACCAGATGGAAACCGGGATTTGCTCCGCAATGTCTTGCCATGCGGGGTGAGTGGGGACGCCGGAAACATGGATACGGCCGCTCGCGCTGGGAACTCGCCGGGAGATGTCCATTCGTCGGATCGGGACAAGATAAAGGGCGGGCGGGCTCGAAAGGGCGAGCCCCGCGCCGCCGCAAAATCCGATATAAGAGCCGCCCCGGTCGATGAACCCGGCTATTTGCGCTCCGCCCCTTTCCCCGAGCGCACGGGCTTTGTGAGCCGCCCAGCCGCCGGGGACAATCAAGGTGGCGAAAGATTCCAGCCGGCCTTCGCAAACCTGCTCAGCGCTAAGAAGCTCGAAGGGGACCCCGAGCATCGACAAGGTATCGATACAAAGAAGCCCCCAGACCAGCGAATGGGTCCAAAGGAGCGCAACGGGGCGAAGGCCATGGGCCCCGGCCGGTGGGAAAATCTTTGCGGGCGCCTTGCGGCCCTGCGTTTTCACCTCATCACCCGTTTTGGCCCTTTTCACCTTCGGACGTTTCGGGAAGCGCGCCGGTTTTTTTGAGGGCGGCCACTCCGCCCTGCACATTCACCGTATTTGTTATTGCCGCCGTTTCGAGCTGGCGCATCGCTTCGTAGGATCGCACACCCGAGTTGCAAACCAGCAGAAGACGCTTGTCCTTGGGCACCTCGTCCATTCTCGTACCGAGGGTCTCTTGCGGAATGTTAAGCCACCGGCTTCCGTAGCGTTTGACAAAGGGGGCCGCGTTGGCGGCACTTCTTACGTCCAGGCAAAGACAGTCCGCATCTTGCTCGTCGATAAAGCATCTTTCAAACTCGGCCGGCTCCATCGGTCTGTTGAGGCCCTCGAGAATGTTTTCGGCCGTGTTCGCCGCGGCATTCACCACGTCGAGCGCGGAGGCAAATGGGGGCGAGTAGGCTATCTCCAGGTTGGAGAGCTCTTCGATAGTGGGCCTGAACGGAAGAATGGCCGCGATCGCGTTGATTCTACCCGCCACGGCGTCGCCGTTTGCGCCCAGGGCCTGTGCGCCGAGAATGCGCCTGGTCTTGCGGTCCACCGTAAGTTGAAAATAGATGAGGTCCTGTGTGGGATAGAAATGCGCCCTGTCCGCCTGCACCACCAGCACCGATTGAGCGTCGAAACCGTTTTGGATTGCCGCTTGCGGCGTTATGCCCGCAGAGGCGATCCCCAGGTCGAAAATCTTCATCGAAAAGCTGCCGACCGTTCCTTCGAACTTCGCGCACCCCCCCGCGATATTGGTCCCGATAACCCGCCCCTGCCGATTGGCAAGCGAGCCTTGGGGGAAAAAGACCGACTTGCCCGTAATGAGATGAGAAATCTCGATGCAGTCGCCGCCCGCAAAGATTCGGGGATCCGAGGTCTGGAGCATCTTGTTTACCACCAGTGCCCCGGAGGCCCCTGTCACAAGTCCGGCCTTCTTGGCAAGTTCACAGTTCGGCCGAACTCCGGCCGCCGTGATGACCAGTTCGGCCCGGATCGTTTCATCGGGTGTAAGTTCCACCTCCAGGCGGCCTTCTTCGTCGCCCGGCCTTATTGCCGCGACCCTGCGGCCCGGAAGGAACCTCACACCTTTTTGCTCCAGGTGCTTTTTCACGATCGCCGCAAGCGAAGGAGCGAGAATTCCCGGCAGTACCTGGTCGGCAATCTCCACCAGGTGAGTTTCTATTCCCCACAAATCGCCCAGCGCCTCGGCCATCTCGCAGCCAATCGCTCCGGCGCCGACAATAACGGCTCTGTCCACCTTCCCGCTCGAAATCCTGTCCTTTACGGCCATCGCCGAGTGAAGATTTGTGACCGAGGTTACCCCGGGAAGGTCCACACCCGGAATCGGAAGCCTTGCGGGAGTGCTGCCGGTTGCAATCACCAGGTGATCGTAGGGCAAATCCTCCTCGGCCCCCGAGGTCAAGTCCAGGATTCGAACCGTCCTTTTTTCCCGGTCGATTGCTGTGGCCCGCGTTCGCGATCTGACCTTCACGTCTTTTACATCCTGAAAAAACTGCGGTGTCCGAAGCATGTGGAAGCTCGTGCTCATTAGATCTTGAACGCTGTTGACGTCTCCGGAGATGAAATAGGGGATCCCGCAGCCTCCATAGGATATGTATTCGTCCTGATCGATGATCACCACCTCGGCCTCGGGGACCAGCCTTTTGAGCCTGCAAGCCGTTTTCGGACCAAGTGCCACGCCGCCGATTATCACAACTTTTTTCCCGTTCATAAGCCCCTTCTTCCCACATTCGCACCCCGGCCGCGAGATTGAGCCAAAACTCGCTCGGCGGCGCCGCCTTCAGTCGTTTCCGAAACTGCGGATGGCCCCGCAGTCGGGGCATGTCCAAAGTATTCCGTTGCAGGTCATACCCCAAAAATTTTCTTCCATGCACTCCCAGCAGATCATGAAACCACAGGGACAGTTCCAGCAAAAGCTGAACTCTTTGGAACAGACCGCACACACATATTTTTCAAGCCGACGCCACTTCCCCTTGCGCCCGCCTTTTTCCTCACCGGTCATTGCAATTTCCCCTGTCCACGAAAATCCCTTGAAACCCTCCGAATTCGATGGTTCCCAAAAGGGTTGCCTCCCACCTTTCCACTACCGCCATTTTAAACCACAATTCGGCCCGGTGGCCATGAAAATCGGCCCCGCATGCGAGGCTTCACAAAGGCTATCCGGTTGGAGCCGGCATTTGCCAAGGCCACCGGGTTTTTCCTATGGAACACGCTGAAAGCCGGGATTGCAACACCTTGAAAAAATTTTCCCCGCCTCTGCATTTTGCCGCTTCTATTGCCGCTTCTATTGCCGCTTGTTTTGCCGCTTCTGGTTGCCGTTTGCACCTCCCGGCCTTTAGCGAGTATAGCCCCGACTGCACCACACACTTTTTCTCGGGAAACGGTCATTCCAACATGGAGGAGATGTACATGAAAGCTGTTGCGCGGAAAGCAGGCGGTGAAAGCGGTCTCGCACAATCCTTTTCCCTTAAGAAAAACGCCCGGGTTGCCGATTGTCTGCAAGGGCTTTCTCATTTTTCGGGAGCCGAGGGCGAGGATGATTTCGAGTCTTCCGGGGGCGGGGAAGTAAATATAGGGGAGTTGGAGCTTTGGGGGGCGGTTTTACTCCAGGCCATAGAGGATTATCACCGCAAAGGCGCCGGCTACGAGCTGGCCGTAAACGGGATCAAGCTTCGCGGATGGTACTACGACAAGGAAATTCGTCGTGACAAGCGCCGGGCCGAAACCTGGTTCAAATCAAAGACCCGGGAGGTGGGCGGCTTTCTTTGGATCTGCGATATTCTGGAACTCGATCCGGATCGCTTATGGGCCAGGATAAGGGAGAAAAATTTCGCCCTGACCCAGTAGGGGATTTATTGATAACCATTTAATTATTGCATTTTATAAATGCGCGGAATATATATTTAAAATGCAGGTTTGGACGGATTGGCCAAAAGGCTTTTTGTTCGCGATCCGTGCGGTCTTTTTACCAGTGGATAATATCAGACCGGGCGATTTGCTGCTGCTCAAGCGCCGACTGCAACTCTATCGAACCTCGACCCCTCATTGTCTTTCCAGTACTCCGGCGCAAACGCTCCAGGAACGGAAAGGAGTGAGAGATGGCACTCGAGCTGGGACTTCCCGAACGATTTAACGCCTCCGATTATTTCGTGGATCGAAACGTGCGGGAGGGCCGCGGGGGTAAAGTCGCCGTCCTGTGTGAGGACCGGTCTTTGACCTACGAACAGGTGCGGACCGGAATGAACCGGGTCGGCAACGCCCTCAAAAGCCTGAGCGTGCGCATGGAGGATCGCGTCGCGCTTCTTCTTCTGGATACCGAGATCTATCCGCAGGCCTTTTTCGGAGCGATTAAAATCGGAGCGGTGCCGATCTGTCTCAATACGCTGATGCGGCCCAAGGATTACCTCTACTTTTTAAACGACAGCAGGGCCAGGGTGCTGATGATCGACGCGGCACTGCTCGATGTCCTGGAACCAGTTGGAAAAGATCTGCGATTTCTCGAACATACTATCGTTGTAAACGGTGCGGCCCCTGAAGGTGCCACGGCCTTCGACCGGTTCATCGAAGCAAGCTCGGGCGAACTCGATGCGGCCCCGACCGGTCCCGACGATTCCTGCTTCTGGCTCTACAGTTCGGGGTCCACCGGGGCCCCCAAGGGCGCCGTGCATCTGCAGCACGATATGGTCTATTGCGTCGAGACCTACGGCAAGCAGGTTCTGGGCGTTGGCGAAAACGATATTTGCTTTTCGGCCGCCAAGCTGTTTTTCGCCTACGGGCTTGGAAACGGACTCTATTTTCCCTTCGGTGTCGGGGCAACGGCCGTATATATGCCCGTTCGGCCCACTGCCGCCTCGGTCTATGAAACCATTGCCCGTCACAGGCCGACCCTGTTTTTCGGAGTTCCGACCCTCTACGCCGCGATGCTCCAGGCCGAGGGGAGCCTTGATGGAGTAAGGCTTTGCGTATCAGCTGGCGAAGCACTCCCGGCCGATATTCTAAGGCGCTGGGTCCAACGTCACCATGTCCAGATCTCCGACGGGATCGGTTCAACCGAAATCGCTCATATCTTCATCTCCAATTCGGCCGAATCCATAAAGCCCGGAAGCTCGGGAAAAGTCGTCCCCGGGTATGAAGCCAAAATAGTGGACGAAAACTTCCAGGAGGTCCCGGAAGGAGAGATCGGCACGCTGCTCATCAAGGGCGACAGCACCTGCTCGTGCTATTGGAACAAACACGAAAAGACAAAGGCGACCTTTCTTGGCGACTGGATAAACACCGACGACAAGTACTACCGGGACGAAGAGGGATTCTACTATTACGTCGGCCGCAGCAACGACATGCTCAAAGTGGGAGGCATATGGGTTTCACCCGTGGAAGTCGAGGCCTGCCTCATTGCACATCCCGCGGTTTTTGAATGCGCCGTCGTCGGTGCCATCGACAGGGACGGCCTGGTTAAACCCAAGGCCTTCGTAGTGCTAAATCCTGGATTTTCCCCCGACGCCTCGATGGAAGAAGAACTGAAAAGCTACGTCAAAACGCAGTTGGCCCACTATAAGTTCCCGCGCTGGATCGTATTCATCGATGAACTGCCAAAGACCGCCACGGGAAAGGTGAAAAGATTCGTACTGAGAGAAACCGGCCAATCGGCCGCAGTTTAGGATCCGGTTGTTGCATCGAGCCCGTGGGGGCCTTAGTATGGCGGTGTATCGGGGGGCGAATTCGGGCATGGACGAAGCTCTAACTTACGAAAGGAACACAAAGGCGGCCGTAAAGGGTGCGCCTGATGCCCGAACCTGTCTTTGCGCGGAATTTGCCCTCTTGAACTACCAGGAGGCAAGGCAGTTGCAGATCGAACTGGTCGCGGCCAGAAAATCGGGCGCGCTGGCCGAAGACATTCTGCTGCTGCTCGAACATCCTCCGGTGTTTACCGTCGGCCGCCGGGGAGGCAGGCAAAACCTCCTCGTCCCGGAAAGTTGTCTGCGGGATTCCTCCATTTCGATTGTGCATGTCGAGCGGGGCGGAGACATTACTTTTCACGGTCCGGGTCAGTTGGTGGGATACCCGATTCTTGCCCTGCGCTCCGCTGGATTCGGGGTGGTCGATTATGTGGAAAAGCTCGAAGAGGTGATGATCCGCACAGCCGCCCGCTATGGTGTCAACGCTTCGCGAAATCCCGCAAACCACGGGACATGGGTGGGAAATTCCAAGTTGGGCAGCATCGGGGTCGCGGTCCGCTCCGGGATAACCTTTCACGGCTTTGCGTTCAACGTGAATGTGTCCCTCGCACCCTTCGAATGGATAAATCCTTGCGGACTGCGGGGAATTTCGATGACTTCCCTTGCGCGGGAACTCTCGCGCACCTTGCCCATCGACCAGGTGCGCCAGGCTCTGAAATGTGAATTCGAAAAAGTATTTGCCGTAAAGCTCGTACCTTCCGAAATCGGGGCCTGCCGCCCCGATTTTTTTAATCCCTTGTCCGGAAAATGACCATGGCGCCTTCTGAACAAAAAGTTCATCCCGCCCGCAAGCCCGACTGGCTGAGGCTAAGACTTCCGAGCGGTCCGGCTTATGAGCAGGTAAGAGCCCTGCTGGCCGACGTCGGGGTTCACACCGTGTGCCAGGAAGCTCATTGTCCCAACCAGTGGGAGTGTTTTTCCTCCCGCACGGCCGCCTTCCTCATCATGGGGCCTCATTGCACCCGCAACTGCGGCTTTTGCGCGGTAGGTCACCAGCCCCCCTGTGCACCCGATCCCGAAGAGCCGGCCATGGTGGCGCAAGCGGTCCAGGCACTGGGACTGCTTTACGCGGTGGTAACCTCGGTTACCCGAGACGATCTGCCCGATGGCGGGGCTTCCTGTTTTGCCGAAACGATCCGCGCAATCAGGCAAATTCGCCCCCGTGCGTTGATCGAAGTGTTGATTCCCGATTTCAGGGGAGCCTTGCAACCCCTTCAAACCGTTCTTGCAGCCCGCCCGGATGTTCTCAATCACAACATGGAGACGGTCCCGCGTCTCTACGGGACGGTCAGACCGCTGGCCTCCTACACACGCTCGCTGGATCTTCTTGCCAAAGCAAAGGAACTGGCCCCTTCGATCCCCGTCAAATCAGGCCTTATGCTGGGCCTCGGAGAATCGGAGGAGGAAATCCGCCGTACCATCCAGGACCTCGCCGATGCGGGCTGCTCCATGCTCACCCTTGGCCAGTATCTCCAGCCTTCGGCCCTTCACCTCCCGGTGCAACGTTACGTCACACCCGAAGAGTTCGACCTTTGGAAGCGGATTGCCCTCCAAACCGGGCTCTCCAGGGTGGATAGCGGCCCCTTCGTGCGCAGTTCCTACCATGCCGAAAACCTTTTTGATCGCGATCCCGTCTAGGCCATTGAAATCAGAAAGATCAACCCCGCAAGGCTTGTCAGGGACAATGTGCGCACCGCCTTTTTCTCTGCCGCGGGGGTGCCTTTTTGCGCCATGAGCAAAAAGGAGCCCAGGGTGATCAGTTCAAAAAAGAAATAGAAAAAGCTCATATCGTTTGAGAGCACCGTACCGTTAAGAGCGCCGATGCAAACAAGCAGCAAGGCGAAAAACCTGTGCCGGCTCGACTGTTTCAAATCGGCATTGTCTTCCAGAGCCCGCAGGCTCGGAATGAAAGACAGCCGCATTGTCGAGAGTGCGGTGGCTATGGACGCAACCATGATAACCATGAGCGACAGGTTGTCCCCGTAGAGGGTGTCAACGGGAGGTTTCCCCTTTATAAAGAAATTCAAAAATGCCAGAAGAACAATTTGCAATACTGAAAGAATTTTTATCACAGGATGGCGAAATCTGGACCCGAAGTAAAAAATGAGACCCAGCAGGATAAAGTCCGCCACTCGGATCGCCGCGTGCGGGTCGATCCCCCACACGGGCAGAAGAGAAAGCCCGAGGGGAACTCGCGACGACATCAGCAATACACCGATAGCCATCGCCGTGGTCGTGACGGAAACGATAAAGGATTGCAAGGGCAGCGATCGAAGTTGATAGACGCACAGGGCCGCCAGAAAAGGGGAAACGATGAACAAGAACAAAAGGACCGGTGAACTGAAATTGGGAATGGCGTGTTCCATGACTTACTCCCTTTGGGCCGCGAAGAAGGAATTCTTTTGAGCCTGATAAAGAGGTCGACCGGGCCGGCCATGCCGTGCCCGACGACTTCAAGGAGATGGAATTGGATATCGAGCGACAACGGGATCATCCAGCGTTCGTGGACATGGAAGGAGCAAGTCTTGTTCCATCGGCCGTGCTAGCGCTCTGCGCCTTGCTTTGAGCTGATTGGACAAAAGGATGGGGCGGCTGGGAAAGCCCGCTTTCGAAAGTTTTCGTTGACATCGGTTGTAACCTGAAAATTTCAGGTCGAGGTCCGCTTGGCCAACCTAGCCGATTTTTTTGGTGAGGTTTATGAAGTCGCTTCTTTCGAAATCAAGCGTCCTGAAAAAGGAAAGAATGTCCGTGGAATCCCACCGAACGGAGGTATAGACCCTGGTAATGCCCTGAGATTTGTAGAATTTGAAGCTTTCCTCGGCCAAATGCGCCCCAACGCCCCCGCCCATGTGTTTGGGGTCGACGCCGAAGGTCGCGATCCAGCCGCTTTTGTCAATCCCGAACCCGAGGGTCAGAACGTAGCTGATCATAAACCCGATGACTTTACCGTCCAATTCGGCCACAAAGCAGGCGGAATCCTTACCCCGGGCGTGGGCCTCGATCATCTCGTCGAAATCGGCCTCCGTCCCCTTTTTGGTGATCTCGGTATAAATCCGCGCTATCCCTTGCGAATCCTCCGGTCTCATCCGCCTTATCAGTGCGACCCTGTCGGCTGAATCCATCGCCTTGCCCGCCCTTTTCACTGGTTCAATCTATACGAATCACCTTGACCCGATGGCCAACCCAATCCGGGGGCAGATAGATCCTGCCGCTGTTGCCGCTGAGCCGCACCCTTTTTTCGAGCATCTCCTCGCCAAAGACTTCAAAGCGGACCATTTTATGAACAGCCTCCGCGGAGGGCTCCGATTCGGCACTCGCTTCGATCGGGATGCGATCTTCGCTCATATCAATTTCCATCGCCGCTTTTGCACGGCCCCGGTTAGTCATTTCAGTCTCTTCAACCCTCTCCGGCGATCAGGCGCCAAGCCTCAGCCCGGCCCGCCTCACCCCAGCCTTATTACCTTGACCCGGCCGCCGACCCAATCCGGGGGCAAATAGACCCGCCCGCTGTTTCCGCTGGGTTTGACTTCTTTTTCGACCATCTCCTGGCCGAAGACCTCGAACTTGACCCGGTTCAGAGCGGTCGGACCCTTTTTCACATTCACCGCGGTATCAGCGGAGGGCTTTGCTTCCCCGGTAATCATCTTTTCCATCGGCGCCTCATGTTCAGAGCTGACTCGCACGTCGCCGGGGTTGGCAAAGCAAACCAATCTACCACCCGATGCGTGCACGGTCAAGCCATTTGCCGGCTACAAAGCAATCATAATGTGGCTGCATGCAGGGAGGGCTGGCCCCAGCTCCTCTGCACGTTCCGAAGTTGCTCTTGACTAAATACATCATAGCTGTATTATAGCTCCACAGTGGTTCCAAGCCAACTGAAAAGTTTTGTGGCCTTAAGGCAAACCGAAGCGAACTCTTTAGACCTCCAATGGGGGAAGCCATGTTACTGGAAGGGAAAAATGCCATTGTCACGGGCGGCTCGCAAGGGATCGGCGCGGCCTGCGCGCTCGAATTGGCCGCCGAAGGGGCGAATATCTGTCTCACCTATCGCAGGCACGAGGAGGAAGCGCAGAGCCATGTTCAGCGGATCTCCAGCATGGGCCGCAAGGCGATTGCGGTTAAATGCGACATTTCGGTCTTCGTCGAGGCCGAACAGGTGGTGAAGCAGACAGTTGATGCCTTCGGCTGTGTGGACATCCTGGTCAACAACGCCGGAATGAATTGGGATGCCGTGTCGTGGAAAATGACCGAAGAGCAGTGGGACAGGGTGCTGGAAGTCAACCTCAAGGGCTATTTCAATTTCACCCGCAACGTCGCCCCGCTTTTCAAGGAGCGCCAGTACGGAAAGATCGTGAACATCACCTCGATAAACGGGATGCGCGGCAAATTCGGTCAGTCCAACTATTGTGCTTCCAAGGCGGGAATAATCGGCTATACCAAGGCGGTGGCAAGAGAGCTGGGAGCTTTCAACGTCAACGTAAACGCGGTTGCCCCCGGTTTGATCGAAACCCCCATGCTGCGAGAGTCGCCCAGTCGGGACAAAATAGTTGACATGGCAATGGGGGAGATTGTTATGAAAAGGCTGGGGCAACCGGAAGAACTTGCCTACGTCGTAGCCTTTCTTGCCTCCGACAAGGCGCGCCACATCACCGGAGAAGTCATTCGAGTCGATGGCGGCCAATACATCTAGCTTACAGGGGGAATCCCGACATGAGCGAACTCCGGTTTTTCAAGTTTGAAAGGGCAAACGGCGCGGCCCGAATCTGGCTGGCGCGTCCAAAGCATAATGTGCTCAATCTGGATATGATGAAGGAACTCAACTCGGTTCTCGAATCGCTTTGCTCGGATAATGAGCTTAAATGCCTTGTCCTTTTGGCCGAGGGGAAAAGCTGGTGCGCCGGAGTCGAGGTGGGCGATCACAAACCCGAGTGCGCCCCCGCGATGATAGAGGTTTTCGACCGGATTTTCGATTTGCTCGGCCGGTTGGAGGTGCCGGTCATTGCGGCGGTCCACGGGGCCTGTTTGGGCGGAGGGATGGAACTCGCCATAGGATGTGACATCATTGTCGCCTCGGAAACCGCCAAATTCGGCCAGCCGGAAATCAAACTGGGGTTTTTCCCCCCCTATGCGGCGGCGCGGCTTCCGGAAATGGTCGGAACATCGAAAGCCATCGAAATCTGTACTACAGGCAGAACATACAACGCCCGTGAAGCCCTCGAGCTCGGCTTTGTGAGCCGGGTGGTCGAGGAGGGCGTTTTTGCCGCGACAGTGGACGGTCTGATCGATGAGATTTGCCAAAACAGCCCCCTTATCATTCGCATGAATAAACGGGCGATAAACATGGTAAAGGGTCTTTCACCACGGGAAGCGGCAAGAAAATCAAACGATTATTTCCTCAATTCCCTCATGAAGACCGAAGACACCCTGGAAGGAATAAGGAGTTTCGAAGAAAAGCGAAAACCGGTGTGGAAAAACAGGTAAGCTAAACCGGGGTCGAAAGGATGGCGTTAAAGTGAGCAAGCCCGCATTGCTTATAATAGATATGGTCAGGGACACCTTCGACGATTCGAAAAAATTCCCCATAACCCCTTTTGCCCGCAAGATAATCGCGCCGATAAACAACCTGATCGCGATTTTCAGAAAACACGGCTGGCCGGTCGTATTTTCAACCGACGCCTTCAAACAGGAGGACTTCATCTTCACCGGACGCATGAAGCCTCATAGTCTGGCCGGAACCCGGGGGGCCGAGGTGATCGAAGATCTTGACATGCGGCCCCGGGACCTGTGGTTGCCCAAACCGAGGTTTTCCGCCTTTTTCAATACCGACCTGGCCGAAAGGCTTAGAGCCGATGGGGTTTCACTTTGCGCCGTGGCCGGTATCGCCACAAATTTTTGTGTGCTTTCCACCGTCTTTGACGCCCTTTGCTCAGACTTTCGCGCCGTTTTGCTCGAAGACTGCACCGCGGCTTTTTCCGAAGAAGTTCACAGCCGCACCGTGGATAACTACCGCCGCAATCCTCTCCATCCTCTGTTCAGGGTCTGCACCTCGGGCGAGTTTGTCGCCGAGCCGGGTTTTTGACTCGCAATCGGTCAGGGGGGCCGGAGCGTTTTGAGCTTTTTTTCCGGCGCCCCCCGGGTCTTCCAGGTCGCTTGCATTAAAAATAGTTCAACAAACGAGGCTCATGGGCTTGATCCGGCGCTGCGCCCTTGTTATAAAAACGGTTTTTGAAAGGGAATCGCCGCATGAAACGTAACGACATTCGCAACCTGGCCATTATCGCCCATGTTGATCACGGCAAAACGACTCTTGTGGACGCCATGCTGTGGCAGGGTGGCATTTTTCGGGAAAACGAGCAGGTCGCCGAACGGGTTATGGACAGCCTTGATCTGGAGCGGGAAAAGGGCATCACCATCATGGCCAAAAATACGGCCATCGTCTACAAGGGGGTGAAGATCAATATTGTCGATACCCCCGGTCATGCGGACTTCGGAGGCGAAGTCGAGAGGACGCTGAACATGGTCGAAGGCGTGCTGCTGCTTGTCGATGCGACCGAAGGCCCTCTTCCCCAAACCCGGTTCGTTCTCGGAAAAGCCCTGGCCATGGGACTGCCGCCGATTCTTGTGATAAACAAAATCGATCGGCCCGACAGGCGAATAAGCGAAGTGCTCGACGAGACCTACGATCTTTTTATCGATCTGGACGCAAGCGAAGATCAGCTGAATTTCCCCGTCCTCTACACCAATGCCAAGGCGGGAATCGCTCAGACCGATCCGGACGTGGAGGGGCAAGACCTGGTGCCGCTTTTTGACACGATTCTAACGTCCATACCCGCGCCGTCCCACGATCCCGGGGCCCCTCTCCAATTCCTGGTGACCACGCTCAACCACAGCGACTACGTCGGCAGAACGGCAATCGGTAAAATTGTCAACGGGACCTTGCAAAAAGGCGCCGAGGTCATGCTGCTAAAAGCCGACGGCGCCTCTCGAAAGGCTTCCATCAGCGTGCTCTACACCTACGAGGGTTTAAATCGCGTGGAGAAACAAATTGCCGAGGCCGGCGACATTGCCGCGGTCGCGGGAATGGAGGATATTTTCATCGGAGACACCCTGGGAGATCCGGAAGATCCCCGGCGTCTACCCGCCATATCCGTCGAAGAACCGACCATATCCATGGTCTTTACGGTCAACACCTCTCCTTTGGCCGGAAAAGAGGGCCGATATCTCACCTCCCGCCACATCAAGGAACGGTTGGACAAGGAACTGCTCTACAATGTGAGCATTCGGGTGGAGCAGGCCGAAAACCGTGAATCATACCAGGTTAGCGCCCGGGGAGAACTCCAACTGGCCGTGCTTGTCGAGACGATGCGCCGGGAGGGCTTCGAGATTTCAATTTCCAGGCCCAAAGTGATAACCAGGGAAATCGACGGAGTGCTGTGCGAACCTGTCGAGCTTGCCACGGTGGATATCCCGGAAGATTGCATCGGGATAGTCACCGAAATGTTGAGCGGCCGTCGCGGCAGAATGACAAGGATGGTCAACAACGGCTTTGGCCGTGTGCGACTCGAGTTCGAAATTCCATCCCGGGGTCTAATAGGTTTTCGCGGCCGGTTTTTGACCGAAACCCGCGGGGCGGGGATTCTCAATACGCTCCTTTTGGGCTACCGGCAGCACTCGGGCGAAATCCCGGCCCGCACCAACGGAGTGTTGGTCTCCGACCGCGAAGGCAAGGCGGTCACCTTTGCCATCTATCATCTCCAGCCTCGGGGGACAATTTTTGTCAACCCCGGCGAACCGGTCTATTCGGGCATGGTCGTGGGAGAAAATTCACGCGCCGAGGACATCTGGGTCAATATCACCAAGGAAAAAAAGCTCACCAATATGAGGGCCTCCGGTTCCGACGAGGCCTTGAGGATCATACCGCCGCGCCGGTTCAGCCTCGAGCAGGCCATGGAATACATCTCCGATGACGAACTGGTTGAAATCACCCCTTCTTCGATCCGGCTGCGCAAGAGGAAAAATCGTCAGCACTGAGCGTTTTGTCATTCCATAGGAGATGGAGGCGGGAGAGATCCCGCCTCCATCTCGATTCAGGAGTTCCCGTGTAATAAATGGCGTAAAGGCCAGCTCCCTTAAAGGGCTCTGATGGGGGTAACGGTGAGATTGGTTGTTCCAGGAGGGCGCGGACCACACTTTCGGCAAGATTTTTCTTGTCGAGGGGATTACAGGGCGGCTGCTCTTGAATCGCGGATTCACCCTGAAAGCACCCTTCGAATTTCACTCGCCACAATTCCCGCAAGCTTCACCGGCACGGCATTTCCAAGTTGTCGCATCGACTCGGTCCAGGAACCCTGAAATATGTAATTGTCTGGAAAGGTCTGAAGTCTTGCCGATTCTCTCACCGTGAAATATCTCACGGCGCCATCATCCTTGACAAGCATATTCTCGCCGCCCGGTACTCCGTGGCCTCCGGCTTTTAGTGTCTTCGCCGGTTCATCGAGCGGGCTTCCAGTATGCCCTTTGTATGTCCGCGCACCGGGATTGAGACGATGATTGGGAATGGTGGAGCAAATGTCACTGGCGGGATCGGGGAGAGCCGATATGGCATCCCTGATCGTCTTCCAGGGTTTCAGTGCCGGGGGAATAAACGAGGACTTAACGTGCACGATTCTTGGCATGAGGCCGTTCGACGGATTTGGCCGACTTTTCCGCAGGATATTGTGTCTCTCCCAATAATTACCTGTCTTCCACTGGCTCCAAAGCAAAGCGTCCAGAGAATGCGTCTGTTCTGGAAAAGACCAGCTCTGTTCAACATCTGAGCGGAAGCCGACAATGAAAACCCTCTCACGCTTTTGGGCAACGCCGTAATTGGCCGCATTGAGAAGACGGGCAACGATCCTGTAATGAAGGCCATGATGCGAACCTGCCGTTTGGTGTTGCCGCAGTCGGGACAGGTGATCGATCAGCGATTCACCCTCCCTTCTAACTATTTCAGGGTATTCGAGCTGTAGACGGATATACTTGAAATAAGACGAGAAAGACTGGCGTAGAAGTCCTTTCACGTTTTCTATCAGAATTGCGCGAGGCTTAAGCTCACGAATGGCGCGGAACACCTCCGGGAACATATTGCGTTCGTCGTTCTGCCCTCTGTGCTTGCCTCCAATCGAAAACGGCTGGCATGGCGGACCGCCGCCCAGAAGGTCTATTTGCCCCCTGATCGTCGAGTAGTCGAAATCCGCAACATTCATTTCGTAGATCGGCCAATCGGAAACCGGGTATGTTCCCGAAGCCTTATTGTGGCGCATCGTGGAACACGCGTTTTTGTCCCACTCGATCACCGCTTCGTGTCGAAACCCGGCGTTTGAGGTCCCTATGGCCAGGCCTCCAGCTCCGGTAAATAATTCAACCGATCGCACGCGAGCCCTCCATAAAAGCCGTTATCCGGTCCTGTAGCGCATAGTTGTCCTTCAATTCGCATTCCCAAATTACCAAATATTGCCAGCCCAGCAGCGCCAGTCGGGATTGGTTTGCGCGGTCTCGGTCCTTGTTCCCCTCCAACTTCGATTTCCAGAATTCGACCCTGGACTTGGGTATTCGAGCGTTTGGGCACCCATCGTGCCTATGCCAATAGCATCCGTGGACAAAAATGACTTTCCTCGACTTTGAGAATGTCAGATCCGGACATCCGGGAAGATCTCTTTGGTGCAGGCGATACCTGTAACCCATACCATGCACAAGGCCGCGGACCACCATTTCCGGTTTGGTGTCCTTCCCGCGCACGCGGCTCATAATTTCACTTCTCTCGGCCGGCGTAAGCGTATCCATTAAAACCTCCGAGCTAAAAATGACGCTTTTAAGAGTAGCAGCCTTGCGTTGTTTATTCAAGAACCGGCAGCCTCGATCGAGGAGGTGGACTGGATGGTTTACTTGACGGGCGGCTATCCAGGCCGTCCAATCGCAGGGCGCCTGTCGATGAGGTCCTTGGGCTGGTTAAACACTAAAAAAAGCGTCACCGGGGGTGGAATGACAAGCACTTTTATGCCTGGTATCGCAAGGACGGAGGAACACGCGGTTATACGTGGGGCAAGTGTCGTTTTCAGGAGGCAAGATTGATGACGAAGGCATCCGGTTGCGGAAAACACAGGAAACGGGCGGCCTGGCCGGAGATGATGCCACACCGGGACGGCGGCATGAACAAATGGATGCACCGAGCGAATCTTCAATCAATAGGAGCGGGCGCGGGCAAACGTGGCGCCACATGTGCCCGCAGTCCCTTGAAATCCAGCCTGCGGCTGTCGATGCGTCAAGGCGCCGGGCAATAGGTCGGTACGCCGTTTCTGTAGCACAAAACGGTCGGGGGCGGAGCCGCCGCCGAACCCGCGGCCGCTCCGGCCGCCGCTCCCGCGGCAACGCCCGCGGCGCCCCCTCCTGACCGGTAGTAACCATTCCAGTGCCCGTTGACAGTGCGGTTTACGTTGGTATTGACGTTTCTGTTCACATTCCCGTTATAATTGCGGTTGACACTTCCCGAATAACTCCGGCTGGTGGTTGCGGCCCCGCCGTGGAACGTGCGACCCGCATAGCCGCCTCCGCTGATCGCGCGGCCCGTACCGCCCGCTCTCACACCGCCCGCCCCGAGCCGGCCGGTTCTTTGCGTTACGCCCCCGAACCTGCCCCGGGCGTAGGCCTGCCCGGCAAGCAGTGTAAAACACAAAACCGCTGCGAGCAAAAAGGTAGAGGAAATAAACTTCAAACCCGTTGACCTCATCTGTTTCTCCTTAATTTCCACAAAAAGACAAAAATCCGTCGTCCAAATTGAAATGTAACGACTGGAGCCAGCTTTTGCCATGTTTTAATGCGAATTTGAAAGTTTAAGTCCGCGCTCCGCTCCGGAGGACTGTCTTCGCGGGTGCTCGGTTCCTATCCGTCCGCCCGATGCTTAGGTTTTGGTGTAGCCGACCGGAATGGAACCGAACCCGATTCACGAAAGGTATCCTTCATGAAAACGCTTAAAACGCTCACCTTGGTCTTCGCGGTGACGCTCCTGCTCTGCGCCACCGCTTCCGCCGCCGGGATGGACGAGTTGAAACATTCCACTCCCATGCTGCGGGCGAAGCTCCAAACCGCATTGATGAAAAAAAGACTCGGCCTGACCCCGCGGCAGGTGCCCCGGGTGATGGATATCAACCTCAAATATGCCGAGCAAATGGAGCCCGTCATCAAGGGAAACGGCGGCAAGCTGATGAAGATGCGCCAGGCGCGGCAGATAGGAAAAGCAAAGGATGGCGAGTTAACGAAGGTGCTTACTCCAGGGCAGTTTCAGACGTATTTGGCCTCCCGCGAGCAGATGCGCCAACAGATGATCGATAAAATCATGGAAAAGCGCCGTCACGGTTGAGCCTGAGAGGCGAAGATCATCTTCGCGCGGCCTGTTTCAGGAAATTTATGGGGAAAAGTCTGCCCGGGCAATCGGTTCTGGCCCCCGGCACCTGCCCGTGCCCCATGACGTTGGAGGAAGGGATGTCATAATAATGACGGAGAATGTAAATAAGATAGGCCAGGGATTCGAGTTGGTAGCGGCTTGGCCTTTCGCAGTCGAAGTTTCCGACAAGGGCGATCCCGATGGCCCTTCGGTTCATGGAGTCGGCTTTGCAGTGGGCGCCGGTTTCCTGCCTCAGCCAACGGGGAGACATCTCGATCACCCCGTCGCCTCTGCCCATGGTGCCGTTATCGATTACGAAATCATAGCCCAGCCCGTTCCAGAACCCGCGCTGCAAGTGTGCGCGCTGGATGGTCGTGGCGTCTCCGGCTTCGGTTGCCGTGTGATGAACGATGATGTAGCTCCATGGCCTGGTGCGGTAGAGGTTTATGACATAGCGGATGGTTCTAACAGAGGGAATGATGATCATTTGCCCCGGCTGCAGACTCTGCTTGCGGCCAAGGTGATTTTTCCGGCGGATCGATCCGGAGGAAACGCCATACATCCGGCAGATTCGCAACATCGAGTCTCCCGGTCCCACCTCGTGATAAATAGTCCTGGGGGCGTCAAAGTATGCGACTCTTTGGACGATAACCCGGGAGGGTTTGGGGGCTCGCACTCTTGAGTGGTGGGCGCGGTAGTGCGCCCGGGTGTGACGCCCGGGGTAGGGACAAACAGCGGTCCTGCGGCTGCACCCGGAGATCAGAAGTGCGCAAAGAAGCGCCGCCAAAAGGCACGGAAGGCTCTTTCGCGGCTCTGGCGCCAGGGTGTGGAGGCCCGGGCAGAGCCGGCGGCGGGGCCGCATCCCCTCCTGGCCCCCTTTACGGTCCATTTGCTTCCTCCCTTTGTTTGGAACACACGGCGGCACATTAATGCGATAGCCTCATGGTTGGCAAGCTCATTTCATTGACCCGAAATGGCTTCGGATATCTTCGCCGCCTTTTTGACGTCCATCAAAGCGAGAATCGATGCGGCCTTGTCCGGAGGCATGGTGGAAATAATGCTCTTTACCAGGGCATCATCCAAGCTTCCCATCAGTTTGGCCGCCTGTTTGGGCTTCATGGTGCCGTAAATTTTTGCCAGTCCCTGGACTTTGGCGTTAAGAGTGCTCTTTTGCTCCCCCCGGGCGAGCATGGTTTGCTTTTGCAGCGCGAGCAGGGTCTTGATCTTCAGCTCGACATCCTTTTTCAATTTCTCCAGTTGTGCTTTTTCCTCCCGTATCTGTTCCCGCTCAATACGAATTTTTTTCTCTTCCTCGTCCAGAGCGCTTAGCGACTTCTTGCCGTTCCCCTCCGAGGGACTGGAGAGCGCGAGCGCATACCGGGGGGCGGAGGCGGGCGAGGGTTTGTTTTGCGGCCCTTGCTCCTTTGCTATTGCCGATTTAATGGCCGCGCTTTCTCCCGAGCCGGCCCTGAACGCTCCCATTATCGTCAGGCCAAGCTTCAACACAAGGAGCGCGATAAGGGCGCAAAGTGCCGTCGAAAGCAATCGTGAACCGGTCGTGCCCCCTTTCATGGCTTTTCTCCTTTATCGATCGTTTTCCTGTGGGCCAGCAGAACCGCGGCGTAGTCCACCCTTTTTTGTTCTTCGCGCTCACGGGCAAGCTTATAGCTCTGCCTGTCCCTGGTTTGGATATTTTCGAGCGTCTTTACCGATTTGTCACATTCGATCATGGCCCGCTTTCTTCTTTCCACTTCCGCGGCGGCGTTTTGCATCCGTTTGAATGCTTGTCGCAATTCTTGTTCCAAAAAGGCCAGACGGTCTTTGAAATAGAGATATCTTTTGACCCCGATGCCCTCGCGCTGTTCTTCCTCGAAGGTTTTCGAGTCGCCCTCCAGGGTATTTCGAAGCCCCTCGATGTCGGATTCGATTTTCATCTTTTCCGCCAGGGCCGCCCCGAAGGCTCCCTGCGCTTCTCGGAGCAAAAACTCGCGATGTCTTAAAAGCGCCTTGAGGCGAAATTCAAAAGCCATTTCCGCTCCCGTGGATCAGGCGAAGAGTTTTTCCAGCGCGGCGAAGGATTCCTCTATGGAACACTTTTCCGCCACAGGTTGGATGAGAAATTCGTTTGCCCTTTCGATCATATCGATGGCGTAATCGGTGTTTTTGTCAGAGCCGCGTGCATAGGCGCCTATGCGGATCATGTCTTCGCTTCTCTCATAATCGGCCAGGATCCGAACAAATCCGGCAACCAGTTCCTTTTCCCCTTCCGAAAGAAGCCGCCCGGTCAGGCGGCTTACGCTTCTGAGGACGTTTATGGCCGGAAAATGCCTTCTTTGGGCCAAATCCCTGTCCAAAACGATATGACCGTCCAGAATCGAGCGCAGAGTGTCGGCCACGGGTTCTTCCATATCATCGCCCTCCACCAGGACGGTGTAGATGCCGGTAATGGAGGCTTTGTCGAACTTGCCCGATCTTTCCAAAAGCCTTGGAAGAAGGCTGAACACTCCGGGAGTGTAGCCTTTTGTGGTTGGCGGCTCCCCCGCGGCCAAACCGATTTCCCGGGCGGCCATGGCGAGGCGGGTGGCCGAATCCATCATTAAAAGCACGTCTCTACCCGAGTCTCTGAAATATTCGGAGATCGCGCATGCCAGATAGGCTCCTCGAATTCGAACGGTGGCCGGTTGGTCGGAGGTGGCCGCGATGACGATCGAACGTTTGATCCCCTCGGGGCCCAGGTCGTTTTTCAAAAACTCGTTTACTTCCCTGCCCCGTTCGCCGATCAGGGCGATGACATTGACATCGGCGGCCGTATACCTGGCCATCATGCCCAGCAGGGTGCTCTTGCCGACTCCGGAGCCGGCGAAAATGCCGATCCTTTGCCCCTTGCCTATGGGGAAAAGGGAGTTGATGCAACGAACCCCCAGGTCGAGTTGCTCGTCGATCAAGGGCCGTTCCAAGGGATTTGCGACATGGCCTGTGAGCGAATAGGGTGTGCCGGACAAAATGGGCGGTCCCGAATCCAGCGGCCGCCCCAGGCCGTCAAGCACGCGCCCCAACATGGCTTCGCAGACCAAAACGTTGTTGGAAGCCTTCTGAAGCTGTACGAGCCGTCCGGGGCGAATCCCGTTCACATGGGTAAGCGGACTCAACTTGATTCTGCGCGCCTGGAAGCCGATTGCCTCGGCCAGAACGGCCCCCGAGGCCGAAACATCCTGCTCTGTGGCGCAAATCCCGCCTTCCTCATTTTCGCTCTCCCGATCGCTATCTTCGATCCTGCAGATATCCCCTATGGCCGCATTGAGTCCTTCGGCTTCCAACAGATTTCCGGTCACCTCGACGATCTTGCCGTACCGGTTGAACAGCCTGCGCCTGTCGATATCCGAAAGCCCGGCCGCGTTCAGGCCTAAATAGTCCTCGGGTGCATCACCGCGGAGGTCGGGCTGTTCGGATTGTTCCTTCCGGGTCACGATCTTTCTCCAGGTTTGCGTAGAGCCTTCAAATTTTCAAACATTGCGGCAACCGATCCCTCGAGCAGCTGGATGGAGCTTTCAACTCTACAGCCACCCCTGTCCAGTTGCTTGTCGGCTCTTAGCTCGAAATGTTTTTTCCCGGGTGTTAGAAGCGCCTTTTTTTCGATTATTTCCAGATCATTGGAGTTGAGGTAGACTGTGAGCGTACTGTGCTGTTCGGCTTCTTCGATAAGCTCGCCCACCAGATCGGCCACGATTTCGGGCGAGGTCAGGATTTCTCTGCCCACGATTTTTTCGGCTATCTCCATGCTTGTACGGATCAGCCAGTCACGGTAATCTTCGAGGACTTTGGCGGGCAGGGATTCCATTTTTTGCGCAATACGTTCGATTTGAGAACAGACCACCTGGACCGACTTTTGCCCATAGTCCAGGCCGTCCTTTTCACCCTGAGCAAATCCTTTGGTGTAGGCATCCCTTTCGATCTCCTGGGTCCTGCGCTCCAACTCGAGGAGCTTTACGCGATATATCTCCTCGGCCGAAACCTCGGTTTCAACTTCGCCGGGCTGTTCTTCCGACGGTGGAGGCGCCGGCTCCCCGGCCGACTTCGCAATGAGGGGAAAACCGAAGGTCGCTATCCCTTCAGAATTATTTTTGAGCAGACTAGACAAATTGTTCTCCGCCATCTTTGCCGGCCAAAATGAGCTTGCCTTCCTTTTCGAGCCGGCGTGCCACCACCAGGATGGCTTGCTGCGCGGTTTCGACTTCGCTAAGGCGCGAGGGCCCCATCATGGACATATCTTCCTGGAGCATCTGGGCGGCACGCTGGGACAGGTTTTTGAATATCTTGGCCTTAAGGTCCTCGGAAGCGGTTTTGAGGGCCACTGTGAGTTCTTCGTTTCGAACCTCCTTCAGCAAGTCGCGGATTCCGGAGTCATTGACATTTAACAGATCTTCGAAGACAAACATCAATTTCCTGACTTTTTCGGCCAGGTCCGAATCGGTTTCATCAAGATACTGCAAGATGCTGTCGCCGGTCCTTCGGTCGGAGTGGTTGAGGATTTCGGCCACCACCGTAACCCCCCCAATGTGTTGCCCCGTGGTTCCAACCGAGCTGAGCTCCTTTTCGAGCACCTCGTCCACCTCTCGAATCAGGTCGGGAGGTACGGATTCAAGGCTGGCCACTCTTGTGATGATTTCAAACTGAAGCTGCTCGGGCAAATAAGCCAGCACCTGGCTCGCCTTCTGATGCTCCAGGTGGCTCAGGATGATCGAGATGGTCTGGGGGTGTTCGCCTTTTATAAAACCCGAGAGCAATTTCGGATCGACGTCCCGCAAATGTTTGAAAGGAATCCGTTGTTTTTCCTCATCGATTTTGGAAATAACCTCGCTTGCCTCCTCGCCTCGCATGATCGAGGGCAACAGCTTGCGGATGAACTCGTCTCCATCCACATTCACTCCGCCTTCTATTCCGAAAAGCGAGGTGAACTCGTTTAGCAGTTCATCGGAGGTTTCCTTTTTGACCCTATCAATGTTGGACATGTGCAGGCTGAGCGCTTTTATCTCCTCGGTGGAAAGCTTTTTCAGAATTTGCGCCGAAGCTTCTTCCCCCATTGCAAGAAGGACCATTGCAGCTTTTTGCGGTCCGCTGATCCGTGAATCTTTCGGCCCTGACATATGCCTAAACCTCGTCTCTCAACCATTGTTTGATGATTTCCGTGGCCTTGTCGGGATTGTACTTGACCAGGGCGGCCGATTTTCTTCGGGGCGACATCGCCAAGACAGGTTTTTCGATCAAGAGCGCCGATTCTTCTTCCTCACTGGTTTCGGGAGCCGGCAGCCTGAGGGTCCCCTCGCTCACCCGGCGCAATTTGCTCATGACCGGCCGTATGATGAAAAAAAAGACCATTGCGGCTATGACGACATTGAAAATAACCCGTTGCCAGTTCTTAAAAAGCTGCAAATACTTGTTTCCCGCGCTCACCATGCCCTTACCGCCCATGTCGGTGATGAAAGGAAAACTGGAAACCGTTATCTGATCTCCTCGCGATTCGCTGTATCCGACCGCGTCTTCCACCAATTGCTTGAGGGACTTGATCTCTTCGGGCGATCGGGCCACGTAGACTTCTTTGGAGTTTCCATCGGCGCCTTTTTCCATCTTGTATTTTCCATCGACCATGACCGCCACGGTCAGCTTGGCGATGCCGCCCGGCATCTGAGTGATCCGCTTGGTAGTCTTGTTGATCTCGTAGTTTACAACTTCGGTCTGGCGGTTGGACTTGGTGCCCGATTTCTGTTCCTTGGCGCCTGCGGGAGCGTTCTGCAGCAGTTTGTTTTGGATATCGGGGCTGCCCTTGCCCGGCAGGTTGCCCCCCTGAGCGGTTTCGGTCGTCCTCTCCTGGCTCCTTATGACCGCGCTGTCCGGGTCGTATGTATCCTGAGCAATCTGGACCCGGTCCATGTTCAGATCGACGGCCACTTTGGCCATTACCTTGTTGGGACCAACCACCCGTTCGAGCATGTTCTGGATTTTCTGGCTCAAATCCTCTTCCATTCGGTGCTTGATGCCCAGTTCGGTATCCGTCAACTGCTGGTTTTGATCTTCTTTGTGCTTAGTGAAAAGAAGGCGTCCATCAGTGCTCATGACCGTTATGTGGTCTTCTTTGAGGCCCCGTACCGAAGCGGCCACAAGATGAACGATGCCTTGGAGTTCCTTGCCGTCCATGGCGGCGCCCGGGCGCAACTTGAGCACGACGGCCGCCGTTGCGGGCTTCTGGTTGTCCTTGAAAAGGCTGTCAACGGGCAGTACAAGGTGGACCCTGCTTTCGAGCACCTCGCTCATCCCGTCGATGGTCCGCGCCAATTCCCCCTGGAGCGCTCTTTGGTAGTCGATCTTCTGGACAAATTCCGTTGCGCCAAGAGTCTGGTGGTCGAAAATCTCGAATCCTATGCCCGACCCCTTCGGGATTCCGGCGGCCGCAAGAGACAGTCGCGTTTCGTAGACTTGCGCCCGGGGAACGTCGATCCGGTCCCGCCCAACCCGGTAGGGAATCTTTTTGGCCTTAAGGGACTGAACGACTTCTCCCATGTCGCTTTCGGCCAGTCCTGAAAACAAGGGGGCATAATCGACCCGGTTGTTGAGATAGAACAGGAAGACCACAGCCCCGATAAGAACGAGTATGCCTCCGCCATAAGAGATCTTTTGCTGTAGAGTGAGCCCCTTGGCGTATTCGTGGAGCTTTTGAAGATATTCCTGAATGGTTTTCATATCAAAACGCCCGTCCAGCGGAAAAAGGGTTGTCGGCCGGAAGCTCACGGTTTGGAACCGAGTCCGGCGCCTCAAAGTATTGCGGCTGTTTTAGAACTGCATCTGCATTACCTGCTGGTAGGCTTGAACGGCCCGGTCGCGCACCTTGGCCACCAGCAGCAGACCCATGTTGGCCTGCTCCAGCTTGATCATGGTCTCGGGGATTCCGTCGATACCTCCGGTCGCGCTGTGCTCCAGCGCTTGGTCGGCCTTGTTCTGCAGATTGTTGACGTCCCCGATTTTGGACTGCAACTCGTCCAGAAAGGAGGTCTTATCCGCCCCCTGCCGCGGATCGGAAGCCGTGGCGCCGGGGGTGCCTTCAACAAGGTTTTTCATGACAGGTTGGACAGTCATCCATCACTCCTACTGTGCCCCTATGCTAATAGATTTGAGGGCCAGATTCTTGGCGGTTTCAAGGGCGGCCAGATTGGCTTCATACGATCTGCTGGCATCCTCGAGGTTGGCCATTTCAACGATCGGATCAACATTGGGCTTGAGCACCATCCCGTTCTGATCCGCATCCGGGTTGCCGGGGTCGTAGACCTTTTTGAAATTACTCCCGTCGGCAACGATGTCCACAACCTTCACCGTGTCGGCATCCTCGCCCATGGCCGAGGCCAACTGGCCTTGAAAACCGTCCACCGGCGTGGCCTGGTAGATAAGGGTCTTGCGCCTGTAAGGCATGCCGTCCGCCGTCTTGGTCGTGTTGGCGTTGGCCAGATTCGAGGCGGTCACGTCTATGCGGGTACGTTCGGCCGAAAGACCCGATGCGCTTATCTGCATTGCCGATTCAAGATTCATGATTACCCTCCATCCGTTATGGCTGTTTTGAGCATAGTGAATTTTTTGTCCAGCATGGCGATCATGTATTGAAACTCGAGGCTGTTTTTAGCCAAGCTCACCATTTGTTTTTCCAGATCAACCGGGCCTCCTTCGACTATCGTCGGGTTTTTCATGGCCGATACCGAATCTTGGGGATCCAAATCCCGGCTGCTGGTTCGAACCATGTGCAGCACATGGTCTTCGAGTGATTGTCTGAGGGTGTCTTCGAATGAAAGACTCTTGGTCTTGTAGCCCGGGGTGTCGATATTTGACAGATTGCTCGAAATCAGTTTCTGGTTCATTGAACTCAGGCTCAGCCGGTCTTCGATCGCTTGCATTGTCTTGTCGAAAATTGTGGCGCTGTTCATAGCGGGCTCCTTTACTGTTTGCCTGTCTATTGAGCAAATCTCATACCAGTGGAGCCTTCCAACTTCCTTTTCGAATCCCCCCCCGCCCTTCTTTTGCAAAGGGGGGAAACCAATACCCGGCCTTCGACTTGAACGGGTTTGCGGACGGACACTAATTGGCGGCAGGAAACATCAGGCAGATTCGGCCGGGGAATTTATCGAACGTGGGGTGGGAAAAACGCTTTGAAGAACACCTTTTTGACAGTGGTACGATCAGAGATCGTCCATCTCGGTGTCAACTCCTTGACGATATTCGGCGAGCTTGTTTCGAAGCGTCCTGACGCTAATGCCCAGGAGTTCAGCCGCCCGGGTCCGATTGCCCTCAACGCTGCGAAGCGCCTTTTCGATCATCAGCTTTTCCATCTCGCAAAGCGGCATGAGGGACAAACCCGAATTCGACCCTGGATCGGCCTCCAAACCGGAGTCGAACATAATGGACTCTGCCCCCACCAACTGCGAATCCGACATCAGGACGGCTCGCTGGACCACGTTTTGAAGCTCTCTTACATTGCCCGGCCATCCATAATCGCTTAGTTTTTTGAGCGCTTCGGGTGAAAAGCGCGCGGCTTTCGAGCCGTTTTCGGCGCTGTAGCGGGCCAGGAAATGGTCGGCAAGAGGCGCGATGTCGCCCGGCCGTTCTCTAAGGGGCGGGATTTTCAACGGGATCACGTTGAGGCGGTAATAGAGGTCTTTGCGGAATTTTCCCTCCCGTATTTGTTCTTCGAGCCTCACATTGGTTGTGGCAATCACTCGCACATCCACCGCCACGGGATATTTGCCCCCCAGCCGGTCCACTTCGTTTTCCTGGAGAACCCGCAAAAGCTTCGCCTGCAGATGGGCGGGGATCTCTGTGACCTCGTCGAGCAAAATCGTCCCGGTGTGCGCCAGTTCGAATTTTCCCTCCCTGTTTCTGATTGCGCCGGTAAAAGCGCCCTTTTCGTAGCCGAACAGTTCGCTTTCAAGCAGTGTATCGGGAAGTGCCGCACAGTTGATGGCAATGAAGGGGTGGTCTTTTCTGCCGCTTTGCTGGTGAATGTAGCGGGCAAACAGTTCCTTGCCCGTTCCGCTTTCTCCCTGGATGAAAACCGAGGCCTTGCTGGAGGCGATTTTTCCGGCAAGAGCCTTCATCGAACACAGCAGCCGATCGCGGGAGATGATCGGATCGTCTTGGAGCAACTTTTCGGCGGGTTGCGTGCGCCCTGTTTCGATCAGTTCAATGGCCTTGCCAAGACGCTCCGGTGAAACCGGTTTTGTCCAAAAATCCCAGGCTCCGTGTTTTGCGCTCTCCACCGCGTCGTCGAGCTTCGGTTTTCTTGTGAGCACGATCACCGGCACGGGCGGTTCCAGGCTTTGGGCGGCTTCGAGAAATTCCGTGCTCTGGGCGGTATTGCCGTTAAAGTGAACCAGCGCGAGCCCGGGCGATTCCTTTTTCAGCAGGCTCCTACCCGATCTGAGCGAGTCTGTGAGCACGCATAAATGGCCCTGCTCTCTCAAAAAAGACGAAATCTTTCGGGCATCTTCGGGGTCCGTTTCAATCAGGAGCACATTCATCAGTATGTCCCATGGCAGCTGTTAGACATCTATTTTTGGCTCCCGCCGTTGGTGGCCGCCATATTGATCGTATTGAGTTCCTGCTCGGCCACCGCCTCCCAGAAAGAGCTTTTGGATGCCTTCATTTTGTTTAGTCTCTGAGCGGCGATTTCGGGCTTGCCGTCCTCCAGGTAGAGCTTCGAGACCTTGTAGAGAAGTTCGTTTTTCTTTTCCCCCTTGGCCATCCGGATCGCGGTGTCGAGGGCCTCTTCGGCTTTCGCGTACTTTTTCTGCTCCCCCAGGCAATCGGAGAGCGCCACCAGCACGGACAACCGGGTATCGTTGTCCGCTGTTGCTCGAAGCAGCGCCTTTTTCAGGATCGGCACGGCGTCGTCGTATTTTTTCATCTGGTAGAGTGAGTAGCCGTAAGCCGCATAGGAATCCGGGTCGCCGAGATAGAATTGGTTTCTCTGCTGGAGCACATTTCCAAGGGCGGCGACCGCATCGGCATATTGTTCGTTTCTGTAGTCGAGTTGTCCGAGTATTTCGGATTTTTTCAGTTGAAGAGCACCGCTTCGGGCCGCCCGCACGTAGTGCGAAGCCCTGGTGAAGTCTCTGAGGCGAAGCGCATAGACCGCGCACCGCAGCAGGATGCCGTCCAGGTTTTTGCCGTGCTGGGCCGCGAGGAGCCTGTCGTAGATTTGCAAGGCGTAGAAATAAGACTTTCGCGCCGCATAGCTCTGCGCGATCTCTTCCAGGGCCTCCGGGGAGGTCAGCGAATTGAACATCGACCGGTATTTCTGCGCCAGCGCGATCGCCTTGTCATATTCTCCGGTGGAATAATACTGCCTTACGAGATCGGCGAAAAAGGTCTCCCTGAGCGATACTATCTCCGGAGGCAAGGCGACCTTGTCGCCTTTTGCCGAAAAGGCCTGATTGATCAACTCCAGACCTTGCTCAAGATTGCATTCCTTCAGTTCCAATTGGGCAATCTTGAGCAAAACGATGTTGCGAAGACTGGGAGAAAGATCTCTGCCCCTCAGATCGTTATACATCTTGATGGCTTCTTTTACATCGGTATGTTCCATCAATTCCGCCGAACGTATCCGGCAGATGATATCGCCTTCGGTATTGGTGTAATATTTATGAACGAAACTGTATATTTTCTTGGCCGCCTCCACTTGACCCTGTTTTAGAAAAATCTCTCCGATCTTTGCCAAAACGCTTCCCTGATCCGGATCGCTCTCCTGGTAGTTGACATACCTTAGCAGAACCTTCTTGGCATCATCGAAGTCGCCGACGCTAAAATCGGCCTCCCCGATATAACGAAGGACGTGGGGATTTTTGATGTAATAGTCGGGCGCCTGATCAAGACAGTCCTTGAATAGATCGAGGGCTTCCTTGTCGGCTCCCATGATATGGCAGGTTTTACCCAGCACATAGTCGGCCGCGGCCTTGTCCTCTTTTTCGGTCGCACACCTCTGCGCGCTTTGGTATGCCACCATGGCCTCGACGTAGGCTTCCTTTTTCATGTCGATGTTGCCTAGGCCGATCCAGCAGCGGAATGCGACGGGGTTATCAGGCCACTGGACAGTCACTGTTTTGAAGTATTTTTCGGCTCTCCTGAATTTTCCCATGACGTAGTATGCCAGGCCCGATCTGTAAACCGCAAGCGGCGCCTGTGAGGACCGGGGGGCTGATTTCAATGCCTCCTGGTAGGCCCGGATTATATCGGAGGCGCAGAATACGAGGGCCGAGGAACAGTCTTGGAACTCTTTGTTGGCATGCGCGTAGAGTGCAAGGCCCTTTGCGTCGGGCTCCTCGAAGACCGAGGCAACCGGTTTTGGTTGCCCGGTCGTGGCCGCCGCTTTGAGGCCATTTGCCAAAGCGTCTCTTGCCTGAGCCGAAAAGGGGGACACAAAAAGCTCCGAGGTATGAACTTTTTTTATGTGAACCGGAGATTCTATCGCCCCAACGCCGTTTTCGATGAAATCGGTGGGTTTGGAGACGCTCGAAATGGCTGAGGCCGCTTTCTTGATTGCCGGGGGAGTCAAATACAGAGCTAAAATGTATCTGCCCCCCCGCTGCGCACGCACGCCGTAGGTGACCGAGGTGTTTTGCCAGCGGTAAAGAACCTCGAAGAAGTTGCTTCCTCTCCTGAATTTGACTTCTTTAACCGCGTTATTTGCCCCTTTGGGAGAATTGTCCGACAGACTGGTGGCCATGTTTGAAAAGAAAACCGAAATCCCGGAATCCGATGCCGGGCCGATTCGCTTTGGCCTGGGACCTTCGATGTCAAAAATCAGACATGTCCGCTTCCCCTTCATCCGATACGAAAGTCGCAGTATCTTGGTCGCCCCCTGCGCGCGGGCACTCCCGCACCAAGCGGGGCCGACGGAGGTGATGATAAGGGTTGCAACCACAATGCGGGTCAAGGCTTTGATGTTCATACGAATCAAACCGCCGCTTTGGAGGTGTGTCACGATGCTCCCGGCGTTTGCTGCCGGGGGCCCGGGGCTTATGCCGGGCTCCATCCCGCGTTGCGCGCATCATTTGCGAACGCAACATTGTTCTACCGCCTGAGCGGTTTCAGGAATGGTTGAGCAAGGGATGTGCCAAACAAACCAGGCTGGATATTACAACCGTCGATCGACAGGCTTCCATCCGGGCCGCCGTGGGCGGGGTGACAACCTCGCTTTTTGACGTTTGTGCGAAACGCTAAAAGATTCCCGGTATCAGGCGATGTCGCACCTTGCGTCGATACTCGTCATAACCTTCCAGGTCGCGCAGAAGCACTTTTTCCTCATTTGCAATCCGGAAGAGGAGGATAAGCACGAAGAGTGGAGCAAGCAGCAGCGCCCACCATGAACCAAGGGCAAGGGGGGTACCGATTATCAGAAACAGGGCGCCTGAATACATCGGATGCCGGACAAATCCGTACAGGCCGGTCGAGACCACTTTCTGCCCTTCTTCAACCCTGACGGTGGCGGCCGCGTAACTGTTCACCTTTGCCACGAGAAGGAAGATATAGAACGAGGCCGCGACGAGGGCCTCTCCAAGGATCGAAACATACCAGGGCATATAAGACCAGCCGAAGCGAAAATCGAGCGGCGGAAAAATGATGAGCGCAAAGAAGCAAGCATAAAGAAAAAGCATGATCACCTTTTGCGCGGACTCCTTTTCGCGAGATATGCCGGCTTCGATACGCCGCTTGAGCAATGCCGGATCGTACTTCATCAGATAAGCCGTGTAAGCAAGGGAGCAAACGACAAAGGTGGCAATGTATGCCCAGCCTTGCCAATAATCGAACGTTCCGGCGGGGATGAATAGAAGGGCGATCATAGCGATTGTCCCCAGCGCGGATGAACGAATGATATGGGGAAGAGAGCTTTCCATGAGCGTCCTCCACTTTTTTGCCGCACTTTCCAGGCTCTGGCAGTCCATCGTGGGCACCGTCTTGCCCGTGTGGCAGCTGCGGGTTTTGTCGAAAGTAAAGCGACGGAGCAAAAGCCCTATTGGGTGTAATTTGTTGCGATTTTCCATTTTCAATCTTCAGTCGATGAGCATATTCTGCAACCGAGAGATCTGCGGGGCCAAGTCCGCTCACTTGCGGAATGGACAGGCATCGAGCTTTGGCATCGGGAGCGATCATGAAGATGAAAATGATATGGATTGCAGCGCTGCTGGCTTTTCTGCCGGCGCATCCGGCGCGGGTTTATTGCGCGCAGGCGCTCCTTGACACCCGCACCATACCACCCCAGCTGGCAATATGGAAGCCCTGGGTTCTGCATGGCAAGGAAAGGCGGCTCTGCCCCACAGCTTGCAACAACGGTGAAGTATATGAATGCGACTGGCCGTCGCGGCTCGACATGAGCCTGGAGGCCAAAGGAGGGCACACGACCCAGCAGTGGCGGGTCTTTGTGAAGGAGCCGGTGGAGCTTCCAGGCGGCGCAAACGTTTGGCCCGCCTCCGCCAAGGTGGACGGTAAACCCGCACCGGTATTTTCGCGAAACGACCTGCCAGTGGTAATCCTTACGCCCGGAAAACACGTTGTCGAAGCAGACTATGTTTGGGATGAAATGCCCGGGATGATCAGCATACCGGCCGCAAGCGGCCTGGTTTCGGTTTCCGTGGAGGGCAAACCGCTCGCTCCATCCCTCATGGACCAGTCGGGCCGGGTCTGGCTCCATGGAAAGTCCGCGGCGGGAAGGCGGCAAGACCGCCTGGATGCGAAAATTTACCGGCTGGTTGACGACTCCATCCCCATGCGGGTTCTTACTCGTTTACGGATTGATGTTTCGGGGCGCGGGCGGGAAGTCGGACTCGGGAAGGTGCTTCTAAAGGGTGCGATTCCCGTTGGCATCCGAAGCGATCTCCCGGTAAAACTTGGGGCTTCGGGCGAGTTGATCATCCAGGCCCGCCCCGGCCATTGGAACATGGAGATTGCAACACGTTTCGCGGGTCCGGTGGAAAAGATCGGTCCGGTTCACTGTGCCTTCGGTCGGGAAGTCTGGTCCTTCAGGGCAAGAAACCAACTGCGGATGGTCGAGGTCGAAGGGTTGCCGGGCATAGACCCCGGACAAACCGATCTACCTCGGGAGTGGAGAAAATTTCCCGCCTACATCGTCCAACCGGGCGCCACAATGAGGCTGAAAGAGACCCGGCTGGGCGACCCGGCGCCCGCGGCCGATGCGCTGCATCTCAGACGCACCTGGTGGCTCGATTTCGATGGCCGCGGCTTCACCCTTCAGGACCGCATCGACGGGACCATGAGCCGCCATCACTACCTGGCGATGAATCCTCCCGGCATTCCGGGCAGGGTTGCCGTCGATGGGATCGACCAGCTCATTACCAGCCGGGGACGGGGCAAAAAATCGGGCGTCGAGCTTCGAAAAGGCGAAGTGCACCTGGTTGCGGAATCGAGGTATGAAGCCTCCCGGGCAAGTTTGCCAGCGGTCGGCTGGGACCATGACTTTCAATCGGTTTCGGGAGTGCTCAATCTGCCGCCCGGCTGGCGCCTGCTAACCGCCTCGGGTGTTGACCTCATGCCAGGGACGGGGTTGCGGCGTTGGACGCTCCTGGATCTTTTCATCGCATTGGTCATCTCCCTTGCCGTCTCCAGACTGTGGAATTACCGCTGGGGCCTGCTGGCCCTTGCGGCCGTGGCCCTTACCTACCATGAGTCCGGAGCGCCGCGCCTGGTGTGGCTTCCCCTGCTTGCGGCAACAGCACTGCTGGGGCTTTTGCCGCAAGGAAGGGCAAGGAAATCGATCGGGGCCTTCAGGTTGATCAATGTGGTTGTTCTGCTCGCCATCGCGATTCCTTTCATGGTGAGGCAGATCCGCTGCGGAATTTATCCGCAACTGGAAATGCCCTCGGGTGGTTCGAGCCTCGTGGCAAATTTTGCACCGAGGCCCTACGGGGCCGTTGCGCCGCCGAGACGAAATGAGTTTGCGGGAAGCTTCGCGCTGAAACAAGGTCTGCCGCGTTCCAGGGTGCCTGCGGCAACAAGAGCTAAGGGGAGGAAATACGTATCGAGTTATCCGGAAGAAAAAACCGCTCTCATGCGGAACCCCGATGCTTTGATCCAGACCGGTCCGGGGCTTCCCGCCTGGCGCTGGCACTCCATTCCCATGGAATGGAACGGCCCGGTGGCCCGAAACCAGAAGATTCGCCTCTGGCTGCTGTCACCGGCGATGAACCTGATTTTGGCCTTCCTGCGAGTCATCCTGATCGCGTTGCTTCTATTGCGCATGATCGACACGAAAGCGTGGGGAAAACCCGTGAAACGCTCCGTTGGCACGGTCGCGCTCTTGCTGGCCTTCCATTTGGCCTTTTTGCCGCGAATTTCAAGGGCCGCCGAGAATTTTTCCGCTTTCCCGCCTCCGAAACTTTTGAAGCAACTTCAAGACCGACTTCTCAAACCCAACGAGTGTCTTCCCCACTGTGCCGACAGTCCCTATATGGAAATTAGCGTAAACGGCCAGGCGCTCCAGATTTTGTTTCAAATCCACGCGGCCACGGATACGGCCGTGCCGCTGCCCGGAAAATCCGGGTCGTGGATGGCTCAAAACGTGCTTCTGGACGCACACCCGGCGGAAAGTCTTTTGCGGGATAAAGAGGGCATCCTCTGGATACTGGTTCCCCCGGGGGTCCATACGGTGACGCTTGAGGGCACGCCCGGCGCGGACTCCATTGAACTGCCCCTTCCTCTTAGGCCCCATAGAGCCAGATTTTCGGGGACCGGCTGGGACGTTCAGGGCATCCATCCGGACGGCGGTGTCGAAAGCACCGTGCAACTGAGGCGGCGCAAATCTCCGATTTCGGCTGAAAAAAGTAGAGGTGAAAACAGATTTCCGCCCTTCCTTCACATTCGGCGGGAGCTCTCGCTCGGTCTCGACTGGCGGGTAACAACCACCGTAGACAGGCTCAACCAACCCGGAACGCCGGTTGTGGCCAAAATCCCGCTCCTTGCGGGCGAGTCGGTGACAACAGCTGGCGTTGAGGTTGCCGATGGGAAAGCGCTGCTGAACATGGGGCCGGGGATCAAGGAGGTCAAATGGGAATCGACGCTTGCGCGGGCGCCCCGGATCCGGCTGCATGCCTCCTCCGGGGACGGCGAAGTCGGCTGGAACGAGACCTGGGTTTTGAATGCGAGCCCCGTATGGCATTGCGAGTTGCAGGGGATTCCGGTCGTTCACCATCAGGACGGAGCGGGATACTGGAGACCCCGGTGGCGGCCCTGGGCGGGTGAGACCGTGGAGATCGCGGTAACGCGGCCCGAAGGCATTGCGGGACAACTGGTCACAATCGACAACGCTCGACTCGAACTGATCCCGGGGCGGCGGCTGGACAAGGCAAGCCTTTCTCTTGCCATTCGGTCGAGCCAGGGCGGAACCGAGAGCATCCATTTGCCCCCCGGCGCACAACTTCAGCAGGTGGGAATCGACGGAAAAAGTCTGCCGGTCAGGCAAAACGGCGGGGCGCTCGTTTTACCCCTGCGGCCCGGAGCTCAGCATGTGGAACTCGAGTGGTACGAGAATCGGGGCGGTTTTCTTGTCACAAGGAGCCCCGAAGTGGGCATCGGAGACCCCGGGCAGAGGGCCGTCAACGCCTCGGTGATCTTCAGAATGCGGCCAAATCGATGGATCCTGTGGACCGGTGGGCCGAGGCTGGGCCCCGCGGTGCTCTTCTGGAGCTATCTGCTGATCGTGATTTTGATCGCCGCGGCCCTGGGACGGACCGGCTGGACTCCGTTAAAAACCCGGCACTGGCTCTTGTTGGGGCTCGGGCTGACACAAATCCAGCCCCTGGCGGCTATCATGATCGTGGGGTGGCTCTTGGCGCTGGACGCGCGGGAGCGTCGCACGCCCATTCAGGGCGCTCTCACTTTCAACCTGTCGCAACTGCTTCTGGCGCTATGGACCCTGGCGGCCATGGCCGCTCTTTATCTTTCCATAGAGGAAGGACTGCTGGGGATTCCGCGGATGCAGATAGCGGGCAACGGCTCCAATGATTTCTTCCTGCGGTGGATGCGGGACCGCATCACTCACACCATGCCCCGTCCGTGGGTCTTGTCGGTCCCGATGATCGTTTTTCGAGTTCTAATGCTTTCCTGGGCGCTGTGGCTGGCGATTTCGCTTCTCAAATGGCTTGCCTGGGGCTGGCGGTCTTTCGGCAAAGGGGGCATGTGGCGAAAAACGGGGTGGAGAAGAAAAAGGGAGGCGCGGCAGCAAGGCTGAGACCGCCCGCCAATTTTTCCCCGGCTCCGCAGGGCCTTGATGAAAAGGATGCAGACCGTGAAAACCGTGACGGTTTGATGTGGAATACTGCGCCGGGACGGCCGCGGTTCGGAATCGACATTGCTCGAGTTCCTGAAATCCTCGGAGGAAGAGGGAAAAGAATTTTTCTTTTTTGATGAGAGTTGCCGCCATGCAAATAGAAAACCAGGTGGAATACAACAATCGGGTCCTCCAAGATCTCAAGAACCGATCGGTTCTGGGAAGTCTGTTTTATTTCCCGCTTTTCTTGACGATTGTCGGCCCCGACGGTTTTTATGATCGTCATGCTCGTTATTGTCTTCTCTTCGGGATTCTGATAGTCGCTGTTTGTCTTGTTCGAATCATCTACGTGACGGTCGTGTCGAAATGGGTGAAAAAATACAGCCCCCTTTGGGAGAATATACTTTTTTTTATCACCGTCGGCGCAACGGGGTTGTCCTGGGGCGCTTTTTTCGCCTGGGTAATGATCCTGCGGGGCGAATACGCGGCAAAGATGCTCATACTCGTCTGCTCGGCCGGCATTGCCGCGGGCGGCGCCTTGGCTTTTGTTCCCAGCCTGACACTTGCGATCTCTTATGTTTTGACCGTGCTCGCGCCGACCTCGACGCTCATGTTTATTTATCACACCAATCAGTATCTTGCTGTTCTTATTCTGATCTACTATTCGGCCTTCATTGCCTACATAACCCGGGAAGGAAACCAGGAATACCGGCAGGCCTTCATCAATGAACAATTATTGATCAAGAAAACCGAAGAGCTGAGTCTTTTGGCCCGGGTGGATGCTCTTACCGGTCTTTTCAACCGCCGATATTTCGATGAGAACATCAATCGAGAGTGGAAAAAGACATCGCGCATTCGTATGCCGCTTATCGTGCTCATTGGCGACATCGACCATTTCAAGAAGATAAACGACCAGTACGGGCATCTGGCGGGCGACCAGTTTCTCAAACTCACGGCCGGTCTTTTCAAGACGGTTTTTCGCAGAGAAACCGATATGGTGGCCAGATTCGGGGGGGAAGAATTCATCGTGCTCCTGACGGACAGTGAGCCCGAGCTTGCCTTCGCGCTGGCGGAGAAAATGCGCAAACGGTTATCGGAGATGCAAATAGTGTGGAACGGAGTGAGCATATCGGCAACGCTCAGCCTCGGCATGGCCTGTGCGGTGCCGGGAATGAGCGAGACCCGTGAGGACTTGATCTCCAGGGCCGACAAGGCGCTCTACCGTGCCAAGGAACAGGGGCGCAATCAAACGGTGGTGGCCTCTCCGGAGTCTCCAGCCCATAACTGCACTTCTTGAAATGGGCGGGTTATTATGAAATAGACAGGACGAACAGGGCATTTTCAAAATCAAATCGATGGAGGAGCAGAGCACGATGCCGGACAATATTCTCAAATTCTCTCTCAACCGATGCACCAGCGTGGAGCGTCTGGCCGACAACACCCTGCGATCAGTCTGCCGTCTGCAAGATACGTTCACCTCCGCATTTGTCGAGCTTACTGCCCGACTGCCCGACCTCGAGGTCCTCGAGGCGCGGGCGCGGTTTCATCACGAGTGGCTAAAGCCCCCCGACCTGGAGGAAATTCTTTCCAAACTGCCTGGAATGCGTATAGGACCGGGCATGCTCAAGATCATAAAAGGGCTGGTGGGGGAAGATCAAGAGGCGTTGAGGCAGGTCGCCTACATGGTCGAAGAATGCTGCCACGCAGTCATCATCTCCCTTACCAAGGACATCCTGACGCAAGCGCCCGATAGCGAGGAAGAAAAATTGGAATTTTTTTCCAGTATGGTTCGCGAAAACATCCGGCTCTACAACCGCTGCGCGGCATTTGCTCCGGGAAGCAGGCTGGTCGAGGGGATCGAACCGGACAAATAGCTCAAGATGGAAAAAAGGGTTTAAAGACATGCTCACCTTCGCGCGCAACAAACTGGTGTCCGTGGCCGTAAAAGACCGGGACACCCTTTCGATTCAAGCTGTTTTGGACGATGATCTCTACGGGCTGCAAATCGACCTTTGCGTGGGACTTTCGAACCCGGAGATCCTGACCATCGCCGGTAAATGGAATCGCCGGACCACGCCGGAATGTTACAAGGCCATCCCTTTTCTACAGGAAATGAGGGGTGAGCGCCTAGACGCAAAGATAGCCGAAAGGATCCACAAGAGTCTGGGTAGAAAGGGCTGCCGCCATTTCGCCAACCTCTTGATCGAATGCTGCCATGCGGCCACTCAAGCCGCAAGGGTGGTGCGATGGGAAGAGGCCAAAAAGGCTGTGGCCGATTTGAGCTTCGAAAATTTTATAAAGCAAGAGGCCTCCGGAGAAAGCCCGGCAAGGGCGCAAATCTTATCGGAAACAGCCGCCCGCGGTTCCGCGTCTTCCCCCGGGCGGGTGAAGACGCCCCGTGGAGAGGCGACCGGTTCGGGTCAAGCCGGCCTCGAGGGGGAAGAAGGTTTTGTCATCGATCTGCACACCCACTCGTTTCCGGCCTCCTCCTGCAGCTCGGCTTCCGTGGACGAGTTGATCGAAGAAGCCAAACGCATCGGGTTGAACGGTATTTGCCTCACAGATCACAACCATGTCTGGAGTTGCGAGCAGGTGGAGGATTTGAGACAAAAGCACGATTTTACCATACTGCGCGGCAACGAAATCACGACAAACCAGGGCGACATGCTGGTCTTTGGTCTGGATAAAGACATCCGGGGCATTATCACGATCGAAGAGCTGCGAGAGGAAGTCGCCAGGGCGGGGGGCTTCATGATCGCGGCCCATCCGTTCCGGGGATTTCTTACCTTCAGCACCGTCCAACTGGGGCTGACGGTCGAGACGGCCGCGCAGAGGCCGCTTTTCCAACAGGTGAACGCGGTGGAAGCGCTAAACGGGAAAGTGACCGAAAAGGAAAACGGTTTTGCTTCGAGTGTGGCCCGGGCCCTCGGGCTACCCGCAACAGGGGGCAGCGACGCTCACCTGGCAGCGGAGGTTGGAGCTTATGCGACGCGCTTTTCCGTGGAAATCCGTACGGAGGCCGAACTGATCGAGGCACTGAAATCCGGGGAGTACGCGCCGGTGGCATTCCGTTCGCAAAAGGCGGCCAAAGCCGCCGGGCATTAATCAGGGGCAGGAGTGGCAAACTTGAGGAGAATGGAGCATGGGAGAAAAAAAAGATTGGGGCAAGCTTGTAAGGCGGTTTGAAAGCCTTATGCGCCTCAAGTATTTTCCGGTGGGGCTGAAGATGTTCGAAGACAAGTCCGAACTTGCCAAGGTCCCATTTCTTAGACGACCCGGGCACAAGGGGACACTGTGCCAGTTGATCGGCCTCGTGCGCAGCTTCGATTGGACGGTCGGAGCGGACGTGGACGATTTCCTGTTCGCCACCTGCCCTTCGATTCTGGGGTTGTGCGAGGTTCCCGAGACGCACAGAAACGGGACTTTTCGAAACATTGTCTGGGCGGCGACCAAGGAAGACGGGCGGAAAATGGAGGCCTCCATCCCCCGGATCTCCACGGGAAAGTATGAAGCGGTCGCCATGGCGCCCCTGGCCTACGACGCGTTTGAGCCGGACATGGTTCTAATCTATGCAAACCCCGCGCAGATGATGCTTCTAATCAATTCCTTGCAGTTCAGCCGCTACGAGGTCATGCGGTTCCATTGCGTGGGCGAGTCGTCCTGTTCGGACGCCCTGGCGCGCTGTTTCAACACGGGGAAACCCTCGCTGGGTATTCCCTGCTATGGTGAGCGCCGCTACGGTCATGTGCAGGATGAAGACCTGGCGATGGCGCTGCCGGCGGGGCTCATGGAAAAAGCACTGCACGGAATGGAGGCGCTCTACCGAAGGGGAATCCGCTATCCCATAAGCTATGCGGGTGCTCAAGCCGATATCGAGCCTCAAATTCCTGTTTCCTACAAAAAACTGGATGAAGTCATGGCCAAGGCGAGGGGAAAGGGCTCGCCCCTGCTGGTGGGGATTACCGGAGGCATCGCCTGCGGAAAGACAACGGTTTCGGCGATGCTCGAAAAGCTCGGAGTTCCTCTGATAGACTTCGACCTCATCGCCAGGCGGGTGGTGGAACCGGGAACCGATGCGCTGGCAAAGATTGTCGAATACTTTGGAAAACAGCTCCTCATGGCTGACGGCAAACTGGACCGAAAGATGCTCTCCGAGGTGGTCTTTCGAGACTTGGAGAAACGAAAGAAACTGGAGAGCTTCACCCATCCTCCCATCTACGAGGAATTTTTCCGGCAGGTTGCGGCCATTACGAGCGAAGACCCGCGGGCCATCATCCAGGTCGCCGTGCCGCTTCTTATCGAGTCCAATCTTTGCTATCTGTTCGATACCGTCGTCGTGGTTCATATTTCGGCCGCCGAGCAGGCGAGGCGGCTCGCCAGACGTGACGACATAACCCTTGAGGCGGCCGAAAACATCCTCAAGGCTCAACTTCCGATCGAGTCGAAAAAGCCCTTCGCCGGTTTTCTAATCGATAACGAAGGCGAGCTGGAAACCACTCGAAAACAGGTCGAAGCACTCCGCGACGAATTGGAGAAGTTAAGGAGCGGTAAGCAAGGATGAAGGGCGGAAAAAGACTTGCACCATCCCGGATGACTTCGATGCATATCTTCCCCCGGGGTCTTGCAATAGAATTCGGGAGCGACCATGAAAGAGCCTGTTTTCGACCAGATCGTCGATTCTCTATCCGATGCGCTGATCACCGTTGACCGAAACAAGAAAATCGTCATCTGGAACAAGATGGCGCAAACCATGTTCGGCTATGACAGGGCCGGGATGGAAGAGGTCGGTATCGAGGCCATAATACCGCCGGTCTATCGTCAGCGGCACCGGGACGGCTACGAGGCTTTCATAGGTTCCATCGCGGCGCGAAGCTCCTACGTGTCGGAATCTCATGAATTCGAGGGGCTGCGCCGAAACGGCGAAGTATTTCCCATCGAACTGACCCATTCCCTGGTGAAGCTCGACGAGCGGGACTTCTTCATTACAGCCATCGTCCGGGACATTTCCCTGCGCAAAAATTACGAGTTGATGCGTGAGCGTTTCGAACGTATCACTCGACACGATCTGAAAAACAAGCTGGTCATCATCTGTCTTGCGGCCCAGAGGCTGGCAAAGGGGTTGAATTCGGAGGAAAAGTCGAAGGCGGGCAAGTATATGGAAATAATCCTGGAGGAATCCCGAGGGACGCTCGAACTGCTCGACTCCGCCCGGGGACTCATTGCGCTGGAGACGGGGGAATACAAGCGCAAGGATGAAACAATCGAACTGGCCGGGCTTCTCGGACGCAAGGCCGAGCAACTCCGGCCCGTGGCGACGGCCAGGGGCGTCAAAATCGTGTTCCACGACCTGACGGATCGGAAGATAATCCTTCAGGCGGACAGGGCGCTACTGGAGCGGGCCATTGAAAACCTGCTGAAAAATGCGATCGAAGCCGAAGACAGGGGCAATTCGGTGGATATGACGCTAAAAGATGGCGAAGGGGCGGCGGCCGTGCTCGATATCCACAACGGCGGTAAACCGATTCCTGAAAACATACAGGACCGGCTTTTTTCCGCCTACGTCACCCACGGTAAAAACGAGGGCACGGGTCTGGGATTATATTCCACGAAGCTGATTCTCGAAACCATCCATGGATGGCCGATTTCCTTTCGTTCCGGGTCGGGCGGTACGACATTCACCGTGAGAATTGGTTCCATTTGCGGCCCGGTTTGACCCAGGTCAAGGAATTTCCATACAAATCGTTATAAAATCGAGTCATTTGCACAGGACTACATCCAGGCTCGAAGGAGGCATTGACATGGGATACCGGTTGTCGGGGGAACAGTTCGACCGTTTCCTGGATCGACTGAAAGAAAACTACCGTGTGTTCGGCCCGGCAGTGGATCGGGACAAGGGCAATTATACGGACATGGACCGGGTGACTTATAAAGAGATCCACCGGTTGGACGATCTGGAGCTGAACCGGAAAAGCTATTTTTCCCCCAAGGAAATATTTTACCCCATAAGGGAGACCCTTTTTCAATTCTGCGAGGGTGAAACGAGGGTCCCTGCGATCGATGAGAAAAAAACGGCCATATTCTTAAGACCCTGCGATATCAACGGAATCGATCGTCTGGACACAATATTTTTGGAAAACGGCCCTTTCGAGGATTTCTACTACAAGCGGCGGCGCGATAAGGTGAAGTTTTTCATGATCGAGTGCACAAGCGGTTTTGACAGTTGCTTTTGCGCCTCGATGAAGGCCAACAGGACGGAGCGTCGCGACGTTACCTTCCGGTTTGGCGACGAGATCCTGGCGGAGGTAAAAAGTGAGGAGTTTGTCCCCTATTTTGAGGGCATGGCGCAGAAGCCCTTTGAAGTGCGCTTCGTTGAGAAAAACCGGATGAAGGTGCGCCTGCCCGAAGTGGCGGACGTCACGGTCGAGCATTTTCAACACGAACTTTGGAAGGAATACACGGCCCGCTGCATAGCCTGCGGAAGATGCAACACTTCGTGCATCACCTGTTCGTGCTTCACCATGCGGGACGCAAGCTTCGCCGGGGGCAAAATCGGAGAGAGGCGGCGGACCTGGGCGGGATGCCACGTGAACGGATTTACCGATATGGCCGGCGGACATGGTTTCCGGGGACCGCGGGGTGAGCGGATGCGGTTCAAAACCATGCATAAAATCAATGATTATCACAAGCGCTTTGGCAAACACCAGTGCGTTGGCTGCGGCAGGTGCGAAGACGTCTGCCCGCAATACATCTCTTTTGCCAGGTGCATCAACACCTTGTTTGATGTCGTCCGGGAGGGGAAAAGCAAATGAAAAACCCCTTTTTGCCGGAAAAGATGCGGATCCTGGAGGTCATCGGGGAAACCGCGATCGATTCCACCTTTGTGCTGGCCCTGGACAGAGCGGTAAAGCCGGGGCAGTTTTTCGAGTTTTCCGTCCCGGGGGTTGGTGAGGCGCCCATTTCCGTAAGTGATTTCGAAGAGGGCAGGCTTTTTGTGACCATTCGAAAGGTGGGGCGTCTGACAGACGGGTTGTTCGCCCTCGGACCGGGCGATTATCTTTTTGCCCGCGGCCCCTACGGGAACGGCTTCGACTACGGAGACTATCTGGGCTCGGATCTCAAGGTCATTGCCGGCGGAACGGGCCTTGCGCCGGTAAAGAAGGTGATAAAAAACTTTATCGGAAGCGATAAGGTTTCCAGCCTGGAGGTGCTCCTGGGGTTCAAGACTCCCGAAGACATTCTCTACCGGGATGAGGTGGGGAGGTGGGTCGATTCCGGAGTGGCGACCCTTACGGTGGACAAAGGCGCCGATGGTTGGAGCGGCAATACGGGCCTTATCACGGGATATCTCAAAAACCTCGATCTCGGCAATCGCGACAACTGCAAGTTCATCGTGGTGGGACCGCCCATCATGATCAAATTCGTAACGGTGGAACTTTTGTTGATGGGAATTTGCGAAAACAACATCCGGGTTTCCCTTGAGCGTAAGATGAGCTGCGGCATAGGAAAGTGCGGTCACTGCAAGATCGATGAGACCTACGTCTGTCTTGAGGGGCCGGTGTTCAGTTACGCCAAGGCCAGGAGGCTTCTGGACTGATGAGTATCGACACAAGAAAAGCAATAAAAAACGCCTACCGGATAACCTGTGTGCGGGGAAAAACCGCGCTTCGCATCCGTGTGCCGGGCGGACACATCGAGACCCGGTTTTTCCCGCTGATAGACGAAATCGCTTCGAAATACGGTGACGGAACCGCCCATATGACCACGCGGCAGGGATTCGAACTGCCGGGGATCGACTTCGACATGATTCCGGAAATAAACAAAAAGATACGCCCCTTGATCGAAGCGCTGGGGCTCGCCGTGGATGTGGGCGACGGGGGATATCCGGCCGCGGGCACCCGAAATATCTGCGCCTGTATCGGCAGCCGGGTCTGCACTTTCGCAAACGATGACACCACGGCCATGGCGCGGGAAATCGAACGGATGGTCTATCCGAACAACTTCCATTTCAAGATCGCGGTAACGGGATGTCCCAACGACTGCATAAAGGCGATAATGCACGACTTCGGCATCATCTGCACGGTTGAGCCGGTCTACGATCCGTCGCGCTGCATAAGCTGCGGGGCCTGCGTGGAAAACTGCGCAAAGGCGGTGACCGGGGCGCTTGCCATGAAGGATTTTTCGGTGGTGCGAAACCATGATATATGTATCGGATGCGGTGAGTGCATCCGCAAATGTCCGACCGAGGCTATGACGAGATCGGCGCAAAAATCCTACCGGCTGGTCGTTATGGGCAGAACGGGCAGGAAGAACCCGCGGATTGCGGAAACGTTCATCAAATGGGCCGACAGGGAGTTGATCCTGGGAGTCGTTCGAAACGCCTACGACTATGTCGAACGCCACATTGACCGCGGCCTCGACAAGGAGCATGTGGGATACATTGTGGACCGCACGGGCTACCGCGTTTTCCGGGAGGAAGTACTGCGGAACGTAAGGTTGAATGAAAGGGCCGTCGTGGCCGAAAATATCTCCTGGGGCGGGTATCGTTACACAAACGATGCGGGTTTGCGCTAATGGTCTGAAAAGCCGCGAATATGGCTCGCCTTGGGATAGTCTGATTCAGCCATTTTGTTCGGGGAGGGGCAATGAAGATCTGCTTGAGCGGCTTTCTGATGCTGATTTTGTGCTGTTTTTCATTTTCGCCGTCCGTTTTGGCGGCTTTCGATCTGCCCGGGGATTATTACCTGGCCTCCGATTGGAAAATGGCTGTTGCTCAGGCCCAGTCGGATCATCTTCCCATCGCTTTTCTTCTCTCGGACAGGTATACGACATGCCCGCTTTGCAGCGCGGCCAGCAAGGATGTGCTAAACGCACTGGAAGGCCACGCGGTGATTGTTTACGTGGAAAGCACCGACCTGCCCGTTCTGCCTCCTCTGGTCGCAAAGGCGATAAATTCGCCTGAATCGGGCAAGCTTATTCCCATAACCGCCATAACGGACAGCGAATGCGGCAGGGTACTGGTCGTAATTCCCTACATCCGCGACCCCGGGCAAAGAATGGCCGAGATCACAAAGGCGGTCGCGGAGCTGCCCCACTGAGCCCCCCGGGCTTAAAACCACCGGGTTGATTACTTTTCGCAGCTCTCCCCATGGCCCGGCGGGACGGATCCCTCACGATCGGCCAGCGCGTCGAAGACGGCAAGCTGGAGATGTTTCCAGCGGATGGCCAACCACGAGCCCGCCTGCCCCCCCCCCCGGCCTGTATGACCGCCGAAGCGACCGGGTCTCGCTCGATAAAGTCGAGCGCGCGGCAAACAACATTGTTGATGTTTCAAATCTCTCAAGGCCGGCGACGTGCTGATGGTCTGGAAACTTGACCGGCTGGGCCAGGTCTTTGCGCGCCTCAGCCAGGTCGCGTCGATCGTAAATCCAGCGAGGCTCCTGAAGACAATCGCTTTACAGAGCCTTAGCGGCCATGAATCCTTGCCATTCACACAGCGGTAACCAGGCCAGGTTTGAAGGTTGTGGGGGTAGGAATGCGAGGTCAAAAGAAAATGACTCCCGATCCCGGTACCCTCCCAAACCCCGTTTTATACAGACTGTATCCTTGTTAACGCTGGCCATAATTGCAACAACGGACTAATTTAGGGGAAATGACTGGAGTATTTCATGGCACGAAGTGCAAAGACAAAGGAACTTGCCAATTTTATATGGAGCGTGGCGGATTTGCTGCGTGGCGACTACAAGCAGGCCGATTATGGCAAGGTGATATTGCCGTTTACGGTATTGCGCCGCCTGGACTGCGTGCTGGAGCCAACCAAACAAAAAGTGCTCGATTTTATTGAAAACAAGGCAAAGGCGATGAAGCTGAAAAACCTTGAGCCCGTTTTGAATAAAATCGCGGGGCTGTCGTTCCACAACACCAGCAAGTACACCTTTCAAAAACTTAAGGAAGAGCCCAACAATGTTGCCGCCAACCTGAAGAGCTTTATTAACGGTTTTTCCGCCAATGGCCTGGAAATAATCGAATATTTCAATTTTGGCGAGCATATTACGCGCCTCGATGAAGCCAACCTGCTTTTTATGGTGCTCAAGCGTTTCGCCGCAATGGATTTGCACCCGCAAGCCGTATCCCCGATGGAAATGGGTTATGTTTTCGAGGAGCTGATCCGAAAATTCTCGGAGCTTTCCAACGAAACCGCGGGAGAGCATTTCACGCCACGGGAAGTCATCAAGCTAATGGTAAATGTCCTGTTTCTCAACGATCGGGACATGCTTACGAAGAAGGGCATCGTCAAAACGATCTACGACCCGGCCTGCGGGACCGGGGGCATGCTGTCGGTAGCCGAAGAGTACATCAAAGAGCTCAATCCGGATGCCAAACCAGTCGTCTTCGGTCAGGAGATCAACCCGGAATCGTATGCCATCTGCAAATCCGACATGCTCATCAAGGGGCAGGACGTCAGTAATATCAAGTTCGGCAATTCGTTCACCATCGATGGCCTGGAAGGGGAACAATTCGATTATATGCTCTCCAATCCCCCTTTTGGCGTCGAGTGGAAAAAGGTCCAGACCCACATTGAAAAGGAACACGCGGTCAAAGGTTACGCGGGCCGTTTCGGCGCCGGGCTTCCACGCATTTCGGACGGGTCCTTTCTGTTTCTTCAGCACATGATTTCCAAGATGCAGGAGGTAAACGGGGGGTCGCGCATCGGTATCGTGTTTAACGGTTCGCCTCTGTTTTCCGGCGGAGCGGGCAGCGGCGAGAGCAATATCCGCAAATGGATCATCGAAAACGACATGCTCGAAGCGATCATCGCCATGCCCGACCAGCTATTTTACAATACCGGCATTTTTACCTACGTCTGGGTCCTTACGAATCGCAAGACAGCGAAGCGCAAAGGCCGTGTCCAGTTGATCAATGCCGTATCCGAGCGGTTTTACCAGAAAATGAGCCGCAGCCTGGGCAACAAGCGAAACGAAATCAGCGACGGGGAGGATGGTAAACCGGATCAGATCGGGGAGATCACCCGAATATATGGCGACTTCAAACACAACGACACCCGAAAAGTCATAACAAACGGCAATGTGGAAGATGTTATTGTCAGCAAGATTTTCGATAACGACGATTTCGGGTATTGGCGAATAACCGTTGAACGACCCTTGAGACTCAACTTTCAGGCTAACGCGGAACGCATCGGACGGCTTGACGACGAAACCGTCTTTGCCAATCTTGCCCGATCCAAAAGGAAAGATGCCGCCGGCCAAGAGGAAATGGAAGCCGGCCGGCGGCTTCAAGCCGGCATCAAAACCATGCTGCGAACCCTTGGCGGTGGAAAGTGTTACAAAAATCGCGACGGATTCGATGCCGATCTCTATGCCGCCATCAGAAGGAGCGGGTGCAAAATTTCCGCACCGCTGAAAAATGCGATTATGAAGGCCCTGTCCGAACGGGATGAAACGGCCGATATCTGTAAGGACGGCAAAGGCAGTCCTGAGCCCGACACCGCTTTGCGGGATTATGAAAATATTCCCTTGAAGGAGGACATTTCAGAATACTTTGAACGTGAGGTCCGCCCCCATGTCCCGGATGCCTGGATCGATGAAAGCAAGACCGTGAAGGGGTATGAAATCAGCTTTACGCGGTACTTTTACAAGTATAAGCCGCTACGCTCCCTGGCCGAGATCCGTGCCGATATCCTGGCTCTCGAAAAGGAAACGGAGGGGATGATTCATGAGGTGCTCAACGGATGAGCGATCGACCTGAATCCAGTGGCTCACAGATCGTCATCTATCAGACCGAGGGCGGCAACACCCGCCTGGAGGTGAGGCTGGAACAGGAAACCGTCTGGCTGACTCAAAAAATGATGGCGGAATTGTTTCAGGTGTCCGTACCCACCATCAATGAGCATGTCAAAAATATCTACAAAGAAATGGAACTCATTCCGGAGGCAACTATTCGGAAATTCCGAATAGTTCAAACAGAAGGGCGGCGCACCATCGGCCGCAGGGTGGATTTCTACAATCTCGACATGATCATCTCCGTGGGATACCGCGTCAAGAGCCATATCGCCACCCGCTTTCGCCAATGGGCCACTCAACAGCTCAGGGAGTATATCGTCAAAGGGTTTGTGCTGGATGATGAAAGGCTGAAAAATCCCGATCAGCCCTTTGATTATTTTGATGAGCTTCTGCGCCGCATTCAGGACATCCGCACGTCCGAAAAGCGGTTCTATCAGAAGATCACCGATATCTACGCGACCAGCGTCGATTACGACCCCACTCTGCCCATCAGTATAGATTTCTTCAAAACCGTGCAAAACAAGCTTCATTGGGCCATCACCGGAAAGACCGCCGCCGAGATCGTTCATGAGCGCGCGGACAGCGAAAAGCCCAACATGGGCCTAACCAATTGGCGGGGCGTAAAGGTTCGTAAGGCCGATGTCGTTATAGCGAAAAACTTTCTCGATGAGGGCGAGCTGAGGGCGCTCAACAACCTGGTGGAGCAGTATCTCATCTTTGCCGAAGGCCAGGCCATGCGCCGCATTCCCATGCAAATGAAGGACTGGATCAAAAAGCTCGATGGTTTTTTGACCCTGAACGATCGCAACATCCTGGACCATGCCGGTAAGATTTCCCACCAGGTGGCCAAAGAACTGGCCGAAGCCGAGTACGACAAATTCCACGAACAACGGCTTCAGATTGAGGCCCGCAAGGCGGATGAGGGTCATTTTCAGCTACTGACGGAAAAGCTGAAAAAGAAGGGGAAGGATTTTACGAAATGAAGCCTTATCCGAAATATAGGGATTCCGGGGTGGAGTGGATCGGGGAAGTGCCGGAGGGGTGGGGGGTCAAGAGAATGAAATACCTTACCACTAAGGTTGGTAGTGGTATAACGCCGAAAGGCGGGGCCTCCGTTTATCAAAACAGTGGGATAGCATTAATAAGAAGCCAAAATATTCACTTTGATGGCTTGAGAATGGATAATGTGGCCTACATTTCTGAAGAAATTCACGCGAGTATGAGCGCTAGCAAGGTTAGACCTTTAGATGTTCTACTAAATATAACTGGAGCTTCTATCGGCAGATGTTCCATGGTTCCAGAGACATTTATGGAAGCAAATGTTAATCAGCACGTATGTATCATTAGACCCAACGAAAATATTTCTTCTACGTTTTTACATGCTTATCTTTCTTCTGACAAAGGACAATTGCAGATCTTTCTGGTAGAGAATGGAATATCAAGGGAAGGATTAAATTTTGAGCAACTCAAAATGTTTGACGTAGTCGTACCACCTAATGATGACCAATTCGCCATCTCCGCCTATCTCGACCGCAAAACCGCCCAAATCGACGACCTGATTGTTAAGAAAAGCCGCTCGATTGAACTGCTCAAGGAAGAACGCGCGGCGGTGATCAATCAGGCCGTAACCAAAGGGCTTGATCCATCTGTGAAAATGAAAGATTCGGGGGTGGAGTGGATTGGGGAGATGCCGGACGAATGGGAAAGAATACGTTTAAAATGGATCGTAAAGGAAAAGCTCAAATATGGGGCTAATGAATATTCTGAGCTAATTGACTCTAACTTTCCAAGATATATTCGAATTACTGATTTTGACGAAAATGGACTATTAAGGAATGATACATTCAAATCTTTGGAACCCAATATTGCAAGGAGTTATTTATTAAGTGACGGTGATATTTTATTTGCTCGCAGTGGTGCAACCGTAGGTAAAACATTTCAATTCATGAATTATGAAGGCAAGGCATGTTTTGCAGGATACTTGATAAAGGCAAGTCCAAATGAAACGATGATTACTTCTGATTTTCTGTATTTTTATACAAAATCTAGCGCCTTTGAAAACTGGAAAAATAGCATGTTTGTTCTAGCTACCATTCAGAATATAGGCGCTGATAAATATCAGAATCTGGAGGTCCCATTACCATCGGTTGAAGAACAAATTGCAATTGTTAGGTACCTCAGCCAGATAACCTCAAGCGTCGACCAGACTATCGCCAAGACCGAAAACCAAATCAAACTTCTCCAAGAATATCGCACCGCCCTGATCTCTGAAGTGGTCACAGGAAAGGTCGATGTGCGGCGGGAGGGTTCCGCATGACACTCTGTATGGCCTGGATCAGGAAATATGGCCAGAAGGAAGAGTTGGTGATGGCCACGGACAGCAGGCTCACCGGCGGTGAAAGCTGGGACAGCGGAGTCAAGCTGTTTGAGCTGTCCCGGCTGGACTGCCTCCTTTGTTTTGCAGGGGCCACATCCAGGGCGTACCCCCTGATCCTCAATTGCATTTCTTCCATCAAATTCGACGGAAATCTCGCCAGTCCGCACACCGATATCCATGACGTGCTGGAATATCTGATCGATCTATTCTCAACGCTGGTCGGTGAAATCAATGAAGCCATCGGCAATGTCGACGAGGTGCGAGGGGAAGCCCAGTTTCTTTTCGGCGGCTGGAGTTGGAGAAAACAACAATTTTGCATCTGGCGACTCTATTATGCTCCGGTATTGAAAGGGTTCACCCATGAATCTGTCAACACGGGCGATGCCAGGGTATTCACCTTCATGGGCGATCACACCGAGGAGGCGAAAGCAGGGCTTGAAGCTCAACTGCGGGATGCCGGCAAGATCCTTTCGGGCACTCTGGACATGGAACCGCTGCAGGTTCTGGCTCAAATGTCCCGGGATACCGATAATTACCGCCCCATCGGCGGGGCCATCCAGATCGCCAAAGTCTACCAGTCCGGCTCCAGTGAGTTTTTTGGCGTCATGTGGCCGTCGGTCGGGGGTACGCCGACATTCCTGGGCCGTCAACTCTCCGAACATGACATGCCGCCTGTTCGTTTCTACGATCCCGATCTGGCAACGATCCTGAATGATACACTGCCGGGAAACCTGAAGGAGATAGATAAAGAACTCTACGGTGATGAATATGAATTCATGGTGAAGTGCTACCCCGAAAATCGCCTCAAGGCCGACATGTCCAACAGGGACCAAAAGAAGTTGCGAAACGTAATTCGATCGGCGGCCTATAGAAAGTATTGCAGCGATCAGCTTGTGGCCCGGGAGTCGCCCGATGAGCAGTCCAGTTAATGAGCGGGCTTTTGAAGAAGCCATCGAGCAATGCCTTTTGGAGCGTGGTGGGTATAGTCGGGGCGAATCTGCCGGTTACAGTCGGGAATTGGCGTTTCACCCGCAAGCAATCCTTGCGTTCATCCGGGATACTCAACCCCGTGCGTGGCGGAAACTGGAAGATGTTCATGGATCGCTCGCCGAAACGAAATTTCTTCAACGGTTGTTTAAAGAACTGGACAATCGCGGTATGCTGGATGTGTTCCGGCACGGCATCGTCGATTACGGCGTCCGTTTCAAGCTCGCCTATTTCAAACCATCGAGCGGTCTCAATCCGGAAACCGTTGCCCTTTATGCTAAAAATAACCTCACCGTTACGCGTCAGGTGAAATACAGCACCGAGAATGAGAATTCCATCGATCTACTGCTGAGTTTAAACGGCCTGCCGGTAGCCACTGTGGAGCTGAAAAATCAGTTTACCGGCCAGAACGCCGACGATGCCAGAAAGCAGTACGACACAGATCGCGACCCGCGCGAACTGCTGTTTCAATTTAAAAAGCGGGCTCTGGTGCATTTTGCGGTGGATGCCGATGAGGTCTGGTACACCACCCGGATCGAAGGCGCCAGGACCCGATACCTGCCCTTCAATCTTGGCTTTAACAAGGGGGCCGGAAACCCGCCAAACCCGCACGGACACAAAACCGCCTATCTATGGGAACAGATCTGGGCAAGGGAGAGCTGGCTGGAGATCATCGGCAGTTTTTTGCATCTGCAAACACAGGATATCAAGTTCGACGGCCGCCTTTTCAAAAAAGAGACTCTGATCTTTCCCCGATTCCATCAGCTCGATGCGGTTCGCAAGCTGTCGGTGAATGCCCTTGAAATGGGCGCGGGACATAACTATTTGATCCAGCATTCGGCCGGCAGCGGCAAGAGCAACACCATCGCCTGGCTTGCCTATCAACTTTCCGGCCTGCACAATGCGCAAGACCTGCGTATCTTTGATTCCGTTATCGTTATCACCGACCGGCGGGTGCTGGACCAGCAGCTTCAGGATACCATCTACCAATTTGAACACAAACAGGGCGTGGTCCAAAAGGTTGATAAAGACTCGTCCCAGTTGACCGAGGCCTTGGAAGCGGGAACCAACATTATCATCACGACCCTGCAGAAGTTTCCGTTCGTATTGATTAAAATCGGTGAAATGCCCCTGCGCCGATACGCGCTTATCGTGGATGAAGCCCATAGCTCCCAAGGCGGCGAAGCCACCAAGAAAATGAAAGAAGTGCTGACGGTTATCGACCTTCAAGACCAGCTCAGGCAGGATGCGGCGGAATACGACGCCGGAGAGGAGAATGACGAAGAGGACGAAATCCGCAAATCCATGATGGCCCGTGGCAGACAGCCAAACCTCAGCTTCTTCGCATTCACGGCCACGCCCAAAGCGAAAACGCTGGAGGTGTTCGGCACCCCCGATGCGCAGGGAGAACCCGCGCCTTTCCATTTGTATTCCATGCGCCAGGCCATAGAAGAAGATTTTATCCTGGACGTGCTGCGGAATTACACGACCTATAAAACCTACTTCAGGCTATCCAAAGCCATCGAAGATGATCCGCAAATCAATAAGAAGAAAGCCGGCCGAGCCATAGCGCGGTTTTTGTCGCTTCATCCCCATAATCTCGCCCAAAAAACGGAGGTGATTGTCGAGCATTTCCGCCAGTGCGTCATGAAAAGAATCGGCGGCAAGGCCAAAGCCATGGTGGTGACATCGTCCCGGCCACATGTTGTCAGGTACAAGGAAGAGTTCGACCTTTATCTGAAAAAGAACGGGTATCTCGACATAAAAGCGCTTGTGGCTTTTACCGCGTTCACCGACAACGAGACCGGCATTCAATATACCGAGACGGACATCAATGGGTTCGGGGAAAGGGAACTACCGGATAAGTTTGCCTCCGATGAATACCAATTGCTCCTGGTGGCGGAAAAATATCAAACGGGTTTTGACCAACCGTTTTTGCACACCATGTATGTGGACAAAAAGCTCTCCGGGGTGAAGGCGGTGCAGACACTGTCGAGGCTGAACCGAACGTGCCCTGGAAAAGAGGACACCTTCGTGTTGGATTTTGCCAACGAGGAGCAGGAAATTCTGGATGCTTTTCAACCCTATTATGAGCAAACCACCCTCTCATCCACCACCGACCCCAATATGCTCTACGATCTTAAAAACAAACTGGCCGGCTTCCAGATATACCGGCAAAGCGAGATCGATGCGTTCGCCAGGCTCTTTTTCAAGCCCAAGAACATGGGAGGCAGGCGAGATCATGGTCAAATGAACAGCATGATCGATCCCGCGGTCGATCGATTCAATGGGCTGGACAGCGAAGAGGCGCGGGATGACTTCAAGCGCACTTTGACCGTGTTTGTGCGCCTCTATGCGTTCTTGTCCCAAATTATGCCCTTCGGCGACATCGAGCTTGAAAAGTTCTATGTATACGCCCGTCTGCTTCTCAACAAAATGCCCGGGAGGAGTATAAGCGAAACGTTCAAGCTAAAGGACGAGGTCGCGCTGGAGTATTACCGGCTCCAAAAGATCAAGGAGGGTGAAATCCGGTTGGAGAAAGGGGCCGAAGCCCCCCTGGCCCCGATGTCTGAAGCCGGCACGGTGAAAGACAAGGAGGAAGTGGCCAGGCTTTCTGAAATTATCGATATTTTGAACGACAAATTCGGCACCGATTTTACCGAGGCCGACAAGTACTTTTTCAGCCAGATCGAAGAAGAGCTCGTGAGGGACGAAACTCTGTCGCAACAGGCTAGAAGCAACACCATTAATAACTTCAAGTATGGCTTCCAGGATGCGTTCTTTTCCAAACTCTTTGATCGCATGGATCAAAACCAGGACATTTTTTCAAAAATCATGGACGACAAAGATTTCGCGGAAGTTGTTAAGGATTGGATGCTCAAGAAGGTGTATGACCGGCTTAATAAGAATGCCGGGCAATTGTCGTCAAATGGGGTCTGACCAGCCCAAGGGGGCTATTTCATGGATAACAGCCAGCGGGGCGCATCCGTAAGTACACGAAATCATTTATCTGTCATCTTAATTTTACCGGTGTTTTCGTACCCCCACCCGAGCGCTGCACCGGAGCGAGGAAGGTCGGATCGAGCGAGCGGATTTTAATGCCCGACACCGTTGCCTTCGCCTCTGTTGGCGAATACTTGAAGAAGGAGCTGCCCAGCATCGAACATGTCGTGCGCACGAGGATGGGCGGAACTCTGCTCGAAAAGCGGATCATCGCTCAAATGATTGATCGTATAAAGGAACTTTTCGATTCCCAAGCTGAGCAGGTCGGTTCGAGAGCGGCTCTGGAGCGTCTGTACGGAATGGTTCGAAGAACTTGAGGGGACCGCAATCGTGATGGTATGTCATGACCCTAATGAACCCGGCGGTCAGGGGGTTCGTTTCCCGGGTGTGCCTCCTAAAGAACTTTTTGAATATCAGGGCGTTATTCTGACGCGAAGATCAATCGCTTCCGAAGACGGAGGTGCTTGTTAAATCAGGGTTTTTTATCTTTCCCGGATATTATTCCACAGAGGTTTCCCCGTGTGCGCGGGGGATGGACCGCTTACTATGTCCGCCAGGAAAACGGAAACGACGGCATCGCAGGGAAGTGCGGTCCAGGAAGAAACCTCGCTCGGGGAAGTGATCGACAAATGGCGGAAGAGCTCCCTAGCCCAAGTTTAACACGAACAAAAAAACAAGAAACAATAACAATGAGTTAGGCGTTAAAGAATCCGCCAGTGGCACTACATCTCAATCTTTTTATCAAACAACCATTTTGCGCACCCCCCCGGGCATGGCCGTCACCCCGAGCACGTCATAGAGTTCTTTAAGTTGTAATTCGGCGGTTGTTGATTTTCGGACATTGAGAGTGTGGCCGTCCCTTCGTTTGAAAACAGCGGTGACTCTTTGTTGCCCGGAAAAGGTTTTTCGAAGCGATGACCAGCTCTGGTTTATACCACGGCTTTTTAGCTTGCGGCGGATGGCCTGTATCGCCTGATAGGCGAGAACGGTTATAAATAAATGGCCTTCTGTCCGTTCCTCCTTTTGATGGTATACGGGCCGCAGCCCGAGTTCGGACTTCAGGCTGCGAAAGACGGCCTCCAAGTCCGTCAACATGGTGTAAGTTCGCCACAGTTTGGCTTCATCCCAATCCAACTGGTTGGTTCTAAGGCAATAAACACCAGGATGGGTGATGCGGCTGCCGTCGGCCGGAGTCTTTTGCCAAGAAAGGCCGACAACCTTCCGACCTGCGGCCTCCGACTTCTCGCCTGTGGCATCTGCGCAGAGTTCGATAAGGTAGCTCTCGCCGATACCCCGGCACCTCTCCTTGAGACGGCCTATCCTCTGCAAAATTTTGTCCCGGTCTTTTGTCCCCCTTGGCTTTGTCAGTCCGTCTGCAATCTTTTGAAGGCCCTCCTCGAACCGCTTTGCAAGCAGGGCAGTCATAGCCTCCTCTTTTTCCATGCGACGCTCGGATTGACAATAGAGCCGAATCTCCCTGCCTTCTTCATCTTGTACTCGCTGAATACGGATGGATTGTCCCGAGGCCGAACTTAGGCTCACCGCTTGAGCATCATCGAATCGGCGAATTCTCTCTCGACTCATCACAACATAGCGGTATTTATGATCTACCAACCAATCGACGTTGGCCTGGGTAGCTATCCCCCTGTCCATTATCACCATGGCGTCCGCAGGCGCCTCAAGCTCTTTAAGCATGGACTCCAGGGTCTGCGCTTCAAAGATATTCCCCTCGAACATTCTGGAGCTTCGGACAAATCCGCTCCCGTCGAGAACCAAACCGAGAGTCACCAGGGGGCAGTCGGCGCGTTTTTCTTTGGAGTGCCCCTTGCGTGCCTTGGGATTTTGAGCCGTTTCTCCTTCGAAATAGGTATTTGTCAGATCGTACAGGGTCACTGTCGCGGTCAGACTGAAAAGGTTCCTGATATTGGCAAAAAGGGCCTTCTCGATCTCTGCCCGGTGTTTAACAAGCAGATCGGATGTTCTATAAAGCCGCATCGGGGAAATGCTCTCATAGTCAAAATCGATAAGCTCTCCCAGGCCGCTCCGTTCCCTCAGCCAATGCCAGGTGGCCATCTCGCTTCCCGGCTCGGCCATCCTGGCTATGATACTGCCGATCGCTACGGCGCTTTCGATGCTGTTAAAGCCAAGCGCCTTGAGCACGCCGGGAAGCTCAAGCCAATTCAATGACGCCAGTCCAATGTGCTCTACCCCCACAGAGCGAGGTCTTATAAGTTCGAGTGAGTTGACATCGACCTCGTGGAAATCGCCGCTCGTTTCCTCTCCACCTTGTCGGGCATGTGGCCGGGAGGCAAGCAACCGGGCGGCGTAGCGTTGGGCCGCATATTCGATTTCCTCGTCTTCGGGGCGCAAAGAAAGCTGCCCGGACAGGATCTCCTCGATTCTTGCGCATAGCTTCGGCCACATCTCCCGGGGAACTGAAAATGCCCCTCCCAAGTTCAATAAGGTCCGCTGCCGCACCTTGTTTCCGATCCTCTCGGAGCTAACGAGGCGGTAGGTGTGGTAGGGGTCTCCCGAGGCGGATGCGCTTGTCTTTGTCTGTCGAATATACATGGCAAGCACAAAATACAGGATTTCGCCACATGGGTCAATGGCCTTCTACAAAACATGGCACTACAATAAGGCTTTTGGCTATGACCCTCTTGAAATTACAGGCATTTTTCTGACGAAACAAGCACTAACCGGCCATTTTGGATCTCAAAATGTTAAACTTGGGCTACGACTACCTGAACAGGCTCACCTCCGCCACGGCCGGCGGCGCAAACGTGCAATACGCCTACGACGGTCTTGGAAATCGCCTGGTCCGGACTTTCAACGGTGTTCAGACCCGTTACGTGATCGATCCGAACGGGCGCCTTCCAAACATGATAGCCGAAACCGATTCGACCGGCAAACCGTCGGCCTACTACATTTACGGTCTCGGCCTGGCCTACAAGCTCCTCCCCGACGGCGAAACTTTCACCTACCATTTCGACAGCCGGGGGAGTACTATTGCAATGACGAACTCCACGGGGCGGATTGTAAATCAATACTCCTACGGCCCCTGGGCGAGCGTCTTGCGATGAGCGAAGGAACGCACAATCCCTTCTGCCATGTCGGCAGATGGGGAGTAATGGAAGAAGGCGACGGCCTTAAGTAAATGCGGGCGAGGTTCTACGACGATACGACCGGCAGATTTCTCAACCAGGACCCGCTCGGGTTCGAGGCCGGCGTCAACCCTTTTGTTTACGTTCAAGATAACCACATTAGGCGGTCGATCTTTTGGGGCCATGTCCTCCGGACTGAATGAGGACTTGATCGGAGATGCCCTTACTGTTGTGTGCGCTCTTGTCGGCGCCGTTGCTCCGGAAGCTATCGTTGAGGGCGGCGCGATTGGGGAGGCGGCGGAAACTGCGGTCGAGCGGGGTCCAAAATGGCTCGGCTGGGACTCGACACAAGCGCCCCCTGAAACAGGATGGAAAGGGGGGCCAGGAAGCTCTCCCCTGGCGGTGGAGAAGGGAATTATCATAATCCTGCGATTCAGGAAAGTTTGAGGCCAGATCCGAATCACGGCGAACCCCACCCGGATTACAGAGATACGAGCGGGCGGTTGAATCGTATTTATCCTGATGATAGAATCGTTTCCGAAGCCGTAGAGGTGAACATGAACGATTGGCGTTTTCAGGGACAAGAGCCCTTTTTGCAGAGAAACTTGTCATCCCCGCCCGCCCCGGAGTTTCCGGTCAGCCTTGCGGCGGCTTCGGGACCGTCGGGGCTTTCGCCGGGGGGGAAGTGTCCTTGGCTGTACGCGCAGTCGCAAAAGGTGTTTCTGGAAATCAAGGGGAAAATGGGGATACGCCTTTCCGATACTGCGGGAGATCGCCTTCGAAGAGGTGCGTGTTCCCCTTGCCAATCTGGTGGGGGTTGAAAGCCGGGGATTCGAGCAACCGATGCACTTTTTCGATAACACGCGCGTCCATGGTGCGCACCAGGGGGTGGCCGGGGCTGAGCGAGGCCTGTCCGCCAGGGAAAGAACCCCTCTTGGCGTCGCCCTCAACTCCTTTCAACTCACCCGGAAAAAACTGACTGAAATGGCGGTCAGGATCGAATCCTTGCGGGGACTGGTCTACAAATCGCCTGGCCGTTCGATGTCGGGCGCCCCGATTACCCACTGGCGCCGAGGGCCAAATATCCGAGCGGTCAAACGGCGGTCCTTTGCGCCATCGCCTCGGTGGAGATCCTCGGGGGATGCGGCTACATCGCAGAATAGCCGGTCCGGAAGTGGTATCGGGACGCCAAAATTCTGGAAATTCCACGAAGGGAACAAGGAAGCCGAAATCATGACGATTGGCCGCGCCTTGTAAGTTTGCAGCTCTCAAATCACGTGACGGGGAAATATTGAATCGATCGGCCGTGGTTCCGGATTCAAAAATGGATCCCGCGAAATCCGATTTTTCCGCCTGGATTGCTATCCTGAACTGTCTGGGACTCGCACTGGTCGCCCTCATTGTATTGATTTTGCTGAGTGGGACTGATTTTGGTCCTCAGTCCGTTGCGGTTTCCCCGGAAGGGGTGTGGGTGTATGGCCGAAAAACGCTCTGGTCTCTGACACGCCGCGGCGATGTTACGGGCAGGTACAGCGCGGCCGAGTTGGGCACGGGACTTAACGTGGACGTGCTGGCCCCACTGGATGATGCTCAAATTATCCTGCACGACAAAAATTCCGGGAGATGGCGGTATTGCCGCTTCGGCCGCGATGGCACGGTCGATGTGCATAGTCGGCCATTGTTCGATGGTATCGAGGCCGGGCGTAATGGCGACAAAGCGGCCGTCGCCATTGCCCCGGGCCATGAGCGTTGGGTTTTCGCCGATTTCGATAGGGGCGACATCCTGCTCCTGGATTCTCGAAGGCAAGTGAGGGCGGAAGGTAAAGGGCTTAAAAATCCCGACGGGGGTGTTGCGATCTGGCTGCCCGATCAGACCCTCGGGCTTATCGCCACCGGACACCGGACGTTCCATGTCTCAAGTCTCGAAGGAGACCGTGTCGCTCCACTGGAGAAGCGTTTGCGACTCAAGGACCATGGTTATGTCTGGTCCGCGGCCTTTGACTCGCAGCGCGGGTTGTGGTTGCTCTCTTTTTCATCCATGCGCGACGGCGACCGCCATCTTTGGGAGGTGGACGACACCGGCGCCTTTACAAAAAGAGTTCTCCTCGATGATGACGGTCAGCCAGCGCAAATCGTGATGTTAGACCCGAACACCGCCCTTATACCCGATTTGGTAACACGGTATGTGCATCGCCTCGATCTTGCCGGCGGGAATATCGACGATTTCGGCGATAAGAGCTTTCGCGCCGCGCTGGCGCATGGACAGGAGCTTTATGACCATATCGGTGTTGCTGCCGGCAGCGTGTTGGTCGTCTTGCTTTTAATACCTTTTATCATCGCCTTCTATTGCACTTTCCGCGACATGGATCGACCGCTGATGGCGGAGCAATCGCTGCCGCCCGCCGCACCGCTTGAGGGCGAGTTTTGGTTTACGCCTAATCCCGCCCGGAAGGGATTTCTTCGCCGACTGGCCTGTGGCGGCGGGGCGGCGGTTCTGGTTTTGGGGATAGGGGAGGCTTGGCTGTTCAATTATGCAACCGGCTCTTACCACTGGTTCATCCTGTTGTTGTGGCCGGGTTTAGGGGCCATATTTTCGGTCGAGCGCTTGGTGGCCGCATGGAAAGAGCAAAAGACCAAATTGGGTATCAGAGACAACCTTGTCTTGTATGACGGCGGACAAGGAAAGATCGAGGCATACCCGCTGACGGTCGTTCTGAGCGACGGAATGTGTCTTTGTGTCGGCTCACACAAAGTGGTTTTTAAAGGTCTGATATCCTCCATGTGGAATGCCGAGGAAGTGAGAGCCCATCTCTTGTCCAGACTCCCGTCCGAAAACCGGGTTTCTTCCTCAATACTCCGATTGGAAATGCGCAAACGGTGCGCGTATCCGGTGTATAGCATGCCGCCCCCGGCACTGATCGAGGGTGCATTGTGGTTCACGCCCAACCCTGAGTGGCTGAAGCGTATGTTTCCGGTCATCTGGATTGGTACGCCGGCCTGGTTGGGGTTTGCCATGTTTATAGGTCTGCCGCGCGCAAAGCACGGTGGGTTCAGTCTGCCCGGTAAGCTAGTTTACAGTGTATTACTCCCGACCTTGTTTGTACTTATTCCGTATTGTGCCTGGCAGTGGCGGTGGGCTAAAAAAAGAAGTGGCACGTGTAGACTGGGCCTTAAAGATGACACCGTGCTCTACGACCATGGGAGCGGCAGGCTTCAGGAACATCCACTCGAAACTGTTTTGACCGACGGAAACCAGGTGCTTGTAGGTCGGCACAAGTTGCGGTTGAGTCCGCGGGGAGACGCCCCGTTGATGTGGAATCCGGAGGAACTTCGAGCTTTCCTTCTTCCTCGGCTGCCCTCGAAAAACATAGTGTCTTCTTCTTGCTTACAGCGGGAGGCGTGGCGGCGTATACAGTCGCTACTCGCGTCCGCGGTAAAACAACTCTTGCCGGGCCGCAAGCGTTGAAAAGCTGGACCGCTAAAAACGATTGGAAACCGACGGGGGGCGTAGAGCGGGCCGGCACAAAGGTTTCTGGACGCGGTTCCCGTTGTTCCCGCCTCTTTTGTCGATAGCGGCGTTGGGGATGGTTGCCGCGGGCGGGTTCTTTCAGTTAAATAGCTGTGGCTGGTGTTTGCGTTTGACGAATTTCAGGACTGGAGAAAACGAGAATGGGTATGGGACGAGACGAGACGACGGCTGGCGCCCTCTCCAGGCTGGAAGCAATTCTTGCGGCCATGAAGAGCTTGGTTGCGGCTTTTTCCGGCGGGGTGGACAGCACGCTGCTTCTTGCCGTCGCGCGAAGGGTCCTGGGCGAAGCTGTTTTGGCGGTGACCGCCGAGTCGGCAACAACCGCGGCTCACGAGATGAGCGAGGCGGTGCGGTTTGCCGCGGATATGGGCGTTGAACATCTGATCATCGAATCCCGGGAGATGGATGATCCCGAATTTGTAAAAAATGGGACCGACAGGTGTTACACGTGCAAGAGCGGCCGTTTTGCGGCCATAGCGGCAATTGCGAAGGAAAAAGGCATGGCTTTTGTGGCCGACGGTTCCAATATCGATGATCTGTCGGATTTCCGGCCGGGCATGAGGGCGGTGCGGGAACTGGGGGTGAGAAGCCCGCTTATCGAAGCGGGGCTTTCCAAGGCCGAGGTGAGGCTGTTATCCAGGCAACTGGGGCTTCCGACCTGGGACAAGCCCGCCTACGCCTGTCTTGCCACCCGCATTCCGTGCGGAAGCCCGATCACGGTGGAAAAGCTCAGGCGCATAGATGCCTGTGAAGAGCTTGTGCGGGCGATGTCGATCAGCAGGCAGGTGCGTGTGAGGGACTACGGCGATACGGCGCGGATAGAAGTGGCCGGGGAAGACATGGAAAAAATGGTTGAAAGGGGCTCGCGGGAGCGCATTACCGCTTTTTGCAAAGAGCTTGGCTTCCGGTTTGTGACCCTCGATCTGCGGGGTTACACCATGGGAAGCACCAATATATAGACAAGGATGAAACCGGAGTATGGATCATAAGCATCTGCGGGGGCTGCTGGAGAAGGTTCGAAGCGGGGAACTGGACCCGGATTCGGCAATGGTCAAATTAAGGAAGCTTCCCTTCGAAAACCTCGGGTTCGCGCGGATCGACAATCACCGATGCGTGCGCACCGGGGCCGCGGAGGTGATATTTTGCCAGGGTAAAACGATTGCCCAGATCCAGGGGATTGTGGAGCGGATTTCGGAACACCATTCGAATGTTCTGGCCACAAGGGCCGGGCGCGAGGTGTACGAGGCGATTTGTCAACGTGGTGTGCTGTGCGAGTACCACGAGATGGCGAAAATCGTGGTGATTCGTCCCGAACCGTTGGAGCAAGCCGGAAACATCGCGGTTGTAAGCGCGGGGACTTCGGATATTCCGGTTGCCGAGGAAGCCGCGGTTACCGCCGAGGTATTGGGAAATCGCGTCAATCGCATCTTTGATGTGGGGGTGGCCGGCATTCACCGGCTGCTGGATGTTTGCGACGACCTGTTCGAAGCCAACGTGGCGGTGGTCGTGGCGGGAATGGAAGGAGCCCTTGCGAGCGTAGTGGGCGGGCTGGTTTCCTGCCCGGTCATAGGGGTTCCCACAAGCATCGGATACGGGGCCAGTTTCGGGGGCGTGGCGGCCCTGTTGAGCATGCTCAACAGTTGCGCCTCGGGGGTATCGGTTGTCAATATAGATAACGGGTTCGGGGCGGGATACCAGGCCGCGCTGATCAACAAGGCGGCCCGGGAAAGGGTGGTTTGCGCCCCCTCGGAGGTGCAAAGATGAGGATAGCCTATTTCGACTGTTTTTCCGGGGCAAGCGGAGACATGATCCTGGGGGCCCTTATGGACGCCGGGCTTGGAGTCGAACGGCTGCGGGCCGAGCTTGCCAAGCTTGGCCTTTCGCACTTCGAGATCAAAGCGGAGAAGGTGGTCAAAAGGGGTATCGCCGGAAGCAGGGCGATCGTAACGATAGATGAGGGCCACCATCGGCACCATCACCGTCGCCTGGGGGATATAGAGGAAATCATAGGGCAAAGCGGCCTGGCCGAGGCGGTGAAGGAGACAAGCACAAGGGTTTTCAGGCGACTGGCCGAGGCCGAGGCAAGAGTGCATCGCACGCGAGTCGAGGAGATCCATTTTCACGAAGTGGGCGCCATGGATGCGATCATAGACGTGGTCGGTGCCGTGGCGGGCCTTGCGGCCATGGAGGTGGACGCGGTTTGCTGTTCGGCCTTCAATGTGGGCGGGGGAACCGTCGAGTGCGCCCACGGGATTTTGCCTGTGCCGGCTCCGGCCACGGCCGAACTGATCAAAGGGCGGCCCTTTTATGCAACTTCGGCTTCGGGCGAGCTTTTAACGCCGACCGGGGCGGCCATTTTGACAACGCTTTGCTCTCGCTTCGGCCCCGCTCCGCCGATGACCCTGGAAACTATCGGCTACGGGGCCGGAAGCCGCGAAACCGAAATCCCCAACCTGCTGCGGGTGATGACGGGACAGGGGGAAGAGGAACAGCACGGCTATGAAACCGAACGGATCGCGGTTGTCGAGACGAATATCGACGACATGAATCCCCAGTTATATGACTATCTTATCGGTAAAATGCTCGAAATGGGGGCGCTGGATGTCTTCCTGGGCGCCGTTCAGATGAAGAAAAACCGCCCCGCCACACTTCTTACGGTGACCTGCGAACCTTCCCATGTACGGCGACTTGCGGATTTTTTGCTGCGGGAGACCACCAGTATCGGTCTAAGGTGGAGGCTCGAAGAGCGCATCAAGGCGCGAAGGCGAACCGAAGAGGTCCGTACTCCTTACGGGACGGTACGGGTCAAGGTGGCGGAGGTGAACGGGCAGATCGTAAACCTCTCCTTGGAATATGAGGACTGTAAAAGGATCGCCCTGGAAAAGGGAGTGCCCTTGAAAGAAGTCATGGACGGGGCCAGGAGCGTTGCTCTTGTTCAAGTGAAAGCCGGTTGACAAAGCCGCGCTCAAACCGTTTTCGATTCAGGTGGCGACCTTAATCGATTTTGAAAAGCTTGGCCAGGAGGGCAAGCCCCGCCAAACCCGTGAGGAGAAGAATCATTGAGCGTGGTTCGGGGACTGTCGAGGACGAGGGATTAAGGGAGACATCGGATATGTAATTGTATCCCGCGTTATTAAAACCCTCAATCGTTAGACGATCCAGGCCGGTTCCCGTAACGGAAAAAGAGAGCTGCGTCCAGGGCTGGTTTGAAAGCGAGGAAGTTATGTTTTCCAATTCCTTGCCGTCCCACCAGACCTGAAAGGATTCCTTGCCGGTGCGGTTGAAGCCGGTCGAGGCAAAATCCAGGGAAAGCGTGTAATTCCCGCCCGCAGTTGTAGCCAGGTTTTGTTCAACCCCCGCGCTTCCCCAGTGACTGTAATTGCCCAATACAAGCTCATTGCCCGTGGGGGCTGTTCCGCCAAGAGCCGATATGCCGCTCTGTACATAATCATAATAGGTCCAGTTGCCAACGGTCGTCCAACCGGTGAGGTCCCCGGAGCCGAAATCTCCGTTGGTGATCAGGTTGGCCTGAGCCGTACCGAGAAAGCCCGCCAGGGCGATTGCGGCGACCATGAGCAATACTTTCGAAATCCGGGCCATCTTCATTCCTTTATCTCGGTGGGCACATGGGAGAATCCGCATCGTGCGCCATGGTATCGGAGCAATATTCATGCTCGAAGAGGCATAACGCCCCTCGGTATGGGCAGGGGTATGCCCGGCGCCAGATTGCGGGCGCGGAAGGGAAAATCGATAAAGACAAAAAAGGGCTGGATAACGATTAGGGAATACAAAATTGTATGTGAATTTCAAAAGCGTGGGTCGGGTGGGAATTCGTGCTTTCCCGACGGTATGGAATGCTTTTCTTAAAAGACGCGCAAGCCATTGATTTTTTGCCACCATCAAAGCGGGATAGGCCTCCGTCGAAGATTCAATTCTTTGATTGCCAGGGCGATAAGAAAGCATCCGAGAGAGGCCGGGGGTGGGATTGCCCCGGCCTGGTCTTTCGCGCTATTGGGCATTTATCTTAAACTGGTCGCCCGCCTTTCCGGCACAAAAAACATAGCTGCCCGCGGGAGCGTACATTTCGCCCGAATCGAGGACGCTGTCGTATAGTCCCTCCTGCGGTGTCAGGACGACAATCCTGCCACCTTCGGGCCTACCGAAACTGAGCAGTGTGTCCGTTTGAACTTTCAGCCATTCGTTGTAATCCTTTTTCCCTATCCTGACTTTGTTTACGCCGCTGTTTATTTTTCTGATGTCGTCGGCGTTTGAAAACAGGCAATAGCCCCACTTCGCCTGGAGTTTGCCGCCTTTCTTGAAAAGGGTAAGCTCGTCCTGATCTCTTATCGCGGTTGCAGCCATTCCCGCGAAATCGGGACTTTCTATCCTGTCGATAGTTCCCGAAAAGCCGACATAGCCGGGTAATTCCGGATAGATGTTGGAAACAACCAATAATGGATTTCCCTGTTTGAAGTGCAGCTCGATGCCAGGCAGAGCATTTCTCAACAGCCACACTTTTCCGTTTATATCGTGTTTTAGACTAACAGGTTTTGGGGATGTATCGAGTTTTTGAAAAAATATCGCATCCAGGCCGAAGGGATCCACATTATGCAAGATGATATAGCGTTTTTCACCGATTGTCGTAAAGTAGCATGTGAAATCGGCATAATGGAAGTAGCCGCGGTTATAGATGAAGGCCAAAGGCTTGGAGTTGTGTTGCGCCGTTTTCTCGTCGATTGGACAAGCCGTAAACCCATTTTTGGTGAATTTGACCCTCACCGGAGAAGTTCCAATATAATATCCCGCATATTTTAGTAAATCTTCGGGAACAGGCTGCGGAGCAAGAGGTTTTTTAATTGTGTGGACCTTTTGCGGGACCATATGTTTGTCTTTCATCAGCGCATCGAGGATCTTGAATGCGCCCTTCATGCTGACATCTGTATGCCCGGATATGCTCAAAGCTATCGATATTCTTTTTTCGGGAACGACCAGCAAAAAGCTGCTGAAGCAACCTGTGCCGCCGCTTTTTCCCAGTACCTGCATTCCCATTGCCTGGTACTTGCCGACCTTTGCGATATCCCAGCCAAATGCGTTGAGCAGCCCAGGGTTTTGCAAGTAACGGGAAAATCGATCCGGCTGCACCTTGAGAATTTCCTTCAAGGAAGCTTTCGAAAGTATTCTCTTACCGTTTGAGCAGAAGCTGTCTCCAAAGCGGCACATATCGTCGGCTGTTGAAGACAACCCGCCAGCGCCGTAGAGTTGAATGATTTCGGTCGGATACTTCTGGCCGGTTTTGGAAGCGTAGTATTCCGCGACATTCTTTGCGCCGATTTCTCCGATGCTCGCCGCCGTGCGATCCAGTCGAAGCGGGGTGAAGATCTGTTTTTTCAGAAAATCGAGATATTTCTCTCCCGATATCCGTTCGACAAGGATTTCGGCTAGAGTGAAACCGTCATTGCAATAGACCGATATGTCCCCGGGCGCATACTTCAGATGCTCGTCCTTAAGGGTGTCGAACAGGGTGTCGTGCAGGTAGGTTCCCGGCGTGGGACCGCCAACATAGAAAGTGCCGCCTGGAAGGCCCGAAGAGTGATTGAAGAGCATCCTTACGGTGATGTCCTTGTAGCGCGGATCCTTCATCTTGAATTCAGGGATAAAGCTTGCGACCCTGTCGTCGAGCCTCAACTTTCCTTCATCCACCAGTTGCAGGACAGCCACGGCGGCAAACATCTTGCTCACCGACCCGAAGTTGAAGCGAGTGTTCCTGTCCACCGGCCTGTTTTCTTCCCGGTTGGCGACCCCGATGCCTTCCGAATAGACAATTTTGCCCTGGTCCATGACCGCGACGGTGGCCCCGCTTCCCTGAGTCGACGTGATCGCCTTCCAGAGCGTTTCGCGCGCAACCGATATGGTGTTTTTATAGCTTGCGGCGCCGTTTTCGTTCACAGCCGGGACTTTGTCGGCCACAAGAAGAATCCCTGCACAAAGGATAAGCAATACGGAGACAAATTTTCCTGACATATCGCGCATTCCTCCTTCGATTGATTTGGGTTGATGAGTGGGGACAAAGCTCTCAAGCGTTAAAACAAGGAAGGGCAGGAGTTAAATGGACGCCATTACTGTGCTTGAGAGCGCCGTCACCCCGTTTCTGAATTCGGTCTGCTCCACCCACATTCCAGGTGACCACCATCGACTATTCATTTCATAATATGTCGCATTATGCTCGGCATCCGCGATGCTGTCCAGCACCGTATAAAAACATCCGGGAACTCTTCTCCGTGGCTTCGGTATAGATCGCAGGCCGGTCAACTGGATATTCGGCAGATAAGAGGAGAATCTTTAATTGTGATTGCGTGCCATAATTGGCGAGGCTTATAAAAGCTTGGTATCGAGACTCCGTTTGGCCTATTTCTTCAGAAGACGATGCCAATGAATTGGTCAAGCGCGGACTAGACCCATGCCCTTATCAAAAAGTCGGAGGACCGCACATTAAGCATCTGAATGGCACGCCGCGGGAAATGCGCATGACGGGCGAGGAGGGCATATCGAGGGTCCTTTAGGTAACGGTCGACGATAGGCGCGTTGTTGTGGTCGTGAAGGAGGCGCACAAAACTCCGCGCTTTCAGGCTCTCCGGAAGGAATTGTCCGGCCTCGGAATCAGGTGCCATAAGAGGAAAAAAGAAGCTCAACGCGCCGCAGGTCGGATTCGGTATCCACTCCGACGGTGTCATGGGGGGTTTCGACCACGTGAATCGCGGTGCCGTGTTGGAGGAAGCGTAGTTGTTCGAGTTTTTCGGCCGATTCCAGGGTGGACTCGGGAAGGGAGTGAAAAAGCTCGAGAGCGGCCTTTTTGTAGGCGTAAATCCCGATATGTTTGAAGCGTTTCACACCTGAGCCGTCGCGGTCGAAAGGAACGGCATGGCGGGAAAAATAGAGTGCGCGGCCGGAGTCGTCAGTTACCACCTTCACATTATTGGGGTTTTGAGCGGCGGCTTCTTCGATTGCGACTTTGAGAGTGGAGACCTGTACGGAGGGGTCGGCAAGAAAGGGGGAGACTATGGCCTCGATGTGTTCGGGGCGAAGGGTTGGTTCATCTCCCTGGATATTGATATAGATATCGGCTTCGACCCGCTCCATTACTTCCATCAGCCGGTCGGTCCCGGAAGGGTGGGGGCCGGTGAGAAGGGCCGGAATGGATTGGTCCCGGCAATAGGCCAAGACTTTCTCGCTGTCGGTTGCAACCAGCAGTTGCGAGAGAAGCCCGGATTTCAGGGCATTGTGATAGACCCAGTAAATCATGGGTTTTCCGGCAATAAGACGCAGGACCTTGCCCGGAAGGCGGGTGGAATCGTAGCGTGCGGGAATGACCCCGAGTATTTTCAATGTCTTGGCCATGTCCTCTCCTGTCTTGCCGGGTCAAAATGTGCGGAAGAAAATCGTTGTCATTGGACCAGGGCCACTTTCAGCTCGATCGAATCCGAGCGGCCGTGGTCGTCCACGGCGCGCAGGATATAGTCACCGGGTCTGGCGGTCCAGAGGAAAGCATCCCCGCCGGGTGATTTTCCAACATAGCTTTCATCGAGGAGCCAGTAGACTTCGCGCACGTCGGCGTCCGCGGCCGCACGAAAAGCGATGGTTCGATTTTTCGGGTTTAAAAAGCTCACGGCATAGGTGAGATGTTTTACGGGCGAGATGATTTTCGGGGGATTACCGGTTGCGGCGGTGACATCGGCCGGGCATCCGGGGTCTTCGGCCGGGGGCGTGCGGCGGGGAATGCCCGCGAGCCGAAAGAGCTTTAGCATGTCGGAAGGCCAGAACTCGAAGACTTGGGTGCTGAGGGGCGTGCGGTAAGGGGGGCAGGCGACAAGGCCGGTTTTTTCGTCAATTACCAGCCTGCGGTGGATATCACAGACCTTGATGGAGGATTTGCCGGGAATGAACCAGCTCCATTTTTTGAGCGGGCAATCGGGACCGGGCAGTTCGCCGGAAACCGCACAGACCTGCACGCGCCGGAGGTTTTCGGGTATGGGTTGGCCGTTGGTTCGAAGGTCCCATCCTTCTGCCTGCAAGGCATCGACGATCTGGAAAAAAAGGGGTGCCGCAGCCTTGAGACCCAGAAAGGCGGGGTTTCCTTCTCCGCTGAAATTTCCGATCCAGACGGCCAGAACATAGTGGCCGAAAACGCCGACCGTCCAGGCGTCTCGAAATCCGCCGGAAGTTCCGGTCTTCCAGCTTACGGGGATCGAATCGGCGGATGCGCCGTTAACCTGGTCGGGGCGGGGATTGTCCTTGAGCATGTCCAGGGTGATGAAGGCCGATTCGGGGCTTAAAACCCTCACCCCGCCGGTTTCGGGGTCTTTGCTCGTATAGCGGATCGGTTCAAGCCGGCCGCGATTGGCGAGCATCGCGTAGAGCTTTACCAATTCTTCCATGGTGATTTCGCCTCCGCCGAGCACGAGAGTGAGACCGTAGCGCTTTTCGGAATGCAGGCCGCCAACACCGCAGATTTTGAGGAAGTCAAAAAGGTTCGGCGTATTCAACCTGGAGGCGATCCACAGGGCCGGAATATTTCTGCTCCTTATCAGGGCCTCTTTTGCGCTGACCGGACCTTCGAATCGTCCGTCGAAGTTCTCGGGCCTGTAGGCCCCGAAGGCGAGCGGCTCGTCTTTTAGCATCGTCATGGGGTAAATGAGCCCCTGGTCGATCCCGAGCGCGTAGACAAAGGGCTTCAGGGTCGAACCCGGCGAACGCTCCGACCGGGTGCCGTTTACCTGCCCGTGGAGGCCCCGGTCGAAGTAATCGGCCGAGCCGACCAAGGCTTTTACTCCACACGTTCGGTAGTCAACGATCATGGCGGCGCAATTGCGAATACCGAGGCGGCCGGCGCGCGCCACATATTCTCGAATATTTCGCTCCAGGACCATTTGCATGGCGAGGTCGAGCGTTCCGGTCATTTCGGTTTCCCCCCCGGTGCGGTGTTTGGCCAGAACCGTGTCCACATAATGGGGGGCAAGGAAGGGCAGGGAGCCTACGTCCCGGATGACCAGGGGCAGATTCATCAGCGGGGCGTCGATTAGGGCTTCCGGATGTTTGACGAGCCACATGCGAAAAAGTGATTCGCGGGCGGCCATGAGGGGACGACCGGCAAGGCGCGAGGGGGTACGGCGATAGGGGCTTTGGGGGATGACCGCGAGGCACAGGGCTTGGGGAAGCGTGAGCTTGTCGGCGGTTTTGCCAAAGTAGATGAGGCTCGCGGCTCCCACGCCCTCGATGTTTCGGCTGAAGGGAAGCAGGTTGAGATAAGCTTCGAGGATTTCATGCTTGGAATGAAATAACTCCAGTTCCAGGGCGCGAAGGATCTGACGGGTCTTGCCCGCGGGAGTGCGCGAATTGATATGGTAGAGAAGGCGGGCGAGTTGCATGGTAATGGTCGATCCGCCAATGCGCCGTCCGCCGGCGACATAAGTTTGCCAGGCGGCGCGGACGATGGCGAGCGGATTGACTCCGAAATGGCTGTAGAAATGGCGGTCCTCATGGAGCAGTATCGCCCGGACCAGCAGTGGGGAGATGTGTTCGAGCGGCACCCACAAACGGTATTTTTGATCGGTCGAAAGGGTCAGCCGAAGGAGATTGTGTCGGGCATCGCAGACCGCCGTCGATGAGGAGAATCGCCGGTAAAGGGGCGCGCCGGGAAAGATGCGCGCCAGGGCCGGCAGCGCAAACCAGGATGCGAGCAGGATGGCGGCGAAGCTATACCGTTTTTTTTTAAACATTAAAGCGGATCCCCGGCGCAGCCCCCCCCGAGGAGCTTTGCACGGACAATTCCCCCGTCAGTCATGCAGATTGGTCGCGTATCGGTACAACTGCCCGGCCTTGGCATCGGAAATCCTTTCGGGCGGAAAAGGCGGCATGGGGAACCGCGGATTGCGGATCCAGCCCAGGAAGGTTTTCAGATCGGTCAATTTATCCGAGCCCAGGATGGCCTTTCTTGGCGCAATGGCGTTTCCCCCGTATGGATGGCAGCCGCAGCAGTTCATTGCGTAGACGGTTTGCCCGGCACTAAACTGTTTTGGCAGGGGCGGGGTGCGGCCCCCGAAAACGAGATCGGCGCCAAAATAGCCCAGGGTGACAACTGTTACGAAACTCAGCAGATAGATGGTGATCAGAATGGGGGAAGTCGGTTTAAGCTTCCCCCCCAGGATAACGGCCAGGACCATGAGCAGGAAAAGAAAGCAGGCCAGGCCGACTTTGATCTTAATGACCGGAAGCCATACGCCCGAATAGAAGTGCATCCAATCCATAACCCCTGCGGCCATTGTAAGGAGCAGGAAAAAAAGAGCCACCGTCATGATATGGCGAAGCGACACGGCCAGGTGGGATTTTTTGAGCAAGATCGCGGCAAGCCCCAGCACGAGCGCCCCCACGACAAGACCTATCGGCATGTTGACCTGCGTCGGGTGAACCGGATGGTTGTAGCCTAGGTCGGCTAGTGCCTGATAGAAGCTATCGAGCATCTTTTTTCTCCCCCAAGAGTTGGTAAATCATATACTTGCGAAACTTTAAGCGCCGTCAATGTCTTTTGCGAGACCCGCGGTCGGTTTATTTTTCCACCTCGATTTTCCCGGCAATAGAACATGCCTGGATGCTGCGATCGTACATCGATTCGCCGAAGGCGGGCGGAACGGTGAACATCCCCGAATTGACGGCCCGGATATGGTAGACAATTTCCAGCGCATTCGAGGTTGCGGCCCCGTAGAAAACGACCCGGTCTTCCCGCAGATCGGCGTAATCGGGAGCCCAGGTGGATTTGTAGGCGGCAAAGGGAGCGCTCTGTTTCAGGGCGACATCGGTTGGGGTTTCATTGGGGCCCTTGTGGCGAGGAGGGTTTTGCACCACATCGAAGCCGCCCGGCAAAAGATCGACCAGGGCCACATTGTCCAGATATTCACGCCCGATGGTCCGCAGTTTGAGGTGGACCTCGATCAGGTCGCCAAGTTTTACCTTCCGTACGGGTCGCCCCAAGGAGTCGGTGTATTCCCTTTGGACTTCCAGGCCGTTTTTGATGGGCCGTGCGGGTAGTATTTTGTCGAAGCCCGACTGGATCACCATGTAGAAGGCATTGAGATCTTCACTGGAAGCAAAGCTTATCTTGGCGGCTTCGGGCGAGAAGTCGGTTTGCGGGAAAAGGCCCTTGGGCAGGTCGAGTTGTTTTACCTGTCCGTTGGCAAGAACCTCGGAGAGGGTGAAGTTTTGAGGCCCGCCGGTTGTCAGAGCATTTGCGCAGGCGTCCAGGGCCAGGATGGTGTAGGCCGACGAAAGGGTGTTGAACGAACCGCTGCGCAGCGGATTTACAAGGGAGAGTATGGCATCGCCGGGAAGCTTTTTCAGCCGATCGGGAAAATTTTCTGCCAGAATGGCCAAAAGCCTCGAGTCGCGAATCAAGCCGTCATAATAATGGTCGTAATCGGGGGCGACGGGAACTCCGGGGCGGGATAGGGCGATGAGTCCATCGGCCACGGCGTCCTGCTTTAGCATCTTGTAGGTGGCGGCCACATAAATCCCGGTGAGATCCTGTTTCCAGAGCTTGGGGAATTTTTCTTCCAGCCGGTTCTGCAAATCAGCCAGATAATTGGAAGTATTAATGCCGTTTCGAGTCATGAGGTAGATTGCGTAAGCGCGAAGGCGCTCCCCGGAAAGGTCGTGGCTCCCGGTGGCGGCAAACTGCCTCAGGTAATGCATAGAGCTTTGGATCATATCGGGTGGGACCGGGAAATTGCGCTGTTTTGCTTCCAGGAGAAACTGCACCGCGTAGATGGAGGCAAAACTCGAGACTTCGGAATTGGCCGACCACAGGCCGAAGGAACCGTCGCTTTTTTGTCTCGAACGCAGGATGGAAATGATTTTGGCAAGGGTTTTTCGAGACTGTTCGGGGGCGAAGCCAAATTCGGGCCGATCGTAGAGAACGATTGCCGGCATGGCCTGGCTGACCAGTTGTTCGGTGCAGCCGTAGGGAAATTTTTCGAGGTATCCCAGAAGGCCGCGGGCAAGGCCGAGAGGAAGGTTCGAAATCCCGGCGCGAAGAGTGCGGAATTGCGGATAGAGGGTCCGGGTGATGGGGACTTCTCTGCTCCCGTTTCGAAAAAAGCCGGCCTGGAAGGAACTGCGGTAGACCACCGGGGGGCGCACGCTCAGCTCTGTGGCATAAACGGCCGATTTATCGCCCATTGAGGCCGTGAAGGTGAGTTTTGCGGCCCCGAGTTGCGAATTAGCCTTGAGATGGAAGCTCGTTGCGGCTTCACGCATCTCGCCAATGGGCAGGTTTACTTTCGAGCTGCCCAGAATCTCGATATTTTTGTCCGCCGTTAGTTCCACGGCCACCCCGGGGGCCTTCCCGGACCCCTTGACGTTATTGGCAACGGAGACACCCACATCGAACCGGTCTCCCGGGGCGGCAAAGGTTGGGACGTTGGGGTTGAGTACGAAATCGCCCCGAATAGTAACGTTTTTTTGGAACGTGCCGATTGCGTCGGGTGAAACCGCAACCGCCATGACCTTGAGCGTGCCGTTGAAGTAGTCGGGAACCCGGTAGACGATCTGGCGCTCGGTGGTGTCAGAATCGAGGATGCCCGACCAGAAGGCGACGGGGGCCTCATGCTTTCGCTTGAAGGGATTGAGGCGGGAGGCGGGTTCTTCGCCTTCCTCGCCGCCGCCGGGGGCCGAGACTTCCATTAGCCGCGAATATTCGGGAAGTATGAGATCGAGAATCTGCGAGGTGTTTACACCAAGTTCTCTTTTTTGAAAAAAGAAGCCCAGAGGATCGGGCGTCTTGTAGCGCGCGACCTGCAAAATGCCGGCATCGACGGCAAAGAGCACGATTCGAGCCGGCCGGTCCGTTTTATACCTGATCGTAAAGGGCATGCCGGGTTTGGCAAGCTCGTCGCACTTCACGGCGACCTTGGCCGTTCGCTTTGCAAGGCTTACGGAAAAGGGGACCGCGCCGTAGCTGAGCGGGCTCATGAAGATCTCTTTGGAGTTGATGTCGCGGATAAAGGAAACCGAAATATAGCCGTTTCCCTCGATCCCCTCGGGAATTCGGACCTTTTGGACCGTATTGTTCGTATCGGCCTTGAACCACTGGAACGAATAGACCTTGTCGCGTTCCACCGTAATGAGGCCCGCGCCCGTGTAGGGCGCTCGGATGCTCACTTCGACCTCCTCGCCCGGAACACAGTCGTTTTTGTCCAGCGCGAGCTGCAATTCGGCGTTTCTTTCAAGAGAGCGCGAGATATTGGACTGTCCGGCCACGGTGTATTCGATCCGGTTGAGCTCCGTTCCACGGGAGTCTTCGACAACCAGGGCATAATCGCCTGGCCGGGCGGTGGCGAGCGGGCAGGCAAGACCTTCGGCCGGAATGGAAAGAGGGGCTTTCTTGAGCGTTTCCTCTTTTTTCACCGATTGATACTTGTAGAGGCCCGAAGCCTGCTTTGTCAGAACGGAAAGGTATTTGCGCTCAACAAGCACGAGCTTCAAGTCGGATACGGCCGTCCTTTCGACTTCGGGGTCAACGGCCATGAGCTTTACCGAGCGAGCCGCGTCCTTGTCGATGTATTCCAGGTTTCCATCGGCCTTGTAGCCGATCAGGAAGCTATTGGGGGAGACGATAACGCGGGACTGCCCCGCAACCCCTCGGCCTCCTTCGGCCGCAAAGCCTTCAGCCCCGAAGCGCAGCAGGTAGGTTGAATTTGCAAACCGGGCAAGATTGAAATCGAAACTTGCCTCACCCTTGGCGTCGGTTTTGCCGTCCTTTAGGTCTTCTTCATAGCCTTGCTTGGCTTTGTTGGGGTCGAAGAAGTGATAGTCCGCGAACTTTTTAAAGTGCGTAAGGGCGGGCTCAAGGCTCAAAGTGGCGCTGATCCTGCGGTCGGTCGCCGGGGTTCCGAAAAGATTTCGCAAGCTGACCAAACCCTTCAACCGCGCCGGGGAAACCCAGCCGGCCGGGGACCGGGCGGAAAGGTGCACGGAGATCTTCAGCCGGTCGGGACGAAAGTCGCGCACCTGGACCGTGGTGGAACCCAGCAGGCCCTCGGGGCGATTGTCTTTGACCACGTAGAGGCTCACGGTGTAGGCGCCGGTGGGTGCGGCTTCCAGGGTTTCGTAGCGGATCTGTTCAAAGCCGGCGGCTGAGAGCTTGAGCTTGCGTTTGCTCACAATCAGTCCGCGCGGGTCCGTTATGGTTGCTTCGAGGGGAATCCCGGCGAGTTGTCTTGCCCAGTCGCCGGATTTAACGATAAAGCCGATCCGAAAGGCGTCTCCCGGGCGATAGAGGCCGCGGTCCGAGAAAAGATAGGCGCTCAACCGGTCGGGGCCGGCCTGGTTGGCCGCGCCTCCCACATCGAAGCGCGACATGTTGAGGCGTCGTTCCGCACGGTCGAACGGGATGAAGGACATGTCCCCGGATTTTTTCACGAGGTACATCACGGGGGCCTTTTCGTGACGGAAGTCCGAGAGGCGGGGAAAATGCACATGTCCGTCGGGACCGGTATTTTCGGAAAGAACGGCCAGGCCGTTTCTGCCGATAACCTCGACGGTTGCGTCGGCGACCGGACCGCCGTCGCGAATCGATTGGACGAACAGATCGTGGGTGTGGTCGACGTTGTCTTTTACCAGGAGCCCCAGGTCGGTTACGAGGATGAGGCGAGAGTCGCGCGGCCCGACGGCCCGACCTGTTGCGGGATCATAGCCCCGGGCGGTGAAAAGAAAACAGCCGCGCCGCACCTGGCCGCCGTCGACCAGATATTTCGAGAAATCGAAAGCCTCGTAGTCCGCCTTGCCCGGGAGCGTGCCCGGAGGGATTCTGCGAATCTGGGTGAAACGTTCGGAAATATCGTCGCCGACAAGGCAGGAGTTCAGGCCGGGTTTGGAAAAGCTTCCGTAGTTTTGATCCACAAGATACTGCATCCGGTCTGGCAGGACCCTGCCCACCTCGAAAAGAAGGGCGGTGTTGTCGCGGGAAAGGATCGATATCTTCTTGTCTCCGCTCATACTGAGAAGCGAGCCCCGCGCCAGAATCTTCACCTCACGGGGGAAAGGGGGCACCTTGGCGGTCGTGTTCGAGTCGCTTCCGAGAATATAGCCTCCGAAACCCTTCATGCCCTTGGCAACGTGGATATAGACACATCTGCCCGCATCGGCGTTGAATTTGAAACTGAAAACCGTGCCCAACTCTTTTGCATTGGGGATCGGGTGGAGTTCAAGCTTTTGTGAGGCCTGGAGTGTTTTGGCGTCGATAATGACATCGGGGCCGGTCCAGTCGAAGGGGCCTTTGGACGGGCGCTTCGAGCCCGAGGGGCCCGATAGCGGCAGCAGGAATGCGGCAACGGATTTTTCAACTTCCTGCCGCGAGGTTGGAGAGGAAGTGGTGACTATCATAACCTGTCGGGGTTCGGAGCGTTCATTCCTGACGAGGGTGAGTTGGGAGGAAACGATTCGCAGGCGGCTGTAAAGACCGGGGATATTGATCAGCTTTTCGAGGCGGGCGGTGGTGGGCGGACCTCCGGCCGAGGCACTGACACCGGGTTCCACAACGACGCGAATGGTCGAGTCCTTGGGGGGAATATCGATGCGGGCCGAGGTTACGTAAGCATTGAGTTTCAATTTGTCGTAGGTGATTTTGAAGGCGTAATTCTTCGGCTCTGTATGAGCGGGGCCTTTGTCGGGGACAAGGAGCATCCTGACCCGTTTTTCGAATCGAGCGGGAGCCACCGTGTGCGAAAAGGCCACAGTTGCCGTGACCCTCTTTATCTCCGGATGCACCGGATCCTGGTAGAATTCCGCCTGGCTTATGGCCGCGGTAAAAGGGGCGGTATGGAAGGTGGCTTTATATCGGGATAGCCGGATGTGTCGGGCCAAAAGGCCTTTTTTTGCCAGTGTGATGTGAAATTCCTGCCCGACAGGCCAATCGCCCCGGGGCATGAAGTTCAGTTCGTGATCGTTTTTCCATTTCCAGACGCCGTCGATGGAAGGGGAGATTTCCAGCCCCCTGGTGACGGGCTTGCCGATCATCGAAAGAGGAGCCGCGGAGTTGAAAAAACGGATTGAACAGGGGGAGATGACTGTTTTGTTGTCTTCGTGTTTGGTAAGCTCGGGGGGCGTAACTTTAAAACGGGTTTGAACGGGTGCGGGCAGATGTTTGTACCAGTAGACGGCCCCGCCCGCGCCACCGATCAGCAGAAGCAGCGCGAGGCCGAGAAGCGAGGCCGGAAGGCGATTTCTTTGCGCCCATCGGGCCACCTCGCGGCCCTTTCGGTCAAGCAGGCGCAACCACCCCGGCGGAGCCCATGAAAAACTGCCCAAAAGTGTTCGGAACACGAAAAGAATACCCGTTCCGAGAAACTTTACCGGCCATAAAACCTTTTTCAAAAGCTCCATGATCTCTCCAGTTGCCTAAGGAGTAGGTCCGTGTAGAATATCAGAAAAGAGGTATATTTATAGTGGAAAAGCGCTTCCGTTATTTTATAAATCGAGGCGAAAATATGGCGAGCCGGGGAGGCGGTCGCAACCGTGGTCCTGTTCCCGGCTCTTTTGAATGAAAATTGGCAAGGCTGGTTGAAGGAACGTTTTCAATTTGAAACGGGGCTCAGGCGCAGTGCCCGTGGATCCATCTGCCGTAGGGGTTACGATGACCCGGGATCCAGTGCCGATGTGTCCAGTGCGGCGGAATCCATCTTCCGTGTCTGTTGTAATGGCCGTGAACAAAAAACCTTCCGCAATAGGGGTGGGCGTTGACACTTACTGCTGAAAAGGCGGACAAGACGATAAGACAAACGGCTAAAATCAACAGCTTCAGTTTCATGATCTTTCGCTCCTCCTGTTCGGGTGGTCGTCATGTATGAAAAAAGCCTTTGGTGGATAGAGATGCGTAGAGTAAATTGTTTTGCCCGCTAGCTGCAATAGTTTTTATAATGTTCTTTCCAGGGGGGGGCGGGCCGGCAATGAGCAACCCGTAAGGGCGGCGGGAACCAAGACGAGGACGGTTGGCGGTGATCATAAAGACCAGGGGTGGAAAATCTTTCGATACCGACAGGGATCTGAGCGCTCCGGAGCGTCACATTCTGCAAAAACTTTTCGCGTGGGAGTCGCTTGTCTCCAGTCTCGATCAGTTCCGGGAAAAGGAAAAGCAGGCGATGCATGCGGGCTGGAACAATTCAGGTCCGATCCGGACCAGCGAAACGATGAGGGTGATCATTGCCGACCTGGAGGAAAAGGTCGTCAAAAGACTTGCCGGGAAGACTCTGATTTCGAAATGAGTATGGACGCGAAACGAAGGATCGAATCATGAAATTGCAACGATTTCCCATTTTGTTCGACCCCTGGTATGCATCCTTATCACGCGCCCTGTTTCTCCCCCCGGCGAGTTCCTATATCGAAGTCGATAACGTTCAGGTTCGCGTGCATATGGGGTGGGCATTTAGAGCCCGATTCCCGAGAACTTTTGTCACCCGCGTCGAGGAGAGGAAAGATCATCCGCTCAGCCGCGGGGTGCACGGGTTCGCCGGACGCTGGCTGGTCAACGGATCGGGACGCGGGATCCTCACAATCGACCTGGCCCCCGACCAGCGGGCATACGTCCTGGGATTTCCCGTCCGTTTGCGCCAACTCATGGTGAGCGTGCGGGACCCATCCACTCTGGCGGGCGCACTCATGAATCGTTCTTAAACCATCAGGGTTGATGCGATTTATCGGATCATCCCGAACATTGATCTGGTAGCGCGCCCCCGGAGCAAAGCCATTCTGTCAGTTGAATTATGCTCCGTGGAAATCCGGGCCAGTGGTTTCCAACAGAAGCCAATACCGTCAGGATTCGACCCAGGGCGAGCTTCACGGGGTTCCGAAGAGCAGGTCGCGGGTGTGGCGGGCTATGATGAGATCTTCGTTGGTATGGATTACCCGCACGGTGCAGGGGCTGTTTTCGGTCGAGATGATGTCTGCGTGGAGATCGTTTTTCTCGGGGGCGAGGCTGATGCCCAGATAATCGAGACCCTGGCAGATCATCCATCTGACGGGTGCGGCCTTTTCTCCGATGCCCCCTGTGAACACCAGCGTGTCGATGCCCCCGATTGTGGCGGTAAGCGCCCCGATATGCTTTCGGGCGATGTGGCAGAAAAGTTCGATGGCCTGGGCCGCATGAGGCTCAACGGCCCGCATTTCCAGCAAAGTCTTCATATCGGAGCTTATCCCCGAGACACCCAGCAGCCCCGAACGATGATTGAGGAGCCTTTCGAGTTGGCGGGCGTCATAGCCCTTTTCGTCCATGAGGTAGAGCAGGACCCCGGGATCGAGGTCTCCGGACCTTGTGCCCATCATCAGTCCGCCAAGCGCGGAAAGTCCCATGGTCGTATCCCGCGGGGCACCGTCTCTTAGTGCGGCCATGCTGGCGCCGTTGCCCAGATGAGCGATTACGGCCCTTTGCCCCAGGCGATCCTTTAGCGTCGTTGTGACGTATTCATAGGAAAGCCCGTGGAAACCATAACGGTAAACCCCTTCATGCCAAAGGCTGCGAACGATGGGCAGCCACTTGGCCCTTTGAGGCATGCGGCTGTGAAAAGCGGTGTCGAAGCATACCGCCTGATCGATACCGGGATAGTGTTCCCTTACGGCGTCGATGCCTCTCAGTTCGGCGGGAAGATGCAACGGGGCAAGGGAAATGAGGCTTCTAAGCTTTTCCAGCAACTCCGGGGTGACTTTCTCCGGCTTGACATGTTCGGGGCCTCCATGCACCAGGCGGTGACCGACGCCATCCGGCCGCGGTATGGAGTGGTCCTCCATGGCGGCCGAGAAGAGGGCGCGAACCGCATCCCCGTGGGTGGGGAAGTCGTCGTGCCTGTCGACCAAGCGCCTATCCTTCTCCCCCTTCAGCCATAGCCACCCTCCCGGAAGCCCGATCCTTTCGACGGCCCCGCCGGCGATCGGCACCTCGGAATCGTCCAGGCGGAACATGGAGAATTTTATGGATGAAGAGCCGCTGTTGATACAGAGTATATGGTGTTTCATGAAGACACCCCCGAAAGGTTTAAAGAGCGGGCAGAGCGAACCCCGACGGATCTATTTCACCGCGGGCGACATCGCTTCCGTGGAATATTTATCCAGCTTGTATCTGAGAGTGGTTCTGGGGACTCCGAGCATTTTGGCGGCCTTGGAGATGTTGCCGTCGGTCATGTCCATCACCTTCATGATAAGGCGAAGGGTGAACCTGTCGACCATCTCTTCGAGATTGAATCCTTCCCGCGGAATGGGAAAACATATCGGGTCCAGGGCGGAGTTGGCCTCGTGGACTTCGGGGGTGAGTTCGGCGGGGAGGTGCTCGGGGCCAAGGACTTTGGCATCGTGCATAATACAGATCCGTTCCAATACGTGACGAAGCTCGCGCACGTTTCCCGGCCATCGGTAGGATTGCAAAAAGGCCTCGGCCTCCCGACCGATGCTCTTGAAGCTCCGGGAGAATTTCTTCGTGTACTCCGAGAGGAAATGGTTCGAAAGGGCGATTATGTCTTCGGGCCTTTCACGCAAAGGCGGCACATGGATGGGCACGATATGGAGCCGGTAGAAGAGGTCCTGGCGAAAACGCCCCTCCCGGATGGCTTTGGGAAGGTCCTGGTTGGTGGCCGCGATGATGCGCACATCGATTTCATGGAGCTTTGTTCCTCCGAGCCTGCGGATTTTCTTGTCTTCGAGAACCCGGAGCAGTTTTGCCTGCAGCCCCAATTCGATTTCCCCCATTTCATCGAGGAACACACTGCCTGCGCTCGCGGCTTCGAAAAGACCGATTTTTCTGCCCTTGGCTCCGGTAAAAGCGCCGCTTTCATGACCGAAAAGCTCGCTTTCGAGCATGTTGACCGGAAGGGTTGCGCAATTGAGCTCGATAAAGGGGCGATTGGCCCTGGAGCTGTAATTGTGAATGGTGCGGGCCACAAGGTCCTTGCCCGTTCCCGTCTCGCCGGTGATAAGAACGGTTGTGTCGGCGTGCCTTGCAACCTCTCGGACTTGCAGTAAAACCTCCTTCATGGCCCGACTTTCGGCTATGAAGGGCCGGCTGCCCAAAGCGCCTTCGCGTTGAATCTTGAGCGAGAGGACTTCCCGTTTGAGACTCTGGGTTTCCAGGGCAAGCTTTACAATGAGTTTTATGACGTCGGCCTTGAAGGGCTTCTTGATGTAGTCGTAGGCTCCGGACTTCAAGGCCTCGACGGCGGATTCCACCGAAGCATATCCGGTCATGACGATGACCAGAAGATCGGGGTCGGATTCCCTGATTGTCTTCAGAATCTCAAGGCCGGAGATGTCCGGGAGCCTGAGATCGAGAAAGACAAGATCGAAGGGCGCCTCCCTCAGTAAATCCAAGGCCTCCTTTCCGTCCCTGGCCACAGCCGTGCGGTAGCCTTCTTCTCTTAGAATTCTTTCCAGGTTTTGCCGGATGAAGTCCTCATCGTCAACAATCAGAATATTTTCCATAGTTTCATTCCAGGTGCCCGTCAGGTTCCACCACGGGAAGATCGATCCAAACGGAGGTCCCGCCGCCGGGCTTGCTGGAGATGTAGATGCGCCCCCCGTGCTCGGTAACGATACTGTGGACGATGGCCAGTCCCAGGCCGCAGCCCGCTTTGTTGCGGGTAAAAAAAGGATCGAAGACGAAGGGGATATCCTCGGCGGCAATACCCGCGCCGGTGTCCTCCACCGTTATGCGCACGGCCGCATTGGAGTCGATGTTTTCGGCGGGTGAAACGGTCTTGGCCTCAACCCGCAGTCGCCCCCCTTCGGCCATAGCCTGAATACTGTTCATCAAAAGATTCAGCAGCGCCTGTTGCATTTTTTCCGAATCAAAGCGCAGCCGGGGCAAAGGGTCCAGGGTCCGCACCGACAGGGCGATCCCGTTATTTTTGCATAATTTTTTGACCAGAAACAGGGTATTTTCCAGCACCCCGCCAAGAGGGCGCAGTTCGAACTTCATCTGCCTGGAGGGAACCGCGAAATCCATCAGGCTGTTTATCAGGTTTTCAAGTCTGTCCATCTCCTGGAGCGATCTTCGGATAAGTTCCCGTTCTTCGGGCATATCATGCAGATGGTCGTGGAGGTCGTCGAGCAGCAGGGAAATTCCGGTCAGGGGGTTTCGGATTTCATGGGCAATCCCGGCGGCGAGAACCCCGAGGCTGATGAGCCGGTCGGATCTTCTGAGGTGTTCCTCCATCAGTTTTCGCCGCGTCATGTCATGGGCAATGATCAGAAAAGCATCCTGGCCTTCCTGGCGGATCGTGGAGAAATGAACATCGAGGATTTTCACATTTCCGTCCTGGAACACGGTTCGAAATTCCATGGAAGCCGGCTCGGGGGAGCAAAGATTTTTCTCTATGGCATCGACCCAGGAGGGCAGGGCGGCAAAGGCCTCGCTGTAATGGCCGCCCAGCACTTCGGTGCGTTTTCTGCCAAACACGGTTTCGCCGCAAGGATTAAAGCAGGTGATTTTCCCGAGGGGGTCAAGGGTTATGATCGCGTCGGTAATGTGGACAATGATGGATTCAATGAAGTTGCGCTCCGAGAGCAGCCGGCTGTAGAGTTCGGATCTTTCCATTGCGAGAGCGGCGTCGTTGGCAAGGATTTCGAGGGATTCGACATCGATTTGCCTGATCTCGCGCCGGGAAATCTTGGTGTCCGCGCCGAGAACCCCTTTGACCACCCCGCGGCTTTTTATGGGGGTAAAGACGAAAAAGTCGGTCTGTCCCTTTTCGCACAACTTAAGATCGAGAGCAGTGGCGTCTTGTTGGGAGCGGATGTCTCTGACGAAAATCGTCTTTGAGTCGCGAAAAGCCCTGGTCGGCACGCAGTCATGAAGGTCGAGGTCGTAGGAAGCCGCCACGGCGATTTTTTCGTCCTGCGGGGAAAAACCGCAAGTTCTACGACAGACGAGCCGGTTGGACCGATCGTCATACAAATAGAGAATGGCGCGATCGAAGCCCAGGCCGTCCACACAGGTTTCGATCACTGTTGCCAGCACCTGATCGGGGTTGTGGACCGCCCCCAGGTAGCGACTCAGATAATGAATGTTGTTAAGGACCCGAAGTTGCCTTTCGAGTTGCTTCGTGTGCCGTTCGACGGCCATTTTGGATTGGGCCAGCTCGGCTAGGGATGCTTCGAGGCTTTTCTGGTGGTCCAGAATCTCGGTGGCCATGTGAGCGAAATTTACGGCCAGCACCTCCAACTCGTCCCCCGTTTTGACGGCCACCTCGCCCACCAGGTTCCCGGAGGCGATTTCCCTGGCTTTTGCGGCAAGGTAGAGGATCGGTTTGGTAAAAGTCCTGGAGAGCGAAAGGGCCAGAACGAGAGCAAGAAAGGCCGAGCCGGCGAGGATAAGGAGGCTGTTTCGCTTCGTTTTGGCCACCATTTCGTCAATCTTGAGGCTTGCCTGAACGGCGGGTTCCCTGAACTTGGCTGTTTCAAGCCCTACGGTGATTCCTCCGAAAATCGAGTAACGATTATAAGGCGGCCGGTTGTAGACTATGGGGGCATAGGCCATTATTCTGGGTGTCCCGGCCACGTTGAAGGTGCTCGTTACGCCCGAATGGAGCGCGCGCACCCGGCGGGCTATGAGTCCATAATTGGGGTTGATGAAGGTGACGTGGTCCAGATTGAAGGGGAGTTCACCGGCTAGAAGCTTTGCACGGGTGTAGGAGCCGGGTGAGGTGCTGAAACCGCTTCCGTCGGCAAGGACGCCTCGAATATCGGAGGGCTTGGGGTGCGAGATGATCCAGCCTTCATCATCGAACATGAAGACATAGTTTCCACTCGAATAGGAGGGGAAGCCGACCTGTTTTCCCGCGGGAGCAACGTGTGAGGTGATCTCGGTCAAAAGCCTTGAGTCAAGGGAGAGAACCACCACTGCTTCCAGCCGTCCCAAGCGGTCCCTGCACGGGGTTGCAAACCGGATGACCCCCTCGTAGCGCATGCCGCGAAGCGATTGCGCACGGCTCACATACCACCCGGTGAGGTGGGAGACCCATATTTGGCCAGCTTTGAGCTTGGAAGCCTCTTGGAAATAGTCTTCCGATTTGTAGGTGGTGTTTTGCGGATTGCCGACATTGCGCAGTCCCGATGCGCCCACAATATGGCCGTCCAGGACGCGCACCCGCTCCATGCCGGCCGCATCCACATAGGCCGCTTCCTTATAGAGCGGTATTTTCTGCTGAATTCCAGCTTGCTTGCCGCCCGCGGGCTCTCGAACCCGAATGTTTCGTTGGTGGTTGAGACAAAAGCGCAGATAGACTTCGGGAGTTGGAGGCAACATCTGGAGGGTCAGCAGATCGGAGCCGCAAGAACCGAGCAGTTGGCGAACGCGCCTGGCCAAATCTATCGCGCGAAGCTCAAGAGCTTTCCCCGCCCTTTTTTCCAGTTGGGCCGAGGAGCTGGCTATGGCCCCCTGGGCCACCTGCCTCATACTGCGCAAATTCCACAAACCGAGCACCATTAGAGGCGTCAAGGCCAGAAGCAGAAAGGCGAGCACAAATTTTTGAGCAATTGAGAATCGAAAATGCATATCACGCCTTTAAACGGGCTGAATCATTGAAAGGGGTGGCGAATTTTCGCCAGGTGTTGTCGGTTTTTGGCCAAAGAACTCAAACCGGCGCCGGGTAAGAATCGCCGGCCATTTGACAAATCTTCTGGGCCGGCCGAAATTCGCCGCCCGCCGGGGCAATCATCCCGCGAACCTTCGCGTTGTTCGCCGCCTGAAAAGGTCGGAGGCGCGGAATTCCCGGCTTCTCGCTCCATTTCCTTGCAGAAAGCTTGCCCGGGGCCTCGGTCCCGTTTGCCTGGCATTCTCCTTGCTCATTATGCCCGCGGCCCGGGACCCCGGGCAAGCGGCATAGGCAAACAGGCCACTATAATAACTTCTGGCCCCGGCGAGGAAAACTGCGAACCGACCACTAAAAGAGGAGAGATATCGTATGTCGGCGAAGATCGAGACTAAATTGGGCAAAGATACCCGCATGGCTATGATTTCACAGTTTCTGGGATTTATGCTGGACGCCTATGATATGGCGCTCGTGCTCATAATGGCCCCGATTCTGGTAAAGGAGTTTTCTTCCCCCCACGGCTCCCAGGCCTGGCAGTATATTACGATCGTCTTCACCTATTCCATAACCATGGCGGCAAGGCCGGTAGGCTCGGCCATCTTCGGCCATTACGCCGACAAGATCGGCCGCCGGTCCCTTCTGGTCTTCACAATTGGAGGAGTGGGCCTCATATCGGTGTTCTCCGCTCTCATGCCAACGCAGGCGATGTGCGGCGTTTGGGCATACGTGATCTTTTGCGCTCTGCGGTTTGTCATGGGGTGTTTTTTTGGCGGAGAATACGCGATCGGACACACATTCGCCATCGAACATTCTCCTTCGGATCGCCGAGGCCTTGTCGGGGGCTTCATTCAGTCGGGCTTCCCCCTGGGATTCGTGCTCGCTTCGGTGGTGTTCGCATTGATTTCGCACACGGTGAGCAGTGAGGCGATGCTTCAATACGGCTGGAGAATTGCGTTTATGACCGGGGTAATGCCGGTGATCCTGGCGCTCATCATCCGAAAGTCGCTGCCCGAGTCGCCCGAATTCAAGAAAAACAAGGCGCTTGGCAAGATCGAGAAGGCCCCGTTTTTCAGCATGTTCAAGCCGCCCGCGCTCTGGGATTTTCTTCAGGTCTTCGCCTTCATGACCGGTCTTTTTCTGACCGACTATTCGGTTTACGGCTTTCTACCCAATATCCTGACCCTCGGGGGAAGGGGCTTCGACACCACGACCTACAGTCTCATTTACGGCTTCGCTCTTTTCATGGCCTTCCTGGGCTACATCTTTTACGGATGGATTTCGGATTTTTATGGAAGAAAAAATCTGACCATGGGTTACTGCGTCTTTCTGATTATTTTCGGCGTTCCTTCCTACTACGTACTCTACAATGCGGCGGTGACCCGAAACGTCACACTCGCGGTGGTCGGGGCCATAATGGCGGCGATGCTCAAGCTCGCCTGGGGGGTCGTGCCCGCGTACCTTTCAGAGCGGTTTCCCACCAGTCGGCGGGCCGTCGGGGTGGGGTTCGGCTACTCTTCGGGCGCGCTCCTCGGAGCCTGGTTCAGCGTTTATGTGTGGTGGGCGCACCGAATTCCCTTTATCGCCGCCATTGAGAAAAAGGACATGTGGCTTTCACCCGCGGTCATCCTTACCATCGGGGCGGTGATGACCTTTGTGAGCCTCTTTTTCAGCCCCGAGACCAAAACAGTGGAACTTTCATCGGTAGAGGTTTCCAAGATGCCCGCCGCGCATGGCGTCGCGGTGACCGGAGGGGTTGCCGGCAGATAAACGTCGGCTATTTTGGAATATGCACCGCCAGGATCGAAGGTGAGCCGGGATGAGACAATTGGACAGCACAAAACAGGATCGGATTGAAAAGAGCATGCCTCGGGGAGGGGTTTCCCTGTTGAACGATCCGGCCTTGAACAAAGGCACGGCTTTTTCGGAGAGCGAACGTGACGCTCTGGGGCTTAGGGGGCTTCTGCCTCCCCGCATTCATACGATGGGCGAGCAGGTGGCGCGTGTTTTGGAAAACCTGGAGAGGAAGACATCCGACCTCGAAAAGTATATCTATCTCATAAGTCTCCAGGACCGGAACAAGACTCTGTTCTACAGGGTGCTTCTGGATAATATCGAAAAATTGATGCCGCTCGTCTACACCCCGACGGTGGGGCAGGCATGCCAGGAGTATGGACATATTTTCAGAAGACCGCGGGGCATTTTCATTTCCGCAAGGGATAAGGGCCGTGTGGCCGAAGTTTTGCGCAACTGGCCCTTCAAGGATATCCGGATCATCGTTGTAACAGACGGAGAAAGGATACTGGGGCTGGGAGACCTTGGCGCCAACGGCATGGGAATACCGGTGGGAAAGCTTGCTCTCTACACCGCTTGCGCGGGAATCCATCCGACGTCTTCTCTACCCGTTACGATCGATGTGGGCACGGAGAACGAGGAGCTGCGAGACGATCCTTTCTACATCGGTTTGAAACAAAGGCGGCTGCGAGGCGAGGCCTACGACGAGCTGATCGAGGAGTTCGTCATGGCGGTGCGCGAAGTGTTTCCGGCCGCCTTGATCCAGTTCGAAGATTTTGCCAACTCCAACGCCTTCCGGCTGCTCGACAGATACCGCGGCCGGGCCTGCGCCTTTAACGACGACATCCAGGGCACGGCATCGGTAACGCTGGCCGGTTTGATTTCGGCTTTGCGCATTACAGGCCGGGCGCTGGAGGATCAGAAGTTTTTGTTCGTTGGAGCCGGTGAGGCAGGGCTTGGCGCGGGAGATCTGCTCTCGGAGGCTCTGGTCGCCAGGGGGCTTTCCATGGCCGAAGCCCGAAAGCGGGCCTGGTTTTTTGATTCAAAGGGGTTGATCGTAGCGGGCCGCGAGGGGCTCTCCGGCCACAAGCTCCTGTACGCCCATGATTTCGATCCCATGCAAGATCTGCCCGCCATCGTGGCAAGGCTTCGCCCCACAGGGATCATCGGGGTGTCGGGCAGGCCAGGGCTTTTCGACCCGCAGGTCCTCCGGACCATGGCTGAAATCAATGAGCGCCCGATTGTCTTCTCGCTTTCCAATCCGACGTCCAAAACGGAATGTACGGCGAAAGAGGCCTACAAATGGACAGATGGAAGGTCGATTTTTGCAAGCGGCAGCCCCTTTGGCCCGGTTTCTTTCGGCGGCAGGACTTTCTCGCCCGCCCAGGGCAACAATGTCTACATTTTTCCGGGTGTGGGACTCGGGGCGATCGCCTGCGGCGCACTCCACATAACCGACGAGATGTTTCTACTCGCAGCCCGGACTCTGGCGCAAAAGGTTTCGCAGGCCGATCTGGAAGAGGGACGGGTTTATCCTCCGCTTAAAAAAATCCGGGAGGTCTCTTTGGCCATAGCCGTGGAGGTGGCCGGGCTGGCCGCTGAACGTGGCCTTGCCACAAGGGAAATTCCCGGGGAACCCGGCAGGTACATCGAACAGCTTATGTACGATCCCGCCTATCATTTCGATTCATGACGGGAGCGGGCGGCCGGAGGCGAACTCGGGCCTTCGGCCGCCGGCCCTCAACAGACCTTGCGGAAAAACTAATCGTGGTCCCGCCAGAAGGGCAAGGCCTTTTCGCAGGTAAGCTCGGGTGCTGTGAAAGTGGCCATGTCGCCCAGCATGACCTCGAAGCCGGTGAAGTCGCTCCTTACCCATGGGGCGTAATTGCCGCGCACGGTCAAAACGATCCGCAACTCCATGTCCCGCGAGCCGTCTTCGAGGAGGAGCAGCCCCAGATTGTAGCCGTTTCGGCCAAGGCTTCGATAGAAACGTTGGGTGTTGAGAACGCCCGCGGCCAGGTCCTGCCACTGCACTTCGCTCATTTGTCGAAAAGAAGTAATGGCTGGAAGAATGCCCCAGATTTCATAAAAACCCTCCGGGGCAAAAGCCGCGAGCCAGTGCCAGTCGCCCGTGGCGCCGATATGGCGTTGAGCAGCTTGCCGTTCGGCGCGGAGGTAATCGGAGAAGAGCCCGGCGCCGGTCCGGTTTCGATACTCGACGGATCTCGACCGAAGAACACGCTGGGAATTGGCCGGAATGCGGTCGGCCTGTATCTGCAGATGAGGATGGAGCAAAGACCCGCCCGCCGAGGGCAGATGGTTTTGGGTTATCGCCATGAAAACCGCCTCGGGGTCATGGGAGAGCACGCGCAGCAGATAGTCCCGGCAGTTTAGAAAGCTGTCGACGTAAGAAGCGTGGGAGGCCGTCCCGATCTCCACGAAGTGTTTGTCGTCGAAGGTACTTACCGCCGAGTAGCGTCCATAGGGGAAGAGGTTGGGGAAAAGGGTGGAGGAACCCCTTGTCATGCGACCTTGCGGGGACAGCCGCGGCGGTAATTCGGGGGTTCGGGTGAGAAGGCGTTCACGGCAGAAAGGGCAGTCGTCGGTTTGGTAGGCAAAAGGCGGCGGCTCGGGCAAAGCGCTGCCGCCGGGTTCGCGCTCTTCGCCCCGGCTGTAGGTGATACGACAGGTACGGCCCGTAACGGGATTGACACGGACCTCGATCGTCTTGTCGCAATCAAGCCCTCCCGGCAGGACGATCCTGGAACTGAACCGCTCGCGTTTAAACTCCAGCATCGATTTTCTCCTCTCAAGCCAAAACGGCGCCTTCCAAAAGGCTTTAATGCGGCTTTGGGCTAAAAAGCAAGGCTAAAAGATCGAAGTCCGGGTAAACTTTTGAAATAGGGCATACTGACAGTCATTAATTTCTATAGTATACGATCTCCAACCGCATCGCGCCGCGGAGTGTTCCACGGATGCCGGCGGCTTCAGGGACGGTCGCGGATTCGTGGAGGAGATACAGCCGCGGTCGCCTTGTGTTCATGCCGAGTTTGCAGAACTGGAGCCACGTTATGAATCTTGAACCTGTCATCGAAAGCCTTCTCGATACCGACCTCTACAAATTTACGATGCTTCAGGCCTTTTTGCATCAGTTTCCGGGGGCTACCGGCGAGTACAGGTTCAGGTGCCGCAATAAACCCGCCGTGGCGCTTTGCTCCTTTAAAAAGGAGATCGAAGCCCAGATCGATCACCTCTGCACGCTGCGAATGCTTCCGGCCGAACTCGAATATATGTCGAAGCTGCGTTTCATCAAAAGCGATCTGGTCGATTATCTGGATCTCTTTCAGTTTCGCAGGCACTTCATTCGCACGGGCGTTTCCAAAGGCGATCCGGATTCGATCGATATCGTGGCCAACGGCCCTTTGATGCACGTCATGCTCTTTGAGATCTTCATCCTGGCTATTGTCTCGGAGGTTTACTTCCACGGGATCGGCGGAACCCGTCATTTCGCGGAAGGCCGTGAAAGGCTGCGACAAAAGGTGGGGCTCCTAAAAGAATTCGGCCGCGAACCATCCCTTCGCCACCCCTACATGTTTTTCGATTTCGGCACCCGGCGAAGGGCCTGCCGCCGGTGGCAGGAAGAGGTGGTCACAACCTTTGCCCGCGAGGTCCCGGAATTTTTCAGGGGAACCAGCAATGTCGACCTTGCCCGCCGGCACGGGCTGACCCCTATCGGCACCATGGCCCATGAATATTTGCAGGCCCACCAGGCCTTCGGCTACAGGCTGAGGGATTTTCAGAAAATGGCTCTGGAAAACTGGGTCAAGGAATATCGCGGCGATCTGGGGATCGCCCTTACCGACACGGTGACCATGGACGCTTTTCTTGCGGACTTCGATCTCTATTTTGCCAAACTCTTCGACGGCCTGCGGCATGATTCGGGAGATCCTTTCGTGTGGGGCGAAAAGGCCCTCGCACACTACGAGAAGCTGCGAATCGATTCCAACACCAAGATGTTCGCGTTTTCCGACAGTCTCGATCTGGGAAGAACCTTCGAGATCTACCGCGGGTTCGCATCCAGGGTCAAAGTGGGCTTCGGCGTTGGAACAAATCTGACCAACGATTTGGGGATCGAGGCGCTAAACATCGTGATGAAGCTTGTGAGCTGCAACGGAAACCCCGTGGCCAAGATCTCCGATGCGCCAGGCAAAACCTTGTGCGGCGATGAAACCTTCATGGCCTATCTGAAGCAGGTGTTCGGCGTTCCAAACAACGCCCAATAGCGCGGCAGCCAAAGGGGGCCGGAGTCTTTCCATCCTTCCGGGAGCAACCCAAGCCATCCTCTCCCCTATTCCTCGATCGGGATTTTTCTCGATCTGCCGCCCTTCAATAAGCCGCGTTGTTTTTTTACCTCCAACCGGCGTTGCTTGGCGGCCCTGCTCACCCGTGTCCGCTTCCTTGCCGGCGGCTGTTTCAGCGCCTCGCATAGCGAGTCGGCAAACCTTTCCACCACCAATTCCCGGTTTGCCGCCTGACTGCGGGTCTGCTGAGATGTGAAACGCAAAACGCCGTCCTTGCCGATGCGGGTGGCGAGGCGGCGCATGATCAACTCCTTCTGCTCCCCGGAAAGAGCCTGAGAGTTGACCACATCAAACCACAAAGTCACCCGCGTGCTGGTCTCGTTTATGTCAATGACTATTTAATACGGGGCCGCAGGTGGTATGACGACCAGCAATTCCCGGAGCTATCATGGCTTCTGGAGCCAAGAGAGTGCCTTTTGATCCAATCAGCATACGAGGGAACGAATTGTCGAATCGCATGATGACACAATTCGAAGGACCTCCGGGAATTGCTGTATGACGACCGGCTTTGTGTGCGCAAAGCACACGAAGATAGATAATTTGCTTGATGAAACCTAACAAAGCTTTTCGAGGCGTGACACCCATGCATCGAAGTGACGGCATTTGCCTCGGATCACGTCCAGTCCGATACGTTCCGCCACCTGAGGTCCTATAGCGGCTTTGGCACCTTCATAATCTGGCAGTTCGCGGCAAATTCGCTTGCTAGGGGCCGTGTTAGGTCCATCGTCTATCAACTCAGGCGTGTCGTGACCGTCCGCGATGGCCTTAAGTTCCGCGATCTGTCTTTTATGGCCTTGGTAGAAGTGCCTGAAACATGTCGGATCAGAGAACAAATATGCCTCGTACTCATGCAACTGGATATAAGGTATGAACCGCTGGTCGCCGATGTCATTTGAGAATGCTCGCTCAAGGGACTCAACACGCCTGTACGGGATATGGCGCAATTTCTCTGCCTCAGCCAACCCTGGAAACTCGGCATGAATGGCATAGAGGTCAATCATTGTCGTAAAGAATACATCCCCAGCTTTTTCCTGTGCGAGAAATCGCAAAATATCAGTTTTCATAGGTATGTACTTTCGTCCCCCACCTCGATGAACTCTGCCTTTTCTTTTGGCGTGAGCAATAAGGACCGGCGGATGTAAGTAGACTCCGAAATTTGCCAAGTGCGGTTTAAGAACTGTGTCGGCGAACGTAAGCTCGGTCGTCCCTTCGGCGAAAAGATAGAGGCGCGGCATCAGTGCGGGCCTCCACCGATGACGTTTTTCTCCCAGACCTCGCCAAGGCTGTATTCGTCAAGCCATGCCTCCAGTTTTGCACTGTCGTGCCTCTCGAATTTCGATTCTTTGCCATCACGATTCAATACGATGATATCCTCGGGTTCAAAATTGTCCAAAAAGGAACTGGACTGAGTACTGACAAGGACTTGAGTATGGTGGGAGGCTTTTCTAAAGAGCGCAGCAACAGTGTTAAGGGCATATGGATGCAATCCTAATTCCGGTTCATCGACAATGATTAAGTCCGGCATTTCGTTTTCCGGTTGCATGAGCAGGGTCACGAGACACATGGCACGCAGTGTGCCGTCCGAAAGCTGGTGTGGACCGAACACCTGATCAGAGCTCTTGTCCCTCCAGTTGAGGATGATCTCTCTACTGCCCGGCCCGGTCGGTTCAAGGTCGAAATCATCGAAAAATGGTGCAATAAGGCGGATGGTGCTGACGATACGTTGATAGACCGCTCCACTATTCTCTTCTCGGAGGCGCAACAGAAAGGCTGCCAAATTCCCAGCATCCGGCATCAGCCAACGGTTGTCGCCGGTGTAGCAATACTGGCGGACGCGTGCCGTCGGTGACGTATCGTGGAAGTGGTAAACACGACAGTAGTTGAGCATGCTCCTTATCACTCTGGCACATATATCTCCCTCATCAGCTTTCTGACCGATTCGTGTTTCTTCGTGTCCTGCTCCAAGGTGAACTTCCCGTGGTCTTGTCGAACCAGTCATGAGGAAGCTCAATTTCTCCTCGGCAAAGATAAGGGTATCTCCCGTAGCATGGAACAAGCGCATTGAGTAAGTGTCAATTCCATTCTCAGCGCCGAACTCTAGTTGCGCCTCCATCTGAGGCGTAGCTTTGGGGCCGAAGTGCAGAAGGGACTGTGCGCGTCCTGTCGTGCCGATATATTGCTGGAGGCGCATTCCCATCATCTCGTTGAGCATCTTGAAAAAGGAAATGAAGTTGCTCTTACCAGCCCCATTCGCGCCAATCAGCACGTTCAGCGAACGGAGTTCAATGTCAATGCCCTTGATGGATTTAAAGCCTCGTAGCGTTACTCGTTGCAATTTAGCCAATATCTATCTCCAGCGGCGCTTCGGCAAGTTCGAAGAATCCTCAATTCGCAATCCAGCAAGTAAATTTCCTGTGGGCGTAGCATTCTGACTTCGCCGTTTCTAGTATTCCCTTAAGTATAAGAATGTTACAAAGTTTTTCTATACTTTTCCGGCCCCGCCAGCACTAAGTCACCTTTTCCCCTCCCGCCTAATCCTGGTCGGGAATCCTTTCTGACCGCCTGCTTTTCAACAGTCCGCGCTGCTTTTTCTCCTCCAACCGGCGGAGTTTGGCTCGCATGGTGACTCGTGTCTTCTTTCTTACCGGGACCTTCTTCAGTGCACCCCGCAGAAGTTCAGTGAAGCGCTCTATCGCGAGTTCCTTATTTTCTACCTGGCTGCGGGTCTGCTGCGATATGACGCGGAGCACGCCGTCCTTGCCGATGCGGGTCGTAAGGCGGCGCATCACCAAATCCTTCTGATCCGGGGAGAGGCTGGGCGAACCCACCACGTCAAACCGCAGCGTCACGCGACTGGACACCTTATTGACATTTTGCCCGCCTGGCCCGCTGCTAAGGGACGGAGTGAAATCAAGTTCACCTCGAGGAATACAAATCTGCTCATTAATTCTGATCATCCGAGTTCTGTCTGGGTGCGGAGAGTCCCGTGATGAACCCGCGCACCATGCGCGAAGTTGTGACGAAAAGAGAACGCTGATGGCGAAACGGGAAAAGCTTCTTTGAAAGCTTCAGCATAGAGGCTGGAATGCGTCCAATTGATGGTGAAGGCCTCTACGTCTTCCCGCTGAATAATGTGGAGCAATACAGCTCTGTCTACTGAAGCAACTCTGCCAGTCAACCATTCAAGTTGCCTTACGCTACGCGGCGTGACAGAATCAGGGAAACGAGCTACTCTTTTATCGACTACAGTTGCGCTCTTTACTTCCACAAAACATTTTCCATCTGGTCCCGTAAGCGAAAAATCAACGCGTAAGCCCTCTTTGACGTGCCGCTCCATCGCCAGAGTATCATAATTATGCAGTCCAGGCACCAGGCGCTGCTTGAGGACTTCTTCTGCAAGAATGTTCGAAAAACCTGTATCCATCCCTATCCAAAGGCCATTGAACTCAACGGCCCTCAAGGTATAACGTCGCTTTGGTTTCGTCAACTTTATTTGGCCCCCGGAATCTTCTTCAAAACTAATTGTCTTAGAATGTTAAGGGTTTACGGTTCATTCCAGCTCTTACCCTCCCTGTATCTATGAGATCTTGGCCTTGAGCGTTCAACCTCAAAAATTATTATCATGGATTTTAATGAAGGGAAAATATATTAGAAAAAAGGAGTCGATTCGCAACCATCGCGAATACTACAAAGTGTGAGTCAAACGAGGAGACCGGCATGCACTTTTGGAATCCAAGCACCATCGAACTCGAAGAATTTCGACCCGGCATCACCAGTAAGGCCGTAACCGGGAATCAGTTGATCATGGTCTGCATGCGGATAGAGCAGGGGAGGGAAGACCTCGGCCATGAGCATCCTTTCGACCAATGCGGAATGGTTGTGGAAGGTCGAATTGAAATGTTCGCCGGTGAAAAACGCCACATTCTAACCAGAAACGAGTGCTATTTCATTGCCGCCGGCGAGCGCCACGGGTGGAAAACTTTGGATGAGCCGGTCACGCTTTTGGACATATCCTCAAGGCCTGGTGCCTGAGCGGGCCGGAAGAAAAAAAAGAAGCCGAATCGGTGGGGCAGACCGATCGGCTTCGAGGAGGAAAGAGTTTGCACTCTGGCCGAGAGAGGTTGCAATTAGGGTGCCAACAACTCGTAATGGTGATTATGTCAATCATTTCGGGTTGTTGAGGTCGGAGCCCCCGTTTGCGTCGCCCCCTGTAAAGCCGCCAAAAACCGGCCATGCCAATAATCACGCCATAATCACGCCCGGGGTTGGCGGCTTTTAGCCGCTCGCGGGGCAATTCGGTTTCAGACAAAAATTTCAAGGCTCAGTTCCACCGCTCCGCTGAGGAAAGCAAGGGCCACGCACCTGGCATGGTCGTCGTCGAGAGCCTGGCCTTCCAGTTTTTCCTGCTCGTAGCCCCCGCAGCGATCGCATGAAAATCCGGGCCATTTCTTTAGAATGGCGTAATCGAGACATCGCCCGTAGTTGAGGCAGAAAACGTTACGCCTGACTTTATCGCTGCTTTCAACGGCAATGTAGCGCTCCGGCATAGCTCTTTTCATAACATTCTCCTCAATCAGGGGTCGGTTTCCAAACTACCAATAGCATGGGGGAAGCAGGAGCAAAATGAGGTCAAGCAGGAAATCAGAGTACGGTGTTGCTGTATTTTGAGTGTGCGGGAAAATGCGGGAAAGTAGAGAGTCTCAAAAGCCGGGTAGTGAGGCCATCGACTTTCCCGGGGCCGCGGCCCAAAGGCCGCGTTGCATGATTACATGTTATTGCGGAGTCGGCGCCCGGCCCGCGGGCCGGACGAATTGTTAAAGATATAGACCAGCACGTTAGTTTTTCCGTCGGTTTTGATGTCGGTTTGCACCCCGATGGTAGCCTGTTTTGCCGTTCCCCGGCCTATGCTGCCAAGCTTTGGAACAATCTTGAGAAGATAGCCGTTTTGATTTTCCAGCTTTTCGCCTGTTACGGACATGAGTTCTTTGTCATAGGAGAGCGCGGTGATCTTGAAGGGTTTATCATCGCCGCTCACAAGGGTTACGGCGCCCGAGCGCACGGGGTTATCGGCGTCGAGTTTGCCTATCAGGACGGTTTCGGGCGAGGCCGATATGGCGCCTTTTATGGCCGCCATGACACGAACGAGCAGCCAGGGGGCCCGGGGCAGGTCGGTCTCAAGTCTTATGAAGCCGCTGTAGCCGCCTTGGCGAACCTTGTTGGAGACCTTCAGGCGGTAATGGGTCCCGTCGGTAACCGTACGGATGGAGTAGTCAATTTTACCGGTCAGGTTGGTATCGATACTTTTGATGTGAAAGGGGGTCTTGGTGGCCTGAAGGTCCACCACCGAGCGGGAGAGCCGCCCGGTCGAGCCGGTAAAGGAGATGTTCGGGGAAGGCTTGATTGTGATGATGGCCTTTACCACCCCGCGGAGCTTCAAAACCTGCCGGGGGTTGTCGGGGTCGTCGCTTTCGATGGTTACGGTCTTCATGATGTTGCCCTGGAAATTTTCCAGGTTTACTTTCATTATTACCTTTCCCTCGCCACCGGGAGGGATTGCCGGATCGAACCGGACAACGGTGCAGCCTCAGGCCACTCTGATGTTTTCGATCCTGAGCATGGCGTTGCCGGTGTTCAAAACGGTGAATGCATGCTCGACTTTGTCGCCCTGCGGGGCGGAGCCGAAATCATAATCGGGGTTTGGCACCAGTATGGACGGGTGCGCGGGGGGCTGCCCGAAAGGGGTGGTTGTTTGATCGGCCGCGCGAATTTGAGGCGAGAAAGCAAAAGAGGAGCAGAAAAAGGCCAGGAAAAGAGCCGCTTTAAACAAGGCACGGGCTTTCATGAAATTCTACCTCCCATATGGTCGAGTGTTTTGGCAAAGCCGCGAGTAATGAATACAGGATAGCCGATGGGGCCGATGAGAAATCGATAACTGGGAAAAAAAAGGCGTGCGGGCAAGGGCTCAGCCTCTCACTTGCCCGCCACCAGGTCGCGAGCGAAAACGAGCACGACGCCTTCGGCCTTGAAATAGGGGGCCGCGGCGCGAAGAGTGCGCAAGGTGACCTCGTGGGGATGTCCGATGGCAAGAGCGGCCCCGCGGGCCTTGGCCAGTTCCACAGCCCTTGCCAGTTGGGAACGAATCGCGGCTACGAACATGCTGTCGTCGAGGAACACATTGCGCTTGAAGGTGGGGACCTTCAAGCGGCGGGCTTCTTGCCACCCGAGGCTGTCGCTTATCGTCATGCTGTCGATAAAGAAGAGTTTGCGGCTTTTCAGCACGGACATGACCGTTTGCATGGCTTTGGCGTCGCGGGTCAACTTGGAGCCCATGTGGTTGTTAACGCCGTCGAAATAGGGGGAAACAGCCAGGGCGGCATTGACGCGGAGCCGGATCTGGTCGGAAGACATGGAAACCATCAGCGCCCCGGGGCCGGGGTTGATACGGCTGTTCAAGGGCTCCATGGGCATATGCAGGATGACTTCGCGGCCTCCGTGTCGGGCCATTTCAGCGATCTTTGCGCTATAAGGTTGAAAGGGCAGAACCGACAGGGTTACGGGGAAGGGAAGGGCGGCGAATTTCCTGGCGATGGCCAGATCGGGGCCAAAATCGTCAATGACGATGGCCAGTTCGGCCCGGGGATGGCCCGAGAACTCAGGCGAAGACGCAGGGGCGGCCGGGCGAGGCGGGGGCAGGGGCTTGGCCGGAGGCGCGGGAGGTTTTTGAGGCCGGTTGGCGGCTGGACTAGGCGGGGGCAGGGGCTTGGCCGGAGGCGCGGGAGGTTTTTGAGGCCGGTTGGCGGCTGGACTAGGCGGGGGCAAGACCTTGGCCGGAGGAGCCGGAGGCGTTTTAGTACGGGTGGCCGCGGGCGGGCGAGCCGCATTTTTAGAGGCGGGTTTTCGGGGGGTGCTGGAGGGTGCGGGGGGCGCCGCCGGCGGCACGGCTACAATCGGCGGAGTCTTTCGAGTGGACGGCGCGTAACCCTGGTGCGCAAAATATAAAAGGGCCGCGAGAAAAAACAACGCGAGAACCCATCCGATCAAGGCAGTGGCGGCGAGCCTTTTGCCGCCGGCTGTGAGGGGGGCTTTGGCAGAGGCTTTCCTCTTTTTGCCCTCGCGAGATTTCACGGCTTTGGAACGTTTCGGCGTCGGCAAGATATTTTTCCCCGGCGGCCAGCCCCCGGAGCAATACGGACGGGCGCGGCGTCAAGTTGGTGCGAGGGGGGGGTAGCGGTTAAACCTCCGCCGCCCCCCACGAGCCATGACAGGCGTATTGTTTACCTGTAGACCGACCGGGCCATTATTTCGTAGCCCTTGAGCAGGTCCAGCGCGCGGCTGACCTGATTGTCCCCGTTCACGAACTTTTTGGCCGCGATCTGATCGGGGGTAAGCTTGAGCTTTTTTGCCACCTTCGGGTTCTGGTCCTTGAAGTGGCCCGGCAGATCTTTTTCCCGAATGAACGTGGGTTGGGCGCCTTTCTTGGCGGTGTTTGCGCCGGGTGCGGTTCTTGGGACCACGATATCGGGCGTGATCCCCTCGGCCTGAATGGAACGGCCCGAAGGCGTGTAGTAAAGCGAGGTGGTAAGCCGCAAGGCCGAACCGTCGTTTAGCGGAATCACGGTTTGTACGGAGCCTTTGCCGAAGGTCTGCTCGCCCATTATGATCGCTCTTTTGTGATCCTGGAGGGCTCCGGCCACGATTTCCGAGGCGCTGGCCGAGCCTCCGTTTACCAGCACGACCATGGGAACCGTAAGGGGATGGTCTTTTTTGTGGGCCTCAAAGCGCATCTTCTGATCCTCGAGTCGTCCGCCGGTATAGACGATCAGACCACCGTTCAAAAACTGATCGCTCACCTCCACGGCCTGGTCGAGAAGACCGCCGGGGTTGTTTCTAAGATCGAGTATCAGCCCCTGGAGGGTGCCGGAATTGTCGGCCTGGAGTTTTTTGATCGCCTTGCTCAGGTCGTTTGCCGTGCCGGATTCAAAACTCGAAATCCTTACGTATCCGAAGCCGGGTGCGAGTTGCATGGACTTTACGGACTTTATGGCAATGATGGCGCGGGCAAGTTCGATGTCCATCGGTTTTGCAAGGCCCTTGCGGAAGATCATCAGCTTGACCTTGCTGCCCTTGGGGCCCCTCATCTTCTGGACCGCGTCCATGAGTGACATGCCCTGGGTCGGTTGGTCATCGATTTTGAGAATCTGATCATTGGCCTTTATGCCCGCCTTGTCGGCCGGAGTGCCCTCGAGGGGGGAGACAACCGTCAAAACATTGTTTTTAACCGTTATCTCGATACCCAGTCCCCCGAATTGCCCCCTCGTTTCGATCTGGAGTTCCTTGTAATCGGTGGGGGTAAGAAAGGAGGAGTGGGGGTCCAGTTCGCGGAGCATTCCGGTTATGGCCCCGTAGATGAGCTTTTTCTGATCGGTTTTCTTGACGTAGTTATCCTGGACGATCGACATGACGTCGCTAAAGAGCTTGAGGTAGTGATAGGTATCCTGCTTTTCGGAAGGATCGGCCGGCTTGGCGAGCGCCAGACGGCACCCGAAGGAAAAGATCAAGACGGCGACTGTTATGAGTGAAAAAGTTTTCAGATTCTTCAACATGTGGATTTCCTTGCTGTAGCCAAATATGAAGAAGGTCTCCGGTTTCGATACGCTCGGGAGCCAGCGAAATCCGGCGTTCAGGGAAGAATTTTCAAACCCGTCGAATGTAACAGCACGATGTTCAAAGGGCAACCCCATTTTTGGCACGGCGAAATGGAAAATGAAGCTGCGAGTCTGTAGACTTTCTTTTGCGGCCATTTATCTTACCAATAATATCGGTTGGCAGGAATTTGGAGGATCGGCGGAAAATTCCGCTAAAGAAACAGGAGGTAAAGAGATGAAGGTTTCGCGCAACCTGAAGATGGCCTTGGCCGCCCTGGCTTTTATAATCACCCTTTGCCTGGCCGCACCCCCGGCCAGGGCCTATGGTTACCACAGGCATGGCTATTACGGGCACCATTATGGCGGGTGGGGCTACCACCATTACAATTATTGGGGGGGATATAGGGGAGGTTATTATCCCTATTCCGGCTATTATTACAACCCGTATTCCTATGGCTATTACTATACGCCCTACTATTACAGCTATCCTTACTGGTGGTAGTTGCAATCCGGTCGAGTCAAATCCCGCGTGGGAGGCGGGCCGTTGGCTGCGGCCGCCTCCTTTTTTGTCTTCAAATTTACCTGTTGAAGAAATGGGATCGAGCTGTTTGCTATGATGGATGCGCACGACGAGCCATGCCGGCCCGGTTGCATCCCTTGGAATTCCCTGCGAGGAAAAATTTGGATCGGGGAAGCGAGATGAGGAAAACCAGTGTGCTATTGGCGCAAGACAACCGTGTCAACCAGGAAGTTGGCCGCACCATGATGGAGGCCCTTGGATGCCGGGTCGATGTGGCCTCGAACGGTCATGAAGTGCTTAGCAGTGTGGCCTCGGGCATCTACGACGTCATCGTCATGGACTGCCGGATGCCGGACATGGACGGCCTGGAAGCCGCGCGGCTGATAAGGGGCAGGGAAAAGGTCGAGGGGGGACAGCGCACGGCGATCATAGGGGTTGCGGGCGCCTTCAGCGACAGTGAGCGGAGCCGGTGTCTGGATGCCGGCATGGACGACTGTCTGGTAAAACCCTTTCACATCCGGGAGCTTTCGGAGATGATGGCCCGTTGGCTGGGCCGCTTCATTTGGGTTTGAAAAAGCCCTTGGGAACAACGACAATCCCCCGCGGGGTGACGGGAAACCTTTCCCTGTCGGCTTGCGGGTTGATTCCTATTTCGGTATCGGGGGGGATGACGTTATCCTTGTCGATGATGGCCTTTTTGATTTTGCACCGGCGCCCCACTTCGACATGATCCATGATGACCGATTCGTCTACCTGCGCCCAGCTTCTGACCGTAACGTCACAGGAAAGGACCGAGCTTCTGACCGTGGCCCCGCTGACAATGCAACCCGGAGAAATCAGGGAATCGACGGCCGTGCCGATGTGGTCGGGTTGATTGAAGACGAACTTCGCGGGCGGGTATTGGCGCCAGCGGGTTCTTACCGGCCAAAGGTAGCCGTAGAGATTGAAAAAGGGGTCCACGCCCGTGAGGTCCATGTTGGCGTTCCAGTAGGCGTCGAGGGTGCCGACATCTCGCCAGTACTGGGAGTCCCGGGTGGCCTCGACCAGGTGCAACCTTCTTGCCCCGTCGGGGTCTGTTTGGCGGATATAGTCGCTGATCCGGTTGAATCTTCTGTAGGGGTAGGCAAAGACCTTAACTTCGTCAATGATCCGCGGGATGATGTCTCCGCCGAAATCGTGATAATCGAGTTTGTAGAGCAGATCGAGGAGCAGTTCGGTTTTGAACAGGTAGATCCCCATGGAGGCGAGGCAACGATCGGGGTCGTCGGGAATGGGCTTGGGGTCTTTGGGTTTTTCCTGCCAGGCGCGGATTCTGAAGTCGTTATCGACCTCGGCGATGCCGAACTCGGAGCCCTGGGCGCGGTCGACTTCCATCAGCGCCACCGAGGCGTCGGCCCCCACTTTGTCGTGATAATCGCGAAAGGCGGCGTAGTCCATCTTGTAGACGTGGTCCCCTGACAGAATCAGAACGTAGCGGGGCATTTCACGTTCGAGCAGGTACAAATTCTGCCTGACCGAATCGGCGGTGCCGCGGTACCACTCCTCTCCGGTCCTTTGCTGGGGAGCAACGATGCGCAGGTAATGGCCCAGGTCTGCTGAAAAGATCTTCCAGCCATCCTCGAGATGATCGACGAGCGACTGCGACTTGTACTGGGGGAAGACGAGGATTTTATAGAGCTGGGAATTGATGCAGTTGCTAAGAGGTATATCGATCAGCCGGTAGATTCCACCGAAGGGAACAGCCGGCTTGGACCTGTCGGAGGTAAGCGGCATGAGCCGATTACCTCTTCCACCCGCCATAATGATCGTGAGCACGTCTTTCATCGGGGGCCCCGATTCTATTTTTTAACCTGTTCGATCAGACCCATGACATTGGCGGGCAGTTCATAGCCCTGGTATTTGACGGCGCCGGTTTTGTCGAGCAAAATGACATAGGGAATTCCCATAACCCCGTAAGCTTCCGAGACTTTCGAGCCGTCGTCGTAGAGCACGGTATAGGGCAGTTTTTCGTCTTTTACGTAGCGCTTCACTTTTTCGAACGAGTCGCGGCTTCCCACGTCGATTGCCAGGATGGCGAGCCGGGATTGGGGGATGGAGTTGCGCAGTTTGGCCAGTTCGGGCGCCATTTCCTGGCAGTGCGGGCACCAGGTGGCAAAAAATTCGATCAGAACCGGCTGGTTTCCCTTGAACTGGTGCAAGGAGACCGTGTTTCCGGCAGTGCTTTTGAGTATAAAATCGGGAAGTGCCTCCGCGGCCCCGGCGGGCAGATAGGACACCAGGTTGGCCAGCAGCAAGGCTGAGAGGAACAACAGGGCGATTCTTTTACCGGTATTTAGCTTCATATCCAGAATTCTCCTGCTTTTATAAGGAAGTACTCGGCTGCGACAATCATAAGGATTCCAAAAATCTTTTGCACGCGAACCATCCATTTGCCCGAGCGGGGAAGGGAGGCAAGCAGGCCCGTGAAGGTGCCCACAACGATCACAAGGGCTCCCAGACCGAGGGAAAAGGAAAACAGCATGCCGATTCCGAGGGCGATCTGGCGCTTTACTGCCACGATGGTCAGAAGACCGGCAAGAATGGGGGTTGTGCAGGTGCTTACGACAAGCGCCGAGGCCCCGCCCAGGATCATGCTGGTAAAGACATCGTGGCCCGAAAAGCCGGTGACCTTCAAGTTGTTGAGAAAGCCGGGCGGGGCAAGGGGAATGGCGTCAAGCATCACAAGGCCGAAAAAAAGCAGCACGTTGGCCACCGCCAGGTAAACCCAGGGGCTGGCGGTTAGAGCGCCGAACATTTGGCCGGTCAGGGCCGCAAAGGCTGCCAGGGTGGAATAGACGATGGCAAGCCCCAGCACATAAAACAGGGACAGAACAAATCCCCTGCTCCTGCTGCCGTTGGCCTTGCCACCGATAAAGGCAACAGTAATCGGCATCATGGGATAGGTGCAGGGTGTAAAACTTGCGAGAACGCCTCCGGCAAAAGAGGCAAGAAGAGCAAGCCAGGGCGAATTATGCGCGATTTGAGCAATATGGTTAAATGTCACCATAGACGCCGCCTCATTTCAATTGAAAAAAATCAGATATTGGAGCGCATCAACATTTGGTTTGGAAATGTTGATGGCTTCCCGTTATGGTTATCAATGATCGAACTCGCAATTCCCCAGTCTGGAAAGATTTGGTCGATCACGCCGACGCTTTTGATTTCCTTTCCGGTATGATGGCGAAACCAGTGCAGAAGGCCGGTCAAAAGCGGCGCCTTCATATCCTGGCGCATCCGCAGCCGCCAGGTTTTCTCCATCGGAATTGTTCTCATATAATGTATTAATGCCAATGTACCGGTATCAAGTCCGACATAGCCGCTATCGTGACAAAAATGATCGGTGCAGACGAGTTTCCCCCGCGCCGGTTGCCAAAACCAATTGCGGTCGGTTTTCAAGGCCCGCCGGCAAATCTCGCATTGATCCAAAGCCGGCATATAACCCATAAGCAGCTGAAAGCGCAATAGGGCCAATAATAACACATGCCGAGGGTCTTTGTCGCGCTCCAATCGGTCGAGTGTCTGTTTATGGAGGAAAAAAGGGGCGGGGTGGGGTTCGCCCTCCGGGACCATCCCGAGAACGATTTCGGAAAAAAGGGCGGCACAGGCCCATTTTTCGATATCGGCGCGCATGGGCAGATAAGGTTCCACCAAATTGCAGGCTTCGATCCAGGTATAGGAATTTTTCTGGCGGCACTCAAGGCGAACCAGGCTGCAGGGCTCGAAGACGTTGGCAAATCTTTTCCGGCTTCTGCGGGCGCCTTTGGCAATGCCGCGCAAGCGCCCGCATTCGGCGGCGTGAAAAGTCACGAGCCGATCCGATTCACCGTGGTCGCAGGTGCTCAAAACGATAGCCTCGGTTTCGAATCTGTTCATGGCCTCCGACTAATCCAACTTGAGAGCGAAAGCAAGAGTTGATTGCACCTCGCGAGCATGTTTTAGCAGTTGATGTCGCCCGGATTTTGAATGCCGGTGGCCCCGCCGTTAGCGAAATAGCGGTTGCAGGCGTTGAGATAGGCGCGGGCGCTTGCTTCGATCACGTCCGGACTGCTGCCGATGCCCGAATAGATATCATCGCCCATCTCGACTCTGACCATGGCTTCGCCCAGGGCATCGGTACCCATCGTAACGGCTTTGAGGTCGTAGTCGCGAAGTTTTCCGGGCACGCCCGTAATGCGTTCTATGCCTTTGAAAACGGCGTCAACCGGACCGTTTCCGGTGGCGGCGTCGGTGTAGAGTTGCCCGTCGCGCTCGAGGGTAACGGAGGCGAGTGGGACCATTTTGTTGCCGCTCATGATCTGGATGCTGTGCATTTTGTAAGTCTCGGGGACCTTTGAGACCTCGATTTCGACAATGGACTGCAGGTCCAGGGCGTTGATTTCCTTTTTGCGATCGGCCACGTCGATGAAACGGTTGTAGACACGTTCGAAGATTTGGGCTTCGAGGGTAAAGCCCAGTTCCTGGAGGCGGTGCCTGAGGGCTGCGCGGCCGGATCGGGCCGTTAGAACGATCGTTTGCTGCTTTATGCCCAGTTCCTCGGGTTTCATGATCTCGTAGGTGGTTCTGTCCTTGAGAACACCGTCCTGGTGGATACCGGAGGAATGCGAGAAGGCGTTGCTGCCCACGATGGCCTTGTTGGGTTGGACCGGTATGTTCATGATCCTGCTGACCATGCGGCTGGTGCGGTATATCTCGCGGGTGTCGATGGAAGTTTGCGCCTGGTAGTTTTCGGAGCGGGTCTTGAGGACCATTACGATTTCTTCGAGGGAGGCGTTTCCGGCTCTTTCGCCGATCCCGTTGATGGTGCACTCCACCTGGTCGGCGCCATTGCGAATGGCGGCCATGCTGTTTGCCACCGCGAGGCCCAGATCGTTATGACAGTGGACGCTCAAAAGGACCCGGTCCAAGGAGGGAACGCTTTGGCGCAGCTTGGCGATGAGGGAGCCGAATTCTTCGGGCAGGGCGTAGCCGACCGTATCGGGCACGTTTATGACACAGGCCCCGGCTTTTATGGTCTCGTCAATGATACGGCACAAAAACTCGAAGTCGGTTCTCGAGCCGTCCTCGGTGGAAAACTCGATTTCGTCGCAGAGGCTTTTGGCGTATTTGACGGCGCCGACGGCCATCTCCAGCGCCTTGTCCCGGTCGCTTCGCAGCTTTTTTTGTATGTGTATGTCGGAGGAGCCGAGGAAGACGTGAATCCTGGGCCGCTTGGCTTCGCGCACGGCCTGCCAGGCGATGTCGATATCCTCCTTGACCGCGCGGGCCAGCGCGGCGATCACCGGACCCTCGACCTGCCGCGATATCTCCCTGACCGCGTCAAGGTCGCCTGGAGAAGAACAGGGGAAGCCGGCCTCGATCACGTCCACCCGGAGGTTTGCGAGCTGTTGGGCGATTTCGATTTTTTGCCTCTTGTTGAGTTTTGCCCCTGGCACCTGTTCGCCGTCTCTGAGGGTCGTATCGAATATATGTATTTTTTTGCTCATTGTATTCTCCTTTTGCCTCACCGGCAGCTAAAAGGGTTGAAGGGGTCCTTAAAAAGCAAAAAGGCCATGGGGGAGAACCCATGGCCTTTGTTCTTCTACAGTCTATGCTTTCAAAACGGCAAGCAAAAGGCGCCCGGTCCTCCAGTCCGACTTGGCGGACCCGATAGTAGAGCGAGTAGAAGCGGCAAAGCCCTTGCGCTTGTCATTTTCAAACTCCGGCGGAAAATCTTTTCAACTCTTTGGAGCCATATATCCGTGCGGATCGAACAAGTCAACCCTTAATGACGTAGACCGCCAAAAAGCAAGCCGCGATTTCCATAAGAAACAGAAAGGAATAGAGGGCGTATTTGCCCATGGGGAAATCTTCGATTATGCGGTTTGCTTCCTTCATCGTGGAGTATGCTTTATCGGTATCCATTTGATAATCCCACTTTAGCTGATCGGCCAGCTTAGAGCCGGTTGACTCGATTGCGCCTCAATATCGCTTGCCAGACAACACCACGGCCCATTATATTTGCCTGGAAGAAAATATCAAGTATTTTCACCGGGGATTTTCAAATGTTGACCATTTCGGTTGGAGCGGAGCTTGCCTTTGTTCCGCAAGATGTTTTGAAGGCAATGGAGCGGATCGGCCGGGCGGGTTTCCGGGTGTGGCTGGTGGGGGGCGCGGTCAGGGATCATCTGCTTGGACTCGAGCCAAGGGATTGGGACTTGGTCACCAATGCGGCAAGCTCCGACATCATGTCGATTTTCCCCTCGGTCGTCCCGGTGGGGATCCGGCACGGCACGGTACAGGTCCACACGCGTTGCCGCGATATGGAGGTGACCAGCTTTTCCGGGGATTCGGGGATTGTCGAAGATCTCGGGCGGAGGGATTTCACCATCAATTCCCTTGCGATTTCTTACCCCGAGGGGGTGTTGCTCGACCCCAACCGAGGCCGCGAAGACCTGGGGGCCGGTTTGATACGAGCGGTCGGAGAGGCGCGTGCGAGGTTTTCAGAAGATCCTCTGAGGATTGTGCGGGCCGCGAGGATTTGCGGCGTCTACGGCTTTGAAATCGAACCGGAGACTTTCGAGGCCATGAAAATGGATGGTGATAAACTCGGAAGCGTCTCGGGGGAAAGGGTAAGAGACGAAATTTTAAAAATTCTCGTCTCGGCAAATGTCCCCACGGCTTTTGGCCAGCTAAAAGAATGCGGCGCGCTCGCACATCTCATCCCGGAGGTTGAGGCCTCGGCGAGCAGGCAGGTCCGCAAAGGCGGGGCGGAGACCTTTTTCGACCACACCTTGTGCAGCATCCTCCATTGCCCGCGGACAATCCGCACGAGGCTCGCCGCTCTTTTCCACCACTCGATGATCTTGGCCGGGCAAGCGGATTGGAGGCCGGGGAGCGCCGATATCGCGGCAAAGACCATGAAGGGCTGGAATATGTCGAAAAGGCTTATAAACGAGGTCCACACCCTTATCGGACATCAACTTGGCGAGGAAGCCTTCGGCTGGCGCGATGCGCGGATCCGGGGGTTCATAACCGAGGTCGGAGCCGAGCTTCTGGACGATTTCCTGGCGCTGGGAGAAGCGGAAGCGCTCTGCGGGGGATGGCGGGAGCCAGGGGCGAAGGAACAAATGGAGCGGCTTGGAGCGCGCATTAAAAACCAGCTTGGCCTTATTTCGGCTTTCAGCGTGCGAGAGCTTGCCCTGGGAGGAAACGACCTTACGAGGATTCTTGGCATCTCGCCGGGGCCCGAAGTGGGAAAGATGCTAAAAGAGCTGTTCGAGTTGGTGTTGGAGGAGCCGAGCCTCAATACGCGCGAAGCTCTCATCCGGACGGTTGAAGCCATATACGGGAAGTGAAGAGGTTTGCAAACGGAAGAACCCGCCCGGAGGTGTCCGGACGGGCTCTTTGTGAAATCGTTTTGCAGTTGAGGCCGAGAATTAAGCTTTGCTTACCAGCGGGCTGCCAACGGGCAGGACGTCCCTGCCGAACACCTGCAGAAAGATCACGTGTGCCATCATGTACCAGGCGCACAGGGCGCACACCAGAAGATCCCACGCGGTGGCGTGCAGAACTGATTTCATTCCGCCCAGAAACACCAGGTCAAGGCCGATAAAGCCGATCAAAAGTGTCAGGAAGGTAAGAAACATCATGAAATGGATTCCAAAGGAGCCGATGAACAGAATGAAGGTAAGGAGGGTGAATGTCAGCATGAACCAACCGACATCCTGAGCGTTGATCAGAAGGAATTCGTGGATGAAAGTCTGGCCTCCCTTTACAGTTTCGTACTCTAAAATGTAGAAGATGATTCCAAGCGCGATCCAGAACGCGCCGTAGGCTGTAAAGGCGCAGAAACCGAAATTGTTTCCCGTGCCGTATTCCAGGTAGCCGGCTATGAGCTGCGCGGTCCCGCCGAAGGCAAGCGCCAGGCAAAAAACAACTCCCGGGTGGCACCAACCCAAATTATGAAACTGGAGCAAAAGGGTGGTGGCGCCGAAACCTGCAAGCCCTACTACCGCCGGATTTCCCGGTGTTTGTGCCGCCATGATAAAACCTCCTGATATAAAAATGCAATTGATGAGTAATAAGATAAGAATACAAGACAGCAGTCAACTCAATTCGCCGAGACGCCTACCACCCCCCCTCCGTGCGAAATAAAGACCCAAGTCTTAAAGATGAGGACTTGATACATCTGTGTCACAAGTCAGGAGCAGCAGAAATGGGAACGCGGAACCACCGAATGAGGATGGCAAAGAGGAAATCTTTGCCGTGCGCATGAGCAGGAATAAACGACTCAAAATTTGGTTTGGGAGATATAGAGTTCTATTTCTAATTTCATTACGAACGGGTTGCAACTCTATAAAATGAAACAGACGGTGTCAAGCTAATTGAGGAGGATTTTTTTGGGTAAGATGCGCGATTTATAGGGGCCTGAGGGGCGTGAGTGGCCATAAGGCATGTAATGTCAAAATGTTAGCTATTTTTCCCGCTCGGGGAAAATGATAAAAGTCAATTGAAAATTGCGGGAGGGCGGGAATTTGGAGCCGGACGCGCTGGTTGATAAAGTGCCTGGACGATCAACCGGGCGCGGCCGGCCCCGGGATTGACGAAAGACAGCCGTAACAGGGGGGAAAGGCGTTGTTTCCATGTTGATTGATTCGGACGAGCCTGCCAAAAGGGTGAATTGGTCGGGCCGACTGTCCATGGTTTTTCAGCCCGCGCAAAGCCTCGGGTTCGTCCCCCGGGCGCGTACCGCCAGATTCGGTTCCCCCCCGACCAGTTGGCGGCAAGCCCCGTGCCTTTAACTATCTTGCGCCCGCGCGCGCGGGTTCGGCGGCCATTTCCTTGGGAATAAGCGGACTGCCGACGGGCAGGACATTCCTGCCGAAAACCTGCAGGAATATCACATGCGCCATCATATACCAGGCGCACAGGGCGCACACCAGAAGATCCCACGCGGTGGCGTGCAGAACAGATTTCATTCCACCCAGAAACACCAGGTCAAGGCCGATAAAGCCGAGCAAAAGCGTCAGGAAGGTAAGAAACATCATAAAATGTATTGCCAGTGAACCGATGAATAAAATAGCGGTGAAAAAAGTAAATGTGAGCATGAACCAACCGACATCGGTCGCGTTGATCAGAAGGAATTCGTGAATGAAGGTCTGGCCTCCCTTCACCGTTTCGTATTCCAAGATGTAGAAAATAACGGCCAGTGCGATCCAGAACGCGCCGTAGGCCGTAAAGGCGCAGAAGCCGAAATTATTTCCCGTGCCGTATTCGAGATAGCCGGCTATTAGTTGCGCGGTCCCGCCGAAGGCGAGAGCCAGGCAAAAAACAACGCCCGGGTGACACCAACCCAGGTTGTGAAACTGGAGTAAAAGCGTGGTGGCGCCAAAGCCTGCAAGCCCTACAACCGCCGGATTTCCCGGTGTCTGTCCCGCCATGATAAAACCTCCTGAAAGATGAATTCGTTAGTTTCAAAGGTTAAAAGATGAATACAGGACAAGAATCGAGGCAATCTGCCAGGACGCCTACCACCCCCCTTCCGAGAAAATGAAGATCTGGAGCGGACGAATAGAAAAGAAGCGAAAAGAAAAAAGCAAAACCGGGCAAATAAGACTAGTCAGCGAAGAAGGGGAAAAAGATGGCCGGATCGTGAGAGCCGGAGCATGAGCGGCAACCAGCGCTGAGTTTCACAAAAAAGATCCAGTGCGAATTGCTGATGCGAAACCGGTCGCTACAGCTTGTTTCCAATCGTAGCTAGTCGCAAATCCTATTAAATTGAAAAAACAGTGTCAAGTCAATTGATAGTGTCTTTTGATTGAAATTGGCAAATTTTTTACGGCAGACGGGCGACGAAGTTGTTCGTATTTCGTTTTTGGCTTGACACCCGAAGGCTGCCTGCTCGAATATCCGGAATCTTCGTAAGGTGAGCCGAGAGGCGGTTTGCAATGCAGTCGATCTTTAGAGGGAAAGAGAGGCCGGGATGGGCATGTCAGTGGGAAACGTTGCCAGGAAAACGGCGGTTGTGGCGGCATTGGCCCTTGGACTCACAGGAATTGGCTCCAAGGCGCAGGCTGCGCCCGGGGAAGCTAAAATCGGATTTGCGCTCAGTATGACGGGGGCCGCGGCGGCCTACGGGGAGACGCAAAAAAACGGTGCGCTTCTGGCCATCGACGAAATTAACGCCCGGGCGGGGAAAAACGGGATAAGGATTGTGCCCGTTTTCGAAGATGATGCGAGCCAGCCGCAGCAGGGCGTAAATGTTTTCAACCGTTTGATCTTTGCCGACAAGGTGGTGATGATCATCGGCCCGACACTTAGCAACACGGCCCAGGTGGCCGACCGGATCGCCCAGAAGGCCGGGGTGCCAGTGGTCGGGATCAGCAACACGGCCCGGGGCATTACGGACATCGGGGACTATATTTTTCGCGATTCACTGACGGAAATGCAGGTGATCCCCGATACGATCCGTGTGGTTGAGAAAAAAACGGGCATGAAGAAGGTCGCCCTGCTCTACGGCAACGACGACGCATTCACCAAGAGCGGCTATGATGTTTTCAAAAAGGCCCTCGAGGATTCGCATATTAAGATTTTGACCGAGCAGAGCTTTTCCAAGGGTGATCGTGATTTTTCGGCCCAGTTGACCGAAATAAGGGCTCTGAAACCCGATGCGCTTGTGGTATCGGCGCTTGTCGAGGAGGGCTCGGGGATCGTTAGCCAGGCGCGCAGGCTTGGAATCGGGACCAATGTTCCCATTATAGGAGGAAACGGTTTCAATTCGCCCTCATTGATTAAAAATTCAGGGAAGGCCTCGGAAAATGTTTTTGTCGGGGCCGCGTGGAACGAATCGTCTTCAAACCCGCTCAATGTGGACTTTGTCAAGGCGTATACGGCCAAGTTCGGTTCGGCTCCCGACCAGTTTGCGGCCCAGGCCTACGCCGCGGTCCACATCGCGGTGGATGCGCTGAAACGGGCGGGTTCAACCGACAACCGCAAGGCGCTGCGCGATGCTCTTACCCGGGTTCAGGGGCTCGATACCGTTCTGGGCAAGTTTTCCTTCACCAAGGGACGCGACGCCGACTGCACACCTGTTGTGGAAATGGTAATGGGTGGCAAATTCATGGTTTTGAGCGAATGAACCCGGTAAGGATGTTGCGTTCATGTCGGTTTTCATTCAGCAGTTGATAAACGGGTTTTTCATCGGAAGCGTCTACGGGCTCTTTGCCATTGGCTATACGCTGGTGTTCGGTGTCCTGGACATTTTAAACCTTGCCCATGCGGCGATTTTTACCCTGGGGGGCCTCAGTGCTCTGTGGCTTACGAGGACCACGGGGTTGCCGGTCTGGGCCTCGTTTTGCCTGGCGACTCTTTTTTCGGGGCTCCTCGGGCTTGTTCTATACCGCGTGGCTTTCGCCCCCCTTCGGCGACGCGCCGATTCCAACCTCTCGGGCCTCATTTCCAGCATCGCCATGGCGATCATTTTCGAGGCCGGGGCTTTCGAGATCTTTGGCGCCCGGACCGTGCGATTTCCGCAAGGGATGTTTGCCGTCCGCGTATACCATTTCGATTCGCTCACCTTCACTTCGCTCCAGCTTGAAATCGTTGCGATCGCCCTGGGGTTGATGGTGGTTTTGAGCCTGTGTCTCAAACACAGCCGCACGGGCAAGGCGATGCGCGCGGTGGCTGAAAGCGAGACGACGGCGCGGCTGCTTGGCATCCCGGTGGAGAGGATCATTTCCGAGACTTTTTTCGTCTCGTCGGCGCTTGGCGGGGCCGCGGGGATCCTTTTCGGGCTCTATTTCAACGCCCTTGGCCCCGATATGGGCCGTTCGATCGAACTTAAGGGGCTTGCGGTCATCATTTTGGGTGGAATGGGAAGCATTCCTGGAGCGATTTTGGGCGGAATCGCCTTCGGGATGAGCGAGGTTCTTACGGTTGCCTTGACCGGCATGTCAAGTCTTCGTGACGCGGTGGCTTTTTCCGTCCTGTTGCTGATCCTGATCCTGAAGCCGTCCGGGTTGCTAGGACGCGGGCGGATCAGGCAGGCGTGAGGTTGCGGTTTTGTCCGAGTTTTTTGCCGTTTACGGAAGTCTCATCAATTTCGCAGGTCTGAACGCCCTGCTTGCCCTGAGCCTTTATGTGCCGCTTTCAGCCGGGCAACTCTCCCTTGGCAATGCCGCCTTTGCCGGGATCGGCGCCTATGTGTCGGCGATCCTGACGATGCGCCTGAACGCTCCTTTCCCCCTGGCCATAGCCGCGGGGGCTTTCACGGCGGCCTGCGTCGCCGTGGTGATAGGGGCGCCGGTTTTGCGCATCAGGGGCATTTTTCTTGCCATGGCCACCCTGGCGTTCGGGGAAGTGGTGCGGATCGCCGCGGTAAACCTCGCCATAACCGGGGGCGCCGAGGGGTTGATCGGCATTCCCTCCAAGACGACAATGCTCATCATCTACGGGACTCTCGGGGTTGCGGCCTATTTTTTAACGATCCTTCGCGGCTCAAGAATCGGGTGGAGTTTCGCCTCCATTCGGGAAGACGAGACGGCGGCGATGGTGATGGGCATAAACACCACCCTCTACAAGAACAGCGCTTTCATCCTGGGGGCTTTTATCGCCGGGATAGCCGGCGGGCTCTACGCCCACTTGAATTTTATCATTACCCCGGGGGAGTTCGGCTTCGCGGCTGAAGTGCAACTGTTGATCTACAACATCGTGGGTGGCGCCCGCTCGGTTTGGGGTCCAATCCTGGGGGCTTTCATTCTGACCGCCATACCGGAGGTGCTTCGAGGCGTGGACATAACGGCCGGCCCGCCGCGCCTTTTTGTAAACGGACTGATCCTGCTGCTGGTGATTCTTTATCTGCCCAATGGTTTGAGTTCTTTTTTCAAGAGGGCGAAAGGGAGTAGCGAGTAGCGAAAGGCAAGTAGCAAGTAGCGGGGAGCCGCGTTTTTTGTGTCTAACTTATTACCCTGGTTTCGGGCATGTTACTTGAATTTGAACAAATCAGCCGCTCTTTCGGTGGCGTAAAGGCCCTTTCGGGGGTGACTTTCGGCGTGGGGGAAGGAACGATACACGGTCTTATCGGCCCCAACGGTTCGGGGAAGACGACCCTGATGAATGTTGTGAGCGGACTTTGCCCGCCGGATGGCGGGCGCCTGCTGCTGGGGGGGCGGCCCATTCACAGGCTCGGCCCTCACCGAATAGCCGGGCTTGGCGTTGCGCGCACTTTTCAGAACATACGACTGTTTGCCGGGATGACGTGCATGGAAAACGTCATTGCCGCACAACACCTGAGGGGAGGGCGCGCGCTTTTGCCGCGTCTATTGCGCCTGCGAGGGGCGAAGATTTCCGAGACGCGTAGCGTGGCCGAAGCTTTGACGTGTTTAACCAAAGCCGGGATCGCCGCTCGTAAGAGCGCCATCGCCGGGGCACTTTCATACGGTGAGAGGCGCAGGCTTGAAATCGCCAGGGCAATGGCCCTGGAGCCGCGGCTCCTTCTTTTGGACGAACCGATTGCCGGAATGAGGCTGCGGGAAATCGAGGAGATGGAGGGGCTTTTCCGCTCCCTTGCCCGATCCGGAATCACCATACTTTTGATCGAGCATAATATGCCCTTTGTGATGCGCCTCTGCCACAGGATCACCGTGCTTCATTTCGGGCAAACCGTGATCACCGGCGCCCCCGAAGAGGTGGCGGAACACCAGGGGGTTATCGACGCCTACCTCGGGCCCAAGAGGACTGAGGGATGAGGGGGCACCGCGCCCGAAGGCCGGCGTTTGGAAAGGCCGAGGCCTCATGCTGAGGGTAAGGGATTTGCAAGTTGCCTACGGCCCGGTTATCGCGGTCAAAAACGTCTCCTTGGATGTTGCCTCGGGGGCGATCGTATCGTTGATCGGGCCAAACGGGGCGGGGAAAAGTTCGATCCTGAACGCCCTGAGTGGTGTGGCGCCGCTTAAGTCCGGCTCCATTGTGTTTAACGGTAGGGACATTTCACGGATGAGCGCCCACCAGAGGGTGTCGGCCGGCATAGCGCAGGCGCCCGAGGGCAGACGGGTCCTTGCCGGGATGAGTGTTCGGGAAAATCTCGAACTGGGCGGCTACAGACGGCCCGCCAAAGAGGTGCGGGAAAATATCGGCAAGATGGAGGAATATTTCCCGGTTTTGCGTCAGAAAAGCAAGATGGCCGCGGGCTCGCTTTCCGGAGGCGAACAGCAGATGCTGGCCATTGCCCGGGGCCTCATGGCCCGCCCGGGGCTGCTTCTTCTGGACGAGCCATCCCTTGGACTCGCTCCGCTGGTTGTCCGGTTCATCTTTGAATTCCTTGAAAGACTTCGCGACGAGGGGCAAACCATCCTGCTGGTGGAACAAAATGCGCGAGAGGCCATGGAGATATCGAGCTACGCCTACGTCATCGAAAGCGGCAGAATCGTTGTCGAGGGAGCTTCGCGGGAATTGCGCCGCGACGCGGCAATCGAGCGGGCCTACCTCGGGCTTGCCTAGAGTCTCCGGGGGCCTTATTCAATAGAGTCGACGTTACTATACCACACTCTAACAAGCGGACGATTCACCTTGAGCGCAACCCGAAGCCGGGGTTGCGCGGGAGAAGATCATGATGAAAAGCTTCCTGGTTTTCGCAGTTCTATTATTGGCCATGCCCGGAGTTGCGGACACAGTCCGGGCCGGGACCATCCGGGCGGGAGGATACGGCAAGGCATCCACTGCGAGTAAAGAGGTGCGGGATGCGGCCCGCTACGCGATCGAGGCGCAGGCCGGGAAAACGGGCGCTAAAACGAGCGGAGCCGCAACCAAACTGGAACTTGTAAAAATCCTCGGGGCGCAAAAACAGGTTGTCGCCGGGATAAACTACCGGCTGAAGCTCCAGGTGAAGGTTAACGGCATGATCAAGGAGGCAGATGTCGTCGTCTGGTGGCAGGCATGGAGAAAACCCGAGCCTTATCGACTGACATACTGGAAGTGGGACCAGAGCTGATACCTTTTTCGCCTCGGTCTTTTCTCCGTGTATGTGAACCGCAAGGCCGGGGAGAATCTCCGGGTCAAGATTACCGGGCCGTCTCGGCTCTCAGCCCACGATCTCCGAAAGGGGCCTTGCCAGGCGGCCGATCGCACCGGAGCCGATCGTATCGAGGAACTCCCGGCCCAGGAGTCCGCCGGCCTCGATGACCGCATTCCAGTAGGCGATACGCTCTTCGGTGCGCCCGCGAAAACGGGGGAAATCCTCCCTGTCGGGAATTTTGCCGTGCGGCAGCTTTTCAATGAACTCTTTGGAGGGACAAACCAGGAGCATGCGCTCGACGTTTTCCTTCCGCGGTTTTCTCCAGGGGAAGCGCTTATCGAACCAGCCCGGTATGATGTGGTTCGTATAGTGCGGAAAAAGGATCAAGCCATCTCCATTTTCGCCATCTTGCAGAAGCGGCAGATCGAAATGGTAGTCGAGAAGCCCGCCGTCCCGATACATCCCCGGGGGAGCATGGGCAATATCTTTCACCCCCGTCATCACAAGGGGGATGGATCCGGAGGCCATCAGCGCCTCCTTTAGATTTTCGGCCGAAAGCGGCGCCTTTCGTATCGCGAAATCGCTCGCTTCCCCCATGGGCGGGGGATTTTCGGAGTCGCAGAAAAGCACTCTTTCGAGTAAAAACTTCAGGGCGCTCCGGTTTAGGGCGTTATAGAGAACGGCGTCGAGCAGTCCGAGGCTCAGCAGCATCTTGTTGTCGCTTGCGAGCGGCCATTTGCAGCGAGTTGTCAAGATGACCAGCCGCAGGAATGGATGGTGCAAGATTTCGTCGATGCCGTTTTCGCCAAGGAGCGCGTCACGTATTTTCGCGCACTCCCGCGTGATTTCCTCCCTGTCCGGGCGGGGCGAGTAGCTCTGGGCCAAGTAGGCGGCGAGAAACCGGTCCAGGGCCTCGGCGGAGTTGCTCTGGCAAACCGAGGCGAATCGCCACGAGCCGATCGAAGAACCCAGAAGAAAAAGCGGTTCCCGCCTGTCCTTGAACCAAGTGGAGAAAATGGCGCGGTCCAGGCCGTAGAGAACCAGCCACTTGGGGCCGCCGGCCGATCCGAGGACGGCTTTGATCATCGATGGGTCGAGCCCTTCGCGGCCGATGACCTCCATCGCTTTGGGACCCGCATAGAAAACGAGATTACCCGACATATCGGAAGCACTCCGGGACAGATGGATTTTTCGTTCCGATTTCCACAACCGGACGGGGCTAGAATAGCAACGGGGCGGAAGGATTGAAAGCCTTTTCAGGCCTTGAGCCCGATCCCCGCCGGCGCCTTGAGGGCATGAACCACGCTTAGCGAAGCCACGCCGAATTCGCTTTCCACCAGGCCATGGAGCAGGTATGCATGGTTCATATCGAGGTCGAGGCAAAAACGGCTGAATTGTTTCGGGAAAAAGACCGTTTCGAAAATTGCGGTTTCATCTTCGAAGGTGAAAAACTCCATTTCCTCGCCCTGCTTTGTCAGGACTTCCTTTCTGGTCACCGGCCATCCTTTCATGCGAATTTTTTTCCCGAAGTACCGTGCCATATCGGATGCCGCAACGGTTTGCAGCCCCGGGAAACAGTGCCCCGCAAGTCTTAAGGGGTGAACCGAGAGGGGAAATCCCAGGGTTTCGCATTCCCTGAGCGGTCTTGTTCCGGGCGGAAAATCCGGAAGATCGGGGATTTTAAGGGGCCGGGGACCGAAAAGAGAGGTTTGAGAAACGGGCGGGGCGCCGCACCTGTTAAACCATGCCTCGATCAGCCAGAGGATTTGAGGTGGATTCAATCTTTTGGCGATCGAGTCGAGGGCGCCGCTTTTGGCGAGTATGGTCGCATCGGAAAGCATTAAACGGCCCCGGAGTCTTTGCAAAAGATTTTCGATGGATGAAAAGCGCCCGCCCCGGTTTCTTTCCGCGATAATGGCCTCCCGGGCGGTTTTCCTCATTCCCTGAAGCTGCTGGAAACCGGTTCGGATCGTCTTGCCGCAGCCGGTATGGGGCAGGTCGCTTTCGTTTATGTCGGGCCCCCGGACATCTAGACCCATACGGCGGCTTTCCGAAATATAGGCAAGGGCGCTGTAATAGCCGCCTCCGTTGGAGATGACCGCGGCCATGAATTCGGCCGGATGGTGCGCTTTAAGATAGGCGGACTTGTAGCTCACAAGCGCATAGGAAGCCGAGTGGGGTTTACAGAAGGAATAGCCGGCAAATGAGGTGAACATGTCCCAGACCTTTCCCGCCACTTCGGACGAAACGCCATTCGCCCCGCATCCCCTTTCAAAGCGCGCCCTGAAGTCCGAAAGTTGTTCCCGGCTCTTTTTGCTTATCACCTTTCTCAGGCTGTCCGCCTCGCCCCAGGAAAAACCGGCCAGCGCCATGGCGCACTGCACGACATCCTCCTGGTAGACCAGGATCCCGTAGCTTTGGGCAAGGATCTCTTCCAGCCTCGGATGGAGCGGTTCCCAGGGTTCTCCGTGAAGCCGGGCCAGGTATTGGCGAATGTAGCGGTTGGCCGCCGGGCGTATGATCGAGGAATGGATCACCGCATGGTCGAAATCGCCTTTTGCGGCTTTGGCCTGCAAAAGCCTCATGGCGGGGGATTCCAGGTAGAAGACGCCCATGGTGTTTCCCCCGCGGATGATTTCCCTGGTTCGGGGGTCGTCGACCGGGTTGAAGGCTGCGTAATCGATCGCCTCGCCCGTGTTTTTACGAACCGCCTCGATGGTGTCGCGGATCACGGCCAAAGACCGGTTGCCCAGAAGGTCGATTTTAACCAGGCCGGCTTTTTCCGCCTGGTCCTTTTCCCACTGAATGATTCGCATTCCCCCGGCGCTTATCTGCACCGGAACGTATCTCGACACCCGGTCGGGAACGATCACCACGCCGCCGCAATGGGTGGAGATGTTTCGCGGTGTCGATTGAAGCCGGGCGGCAAGCCCGATGATTTCCGGCCAGGGCGGGGGAAACTGGGAGCGTGGAGCGGGTAGCGGGTAGCTGGAACTTCGGTAACGCATCTTGCGGATCACCTCCTTTATTTCTGAGGCCGGCATCCCGTAGACCTTGGCCACTTCGCGCACCGAAGCCCTGGCCGCAAAGCCGGTGTGATTGCTGATGAAAGCAAGCCTGCCGCCGCCGTAGTGAGCCGCTATTTCCTTGAAGAGTTCCGGGCGCTCATCCCAGGGGAAATCCACGTCTATATCGGGCAGGTCCTTTCTTTCCGGATTTAGAAACCGGCCGAACAGGAGGTTGTGCCGAACGGGATCGACATGGGTTATGCCCAGAAGATAGCTCACCAGGCTTGCCGCGCCGCTGCCCCGGCCGCAGTGGATGGCGCGCCTGCGAACGATATCGGCAACGATCAGAAAATAATCCACGAATCCTTTCGAGCTGATAAGTTCCAGTTCTTCGGCCAGTCGCTTTTCGACCTTCGGGTTGGTGTCGCCGTAGCGCGGCCCGATGCCTCTTCGGCACTCGGAGACAAGGAGGGCCAGATGGTCTTCGGGGGTGTCGAGATAAGCGGGGAAAACGGTGTGAAACCGGTTGGGGGGAGTAGCGCACGTTTGGGCAATCTTTAGCGTGTTGGCAAGCGCTTCCGGGCAGCTTGGAAACCTTGCCGACATCTCGCGGGCCGATTTGAGCCACCGGTCGGCCGAGGCGGTATCTTCCGGCCCCAGAGAACCCAGGGTCTTGTTTAGAGCTATGGCCCGCAGGAGCCTGTGGAGTGGGTAGTCGTCCTTTTCAATGAAATGCACCCCGTTGGTGGCAACCGGCGCCACGCCGATCCGGGCGGCGATTTGGAGATGTTTCCGGTCCGCCGGGCCGGGAGTGATTTCAAAAAAACATTCCACACGATTGCGTAACGCGTTCAGAAGGTCGGGGTCACTACTCAGGATCACGAGATCGCCGGTTTTTTCCGGAAGGCTTCGCGGTAGCGAAAAGTCCTTTTCAGTATGACGCCGGGTAATGATTTCCGAGAGGATTTCATACCCGAGAGGGGTACGGGCCAGAATCACCGCCGATGTTTCCTCGGTTTTAACCTGCGCCCCGACTATCGGTTCGATCCCGGCGGCCGCGGCCGCCTCGATAAAATTAACCAGGCCGTAAAACCCGTTTGAATCCGTCAGCGCGAGGTGGGAAAAGCCCGCCTTTTTCGCCGCCCGGCAAAGCGCCTCCGGCGAATTTACCCCGTGCATCATCGAATAGAAGGAATGAACATGGAGGTGGACAAAATCGGGGGCCATTTCAAGCTCTCCCGGCCCAGGAAATAATTTTTTTCCCGAACTTCATGCGCATCGAATCCAGGGCTTTCTGGAGGTCGCGCTCTTTTGAACCTTTGGCGTCTTTCCAGGTAAAGAGCGGAAGCTGGGCGGAGGGCATTGCCAGATCCGAGAACTCGATCACCAGCCTGCGCACCGCCACGCGCCTGCGTAAAAGCTTGTAGAAGGCGGGCAGAACGGATTGGAAAAGAGCCCGGTCGGCCTGGATGGACCACGAAGGAAGCCTCTTTTTGGTTTCAACCGACATGCCATCGGCATAGCGGATTTCGAGCCGTAAGCTGCCGGGGCGGCGATTATGCCGGCGAAGGTCCCAGCCCGCCTCCTCAACCTGCTCGAATAAGGCCGATTCAAGGCGCCCCGGATCGATTTCATCTCTTTCCAGGATTTTGGCAACCGATACCTTCGGCAGCTCCCGGGCCGCAAAGACGGGCGAGGTGTCCACGCCCCTGGCAATTTTAAGAAGACGCTCGGCGTTTTTGCCGAAAACCGCTCCCAGAACCTCCAGCGGAAAGCATGCCAGTTGGCCTGTCCGCAAAATATTGAAGCCGGCGAGCTTTGCCGCCGTAACCCCGCCCACGCCCGGAAGAAACTCCACGGGAAGAGGCCAAAGAAACGATTCCTCGCTGCCCGGGAAAATGCAACCCAGCTTTCCCGGTTCCATGCAATGGGCGGCCACCTGGCTTACCAGCTTGTTTGCGGCAAGTCCGATCCTGGCCCGAAGCCCCATTTTTTCCGCAAGTTCCCTTTCCATCCGGCAGGCCAGGTCGGGGCCGGGGCCAAAAAGCCCGCGGGTCCCGGTAATATCTATAAAGCAGCTTCCCTGGCCGCTGCTTTCGACAAGCGGCGAACAGCCCCCGAAGCAACGGGCCATCTCCAACTGCTTTTCCCGGTAATGATAAAAATCGGCCTCCACTGTATGAAGCCGGCGGCACATACGGCGCGCCCGACCAAGCGCCATGCCCTCCCTGAGGCCTTCCTTCCGCGCCGGGGCGTTTACGCCCTGGACGACCGAGCGTTCGCCGGCCCGGGCCAGGACAAGCGGGAGCCGTTTCAATTCGGGCCGCCTGAGTTCTTCGAGGGCCGCATAAAAATCGGGGATCTGCATGTGAACGATATTTCTGGACATCTTGGACCTTTCGGAGCGTTTGGTTGAAATGATAGGTGAATGAATGGTGAAAGTCAAGACGTCTCCTTTTTTGAACCTCTTTTGAGCAGTTGGGTTGAAGAAATAATTCTTTTTTGCCGATGTATGGGAAATGGCGGTTAATTGGTCAAAGAATGGCAGGGGAGGATTAGTGATGAAAGACAAGCCCGGTGAGGCAAATCATTTGGATGATTCGGGAGCGGAGCGCGAAGGAAAATACCTTACCTTTTCACTGGGGGAGGAGGAATACGGAATCGGGATTTTGAAAGTTAAGGAAATAATCGGTATGATGCGGGTTACGCCGGTGCCGCAAGCCCCCGAATTCATCAAGGGGGTCATCAATCTGCGGGGGAAGGTGATACCGGTAATCGATCTGCGGCTGAGGTTCGCAATGAAGGAGAGCCCGTATACGGAGCGCACCTGCATCGTGGTGGTGGAAATCGAGAATTCGGAGGCCAAGCTTCACATAGGCGTGGTTGTGGATTCGGTGTCCGAGGTGCTAAACATCAAAGCCGCCGATATTGAAGACGCGCCGAGTTTCGGGACCAGTTTGAGCGCCGAATGCATTCTGGGTATGGCCAAAACGGGCGGATCGGTGAAGATTTTGCTTGACATCACCCGGGTGCTGGGCAACTGCGGGATAGGTTCGATCGACAAGGCGGCCTGAAGTAAGAAGGCCCGGCGATGAGGGTGCCAAGGAGATCCGAAAGGCGGTTGGATGGAAAGCGATATGCCGAACAGCCTGTTTCAGCAGTATAGCCGGCTTGTTTATGAACAGTGCGGGATAAACCTTCATGAAGGTAAAAAAGCGCTTTTACAGGCCAGGTTGAACAAGCGGCTCCGGATCACCGGCATCGCTTCCTACAAGGAATATTTCCATATCATTACCTCGGGTGCCAATCCAGGGGAATTTCTGAATTTTCTGGATTCCATCTCAACCAACCTGACCTATTTTTTTCGGGAGGTTCAGCATTTTGAATTCATGAACAGGGTGGGTCTGCCCGAGTTGATCGAGGAAAAGCGAAAGGAAAGGGACACCAGGATAAGGATCTGGAGCGCGGGCTGTTCGACGGGCGAAGAACCCTACAGCCTTGCGATGTGCGTGCTGGCCGGATTGCCCGACAACGTAAAGTGGGATTTCAAGATCCTTGCGACCGACATATCGACACGGGTGCTGGAGACGGCCAACCGGGGGGTTTATTCGCAGGAGAAGGTGAAAAAAGTTCCCCCGGCGCTCCGACAGGCCCACTTTCTGAAGGTGGGCGGCACGGAGGGCAACCCTGAATTCCAGGTCGCGCCTCACGTCAAGCGGCTCATCACCTTTTACCGGCTGAACCTCAAAGACCCCTACCCGTTCAAGGGGCCGTTCGACTTCATATTCTGCCGCAACGTGATGATCTATTTCGATAAAAAAACCCAGGAGGAACTGGTGAATAAAATGGCCGGTTTTCTTGGCCCCGGGGGATATTTTTGTGTGGGGCACTCCGAGAGTCTCACAGGATTGGCCCATAAGCTCTCTTATGTTCAGCCGGCCATATACCGTTATTAGGATCGAATGGGTGGAGCATTGATGAAAAATCCGGGGACATTCGGCGGGAGAAAGGCTCGGATAAAAAGGGTGATCGGGGTGGCGGATATGGCCGTCAGCAATTCGGCGGAAGAATGTTTGATAACCTATTCACTGGGGTCCTGCATCGCGGTGATCATTTACGACCCGGTGGCCTCGGTGGGCGGGATGCTTCATTATATGCTGCCCGAGGCGACCTTGGATCCGGAAAAGGCCAGGAAGAACCCCTGCATGTTCGCCGATACGGGAATCGCTCATCTTTTCAAGAGCAGCTACCGGATGGGGGCTCGGAAAGAAAACATCGTGGTCAAAGCTGTGGGAGGGGCTCAAACGCTTGATCCAAACGGTGTTTTCAATATAGGGAAAAGAAACTGCGTTGCGATGCGCAAGGTTTTGTCCAGGAACAACGTGATTGTGGCCGCCGAACATGTGGGGGGAGAGGTCAACCGCACCGTGCGGCTGCTGATGGATACGGGAGAGGTTCGCCTGAAGGTGGGAAGGGAAGCTGAAATAGAGATCTGAGGCCGCGTAGAAGGCGCCATGGCTGAGGGGTTGAACAGTAACAGTTCGGGCGGAAGAGATGAAACAGATAAAAGTACTCATCGTTGATGACTCGGCCATTGTGAGAAAGATTTTCGCACAGGAGCTGTCAAAACACGCCGACATCGTGGTCGTGGGCTCGGCGCCGGACCCTTATGCGGCAAGGGACAAGGTGGTACAGTTAAAACCCGACGTGATCACCCTGGATATCGAAATGCCGCGGATGGACGGGCTCAGTTTTCTTCGAAAGCTGATGAAGTACCATCCGGTGGCGACAATCATCGTGAGTTCGCTCACCGCGGCCAACAGCGAGATGGCCCTTGAGGCGATGGAATACGGAGCGGTCGATGTTTTGGCAAAGCCCGGGGGGGCCTATTCGGTAGGGGATATGAGCATACAGCTTGTGGAAAAGATCCGTGCGGCGGCCTGCGTGAGCGTATCGGCCAGGGCCGGTGTGCACGAGTCTTCCGTGGCGGAAGTCCCGGTGGCGGCCCTCAAGCGCTCGACTCACAAGGTTATCGCCATGGGGGCATCGACGGGGGGAACGGAGGCGCTGAAATCGGTCCTGATGCAAATGCCTGCGAACACACCCGGAATGGTCATCGTCCAACACATGCCTCCCCGTTTTACCACCACTTTTGCCAACAGGTTGAACGAATTATGTGCTATGGAAATCCGGGAGGCCAAAGACGGTGATTCGGTGGTTCCCGGTACGGCGCTGATTGCCCCCGGTAACTTTCATATGGTACTAAAGCGTGTCGGGGGTTCCTACTCTGTCGAGGTGGGAACCGGCCCGCTCATTTTCCACCAGCGTCCCTCGGTGGACGTTCTTTTCAATTCCGTGGCCCGTTTTGCGGGGGGCAATGCTCTTGGGGTGATCCTGACCGGCATGGGCAAGGACGGAGCGGCGGGAATGCTGGAGATGAAAAAGGCGGGGGCTTTTACCGTGGCCCAGGATGAGGCGAGTTGTGTCGTATTCGGTATGCCCAGGGAGGCTATTCGTCTGGGGGGAGTGGACAAGGTGGTGCCCTTGCACGACATTCCCCGCACTTTGATGAATTTTTTGAATTCGGAGAAAGGAGATCCTGACTGCGCCCGGACGCAGCCAAGGAGGTAAGGGAGGTACGATCATCAATGGCTTACAAGGACCTGACAGTGCTCATAGTCGACGATTTTGTCACCATGCGGCGCATTGTACGCAAGATTTTGCGCGATCTGGATTTTGAAAACATAATAGAAGCCGAGGATGGACTGGCGGCCCTCGAGGTGCTGAAGACAACAAAGATAGACCTGGTGGTCTCGGACTGGAATATGCCGAGAATGACCGGGCTGGAGTTGCTCAAGGAGGTCCGCGCCACCGATAAGTTCAAGGACCTGCCGTTTCTGATGGTCACCGCCGAAGCCCAGAAAGAAAACATTGTCGAAGCGGTCAAGGCGAAGGTGAGCAATTATATCGTAAAACCATTCACGGCTGCGACCCTTGAGGAGAAACTGGCGAAAATCATCCCTCGCTAGCTCTCGGAGACCAATCCGGCAATTCAATCGGTGTGAAATTGTCCAACCGGGGATATTGATGGAAAATTTACTCGATCGCCTAGTCAACGGCGTCATTGACGGTCCCGAGGATCTTGGGGGGATAGGGGAATGTTTGAACATTCTCGACGAACTCCAGGGGTGCAACGGATCGGCGGGGCCGCTGCGCGCACCCGTTGAAAAAATAAAGCTGATATTGAAAGACATTGTTTTGGAGGAATCCTCCGATGTCGACAGGGACTGGCTGATGGTCCAAAAGCTGGTCGGTTCGCTCGAAAAGATTTCGGGAGAGGCGGCGGCAGGGGGCGAGCCCGGGGAGATCGAGTCGGGCGCGGCGACTGCAAGTGCCTTTGAGGAGCCCGAGGATGATTTTTTCGCCATGGCCGCCGATGATGCGGCCGCGGATACGGGGCTGAGCGAAGCGCACTCCTTTTCGGAGGAAATTCCCGCGGGGCGGGGGGGGGGCGAAGCCCCCGAAATGCAGGACCCCGAGCTTTTAAAGGATTTTATAGATGAAGCCAAGGAGCATCTAGGCGCAATCGAGATGAACATGCTCGGGCTTGAAACCAACCCTGGGGACAGGGAGGCCATAAACGCCGTATTCCGGCCCTTTCACAGTATAAAGGGAGTTGCCGGATTTTTGAATCTATTGGAAATTCATGAGCTGAGCCACGAAGTCGAGAACCTTCTGGATTCGGCCAGATCGGGGGCCTTGTCGGTAAACGATTCGATGATCGACATCGTCCTGGTGGCCACCGATATTTTGAAAGGATTGCTCGAAGAGCTGCAACAGGGACAGGGCGGTCGCAGGGAGACCTCCCCGGCGGTCAAGGGGTTTTTGCTGAAGGTCAAGGCCTTTGGCGGCGACCCGGCGGTGGAAGCCGGCGTGCCGATGAGAAGGCAGGTCGGAAAGATTCTTGTCGAACAAGGGGTGATCGAGGATCGCAGGGTTTCCGACATTGCCAAGAAGAGCAAATCGGAGGGGACAAAATTCGGGGAGGCGGCGATCGACGAGGGGGTGGCCAGCCCCCGGGAAGTCTCGAAGGCTTTGCGCGAACAACGCCATAACATCGAGACCGCTCAGTCCGTTAGAATCGATACGCGCAAGCTGGACAACCTGGTGGATATGGTGGGGGAACTGGTTATCGCACAGTCGATGGTACTTCAAAACCCGGATATCCAGACGATAAAGGATCAAAAACTTCAGAAGGACTGCGGGCAGCTCAACAGGATCACGGCCGAGATACAGCGAATCAGCATGTCGATGCGCATGGTCCCGATCAAAAACACTTTCCAGAAAATGATTCGGCTGGTTCGGGACGTTTCGAAAAAATCGTACAAGGAAACCCAACTGGTAATGAAAGGGGAGGATACCGAGATCGACCGCAACATGGTCGAAGAGATCTATGAACCCCTTGTACATATGATCAGAAATTCGGTGGACCACGGGGTCGAGACGCCGGCGGAGCGGGCTGCGGCGGGCAAGGACCCGTTGGGGACGATAACGATTTCGGCCGAACAAAAGGGCGGCAGCATCGTTATCGACGTCGAGGACGACGGCCGGGGGCTCGACGCGGGAAAGATTCGGGAAAAGGCGCTGGAGCGAGGCATTATAAGCGACTCCGATCCTCTCGATGACAAGGCGATATACGACCTGATCTTTCACCCCGGGTTTTCGACAAAAGACAAAGTGACAGAGGTATCCGGGCGGGGAGTCGGCATGGATGTCG
>JAJYDE010000039.1 GCA_021777755.1 Deltaproteobacteria bacterium
GGGTGCCGAGCGTTGCACAAAAAATGCGCCAACTCACACGCAATGGCCGCCTGGTTTTCGACTACTTGCGGATGACGAAAAATTCGTGCGGTGTTCTCAGTCTGTGAAGGAGAACAAATCAACCCTGCACCCCCTCTCTTTCCTGGCTGGGAGAACCGCTGAAAGGACTTAGAGGAACCGAGCTGTATCCGTCAAAAGGGCTCAAGCTGGGGGCCGCCTTCCCCAGAGAGTGGCTGGAGATGAAAGGGACGGACTACGAGATAGTTTTTAAACCAGGATGTCTTGGGGACTACGAAACGATGCCCCTCAGGGTGGATGAGAACGGCAAGTCCTTTGTGGACCTCGAAATTTTGGGGAAACGGTGGAAACCCGGAGTCGCGCGAATTCTGGCGGAACTTAGAAGGCGGGGAAGTGTGAGGGCCATTGCGCGGAGTTCGATTGTGTTCTGGAACGGTCTCGACCATCTCACCGACAGCAGATTTCATTGCACAGATTTCCCTGTAAATCTTTCCGAGTTGCTTTCCGAAAACCTTCGAAAAAGTCCCGAACAGGGACTGATCGCATATCTTGATGACACTCACCGGTTTTTCAGGATGGTTTTCGAGGACTGTGCGAGGCGGCACTCATTCACCTGGTCAGTGCCGGGAATATTTCTGAGTGTAGAGGAGCGTGGGGAAGATTTCACGGAAAATGTCATAAAAATCGGCTCTACACTTCCGGTAAGTCCTTCCAGTCGAAGCGTGCTGAAAATCTACTGCACCAGGCCGGCGGTTCTAGAGCTGGCAACATTCAAAACCAGGGTGGATTTCTCAAGCGTTGGATGCAAGAGATTGCCCCTCTCATCCCTGCTTGAATATGCCGGACCCGGTGGCCGTACTCTCAATCTAAGATACGAGGGGGAAATTGAGCCGATTCCGCTGGTCGAACTTGTTGCTCCTCACACCGTGTTCGGATTCAGGGAATCATCACATGGAAATGACTACGAAATCCACCTGAGGCTCAAAGGTCCTGCCGGGGCGCTCAACATCTCCATAGAGGATATACTGACAGGACGGAAATCCTGTATGGAGCTTCGTCTGGAGAAAGGCGAGGCACGAATGTCAGGAACATTTGCCCTCGGCGGTCGTATTACCGTTATCTCAAGCGGCGAGGCCGCCTACGGGGTCTACTGCCATCTGAACGAATTGCCCCCGGGCTTCTGGCTGTTTGAAATCGCCGCCCGGATTGCCGGCCGCTGGGGGGCGCTTGCCGACAGTGACGGGAACAGCTATGCAGGCTACGTCCTGCTATCCGGGTTGGGAAGAACGGGTGCATTTGCCGATATCTGCCTGCTTGCCGAAGAACTCCAACTTCCTGCGGCGGAAGCTCTGCTGGCAGGAATACATAAGCGTTTGCTCAATCGCTACTCATCCGAATGCTCGAATCTAGTCATTTTTCTTTTTCGCCTGTGGAACATAATGTTCAATAAACTCCGGAACATCAGTTCTGTTGAATACTTCCTTTCACTTCTTGGAGAACGCTCGTCTCAGCTTGCAACTTCGTCATGGATACCCGGTCACAGTTTGGGGGCCACCTTCCCGGAACTCTTTTGTTATCCGGGACCCAAGTACTACCGCGTCCGCAAACGATCTGATAGCCTTATCGTTGAGTGTTTGCGGCATTGCGGTAAGTTTAACGACCCGGTCCGTGTTTTCTCGGCGGGAATAGTCGATGATGCCGTTCTGGGAGGTTTCGCCAATCCTGCTGGAATTATCGGAGGAGAATCGCCAAGAGGCTTTGACTTTACAAGGTACCTTGAGGCCATGAGAATGAGGGACCTTCCCGAAAGGTGGTCCGCTCTGAATGACGATAACTGGCAGCCAGGGTTGGGAGACTATCTTGGCCCCATGCATTACAGATATTGCATTACCAGGTTGAAATTCACTTATACCCGTACGTTTGGCGAAAACCTGGGCAGACATGGGAAGGCTTTGACCCTTTTGAGGAAAGTAAAGACGTTCTCTTTCGCCGGATTATCCCGGCGGCACGTTCCGGAAAATGGCTGTACGGTAACCGACCTCGGACTCTTTGAAACAGAAAACGGACTCGGTCGCCTGCTTTCGGAATCCGACCAACAGCAAGCGGAAGACCTCCAGGCAATCGTGAGGTTCTTAGCGCTTTTCGCCGGGGTATGCCGCTTTGAGGCGCGCCATCCAGGTATTCTGAAACGATTTCTCTATGAAATAAGAGAAAAAATGGAGTTTTCCGAACCTGCCGACAGAGAAAGAGATCTGAGAGGCATCCTCTCCTACCTGCTCTATGTCGGAGAAGAGTTGTTTGCTTTCTACCTCATGCTTTCAGAATTGATTTTTGTCACCGATGAAAAAGAAGAGGGGAAGAAGTGTCCGAGAGTAATCCCATAAAACTGGCCAAAAATCTCGAAAACACACTTCGGCGCTACATACCGACCACTTTGCCGGTAAGCCGCCGCTATCCACTCCTGAGGGAGCGCTTTCTGGAAATAGTGAAAGAGCAAAAGCTCGTAATCGGCCCCTACGTGGAAGGTCTGCCCGATTTTGAAAAAGGCGCGAGGCTAAGAGACCTCATTGAGAAACAAGGGGTCTTGCACAAGGGCCTTCTCTCGCTTCCGGAACATATTCTCGACCGTCCCCTGCATCTGCATCAACAGAAGGCGTTGGTCTCAGCATGCAGGGATGACAAAAGCCTTATTGTGGCCACAGGAACCGGCAGCGGCAAGACAGAAACGTTTCTTCTCCCCATTGCGCATCATCTGCTTGCCGATCCCAACCCCAAGGCACCGGGGGTCAGGGCCCTTCTCATCTATCCCATGAACGCTCTCGCAAATGACCAGCTCTTCTATAGAATCGCCCCGCTTTTCGGACGACAGCTGGCCGGTTACGGGATTACCTTCGGACGCTTCACATCGCAGATAAGGGCAAAAACCCCGAGAGAGGAAGAAGAGCAAAGGCTCAAGGATAATCCGAAATTGATGGAGATAATGGGGGACGCCATTCCGGCCAACTGGCTGCTCACGCGCGAACATATGCTTGAAAACCCTCCCAAAATACTGATCACCAACTACGCGATGCTGGAGCACCTCCTGCTCCTGCCCCGAAACGAGCCTCTTTTCAGACACGATGCCCTCCGCTTCATCGTGCTTGACGAAATACACACCTACGCGGGCGCCCAGGCCACCGAGGTCGCTTTTTTGATTCGAAAGCTCAAAAACAGACTGCGGCTCGATAGAAAACTGCAGGTTTTCGGAACTAGCGCCAGCTTGGCGGCTGATCCTGGATCGGACGAGCAGTTGCTGAAGTTTGGAACCGAACTTTTCGGAGAAGAAGTCCATGAGGTGATAAGGGGGAATCGGGAGCCTCATCACCGGCTCCGAAAAGAAACAAATCAGGGTTTTAGCCTTAACCCCGAGCAATGGGTTGAAGCGGGGAAAATTCTGGACGATTTGAGTAAACTCGAAGCCCCCGGGGCCGCGGACTGGAATGAGAGGCTCACCGATTCGCAGATGGCCTTCGCCCTTCCCGTGCTGGACGAAGGGCTGAGTTTGCCCAGGGCTTTTGAAGAAGCTTTCCACACGAATCTTGAAGTTCGCAAAACAGCCGAGGCGCTGGATAACGGCAACATTCTCGATTTCAGCCATCTCGCCCGGGTCGTGTTCGCCGGCTTCCCCGGTGAAGATTCCGCCGCCCCGGACGCTCTCGCCGCCTTGATGCACCTGGGCATGTGGGCCAGAATCTCCGAGGAGTCTTTCCCCCTTCTTCCGACCCGCCACCACATAGCGGTAAACGGAATTGAGGGAGTCTGCGTCAGCCTGGACGCCACAAACTCTGAAGGATGGAAGGGCATACAGGCCTCGAAGAGCCATGCCAGCCCCGAGGACGGCTTATATTACCCGCTCCTTGTGTGCAGGAGATGCGGGCAACCTTACATTGAAGGCTATTCGGACGGCGTGAAATTGCACAATTCCTTGAAGCTGATCGGTGAAACCGGCCCGGGGGAGCGAATCACCCGCCGGGTATACTTTTTGGGAAAACCACCTAAATTCGAAATCAGAGACGAACAGGATGAGTTGGAGGATAAGGAAGCCCGGAAAGCGGTATGCGATTATGTTGACACCGCCACAGGGCAGATTTCGGGCTCCCGGTTGGAGAACAGTGTATGTCTCCACCAGGTGGAAACCAAACAGGACGAAATTGAAAGAAATGCCTACGTCCCCAAATGCAATGCCTGCGGGACCCGGGCCACCGGCGCTCAGCCCGAGGTGGTCACCAGAATGCATCCCGGTGACGAGGCGCTCGGGGCCGTGGTTGTCCAAAAGGTGCTGGAAGCTCTGCCCGGTCATGAAGACCACTATGAGCTTCGTCCTATGCAGGGGCGAAGCCTTCTGAGCTTTGCCGACAGTCGTCAGGACGCCGCTTTCTTCGCTCCCTATTTCGAACGTACCAGCGGTGATCTGGCCCTTCGGACCGCCATCTATCAGGTGATCAAAGCTCATAAGGAGCCCCTAACCCTGGAAGACCTGACTCACATCGCTTTCAAATACATGGCCAGACTGGGAGCCCCGGTGGTCCTGGATTCCAGGGGAGAGATGATTAACAGCACTGCTCGGAAACGTGACCAGATCCTGGGAATGATCACCGCCGAATTTTGCACCCCGGGTGGCCGTCGCAATTCCCTTGAGGCCCTCGGGCTGGTCAGAGTCTTCTGCGATCACGGAAAGACCAAAAATCTGATCGGCAAATTGAGGGAAATTCTCCCCGGTGAATATCACGGCCGGGAAGAGGCCTTTATGAACATACTTCTTGAAACAGTAAGAAGGGAAAAGGCCATCTCCAAACCCGGCGATATAGACATGAACGACCCGTTTATCTGGGGGGAGACGTATGGGAAGCACCGGGCATTTGAAAAATACCGGCTAAACGACAAGGTCAGCCATGCCTGGCTTCCTCCCGAGGGGCGCAATCAGCATAACAGAAGGACATCTTACCTGGTCGGTCAGCTCGGATGGAGCTGGGAGCAAGCCAGAGAATTTCTCTCCAGGGTTTGGGATATAATGAGGGACTGCAAAATTCTTGTCCATCTGAGTCCGGGTTTCGGCCTGGATTCAAGTCTACTGCGGTTTGGTCCGGGGGCGGATTATAAACTTTCGGCATGTGAGACCTGCGGTCTTCTTCAGTTTGATACGATCAACAATTTGTGCACCGCCTTTGGATGTGGAGGAAAAGTCAAACTTCTGGGGGAAAAGGAGAGAGAATCGTTCCATCAACTGAATCACTATATCTACAGCTTTACGGAAGGCAAGGCGTCCACAACCCGTGCAAAGGAGCACACCGCGGCCCTGTCCGCGGAACTCAGGCAAAATATCGAACAGGAGTTCGGTGAAAAGAAAATCAATCTTCTTAGCTGCACAACGACGATGGAGCTGGGGGTGGACCTGGGGGAACTGGAGGCTGTTTGCTGTTTGAACATCCCTCCCGGGATCAGCAATTATCAACAAAGGACAGGACGGGCGGGCCGAAGGGCTCAAGCCGCCCCATTTTGCGTCACAATCGCCCGCAACACCCAGTATGACCAATCCGTATTCCGGGACTTCAAAACATACCTGGGGCAGCCTGCCCCGGTCCCGAGAATCTATCTGGCGAATGTGCAGCTTTTCCAAAGGCACCAGAATTCGATTCTCCTGTCTCATTTCATGCGTGGCCGGATTACGGATTTGTCAATCAATGCGCCCGGTATCGAGGACTTGTTCGGTAAGGAGTTTGACCGGGATGCTCATGAAAAGTTCAGTGAGGGGGTGTACTCCTGGTTTGAAAGTCCCGACGGGCAGGAAGCGTTGCTCGAAGCCGAGCGGTTTGCAGACTTTCTTCCACATGATCTGAAAGAGGCGATCGCTTTGAGCGGCCCCGGTCTGAAGTCGTATTTCATCGAAAATCTGGACAGGTTTTCCGGAGAGGTTCACGAAAGATGGCAGACCTATACAACCAAAAAAGAACAGTTCAAGGCGGCCGATGAACTCACCAAAGCGGTCCACTGGGAAAACCTGCGCACCAAATACATGCGGCAATTCCTGGTTAATCAGTTTTCAGTCCTGGGGATGATTCCGACGTACAGTTTCCCCGTTCATTCGCTGAGTTTGGAGGTGACTCGCGAAATGAAAGGATGGGCCGGCTTTGGTGGAAATGAGGTCGCTTTGACCAGGGACGCCACCCTGGGACTTGGAGAGTATGCCCCGGGATGCCAGGTGGTTGCCAACGGCAGGATTTGGACCAGCGAAGGTCTCGCCTATTACCCGCGTGATTTCATGCCCGAACAATACTACATCGCCTGCCCCGAATGTCATCACGTCGACGCGGGCCATGACAAGGAAGACCTCCCCTGGATGTGTTCCTACTGCGGAAGCACGGCGGGAAGGGGCTTGAAAAGATCATTTATCGAACCGAAGGGGTTTGTCACCTCCTACAAGAAAAGAACCGGCGACGACCCATCCAGGACCAGGGTCAGGAGACAGTACGCTGATGAGGCCAGGCTCATTTCGCTTGCCAATAACGATCAGTTCCGGGTTTCCGATAATCCGTTTTTGAGTAAAGCCATGCTGAGGGCCCACTCTTCGGATGGAAACGGGGCACCGGGGGAAATCTTCATTGTGAACCGGGGGCCGCACGGAATGGGGTATCATCGTTGCAGATTATGCAATTACATGACGCCGGCAAAATCAATCAAATCAATAAAGATCGACCAGCCGCACGATGAGCTTCAGGGCGACAGGAGATGCGCCAACCGCGAACTCGCCTGGCCTATCGATCTTGCCCATGTGTTTCGCACCGATGTCTGCATCCTGAGATTCAACCGCCCGCTACCGCCGCCTGAAGGCGACCCGGGCTCGGCGGGGCTGAAAAAATACCAGGAGTCCTTTTCACGCACTCTCAGTGAGGCATTGAGATTTGCGGCATCCGAGGCTCTGGAAATTCAGGCGTCCGAGATACGGTCCACGTTCAAGTTGAATTCAAATTATATTGACGTGATCATTTATGACGCGATCTCAGGGGGCGCGGGGTACGCCTTGCGCCTTTTCGAGGCGATCACCGCCCGAAAGATTTTCGAATATGCGATTGCTCGTCTTGAATGTCCAAATGGTTGCTCGGGAGGTTGCCGCGCCTGTCTTTGCGATTATTCCAACCAGCGGGCCTGGGACATTTTCAATCGCAAGCCCGTCCTCGCCTGGCTCGAAAAGCTCGACAGGGAAAAGGCCGATCACCCGTTGGTGGCAATGGGGGCGAAACTGTGGGAAACGCCCAGTTATCAGAAGCTTGGGGAAAAGGTCGATGAGACCGGCCAGGTGCATATAGTCGCGCAGAGCCTTGTTGGTGGAACTCCGGAGGAGGGGGAGCGGACCAGGGCATGGCTGGTGGACCGGCTCAATAAGGGGTGCAAAGTAAATGTTTACCTCAAAACGCCGTTGAAAATGGATGCCAAAAAATTGCCTCCCTTTCAGCGAAGAGCGCTCGGCTACTTACGCTCTTACGTTGAGGATGGCAATTTGATAATCAGGGAGTTGTCTAACTTTACAGAAGCAGAGAAAGATCGCTCCGGGTTTCTTCGGCTTTTCGGCGCCCCGGTTGAAGGCACCGCCATCTGGCTTTCCGACTACAATGCCTCTCCTCTGCTGGAACAGATACTTCCCAACCCCGTCTACGGGATGATCGCAGACAAACAATGGGCTGGCGTCCTTTCCCGGCTTGTCGCTTCCTCCAACGAGTGTTCGACGGAAGTCTTCAAGGAAAGCGCGGAGATCAAGCGATGGGAACTCAAGTCAGGAGAAAAACGCGATTTGAAGAAATACTTTGAGCCGGTGGCCGGCGCCCATGTTGAAGAACTGCTGATTAGAGACCCCTATTGCGCCGCTGGCGAAGAAAACAGGGTTCAACTGTTCAAATTCCTAAAGTCAATACTTCAACTTGTGGATATGGTGAAGATAACCAGAATAATATGCAAAGAGTTGCACTTCAAAGACTATAAATATGAGAGTATGGCGGACGTAAAAAAGAAACTGAATGAGGGAGCCAAGGGGGTGAACCTCGGAAAGTTCGACCCCATCGTCTATCCGTTCAAGACCCTTAAAAAAATGCACGACCGCTACGTGAACTTAAAAATTGTTGATTCGGAAGGAAGGTCCTCAAGGCATATTTTCGACCTTACCGGAGGCATTGATTTATTGATGGACGAAAAGGCGGAAACGAGAATTTATTACTTTCTCGACAAATAGATCCTGCAAACAAAGGAAGAGTTGATGGGGGGACATGTATTCATCATCAGGGGAGATTTGACCAGGCTCTATTGCGATGCCTGGTTACTGCCAACTGACTATAGTTTCGAAATAATGGAGCATTGGCGCAAGGTCCCGGGTCTGGAAAAGGGGTGGACCGGCCCTGCCTCCGAGGCATGGGAGAACGGCACGTCCAGAGTGCTGAGGATTGAGGACTGGGACCGGAACAAACCAAGACCGTGGCTTGTCCATACGGGTGGAGGGCCATTTGCGACGCCCCAGTGGCATGCCGAAGGCGTCAGGGAATTTGTTCGAACAGCCGCCCGCGATCTCAGGAATCGACAAGACGGGATCACAAAGAGGGCAAAGCCGCTCCTGGCTCTTCCTTTCCCCGGAACCGGGGCGGGCGGCGCCAGGGATCGAGCTGGCGATCTGCTCCCAATCCTGGTGAAAACGCTCCATGAGGAAAGCCTCCAAGAGGATGTGGATATCGCGTTTACCACCAATAAGGGCGGCGATTATGCAGCTGCCATGCACGCCCGCAAATGCCTGGAAGGCTCAGGGACCTTTGCCTGGCCATCCGATCTGAGTGCGGAGTTGAAGGGGGTTGGAAAAAGTCTTGCCGACTCCATAAAAGAGGGCGGGCTTGTGCTCTTCTTAGGTTCGGGGGTGAGCGCGGGGGCAGGTTTGCCAACATGGGACGGTCTGCTCGAAAAGCTGGCGATAAAGGCCGGTGTTTTCAATTGCGAAGGAGCGGACAGCGAGAGGACTCGCCAAGATTTCAAACGGCTCAATTACCTCGACCAGGCACACCTGATCTCCGACCTTTTTGTGGAAATGAAACAGGATATAGGGCAAGAAATTGCGAAGCAATTCAGCGCTCACACCCATTACGCTCTGGCCCACGCTATTTTGGCGGCCATGCAGGTCAACGAGATAATCACCACCAACTACGACACGCTTTTTGAAGAAGCCTCCGCTGTGGCGGGGATGACCCCGCCCCGTGTTCTTCCCTACAACCCGACACTGGCCGGCAACCGTTGGCTGCTCAAACTGCACGGATGCGTCACGCGCCCCAAAGACATCGTGCTTACGCGCTCCGATTATCTGCGCTATGATGACAAACGGGCGGCGCTCAAGGGCATAGTGCAAGCCATGCTGATGACCAGGCACATGCTCTTCGTCGGTTTTTCCCTCAGGGACGAAAACTTCGAAAAAATCATTGATGACGTCCGCAAAGCAATAAGAGGCGATCTCACAGAAAATCCTCAAGATGAAGAAGTGCCCTTTACGACAACCCTCATGCCGTCCACCAACTCCTTTCTCCAGAAACTCTGGCGCAAGGATGTCAACTGGGTGAACTTCGAGCGCTCGGGGGGGTTGTCTGAATCCGCACGGCTGCAGGAGATTTTCCTGGACTATCTGGCGTCCATTTCGACATCCTACACGGCCCACCTGATAGACCCACGCTACGATGGGGTGCTGTCGGAAGGCGAAAAGGCGCTTCGAGAAGCGCTCTTGGAACTGGTAGACAATGTGGGGGAAGAAGTAAAAAACACGCCCGCCTGGGGAGAGGTCGAAGCCCTGTTCAGGCGACTCGGGGGCTGACGGGGCATTTTTTGCCTCAAGCCCGTATAGCTCCAGCCAGGAGCGCGCCTCCACGGGTATTTTTCAACCCCGGTCTACTCGTTCCCGCTGATGCGCCGGAGTTCTCCCCAAACATCGTGGTAGATGTCGGCCCGCTTTACGCCCTGTTCATCGACTACTGAATTCTTGAAATTGGAGTAGTCGATGTGCAGATGGACTCGGGCCCCGAAAAAGCTTTGAAGTTGCTTATCTCATATCGTGTTATCATCCAGGGCTCCATTTGTTATTTTGAGTGCGGCATGCCTGTAACCGGATTGTCTATGAGGCAATCTACGTGCCATCAGATATTCACGCCATATTTCGAGAGCCAATTCGTTAGGGTCTGATAACTTGGAAGCCCAACGAGTTCCGCCGCCCGGGTCTTGTTGCCGTGAGCCTCCTTCATGGCGCGGATCAGGTAATGCCTGGCGACATCCGAAATGACCTGTTGCAGGTCCAGGCCGTTTCCCAGGGGTTTGTCCAGAATATCTGAATCGCACTCGAAAGCAACCGGAAGCAGCGCGTCTCGAATATCGTCTCCGTCAATGATCTCATCTTTGGCCCAAATAGCGGCGCGCCGCAAGGTATTGAGCAGTTCGCGCACATTGCCCGGCCAAGGGTGCGAAAGCAGGAGGTTCCTTGCCGAAATAGAAAGTTGTTTATGTATATAGCCGGGTTCCGTTTCGCTCTCCCGGTTCACCTGGCCGAGGAGGGAGTCGACCAGCAGCCCGAGGTCCCCGGACCGCTCCCGTAGCGGCGGGATCTGCAGGATGGCGACCGCAAGCCTGTAGAACAAATCAGACCTGAACCGGCCGGAGGCCGCTTCCTGGAGCAGGTTGCGATTCGTTGCTGCGATGATCCGTGCTTCCGTCCTGATCGGCTTTGTAGAACCAACCCGGGTAATTTCGTTTTCCTGTAGGGCCCGAAGCAGCTTGACCTGTGCGTGGAGCGGCAGCTCCCCGATTTCGTCCAGGAATAGAGTCCCTTTCCCGGCTGCTTCGAAATAGCCGGCCCGCGATTTTTCCGCCCCCGTAAACGCCCCCTTCTCATGGCCGAAGAGTTCCGATTCCACCAGTTCGGTCGAGATCGCCCCGCAGTTTACCGCAATGAAGGGTTCGTCCTTCCTCGTGCTCGACCTGTGAATTGCGCGGGCGAGCAACTCCTTGCCGGTTCCCGATTCCCCTTCGATGAGGACCGGAACCGAGCGGGGCGCCACCCGACGGGCTTTTTCGAGAAGCCGAGTCATAACATCGCTTCGGCAGATAATATCCGAGAACTCCGGGGCTTCCGGAGGGGCTGCAAGACTGTATCTGAGCAGTTCGCGGTCGGGTTTCGCCAAAAGGTCGGGGATGAACTCGGCGGAAATATCGAATGGGACGGAAGCCACCTTCACCCCATACTGGAGAGAAGATTCGATCAGCGTCGCCGGGAACCGCGTCTTTGCCAAAATGACCCAGACCGCAGCCATGGCAGGGGTGCCGGGGCTGAGGTGGAAATAAAGCTCTATCGCCTCGCCGTTTCGGCCCATGACGTCGAGGACGGCTCTTACCGCCGCCGGGTAGATCTCACCGAACTGAGTCGGCCCGGAGAGCTTTTCTGGGTAGACTAAAATTTTTGCCCGGGTTCGTGCCCGAAGCCAGACCAGATAATGTCCAGTCGCATCTTCCGGGTAGTTGGTGAGAAGGGCTATTTCATCGTATTCGGTGTGTGTTGCGGCCTGGCCAATCGGCCCCAGACCGACCTTCTCTTCTTCGGTCGGGGCTTTTAAGTCCGTATTCCCAATCCAGCAGACGAGCACCTTTTTCAATGCACCAGTCCTTAACAAAAAGGTTTCTGTTTTTGGAAAGGATCTTATGGCGGCGAGTGTACTCCAAAGCGTCGTTAAGCCGCAATAGTTTAGTGAACAGCAGCAAAGATCATTAATAACAGATAGATACATGTGCGCTGCCACTTTGGCACGGGACTTGATATTTGCCGCTCCCGTACGGCAAACCAGCCATGCTGGAAAATTGAACCAGGACTCATCGCCAGCTTGATTAAGGAGGGAAAATGAAAATCAAAAATCTTCTGCCGGAGGGAATGACCCTTGGTGACACGACAGCTGTTCACGGACTCGGCATTGTCGAGTTGATCTCTCCGGACCGGACGGAATTGCCCGCGATCAGCATGCTCGATGAAGCGATGGAAAAAGGAGAAGTCCGCGTCGGCGAAGTTTCCGAGGGAGGCCAGGTCCCATACCTTGCGGTCGAAAATACCGGCGGAAATCCTGTCCTAATACTCGAGGGCGAGGAGCTTGTAGGCGGCAAACAGAACCGGATAGTAAATGCGACCATCCTCGTCCTTGCTGGCAGCATCATCAAAATACCCGTTTCGTGTGTGGAATCGGGAAGGTGGGACAACCGCCGGTATGATTTCGACTCAGGGAAAGCGATCTTCCGCGCCCGTTCGAGGGCCGTTCAGAAAGAGAGTGTCACTTTGAGTCTCCGTGAGCGCGGGACCTTCCAAAGCGACCAGGGTGCAGTCTGGAACGAAGTTGGTGAATCGCTGAGCGATCTCGGCATTAACTCTGAGACCTCCGATTTCCGGGCCGGACGGGAAAGGGTTGCACACAGGATAGAGGAATTCGTTTCCGCCCTCCGACCTTCAGAGAGGCAGGTCGGGGCGGTCTTCCTTTCACGGGATGGTATCCTCGGGTGCGAGCTTCTTTCCACACCGGAGCTTTTTGGTCGTTGCATTGAAAAAATCGTAAGGAGTTTCGCCTTCGAGGTGCTCACAATGCCCGACTACGTTCAGCCAGTTGGAGATGGCGCCGCAAAGTGGTGGGAAGCTGTCCTTGATTCCGAAGTCACAACTCACAGTTCTCCAGGCGCCGGTCAGGATGTTCGCCTCCAAAATCCTGAACTTGTCGGCTCGGGATTGCAGTTGGACAATTCATTGATCCACCTGTCCTGCTTTCCGGCCATGGGGGGCAGGAAAAACGGACGTCGTTCGCCCGGTCGCCGTGCAACGGTTAGTGAGCGCCGCAGGAGGATGAGCAACAATACGGAGTAACCCGCAGGAACAATCCTGGTTGACCGAGTGGCCGTTTAAGATGCCGCCCGGTCGCCGACAACCACGGACTGCCGTAGCAAATAGAACTTTACTCTTTATCGGGAGGTCCCGCATGCCACAAAAAATTATCCTGTCATCGGAAGAAAAAATCGTATGCCCGAACTGCCAGCACAAATTCGCACTGGAAGACGGGATTACCCGGCAAACAATCGAACGGTATGAACAGGAGTTCGAGACGGCTCTGCAAGAGCGCTCGGATAGACTTCGCCAGGAACTCGAGAAGGAGGCGGAGCGAAAGCTCACCAAAACTTTTACGTCGCAAATCGATGTCCTCAAGGAACAGCTGAGTGGTAGCCGGGAATCTTTGGCCGCAATGAAGTCCCGTTTCGAAACGGTCCAACAGGAAGTGAAAGCCAATGCCCTTGCCGATTTTGAGTTGGAGAAAAAATTACTGAAAGCGCAACTTACCGAAAAGGACACCAAGCTACAAGAGTTCCGCGAGCAGGAACTGCTTCTCCGCCAGGAGAAAGCAAGACTCGAAGAAATTCGCAGCGGAATGGAATTGGAATTGCGGCGCAAGGTCGATGAGGCGAGCAAGAATATCGAAGAGCAAATCCGCGCCAGCGAAGGAGTCCGGTTTAGACTCAAAGAGGCCGAGTATCAGAAAAAAATTGAGGATGCTCAAAAGGCCAACGAAGATTTACGGCGCAAGTTGGAACAGGGGTCTCAGCAACTCCAGGGCGAGGTGCTGGAACTGGAACTCGAAACCAATCTGAAAGCCGCTTTCCCCCTCGACGAGGTCGAAGCGGTCCGCAAGGGGGCAAGAGGCGCAGATGTTATGCAGACGGTCATGACCCGGACCGGACAGGTTTGTGGCAAGATCGTCTGGGAAGCTAAAAGGGCCGAGAACTGGTCGAACGCATGGGTGCAAAAACTCAAGGACGATCAGCAGGAAGCCGGGGCGGAACTGGCTGTTCTGGTTACCACGGTCATGCCCAGGCAGACGACCGAACCCTTCTGCATGATCGATGACATCTGGGTGGTCAACACCTGCGCCGCCCGGCCGATGGCAGAAACGCTGCGCATCATACTCCTTGAGGCCAACAAAAATAAATTGATGAGCCTCAACAAGAGCGAAAAGATGGAGGCGCTGTACCACTACCTGTGCAGCCCCCAGTTTGCTCAGAAGGTGCGAGTCGTAGTTGAAGCGTTTGCGGGGATGAAGCGTGACCTCGATTCCGAAAAGGCCGGCATGGCTCGCCTTTGGAAAAAACGAGAGCAGCAGATCCAGCGAGTCACTCTCAACATGATGGGAATGTGCGGCGAGCTGCAGGCCATAGCGGAAGAGTCGTTACCCGAGCTCGACTCCATCGCACCCTTACCTGGACAGGATAGTGAGGCCGGAACTGAAGCCGTCGCGGATTTTTAATTTATAAGTTCAATGAGGCCCTAACTGAGCTGCCCAGCGTTCTCTTGCTGGTATGGTATCCTACTGAAGAAGACATCCTATAAATAGCAAGCACAGGGTAGCGTTTTCAGCGCCAAGTGACACATGGAGCCCTTGTGAAATACGATATGAAAGAGCCGTGTGTCAGAAAATTTTTGTTGTGTTTAATTATTAATTTGACACAACACATCTCGGTGCGCTATCAGATCCCCAAAATGGCGGAAATTCCAAGTTGGATTGAGCTTCATCGACTGGAAGGGGGAATAAATGGCATACGTAAGAAAACGGGGCAGGCAACTTTTGATCGTCCAGGGAACTCGGGACTCGCAGACAGGCAAGGTGGGCCAGGAAATTCTTTTTACGATTTACTCAAAAGCCGAGGCCATCCAGATTTTGGGACAAAATAGCGGCGGCGCCGGGCTGGATTTCCGCAGCTTACTTGAGCACCAATTTCCTGACATCAAATTCGGGTGGCCCAAAATAATGGAAGGTATCAAAGCCGATCTCCATGTGCTGCCCGATCTCTACGAGTACAAAGAGGCCCGGCTTCAATCGGGATTCCGCAAGGACCTCTGCTCGTTTGCAAAGCAGCTCATGCTTGCCGACCCGCAGGATTTAATTTCTTCCGCCGGCCTGATCCAGGACCACTCGGTGGAACTCGACTACATCGCCGATCTGATCCGCTGGCGCCTGAAGCTTTGCAAGCAAGAGCGAAACGAGTGGAATACCGATAATCCTTTCTATTGGCGTTTCGCCACTCAAACAAGTCAGGTGCCGCCGGATACAGAAGAGCACGTAGCGAGCTTTTATGAAAAGGGCGAGTACGAACGGGCAGCCGTTCTCTTTCGATTCCTGATCGACTGTTTTGACGATTACGCTGAAGGGTATGACTACCTGGGGCTGATTTCGCTTGAAACCGGGAAATTAGATGAGGCAATCGAAAACTTCAGGCAAACAATGGAAGTGGGCCGTAAATATTTTCCCAAGAGGATGGCAAAAAGCAGGTATTGGACCGATCTTGCAACTCGCTCCTACATGCGGGGTATGAGGAATTTGGCTTTTGCACTGAATAGGGCGGGCCATTTCGACGAGGCCCTGGATTATTGCGAACAGCTTGAGAAGGAATGCGGGGATGAATTTGCCCCGGCCTCTCGGCGGGTTGCAATCTATCTCAACACCAACCGGTGGAGGAAAGCGGCCGATTATGCGGTCAGACTTCAAAACATCAATGCCTCTGAGAGTCTTTTGGCCGGGTTTGCACTTTACGAGCTTGGGAGCCTGCAGGATGCCACGGTCTGCTTTCTTCACGGGGCGCTCAACTTTCCACGGGCGGCCAAAATCCTGACGGGGATTAGGACAAATCGACCAGGAAACCATGAGGAAGCTCGTGATAACAACGCAGGGCTTGATATCCGGGCGGACATTCACAAATACCTGTCCGGCCCTGGTCGAAGAGCGGTTCGTTTCTTTAAGAGCTTTCTTGAAAGACCCGAGGCAGACGGACTGATCAGCAAGATTGAAGATGTCAGAAAGAGATGGGCTGAGGAACGCCGCACTGACAACCGGGAAGCGAGCGATCTGATGAGGCAAATGAGGACTCTTGAGTTCGCTCGGCAGGAGGCCGAAAAGCTGCCGGAATCGGCCGCTGTCCGGTGAGGTTCTCTCGAACAGAGCGGTGTGAATATCGTCCGCCGGTGACTGTCATGGCAGATCGGTATCCCACTGATCCGGTTAGGCCGGTCAGGTAACGAGGATGACGCAAATGGAAAGAGAATCAAGAAGCCGAGAAAATCTGCATCTGCCCCGAAAAAGAAGAAAAAAAGGGAAAATGTGAAGTCTGCGGAGAACTAGTCCCAGGTTACGACATAATCAATTTAGGAAGTGAAGGGATATACCGGAGGCACTGTACCCGTTGCTACAACCAAGTGACTTCCGAAATGTACAAACTCGATTTCCAGCACCCGAATTTTCAGCCAATTATCTTGAAAGACTCTGATGGCGATTCCCATGAGTTCATTTTCAGGACAAGGGTTATCGGGACAGGAATTTCGCTTGAGGCCCTTAAAATCAAAAATGGTGACCCTTCGGGTTATGAATTTCAAATTATAGGGGATTTGTAAGGCGATCCGCTGGAGCTGTTCAGTCAACTTTTTGAACGGGTTCGAAGGGCTTTGTCGATAAAACACATCCGGGCGGGAGAGTACGGCCTCGAAATTTGCGATGAAGGCGTTGTTCGAGGGAAAATTAACTGCGATATTGACAGCGACGAAAGGGTGCCTCTGCTGGTCATCGACGGCCAATCGGTCACCTGGGAGCAATTCGAGAATGTTGATAATGTACGAGGGCTGGAATTTCAAGATGGAAATTTTTGACCGGTCCCAGATGAGGTAGCGGGGTTTAAAAAATATTGCCTGCGTATCCCCCTTTTCCACACGACTACGTTGAAGACGATCCGACTCGGAGGGATTCAATTTGCCAAAATGGCGATTTGAAAACTCGAAATTTCTCTCTGGATTGTTATCCTGAGGGCATCTACGAACCTCAAACGCTATGCGCAGCAGACCTTGATGCCGCGTCATGAAACAATTGGAAGGGGAATGAGGTCGGAACGTCTCATAAACACCACTTTCGAGGTTCACCAGATGACGCACCCTTTAGGCGCTCTCTTTGCTGCCAACGATTGCAGCGACAAAAACGGGGCCGCTTGATGCAAGAACGGCACCGATCATGAGCGATTCCCTCCAGGGAAGCCCTCCAAAAGCATGCGCGAGAATGGCCGTTCCCAACCCGTCACTGCTTCAAGCGAGCAGATAGCCGCTCGGTTCTTGACCCGGGCCGACGCGCCGGTTATGGTAAATCATGGGACATCAGGCAAAAAAAGCATTTGCGGCTGTTGATTATGCAAAGTGCGATCCGGCAGGCTGCAATCCCGCAAGAGGGGTCTGCCCTTCGGCGCTCGCATGCAAACGGAAAGTGATGAAGCAGATCGACGGCCGATTCGAACAGCCGATCATATTTCAGGATATGTGCATGGGGTGCTGGGACTGCATCAGCGTTTGTCCTTTAGGTGCGGTTCAGGCGGTCCGGCTCGCCTAGGGCCTCTCAACTCATTCCGGCCTTGTGCCGCAGCAGTTTCCAGTCTTCCTCCACCATCGTCTGTATCTGGTCGAGATCTTGCTCCGAGAGATGTTTGAAGCGCCCCTGGAGCCTGAAATACTCTTTTACTAGATATCCTTTCGGGAAAAAATTGATTGTGTATCTCAGGCCGTCTTCGACTTCGTAGAGCGGGAAGATATTTGTTTGAACGGCCATGCGGGCGATTTTGACCGAGATTTCCGAAGGGATGCGCCATCCGGTCGGGCAACTTGCGAAGATATGGAGGAAACGGGCCCCCTTTATCGCCTTGGCCTTGGCGACCTTTCGAAAAAGGTCCTCGGGATAGGCGATGCTGGCTGTGGCCGCGTAGGGAATGCGGTGAGCGACCAGGGCCTCGACGATGTTTTTTTTGCGCATCTTCTTCCAGTCACGGCCCGGGGTGGTCGTTGTCCAGGCGCCGTAGGGGGTCGAGGAACTGCGCTGAATGCCCGTGTTCATGTAGGCTTCGTTATCATAGCAGACGTAGATGAAATCTTCGTTTCGCTCGACGGCTCCGCTCAAGGCCTGGAATCCGATATCGAATGTGCCCCCGTCCCCGGCCCAGGCGACCACGGTGGTTTGGGTATCGCCCCGCATGTCCAGGGCCGCGCGCACCCCGCTCGCCACCGCGCCCCCGGTCTCGAAGGCGGTATGGAGGACGGGAATCTTAAGAGTCGACTGCGGGTAGGCGCCGGCGATAATGGACCAGCAGCAGGCGGGAATCACCATAACGGTTTTTTCTCCTAGCGCTTTCAGAAGAAAGCGCATGGCAACGGCCGCGCCGCAGCCGGGGCAAGCCACGTGTCCCGGGAACATGTAGTCTCGATCAGGCAGTTCCAGTTGCATTGGTCACCTATTTAGCTCCGGGGCAGGCACCGGATGAAGTCCCGCCCAGATGCTCTCCCGCTGCGGGACTTCCTGATTTCTGACCTGCGTGTAAATGTTTTCCAGGTCGGCCACCGTCACATCGCGTCCGCCCAGCCCGGCTATGAAGCTGAAAACGACCGGACGCTCCGCAAGGTCGCACAGAGCGGCCTTGACCTCCTGGGCGAATATGCCACCCGCTCCAAAGGAGCAATTGCGGTCGATTATCGCCACTTTTCGCGCTTTTTTAAGACACTGCCGAATAATTTCGGCCGGAAAAGGTCTGAAGAGTTTGATTTTCAGAATCCCCACCCTTTCGCCCCGGCTCCGCAGCTCCTTTACAAGCTGGCGGCTTGTGCTGGTAATCGTGCCGGAAGTCACCAGGATGATTTCCGCGTCCTCGCACTCGACGGGCTCGACAGCGCCATACCTTCGCCCGAAAATTCCGCTGAATTCCTCCTCCATTTGCGAAAAACCGGCCAGGGCTTCCTCCATTGCGTCCTGAATACTGCGGCGCATCTCCATATAGACATCGGGCGGGGCCAGTTGGTTGAAGGCGCACGGTGTTTCGGTATTGAGGCGGAACCTTGGGTTGAAGGCGGGCAAAAACCGGTCCACCTCCCGCTGCCCCGGGACGTCCACCGGCTCATAGGTGTGGGATAGAAAGAAGGCATCGAGCACCACCATGGCGGGCAGGCTCACATGTTCGGCCAGCCGGAAAGCCTGGAGGGTGGTATCGAGCACTTCCTGGCCCGTTTCGCAGTAGAGCTGAATCCAACCGGTGTCACGCTGGGAGAGGCTGTCGGTTTGGTCGGCCCAGATATTCCAGCCCGGGGCAAGCGCCCGGTTGACCTCGGCCAGCACTATGGGCAGCCGGGCGCCCGAGGCCCAGTGGAGCAACTCGTGCATGAGTGCCAGCCCCTGGGAGGAGGTGGCCGTAAAGGAGCGAGCGCCAGCGCTCGAAGCGCCTATCAGGGCGGCCAGGGCGGAATGCTCGCTTTCCACGCGCAAATAGCGGGCACTAAGCGAACCGTCCGCGCAAAAATCGGAAAGCCGCTCCACGATATGGGTCTGCGGAGTGATGGGATAAGCGGAGATCACTTCCACTTTGGCCAGCCGCACCGCCTCGGCGACCGAATGGCTTCCTTCGAGAACCCTTTTCATCGCTCCCCCAATCAGGAAAACAAAATTTCAGCGCTGTGCGCGGGGTGCGGATTCCTTCTCCAGGCTCATGGCGTTGCGGGGACACTCCACCACGCAGATGCCGCACCCTTTGCAATAATCGTAGTCGATGCTCCTTGCACTGGAGTCGGTTTGGCGAACCACCGCGAGGTCGGGGCAATAGAGCCGGCAATTGTCGCACTGGTTGCAAAGACCGCAGTTAAAGCACCGCTCAGCTTCTTTCATGGCGAGGCCGGCCGAGATCCTGAGGTCGATTTCCGCGAATCCGCGGCTCCTTTCCTCCGCCAAGAGTCGAGGCTGCACAAGCCTGGCGGCGAACTGGAAATGATCCCTGTTGATTTCGTCAAAAACAACAACATGCGGGTTTCTGGCACACCTGGGCCCGCGCATGTACATTTCCAGGGAAAGCGCGGGGCCGTTTCCCACCCGGCAGGACTCCAGACCGGGCAAGACCTCGTCGGGGCCCTTTTGAAAAAGTATATCCAGGGCGATTGCGGCTTCCTTACCCGAGGCCACCGCGTGGGAGACGCTCCTGATCCGGGAAGCGAGATCTCCGCCGTGGATGACGATGGAGGGCGACCGGACCAGGACCGAATCGGACAGCCGAAGGATTTTTTCCGAGTTCTCGGGAGGGTTTTGCCACTCTTCGGCCGCCTCCAACCCCACAGCCTTGAGAATATGAATAACGGAGAGTTCCATGGTGGATCGGGGCTCCGCGGGCTCAACGCGAGATTTTTGCCCCGGGGCGGTATCGAAGGCCCGCATCTGCTGCAGTGTTAGCAGGTAGCGACCCTCTTTTCGCTCCATCCGGAGGGGAGTCCAAAGCTCGAGCAATCGCACCCCTTCTTCGAGAGCCATGGAGATTTCCTCTTCAAAGGCCGGCATGTCCTCGCGACGCCGCCTGTAAATCAGAACCGGCTTCCCCCCCAGGCGCAAAACCGTGCGCGCGGCATCCACGGCGGTATTGCCTCCCCCGATGATCGCCACTTGAGCGTTTGAAAAGGCGGGGGATTCGCCGCGATTTATCCTTCGCAGAAACTCAAAGCCGTCCTCCACCTCACCGGGTTCTTCACCTTCAATGAGAAGCCCTACGCTCCTGGACCTGCCGCAGCCAAGAAAAACCGCATCGTAATCGTTTCCAATTTGCTCGAAGAGGGCCTTTGTGACCGGTTTTTCGCAGTAAAGACGAAAGCCGGAGCCTGCGACCTGTTCGATCTCGGCCGCGAGGATCGCGGCGGGCAATCGATAGGAGGGGATTCCATATCGCAGGACTCCGCCCGGTTCGGGAGCCGACTCGAAGAGATCACACCCGTAACCCAGGCGGGAGAGAAAAAAGGCCGCGGCCAAGCCGGAGGGGCCGGCTCCCACGACGGCTATTCTTTGCTTTCGGGAGGCAAAACGCTCAAGGGATGGTTTGAGCTCGTCCCGGGAGGCGGTGTCGGCCAGAAATCTTTCAATGGCTCGGATCGCTATTGCCTCGTCGAACTCCCGCCGGTTGCATCTCGACTCGCAAGGGCGCAAACAGACCCGTCCGCATACCGCCGGCAGGGGGTTTTCCATAAGAATCGTCTCCCAGGCTTCTTTGAAAAGGCCCTGGGAGGTAAGCATTTCAATGCGTGCGATGTCTTCACCGGCGGGGCAGGCCGCGGCGCAAGGAGCGGTCTTTTCGTCGTAGCGGGGACGCAGGAATCGCCATGAGCCGGTTTTGTTGCCCTCGGTGGTGCGGAAGGAATGCGCAACGAAGGGGGGAGTGGAATTTTTCATGACCTTACCCCCTCCACACGATCAAAAGCCTCACGAGCGGCCCGGATATTGGCTTCGATATTTTCGGGTATCTCTTCCTCTATGGCCCCCGCAACGGCCTCAATCGGAGGCGCGCCCAGAATTCGAGCGAATGCGCCCGATATGGCGGTGTTCACGATTGGGTGGGTGCGGGTCCCCAGTTGGTGTTTCAGAGCAATTTCGGTGGCGTCCACCCAAGCGAGCCGAAAGTTTGAAAACCGGGCACCGTCGGCTGGGGGCGCCTGGGAATTGAGTAGAATCCAGCCCATGGGTTTAAGCCCCCGGGTGATGTCTATTGCTTCAAGCAGCGTCGAATCCAGGACCACCACATGGTCGGGCGTATAGGAGTTGGTTCGGATAAGGATCTGTTCCCGGTCAAGCCGCAGGTAGGCTTCGACCGGCGCGCCCCGCCGCTCCACCCCGAAAAGAGGAAAGCTCTGGACATGGTAGCCGGCGCGAAAGAAGGCCTTGGCAAGCAAAATGGTGGCCACCACCGCACCCTGTCCCCCGCGCCCGTGAAATCGTATCTCCAACATGAGCCCTTCCTCTAAGCCTTGCTCCAGACAACCACGATCGCCCGTGCGCTTTTGTCCCCAAGACATCGAAAGCTATGGCTGATACTGGACAGAAAGTAGATGCTGTCGCCCGGATCGAGCACTTCCACACGGTTTGGCGAACGGAACTCGAGGCGACCCTCCAGAAGAGTCAGGAACTCCTCGCCGTCGTGACTGGCGAAAACCATTTCGCTTGTATCCAGCGGTGGAAATTCCACCAGGAATGGCTCCATGTGCTTATCGCTCTTCCTGGTTTCCAGGGCTTCATAGATGTAGTCCACCTCGCCTTTTCGGTGATGGGGACGCCTGGAGACTTTGACCCTTTCGGAAAGGCGTGTGACGGAGATTTCCGCGCTCTCCGTTTTTTCCTGGAAAAACCAACTCATGCCCACATCCAGTGCCTTGGCGATCTTCAGAAGACTCGAAACGGGCGGATTGGTCTCGCAAGACTCTATCTGTGACAGCTCCTGCTTGCTCAAGCCGGTCTTGGCGGCCATGTCATGCAGGGTAAAATTGTGTTTTTCGCGAAGCTCCCTCACCCTGGCGCCTATCCTCAAAATCTCGGTAAGTGCCCGATCACTCTCCACTTGCGCCATAAACACCTCCTGCGGACTCGCGCTCCCCTGGCGCGATTAAAGGGCCGAACAATCCACGTCCATTATAGAATCATTCGGCAATCACGCCCCGAAACCTAAGCATTTATTCAATACCTTCAGCGGTCTTTCCCCCGGGTTTGTTGTTCCCCGTTCATTTCCCTGCCGGCTCCCTATTCAATGGCTTGGAGGAAGTGGTCGGGGTTTGGCCCGAATCGGGGTTGAGCTGAAGGGAACTGACATTAACGGGCTCGAACTGGCTCAAGGTGAAGTTTGTCAGACACGCGAGATCGGAGTTGTCCCATCTCGAATCCGGAGTTCCGATGAGCCCGCCCGTAAGACCGTTATCGGCAAGAATAATACCGTATTTTTTCATTGCCTTGAGGACCGCGGTTGCCTGGGGGCTATTGGAGCATATGGAAATATCGACGTCGGCTTTCAATCGATAGATTTCCCCGGCGGGGCCGGTCATGTTGCATGATACAGGGGGCGTCGCCTGACTTATCAGGGTATCGTAGGAGGTCGATCCGTTGGACTCGGTGCACTTCCCGACTCCGGCGCCGTGTCTTGCCGGCCATACATAGTTCGACAGCATGTGGTTTACAGTGAATCGGATGGGGTGATCGATGGTCCCGTTTGCCACCTCGTCGTAGTTGACTGTCAAGGGCATTATGGGAAGGCCCGCGGCATCTCCGGAGGTCCAGGTGAGAGGGCGAAGATTGTTGCTCGAAAGGTCCCAGTAGGCCCCGTTTGCCGCCGTCCAGGTTCCATCTCCGTTGGCGACCGCCTCCCAGGTTTCGTACAATTTACAGGGTTGACCGTTTCCCGCCTCCTGCAAAACCAGGACATGCCTGTCCCCCGTACTGTTCGCGGTGCCTTCCACGGGCGCATTGGCCGGAATTGGGTAAGGACCGGGATCCGATTCGCTCGGGTATTGATTGAAAGTCACATTTACCAGTGGTTGGTTAAAGAGCACCCTAATGAACGGAATCCCGTCGGGGCCGGCGTCATTTCCGAAAAACACCCTCAGATGAGACGATTGGTAGCCGCTGTAGATGGGCGCGGCCGGAGAACTATCCACCGGCAGCCCGTCAACAGGATGGTGGAAAATGGAGTCCGCGGGAAAAATAGCACATCCACCGTAACTGCTGTCACCGGCGACATTTATCTGAAAACCCGCGGTTGCCGCCGCACCGGTTGCGTCCACAACCTGGACCTGGAAATAATATCCCCCCTGCCCCCCGACGGAGGCCGAAGAGATCACTCCGGTAGCGGGATCGAGGCTCATGCCTTCCGGCAGTGTATCGTCCGAACCGGTTACGCTCCAGGTATAGGGAGGGGTCCCGCCAGTAGCGCTAAGGGCCGGGGCACTGTATGGCTGAAGCTGCGTGGCGTCGGGGAAAGTGGCGGCGGCAATCTGAAGTGAACTCGTGATAGTCGAATAGTTCGCGGTAACCGTTGCATTTGCCGGGAGCATGGTCAGTGTGGTCGAAGCTTGTGCGGGGTCGGCCACAGCGGCCCCGGTCCACCTTAAAAACCTTTTCCCGGCCGCCGGAGCATCGGCTGAAATGGCAACCGTGACGCCCGAGGCGTAGAAACCGCTCCCGCTCCCGTGAACCACCTTCAGCGCGAAGGCTACCGGGACCGTTATGGAGTTGCTCATCACAGACCCGCGGTTTTGCACCGAAAATGATGCGGAACTCGCAGGCGCTTGACTGCCGCGCGCCACGACGGTTCCCGCTTTCACCGACACGGTGGCCAAATTGACATGACGGCCCGCGCAGGTATCGATTACCACGGCATGATTCTCGAAGCCCGAACCGGCAATGGTAATTGTGAATTTTCCCACCGGAAGGGGATCGGGGGAAACCGAATCAATCGTCGGTGCGTGTGTTAGAAGGTAGACCGAAGCGGATGCCGATTTTTTAGGGGTGCCGGTACTCGCTACCGTAATCTTCACCGGATTATTCTGCGCAAGAGCGACGGGAGCGGTATAAAGTCCGGTCGCGCTGATCGTGCCCACCGTGGAGTTGCCTCCGTTCATGCCCGCCACCGACCAGGCGAGGTCACCGTCAGCAGGGCTTGCGGAAAACTGAACCGTTTTGCCAAGCTCAATCGAAGCTTTTTTGGGGCTGATAACAAGGCCCCCGGCATGCACGAGGCTGACAGGAACCAGCCAGGCAAGAATCAAAAAGCCGAAACCTCTCATCCTTGCAGCCATTCGCATAATGATCCTTTCGTCATTTCAAGTAATTGCCCGCCTTGCCGAAACTGTGGCCAGCCAATGGTGCGCGGCGCCCGGCATTTCGGAGCAATATTAATGCCAATCAGTTTGACGGCCCCACACGGGGACGATTCGGCTCTTAAAAATATCAGTTCGATATTTGCCGCAAAATGTCATCCCCAGAGCAATTGCTCCCCTGGAAAGTTCTAAAGACATGGCTGCGCGAACCGGCCGCGAAATTGAATTCGCACGGGATCACGCTCCACAAAATTATTGAACCCCCCAAAAGTCATGTTATAAAAATTTATGCCGATTTAAAGAATAATAGCCCCGCTGGTTTTCGATTCCGGGGATTTGATTTGTGCTGTTTTCCCGGAATTAATGTTCTCGACCATCACAAGGGTTGATAATGAAGGATGAAAACAAGACAAAAGAGCAGCTCATAGCGGAACTGCGGGACTCGCGCAGCAGGATTGCCATCCTTCAGAAGGCTGAAAGCGAACCGGACGGTGAAAACCAGGATGGCTCTCGGTTCAGGCTTCTCTACGAGCAAGCTCCTCTTCCCTACCAGTCACTGGATGAAAACGGCGATTTCATCGATGTGAACAAGGCCTGGCTGGATGCGCTCGGCTACGGAGTGGAGGAAGTCATCGGGAGAAATTTCGCCGAGTTCCTCCATCCGGACTCGGTCGGGCATTTCAAGGAAAACTTCCCGCGCTTCAAGGCCTTGGGAGAGGTCTTGGGCGTTGAGTTCCATATGCTCAAAAAGGACGGGACCTCCATTCTTGTGTCTTTTCATGGGAAAATCGGGCGCAATGCTCAGGGTGAGTTCCAACAAACCCACTGTATTTTCCAGGATATCACGCAACGGCGCCTGGCGCAAAATGCGCTGGAGACGGCATACTCCCGCCATCGCTCAATTATTCAAACGGCCATAGACGGATTCTATCGGACAGATTTGGACGGAAACCTGCTCGAGGTCAACGACACCTATTGCCGCATGAGTGGATATAGCGAACAAGAATTGCTCTCCATGCGACTCAACGACCTGGAAGCTATGGAAACCGGGGAAGAAACCACGGCCCACATACGCAAGCTCATCGCCTTTGGTGAGGACAGGTTCCAAAGCCGCCACAAACGAAAAAGCGGGCAGGTTTATGATGTGGAGGCAAACGTTCAATACAGGCCGGAGGACGGCGGTCAATTGATATGCTTCATTCGGGATGTCACCGAGCGCAAGCGGGCCATGAACGATATCATCGCCCAGCGCAAAATCCTGAAAAAAATCTTTGAAAGCGCTCCCTATATCATGATGCTCATCGATAAGGACTATCGTGTGAGGGAAATTAATCAGAAGGGAGCGGCCTTTGCAGGCAAACCCGGGGACGATATCCAGGGGGCTCTTTGTGGAGAGGTTTTGGGCTGTTCCAATTCTATCGGTGACAAAGGCTGTGGGGAAACGAGCGAATGTGGCGCCTGCCCGGTTCGAATCTTGGTGGCGGCCACCTTCGATACGGCCCGGGGCCTTCAAGACGTCGAATGCCGCCTGATGGTTCGCACAGACTCAAAAGACAACAGATTGGACGTTTTGATGAGCACTGCGCTTGTCGGAGAAAGCGGGGTGGACAATGTGCTCCTTACGATCAACGATATCACCGAGCGCAAGCGGGTTGAAGCCGGTTTGGCCGAAAGCGAAATTCGTCTGCGATCGCTTCTGGACGGGGCCGCCGACGGTTTTTTCCTCCTCGATGAACGCCGGCGTTTCGTGGATGTCAACCAGGAGGCATGCAGAAGCCTAGGATACAGCCGGCAGGAACTCTTGGGGATGACCCTCGAGGAGGTGGCCCCAAACGTTCAAACCGATGAATTTGAGACAAAGGTCTGGGAGGAACTTGAACGGGGCCGAAAACTCACGATCGAAAGTGTTCATCGCCGCAAGGACGGCTCCATGTTCCCGGTCGAGGTGAGCACCATCATGCTGGAAGCGGGCGGCAAAAAGCTGATACAAGGTTTTGCGCGCGACATTACGGAGCGCAAACGAATCGAGAATGCCCTGCGGGAAAGCGAGTCCAGCTTCCGCAGCATATACGACACCATTGACGTGGGCGTAGCGCGCGTATCCCTGGACTTCCATATCGAACGTTTCAATCCGGCCTTTTGCCGGATGCTGGGCTACAGAGAGGAAGAACTTATCGGGAGGCGGTTTACCGAGATAACGCATCCTGAAATCCTCGCGGAAAACCTGGAAAAGCAAGCCGCCCTGGTCCGTGGCGAAAACGACCATTACGAAATGGAAAAGCGCTACATCCACAAGGACGGCAGCACCGTATTCGCCATTATGAAGGCGAGCCTTGTCAGGGATTCGGCGGGCGCGCCCGCCTATACCGTGGGCTCGGCACTCGATATTACCGAGCGCAAGCAGGCCGAGGAGGCCCTGCGAAGGTCGGAGTGGGAAAAGACGCTGCTCAATCGAATTTCCAATGTCTTTTTGACCGCTTCCGACCGAAGGCTGTATGAACAGGTGCTCGATGTGGTTCTCGATGTTTTCCATTGCGAATACGGACTCTTCGGTTACATCGGGGAAGAAGAGGACCTGACCATTCCGACTTTTAGCAAGGGGATATGGGATAAGTGCCGGATTGAGGAAAAATCCCTTATTTTTCCTCGACATACCTGGGAGAAAAGCATCTGGGGCAAGTCACTCGCGGAGAAAAGAAGCTTTCTATCCGATGGGCCGTTCAAAACACCGAAAGGCCATGTCTCAATTCGCAACTTCATGGCCGTACCGGTCATTTTTAATCAAAACGCCATCGGGGTTTTTTCACTGGCCAACAAAGACGGCGGTTTCAGCCTGGAAGACCAGGGGGTACTGGAGCAAATCGCCGCGGGCATCTCCCCGATTCTTCACGTCAGGCTACAGCGAGACAGGCAGGAACTGGAGCGTCGGCGGGTGGAAAAGAAGCTGCGCGAAAGCGAGGAGCGATACAGGAATATTTCCGATTCGACCTCGGATTTTGTCTTTGCCTGCATAAAGACTCCCGGCGGCGACTACGAACTTGATTATCTGGCGGGAGGCGTCGAGAGGATAACGGGTTATTCGATTCAGGAGGTCTTGAACGGCAGATGCTGGAAATTTTTGGTGCACAGTGAAGACATTGCAATTTTCGAGAAGAGCGTAACGGGCCTTGAGCCGGGCAGTTCAGCAGAATGTGAGCTGCGCATCGTAGATAAATCCGGCGCCGTCAAATGGGTCAGGACCGCATCGAGAGTGACTCCAGGCAACGTCTCGACAGAGTCTCACCGCCTCTTTGGCAGTTGCAAGGACATCACCGAGAGCAAACAGGCAGAAGAAGCCTTGCAGGAAAGCGAGCGCAGGTATCGGATCGTGGCCGATTATACCCACGACTGGGAGTATTGGGTCCAACCCGACGGCTCGATGGCTTACGTCTCTCCATCCTGCAAACGCATCACGGGATACTCGGCTGAAGAATTCATCCTGGATCCGTTTTTACTTGCATCCATTGCTCATCCCGATGACCGCCATTGGGTCAGCGCCCACATGCGCGAATATCCCTCCTCCAGTTCCGAATTACAGATCAAAGACTTTCGCATATTCACCAGGGATGGAGAAGAGCGCTGGATAAACCATTGCTGCACACAGATATTATCCGAAAGTGGACGATACCTCGGCCGGCGCGCCAGCAATCGTGACGTCACAGACAGTAAAAAAGCGATGGAAAATCTGCGGCTTAGCGAAGAAAAGTACAGGCTTGCCATGAACGCCCTGTCCGACGGCTTGTGGGACTATGATTGCCGGACGGGCGAGGTTTATTACAGCCCTGGTTGGTGCCGAATGCTGGGAGAGGAATCCGTGCCGCCTGTTTTGGATTCCTGGATAAACCGAATCCACGAAGAGGACAAAGCCGAGGTTCATCGGAGCATACAAGAGCACCTCGAGGGCAAGACCCGCTTCTGGAGGCATGAACATCGAATCCTGACACACTCGGGGGCCTATAAATGGGTCCTGGGCCGTGGAGGCGTGGTCTGTCGGGACGCCGAGGGTTTGCCGCTCCGCATGGTGGGCACGCTGGTCGATATTCAGAATGAAAAGGACTTCGAACTCGAACGAACAAGGCTTCAAAACCAATTGGCGCAGGCGCAGAAGATAGAGTCCGTAGGAAGGCTCGCGGGCGGCGTGGCCCACGACTTCAACAACATGCTGAGCGTCATTCTGGGCCATACCGAATTGGCCATGGACCAACTCGATCAAACCCAGCCGCTCTTTGAGGACCTTAGGGAAATCAAAAAAGCCGCCGATCGCTCCGCGGACCTTACCAAACAGCTATTAGCTTTCGCCCGCAGGCAAACCATTTCTCCGAAGGTCCTCGAGCTCAACGAAACCGTGGCGGGGATGCTCAAAATGCTGCGAAGGCTTATCGGGGAGGATATCGAACTGGTTTGGCTTCCCGCCGAGAATCTTTGGCCGGTCCGAGTGGACCCCGGGCAAATCGATCAGGTTCTTGCCAACCTTTGCGTCAACGCTCGCGATGCCCTCTCGGCAACGGGCACCATCACCATCGAAACGGGGATGACATTTTTCCACAAGGACTACTGCTCGCAGAACGCATGGAGTATGCCGGGCGAATTCGTAATGCTTGCCGTAAGCGATAACGGCTGCGGAATGGACGAAGAGACCATGAGCAAGATCTTCGAGCCCTTCTACACAACCAAAGGAGTGGGTGAAGGAACCGGCCTGGGCTTGGCGACCGTATACGGCATAGTAAGGCAAAACAACGGCTTTATCAATGTCTACAGCGAACCGGGTGAGGGAACAACCTTCAAAATCTATTTCCCCCGGGTCGAGGAGCAACAGGAGGTAAAGCCGCATACGCATTCGAACAAAAATCGGCGAGGCAAGGAAACCGTGCTTCTGGTCGAGGACGAAGAGTCGATACTGGAGCTTGGCAAGACCATCTTGCAGCGGCACGGCTACAAGGTGCTCGCAACCGGCGATCCGGTTGAAGCCCTGCGGATGGCTCGGAACCGCCAAGGCCCGATCCATCTGCTCATTACCGATGTGGTGATGCCGCACATGAACGGAAAGGATCTCAGAGACAAACTCAGTCAACTAAGGCCCGACCTGAAAACCATTTTCATGTCGGGCTACACCGCCAATGTGATCGCCCATCACGGGGTTCTTGAGGAAAACATCAATTTCCTGCAAAAACCCTTTTCCATTCAGACCCTGCTTCAGAAGGTCCAGGAGGTGCTCGACGGCCTGTAAAGCCGCAAGCGGGGAGCAACAACGTTAACACCCGCGGATGTCCCGGTTATCGACGGATTCTGATTATCGGTCGCGGTGACTGTTTGGGCCCCTGCGGTATCGAAGATCACAAAGAACCTGCCAAGGCCGTTTTTGAACTGCACCTGCGCCGACACAGCCGGATCCGTCGTGCTTGCAACGGTAGCCGACCCGGAATAGACGGGCACACGCCTATTATTTTCATCGACAGCGGTCATCTGAAATAGCACGCTCCTGCCAACCATCGCACTTTTCGGCCCGTGAAGCAGATATTTAACCGCCGGCAAGTAGACCGCAACCGGGTTTGAGCGTCCCTTCAGCCTCGCATTCGACGCGTCCGTAGCGGTAACCATCCACCTTCCCGGCGTTGCGAAAGTCTCGGTGAAACTTGCCTGGCCATTCACAATCGTCACGGCCCCACCTGAAAACCCCGGTTCGTTGCTCGCGATATTTACCGTGCCGTTGTAAGCGCTCGACAGACGGTTGTATGCACCAACCGCTGTCAGCGTATACTGGACCTGCCCGCCGATGTAGACCCACGACTGTTGAGCCTTGAGGTTGAAGCGCAGGGGCGGCGGGACAACATTTTGCGTCAGTGCCCCGGAAATTGAAGCACTGTCGTTGCCGTCTCCCGAGTAGGAGGCCTTAATGGTGTGGTTGCCGATCTTGAGAGTGGAAGTGCTCAAGGAGGCAATGCCGTTTGAAACAGTTGCCGATCCGAGAGTGGTTCTACCGTCGAGAAAGCTGACCGTACCGGTGGCCCCGCTCGGATTTACCGTTGCGGTGAAGGTGACCGATTGCCTGAAAAACGACGGATTCGGGTTTGAAGAGAGGGTCGTGGTCGATACGGCGGTGTTCACCGTCTGGGTGAGGGAGGTTGAGGTGGAAGCCGCATAGTTGCCACCTCCCGAGTAGGAGGCGCTGATGCTGTGGCTGCCGGCGCTCAAGGCCGATGTGGTCATTGAGACGCTGCCGTTTGAAAGCGTTGCGGATCCTATGGAGGTGGTCCCGTCGAGAAAGCTGACCGTACCCGTGGCCCCGCTCGGATTCACCGTTGCAGTGAAGGTGACCGATTGGCCGTAGGTCGACGGATTCGTGTTTGAGGCCAGGGTCGTAGTCGATGAGGCCGCACCGACCGTCTGGGTGATGGGCGTTGAAGTGGAAGCCGCATAGGTTGCGTCTCCCGAGTAGGAGGCGCTGATGCTGTGGCTGCCGGCGCTCAAGGCCGATGTGGTCATTGAGACGCTACCGTTTGAAAGCGTTGCGGATCCTATGGAGGTGGTCCCGTCGAGAAAGCTGACCGTACCCGTGGCCCCGCTCGGGGAGACCGTCGCGGTGAAGGTGACCGATTGGCCAAAGGTCGAGGGGTTGTTACCCGAGTTCACGGTTGTCGTGGTCGAAGTGGAGCCTCCGGCAAGAGCCACGCTCCAGGCGCCGCGGCCATGAGTGACCGCATAGAGGGTGGTGCCTGCAAGATAGAGGTCTTGCACCTGTACGTTGGGCAGGCCACTGCCCAGAGGGAGCCATGCCGTACTGGCGCCGTTGGGCGAGTCGGTGGCGTAGACGCCCGCGTCGGTTGCGGCTATCAGCACTCCGTTGTCGTAAACGACACGGCTTACAGCGGCCGGCAGGCCGCTGCCGGTTATTGTCGTCCAGGTCCCCGAGCCGGGAGCCGAACTGTAGACATATTGTTCGACGTGCGGATAACCGGTCTTATAACGAGTATCGTTGTAGCTGAAACTGGCGGTGACCTCCTGAGGGTTTGACGGATTGACCGAGAGCCCCGTGACGAATTGTTGAGGCCTGGAGGGCTCCGCGGCCACCGCGGTGAAGCTTTGGCCGCCGTCGGTGGAAACCTCGATCGTGCCGTCCACGAAGCCTACCCAGATAACCTGCGAATTGGTCGGCGAGGCGGCAATGGCGGAGACATATGAACCATCGGAGGTAACCTGCGCCCAGACCGGCGCGGGGTCGGTCGGGTCGGTGGTCCTGTACAGGTCGGGACCGCCGTAGAATACGGTCGGATTGGCCGGATTGGCCGAATTGGCTACAACGATCATCGGCGGGGTAAACAGGCCGACCTGCGACGGGGTGATACCGTTAAAGGTGGTCTGAAATCCGTCGGTCGTAACATACAGGGACTGGTTGCCCTCGATGAACTGAACCGAGGCGTCGTTTGGTGTGGTGGCGCTCGGCCCGCCGTCCCCACCATTGATACCCGTCCAGGCCCCTTGCGTCGAGGTTGTTGTCTCCACGCTGGAGTTGTCCTGCGAGCCGGCCAACAGGGTATTGCCCACGACATTGAAACCGAAGTAAAGCTGTGTGATGTTGAGGTTGCCGTTTGAGTTGGCGACCGCGCCGGTTGAAGGCAAATAATGGAAAACACCGCCGTCATCGCCTATCCAGACACTGCCGTCGGAGGCAAAAGCAAGGGCGTGCTGGTCCGGGTGGAGCTGGTTGGCGCCGCTGCCGAAGAAAGCTTGACCGTTAACGTTGGTCCAGGTCGCTCCGCCGTCGGAGCTCTCCACCAAGGCGATCCCTCCGGCGATGAGGTGATTGGCATTGGCGGGGTCGACCGCCAGGACGTTATCATACCAGCCCTGCTCGACGGTGCCGCCACTCAAGCCGTATGCATACGAATCGCCGGTGTAGTCGGGCGCGGCGGACAGTGTGGACCAGGTTCCACCCCCGTTCGTCGTCTGGTAAAGCACCACCGGGTTACTGCTGCCCACGGAAGCATATAATATCGAAGGATTCGAGGCGGCGATCGCCAGGGCGATCAGCCGAGACGGTCCGGGTGTGGCTATCCCGCTGTTGGCGGCTGCCCAGGTCTGGCCGCCGTCGGTAGACTTTGACACAATGTTTGTCCCTCCGGCGATGTAGACGATCGAGGCGTTTGCGGGGTCGATCACCACCGCGGATACCGGGCCGCCGACCGCGGAGGTCCAAGTTGTGCCGCCATCGGTGGTGACGTAGAGTCCGATGTCCGCGGCGGCGAACTGGTGATTCGAGTTTGTCGGGTCGATCGCCACCTGCTCGATGTGGCTGCCGGTGAAGACGCCGCCCGGATTTTGCATCGTCCAGGTCGTGCCGCCGTCGGTGGAAAACAATATGCCTGCTCCAGGGTAGCCGTCACCGTTTTGGTTGCCCTCGCCGGTGCCCGCGATGAGGTGATTGGCGTTGGAAGGATCGACGGCGACCGAACCGATGGCGAGGTCGGCGGCCGTATCGCTGCGCGCCGCCCAGGTCGAACCGCTGTCGTCGGAGGTCCAGAGGCCTCCGCCGGCGGTTGCGACAACGATACGGCCCTGGTGCGCACCGGAGGGGATGACTACAAGGCCGGTGATCCGACCTGAGTTGGCCCCGCCATAGCCGCCTCCGGAGCCGAGATAAGGAGGGCCGATCGGCGCAGGGCCGAGAGGCTGCCAGATCCCGGAGGGAATCGAGGCCACAGATGCCTTGGCACGAAAGGTCGAGAACGCATCCGCGCGGTCGGCGCAAGCGCGGTCCAACCCCCTTATTGGAGCAGGCCTGATCGGAGAAGGTGCCATGCCCGCGTATGCTCTCAAACACAAGCACAGGGAAAACAGCGCGAAAGAAACAATAATCCCCATCCACTGAAAGTGTCCTGTTCGCCTTCTCATTGTTTTTGTCCTTAATTAATTGTGCTTGTATTTTTGCTCCAATACGCCCGTTTGGAGAATATCAGAAACTTGCGATTGAATCAGCATAAATTATTAGAGTCGAAATGTTATTATCCTTCACTCCTGGCCGGGACTTCTTACAAAAGGCATAGGACAAACAGTGACAAGCAGGACGAATAACACGCAGGCAGGCGCCTCAAACCCGGCCGCTTCAGTATTGGCCGATGTACATCGAGGCGTCCTCCAGGGCACCGCATGCCCCTTTTGCCTCCCTCTTGCGATTGCCTTCAAGCGAGCCTAGATTCGGAAGTATGGATGCGCTCGACTCCTTTATTCTTAAAATGCGGCGGGACGGACTGCCGGAAGTGGCGATCGAGATGTTTTGCCGATTTTATGGGCAACTCGCGGAGGGCAAAGGACGCAGCATCCCTGAATCCGATCTCGTACCGGTTGAGGAAGCGCAGATAGAGCGGCTGGAGGATCTCGGGGGCTACAGGACAAAGGGGATTCGGGCGCTTGGACGCACGATTGTCCTGAAGCTTAACGGCGGACTGGGCACGACGTTGGGCCTTAGCGGTCCCAAGTCGCTTTGCGAAGCCAAAGGAGGCCTTTCGTTTCTGGATGTCACCATCGCTCAAATGCGCGCCCTCGGGATGAAAGTGCCCCTTGTGCTCATGAACAGCTTTTTTACGGAAGCCGCGACCATGGAGGCCCTGGGGGGCATGCAAAACGGACTTGTCCGCAGTTTTACGCAGCACCGATACCCCAAGGTGGTTGCGGCCACTCTGGAGCCGGCCAGTTCCCCGCAGGACCCACGACTCGAATGGAATCCCGCGGGTCACGGGGACCTGCTTGCGGCCATCGAGACCTCAGGCCTGCTGGAGGATTTGCTCGAAGCCGGCTACCGCTATCTTTTCGTCTCCAATATCGACAACTTGAGCGCCGGACTGGATACCGCCATTCTGGGCTACTTTGCAAGCGAAGGGCTCGAGTTTCTCATGGAGGTAACGCAGCGCACCACTTCGGACCGCAAGGGCGGACACCTGGCAAGGTCAAAAGGGGGAAGATTAATGCTGCGCGAGGCGAGCCAATGCGGCCACGACGATTTGCCCTGGTGCTCGGACATTTTTCGCCATCGTTTCTTTAACACCAACAATCTGTGGATAAACCTGGAATCGCTGAAACGGGCGCTTGCGGAAAGCAGGCCGGCCCGATTGCCTTTCATAGCCAATCCGAAGAGACTCAATCCCCTCGATCCGGCTTCGCCGCGGGTCTATCACCTCGAGTCGGCGCTGGGTTCGGCCATAGAGTTGTTTGACAAAAGCGGGGCGGTAAGAGTGCCACGATCCAGATTTTCGCCCGTGAAAAGCTGTGAAGACGTCCTGCTGTTGTGGTCGGACTATTATGCAATCGAAGAGGATTTCCGGGTGGGAATAAACCGGGACCGAAATTTGCCCCACATCGAGATTTCACTCGATCCCGAGTTCTACGGGGGCCTTGATTGCCTGCGCTCGCGTTTTCCCCACGGTCCGCCCTCCCTTGTGGATTGCAGCTCTTTATTTCTGAAGGGGGACGTGCTGTTCGGCCCCAATGTGGCCTTGCACGGAGCGGTTTCGATCACCAACCACAGGCCGCATCAGGTAAGCATCGAAGATGGACGCCATATCGACCGCGATCTGGTTTTCGATTGAACCAGCCCTGTTTCCAAATCCAATCCCGGGCAATGTTTCGGTCGAAGCGGGAAAGGAAGTTTACAATGCGCAAACCGGTCAAGTTGCTTGTAAGCTTATGGCTTTTCATAATGGTTTCGATCTTGCCGAACGCGGCTCACCCCAAGGGAGCCTTCGGATACGAAGATGCCGTCAAAAAAGCTGAGCGCCTTGCGCGAAAACCATTCCAGGAGCCTCCCGCCCTTCCGGATGCTTTGACAAGACTCGACTACGATCAATGGAAAGACATACGTTTCAAGCCCGAACAGGCCCTGTGGCGCGAGCGCAAACTTCCTTTCCAGGTGCGGTTCTTCTTGCCCGGCTGGCTCTTCAATAGCCAGGTGAAATTCAATGTAATTGAATCTGGCGGGATCGTGCCTTTCAAATATTGCCCGGAACTGTTCAGCTACGGGATGAACAAATTCGATTACGCCCAGCTGAAAGGTCCGGGGTTTTCCGGTTTTCGGTTGCACTATCGTCTCAATAGCCCCAGCTATTATGACGAATTCGCCGTTTTTCTCGGGGCGAGCTATTTCCGCGCCATTGGACGGGGTGAGAATTATGGCCTGTCGGCCAGGGCGGTGGCCCTCGATACGGCGCTTCCCTCGGGGGAGGAATTCCCCTGTTTCAAGGAGTTCTGGCTGGTTCGCCCCCGGCCCGGCGCCACGACGATCACGCTGTTCGCCTTGCTCGACAGCCCCTCTTTGAGCGGGGCTTACAGGTTCATCATAGGGCCGGGGAAGGCGACGAAGATGAAGGTCGCCCTCACGCTTTTTTTTCGAAAACAGGTTCAAAAACCGGGTGTTGCGCCACTTACCGGGATGTTTTTCTATGGCGAAAACACCAACAAACGCCCTGGCGACAATTTTCGCCCCCGGGTGCGCGACTGTGATGGCCTGCAAATCGTGACCGGGGCCGGCGAATGGATATGGCGGCCTCTTTTGAACCCGCGAAGGCTTCTCGCAACCTCTTTTGCGCTGACCGATCCCAAGGGATTCGGCCTCTTTCAGCGAGATACCGATTTTAACGACTACCAGGACCTCGAGGCCAATTACCAGACCAGGCCGAGCGCCTGGATCATTCCGCAAAAAGCCTGGGGAAAGGGGAGTGTGGAGCTTGTCGAGATCCCCTCCCCCGGCGAAAAAAACGACAACATCGTTTGCTACTGGCATCCCTCGCTGACTCCCGAGCCTGGAAAACCGGTCTCGTTTTCCTACATTATAAAGTGGGGCCCCCCTTCGATCGCATCTCCGCCCGACTGCAGGGTGGTGGCCACCCGGACGTCGGCCACGGAAAATCCCGCGGTAAAACTCTACCTGATCGATTTTACTGGAGGGAAACCGGGCAAACTTCGGCGCACACGAAGCTTGAGGCCGATATCAGCGTGAACGGCGGCAAAGTTATCCAGCGGGATATCGTGAGGAACCCGTCCATAGGCTGCTGGCGCCTGGCCTTCCGGGTCCAAAGGGACCAGGGGACGCTCGAAAAGATGAAGGCGACTGGCGGCCAACCCGTCCAACCGCGAGCCTTTATGAGACAACGGGATGATGTGCTTACCGAAACATGGAGTTATATGGACCCTTTTTGATGCCTTGAGGAGTTTGTTGCAATGAAGCCGACGGGGTTTGCAACAAGAACAGTCGAGGAGTGAAATTCTGGTCCGAGGGAAGACGTTTTAATTTTTTCTTTGAACAGAGCTTGTCAGACAGCGGGTCAAAACTTGAAACGGAGTTATATTATGATATATATTCAGGTCCTCTAAGAATGATAGGGTTTGCCGGGATTTTGGCGTCGGGAATTTCACAAGTTATTGCCGAACGGCTGTTGGCGAGCGTGAACCAAAAAACCAATTTTATGGAAAAGCTTAGGGAGAAAATAAGCTGAAGAACGGAACATTCGTTCCGCAAAGGAGAGAAGGTGGGGAACGCTCCGCCGGGTTTACTGTTTTTGAGCGAACAAGCTGAAGTTGAACCAAACCCTGCTACGGTGCCTCTTCCAGGAGCCTTGCAACTTCCCTGGGATGCGAGCGCTCGACGACGTGGTCGCCTGTCATGATAATCGCGTTCCAGCCACGAGCTTTCGCCCGCTCATAAAAACGATAGAAGTCGTCGTCCTTCGGCAATTGGCCTCGTTTAACCGTAAGTATATAGGTTGTCG
>JAJYDE010000040.1 GCA_021777755.1 Deltaproteobacteria bacterium
GACAGGATGGTTGGTAAGTGGCGTGCGCTATCAATTCCTGTTAATTCAATGACTTGCTTAAGTTAATGGCATTGGGTCGGACCAAGCAAGATGCTTGATTGACGCGGATTTAGGCCAGATACAATGCGGTTTTTTGGCCTTAGAACGCTGTTTTTAGCCATGAAAAGACCCATTTAAGCCGGAGTGAAGAGTAAAATGCGACAGGATCGGCCGCACCGGATTCGCTCTGGCCTGACCACACGCACACCCCGAGGTGTCCTCTATGGTCCGCTACCATGGAATATCCCTCAGGAAAATCCGGTGTGCTTCCTTAGGTTCAGGCAGCCCTGAGGCATCCCCGGTGGTCTCAACCATGGAATAGCCCCCAGGAGGGGCAGAGGATGGTCCTCTATTTCGTTTTTCCATAGCTTTGCAGTCTTCCAGGCAATTGAACCGGAATGGTCGAGTGCTTGAAGTCGGCGATATTCCGAGTGACAATCATATTGATGTTGGCGAGCGCGGCGGCTTCATGCAGCACGGCGTCCTCGAAGTCCTTAAACGGCAGTCGTAGCGCCCTTTCCAGAACTGTCTTGTTGACCGGCGCAATCTCGAAGATAGTAAGCAGAAGAGAAATACCATCAAGCGCGCCTCTAACTCCCGCCGACTTTCTGATTAAATAGTGGAGCGTTGTCACCGTTGATGCGCACAACCAACCTTCGATCTCACCGGACTCAACCATCGAGAGGCAGACGGCAGCGTCCTGTGAAAAGGGCTCCCTGTCAAGCAGGAGGTCCAAGATCACGTTGGTGTCAAAGAGCACTCTCAAAGGTGTTTCTCCTCAAGATATCCATGGTAGTCTTCTTTCCTGGCCCCGCTCTCCTTGAGCAGGCCTTTGAGTGAAGCAATTTTTGGCGTGATCTCGATCTCATCGGAAAGAGGCGAATCGAGTTTTTCAAAGTAATCAGCCACTATCTTGGAGACCGATTTCCCAGCCTTCTTTGAAAATCTCTTCGCTTTCCTGATAAGCACTTCATCCAGACGCAACGTCAGCTTAGTCTGCACTAGTCATCTCCAGATTAAGACGTATAGGTATCATAATTTATACGTCATAAGTAAATTAATGTCAAATTTCAAAGAGGTGGCATGGGTGGGGATCTTTCGGCGGAGACCATTCGCATCGTGCAGGATCGGCGTAGTTCACGGGGTGTGGGCTTCATGCCCGAACCATCTCCGATGGTCTCGGCCCATTGGTATCCCCCAGCAAAACCACGTGTGCTTCCTGATCCACACCCTGCCTGTACTGTCCCCGGTGGTCTCAGTCACGTAGTATCCCCCGGGGATAAAAGAGGGCGTTCCGTGAAACCGCCTGCTGAGATTCAGATGATTGCCATGCTCAAACTCATAGTCCCGCATGCCGCGCCAAGCCTCTGTCCCGCCTGGAAACCGATGCTTATCACTGGAAAGGGAGAGGAACTCATGATCTGGAAAAATGGCGTCTTCATGATTCCTAGGGGAATCAGCCAATACCTTCTAGCCCGGACCGACAGAGGAGCATATTTTGACTGATCTTCTCCACCGACCCCAAAGTATCCAAGCGGTCTGAGCCGCGCCAAGCGACTGCTCGGCGTATTGTGAAAGAAATTTCGGGAAAGCGATATCAGCATGATGGACGCCGGCTCCAAAAGCCTTGTTCTGGCGGCTTTCGAAGTTTTTGGATTACCTCGAAAAGAAGGGCGTAAGCGACGTTTACTCCATCACCGGGGATGTCATCTCATCCAAGCGCAATATAATCGGCAACCAGGAACGGGAAAAAGGGACAAGAAGCTCAACCGGCTTTTTCGGGCTCGATATTGAGTCGTTTGATTTTTCGCCGCAGAGTGTTTTTGTCTATCCCCAGTTCGCGCGCCGTGGCCATACGCCGCCAGCCGTTGCGATCGAGGGCGCACAAGATCGTGTTGCGCTCGAAATCAACAAGTGTCAGGCCCCCGGTATGCGCCGCCGGGCAGGCTTGATCCTTCTGGAGATAGTCGGGCAGGCATCGGGGTTGAATGAGCCCCTGGCGGCACAGGATGAAGGCATACTCGATCGCGTTTTCCAACTCGCGGATGTTGCCCGGCCAGTCATGGCGCATGAAAACGGCCAAAACTTCCTGGCTGAGTCCGGCAACCTCCTTGTTCCTCACCCGGTTGAGCCGCTCGATGAAATGGGCGGCAAGGAGCGGAATGTCTTCCTTTCGCCGGGCAAGAGGGGGCAATTCCAGCTTCACGACATTTATGCGGTAATAGAGGTCTTTTCTAAAAAGGCCTTCATCGACCAGTCGCGAAAGGTCCCTATTGGATGCCGCAACTATCCTGGCGTCGGTCTTTACGGTCCGGGAGGAGCCAAGCGGCTCGTAGGTGCGCTCTTCGAGCACCCTCAGAAGGCGGACCTGCATGGCGGGGGAAATGTCACCGATTTCATCGAGGAAAAGCGTTCCCCCTTCGGCCATTGCAAACCGTCCGAAGCGGGTGCGCTTGGCATCGGTGAAAGCTCCCGCCACATGGCCGAAGAGTTCGGATTCCAAAAGCGTGTCGGGAAGTGCGCCGCAGTTGATTGCCACAAAGGGCTTGGAGGCCCGCGGGCTCAGGTTGTGGATCGCGCGGCTAACCAGTTCCTTTCCGGTGCCGCTCTCACCATGGATCAACACCGTGCTCTCGCTTCGGGCCACTTCGGGAAGTATCGAAAACAGGCGCATCATGGCCGGTGATTTCGAAATAATGTCCTTGAAGCTGTACCGCCGGTCGATTTCCTTGCGCAGACTTTCAACAACGCTCAAATCCCGGAAGGTTTCCACTCCGCCGATAACCTTGCCCGACTCATCCTTTAGCAAAGCACTGCTGACGCTGATCGGAACTTCCCTGCCGTCGGCGCGAAGAATCAAAACCGGTCGGTTTACGACCGGCTTCTTTGTCTCCATGGTGGATTTCAAAGCACACACGGATTCACAGATGTTGGCCCGGAAGACTTCGCAACAAGGCCGCCCCAGGGCCTGCGAGGCGGAAATGCCGGTGATCGACTGGGCCGCGCGATTAAAGGAGGTGATCCGCCACTCGGAATCGACGGTGAATACGCCGTCCGCGATGCTGTTCAATATGATTTCAGTCTGAGGCGATACAGCCGATTGCACGACTGTCTTCTTTGCGGCCATCATAGAATTTCCGTTTCGTCCGGCCTTCACCCGGCATGACCATCCTTGAGCCCGTCTCCATTGACCTGGAGTCGGGGAATTCTGCCCGATTTTCCCACCGAAAGTTCATGCAGCGGCACTATTATGTCGGCCATCTCCCGAATCTTTTTGGCGCTCTCATATGCCGCGATCGCATCAGTGTGGACCCCGGAAGGCACGCTCGGACCACCGGGCGGAAAGTTCAGCCCGTTGCAGCAAAAGCCCGTGATAATCGCTTTTCCCGCAGCCGTGTTAACAGCAACCGACTGACCTCCCGGAGTGTGGCCCGGGGAATGGATCAGATCGATTCCTTCCATCAAATTCACGTCGCCTTCCACCAGTTCGACATTCAAACCGTCCAGGATGTCCGAATAATAGCGGTGATCGAGAGGATGAGGGTTGAGGAAAAAATCGTATTCCGCCCTTTGCACGATGATTTTAGCCCGCGCACACTTCGGGTCGTTTTCGCAGTGATCGTTATGCAAATGGGTATGAATGATAATATCCACATCCTCGGGCCGCAGCCCGTGATCGCCAAGCGCCTCTTCGAATTCCTGGATTTTGAGACCGTGGTCACGCCCGACGTGCTCGGGTACGACAAACTGCTCCAGGCCGCTATCGACCAGGATAACCTCTTGGGCCCCCTTTATGAGGAAGACGTAAATGGGTATCCAGATGCGCTTGCCGTATCCCCGCAGATAGGTCATGATCCCCTGATCGGTCTCATTGGCCCCGATTACCAGAGGGTAAATGACATATTCTCTCATCTCCTCCTCCTCTCACCGCGCAATTCAACCGGAGCAGAAACTCCCTCCGGAAATCTTCCTGGCGCCCCCTTCGCCCTCGATTCGAAGAGCGAGCCCTCTGGCCAGCACCCTGGCCACCTTGTTTCTGGCCGATTCGAGGATCCTGCCGAAAGTCTGGCGGGAAATTCCCATCTTTTCCGCCGCCTGCCCATGATAGAGCCGTTCCAGATCAGCCAGCCGAATCGCTTCGAATTCGTCCATCGACAAGACCACTTCCTCAAGGGAGGCGATCGGGACCCCAGCGGGCTTGAAAATTCTGCAATCGGGCTCACAATCGATTTTGCGACAGCATTTCGGGCGGGCCATAATCCAACCTCGTTCTTTCAATTATGAGCATATGCCCACAATATGGCAAACTAAAAATCCGGCGGCCAAAGATCGAACGATGAAAATGGCGAAAGAGCATCCTTTGGACGTCAATCATATTTGCCCGACTGTTTCCCGACCTTATTTTTCAATAAGGAGCAAGGGAGAAACCGAAATGACTTACGATGAGCGGAAAATGACCCGGCCGCACCCCCGGATTCCCATGACCACACTTTCACCCGCAAAGCGAGTGGGGCTTGTCGTGGTGCTCACCGGATACGGGAAAGGCAAAACCACCTCGGCCATGGGCATGGTGCTTCGCGCCCGCGGCCATGGCATGAAGGTCTAGGTGGTCCAGTTCATGAAAGGCGATATCTTCACGGGCGAATGGGAGGCGATAAAGAAATTGGACTGCGACGTGGAGATGGCGGCAACCGGGATGGGGTTTTGCGGAATCCAGGGCAACCCCTACCCCTACAGAGCGCACAGGGAGTCCGCCCGGCAGGCGCTAAATCTTGCAAATGCCCGGATTACATCCAACGCGTACGATCTCGTAGTCCTCGATGAAATCAATAACGCGATCCATCTGAAACTGGTCGATCTCGAGCAGGCGACCCGACTCATTCGAAACAAGCCCCCGCTACCGCACCTGGTACTCACCGGCCGGGACGCGGCCCCCGAAATCATCTGCCTCGCCGATACGGTAAGCGAGGTAAAAGAGATCGCCCACGCTTATCGAAAAGAAATAGAACCCCAACCCGGCATCGACTATTGAAAACAGGCGGGGCGCCAAATCGAAGCCCACCTTAGCGGGGCGGATTGTTTCTTTTCTCATTTGCGGTTTGTACTGAAAAATCCAGCAGAGCCGAACTTTCCCGGTAGGCTTGCGCACAAAAATCGCCCAAATGCAGGGCGCTTCGCTTGAAATCTTCCACAATCCCCTCCATGTTTTCCGATTTGTAGAGCCCTTCGTAGACTTCGAGGCTTTCCTTAAGCTCGGAAAAAATTCGCCCCGTATTGGGATTCATCTGGGTAATGGCGGCATAGAGTTCCGGGTTTTGGGCAAAAATCCTGCCCACCAGATTCATTTCGATCCGGTAGCTCGGGCTTGTGTACTCCATGGTTTCGTGAATATCTATTCCCAGTTCCCGGAGGGTGCGGCCCATGAGCATCGTGGTGAGATGAAACAGCACCTGTATGATGCTCATCATCCGGTCGTGTTCCTCGGGGCTGCATTCCTTTACCCGGATGCCGCTCGAAGTAAACAGTCGGCGAAGAGATTGCCACTCTTGACTGGATATGCGAACCGGGCAGGCGGCCAGAGTCTGGCCCGAAAAGCTCGAAACCCCGCCCCCGAACATGGGGTGCAAACCCACGACCCCGGCCTGAGATCGCAGCATCTCGGCCACGGTGGCGACTTTGAGGCTGGTAAGGTCCATAAGGAGCTGACCCGGCCGCGCAAAGGCGACAAGTTCCCGGATGATTTCAACCGACTTGTGAAGGGGAACGGCAAACAGGACGATATCGCATTCCCTCATGGCGCGCTCGGAGGTATAAACCGTCCCCAAATCCACGACGTTCACCCGGAAACCGCGCGAGCTGAAAAAATTGGAAAAAAGGCGCCCCATCTCCCCCTGTCCGCCGATTATGCCGACAGGGGACTGTTTGTTCCATTGGAGATCGGAACCCCGCGAGCCCGAAAAACAAGAAAGCCCCATATTTGATTCCTCGTGCGGCCAATTGGTGCAAAATGATCCCCCGGGCGGAGATGAACTCCGCCCGGCAAAAGCTTGAACCAAGCCTCTCAGAGGGAGCGGCCCACCGCCTCGGCCACCCGCCGGCACTCCTCGATCATGGTGAGGAACGCATCGGGGCGAAGCGACTGGGGACCATCGCTCAAAGCCTCTTCGGGACGCACGTGGACTTCGACCAAAAGGCCGTCGGCCCCCGCGGCGATGGCCGCCTTGGACACCGCCGGAACCAGATCCACCCGGCCCACCGCGTGGCTCGGGTCGACGATCACCGGAAGATGGGTAAGTTTTTTCAAAAGAGGCACGGCGCTTATGTCCAGTGTGTTGCGGGTCTCGGTCTCAAAGGTGCGGATTCCACGCTCGCAAAGGATTACATTCTCGTTTCCCTGCGCCATGATGTATTCGGCCGACATCAGGAATTCCTTTATCGTGGCGCACAGGCCGCGCTTCAGGATGACCGGCTTGTCGATATTGCCCACTTCGGTCAGAAGCCGAAAGTTTTGCATGTTTCGCGTACCGATCTGGATAATATCGGCGTATTTGTAAAAGAGCACGATGTCTCTGGGGTCCATGAGTTCGGTCACTATCTTCATGCCCGTCTTTTCGCGAACTCCGGCAAGAAACTTCAACCCCTTTTCGCCCCAGCCCTGGAAAGCATAGGGCGAGGTTCTCGGTTTGAAAGCTCCGCCGCGCAAGAAACGAACCCCCGCGGGCTCGACCGCCTCGGCTATCTCTTCGAGGATCTCCCGGCCCTCGACCGCGCAGGGCCCGGCAATGACCTGGATCCGCGGACCGCCAATTTCGAGCCCCTCCACGTTCACCACCGTGTTTTCAGGCTTGAATTCCCTGCTCACCAGCTTGTAGGGTTTAAGAATCGGGAGCACCTTTTCCACTCCCGGAAAGGACTCCATCGGGATCTCGGCCAAAACTCGCTCATCGCCTATGGCGCCGATTATGGTCCGCTGTTCGCCCTTGGAAATATGCGCCCTCAGACTCATGTCCTCAAGACGGCGTACAATCCTCGCCAAGTCCTCTTCCTGGTAATCGGGCCTCATCACTATGATCATTGCAATTTACCCCCTTGCTTCCCTTGGTTGGAATTTCGGTGATTCGCAGATGCCGCTGTCCCGCAAAACAAAAAAGCCGTGGGCGCTCCAGGCGCTCACGGCTTTTGTACGGACAATCTTGATTTTCAGTACCCGAGCATACCTGAAGCGGTCCCCCTCATGGGGTAATAATAGAAGCAATAAAAATAAAGTCCGCCGTTCATACGCTCTCCCATCGGCCAAATAGACTTCATTGCAAACCGTTTGTCAAGGGGAAAACAACAGGATAACAAGGATAATCCCCTGAAGGTTTCAAACCCCTTTGGAGGAATTTCATGCGATTGCCCTGATAGAGGCAAAGGAGCTGTTCATGCGCGCGGCCCCTCCGATTCAAATCTTCCAAGAAAGCCGTGCAGGAGGTCTTCGGCCCGGTAGCCTTTGAGGCGGGCAATATTTACCAGTCGGGCCAACAATCGGCCAAGCTCCTCGTCAAGGGCCTCCTCACTTTCCAGACGGCTTCCCAACTCATGGCCTTCCCGGGCGAATTGGCGCATCTGCAGGGACAGATCGCCCCAGTCCCTGGAAGTAGAACGGGAAAACATCCGGTAGGCCCGTATCAGGGCCGGAAGGGAATCGGGCACCGGTTGAACGGCTTTTCCACTTGCCCCCTTCTCCGAGGCCTTGATTTTTTCCCAGTTGTCTTTGACCTCATTGGCCGAATTGACCTTCGTTTCGCCAAAAACGTGCGGATGCCTTCGGATCATTTTCTCGCTTATAAGCCGGCAGACATCCTCCAGGCGGAAATCCCCCCGCCCTTCATAAAGACGCACCAGAAAAAAGGCCATGAAGAGCACGTCGCCGAGTTCTTCGGCGACTTCCTCGACTCTTCCGGCCCTTACCGCCGCCGCGGCCTCGTGAGATTCCTCGACAAGATAGGTCTGAACGGTTTCGGGGGTTTGCTTGCGGTCCCACGGACAGCCGTTTTCACCAAGCAGCCGTTCGATAATATCCAGTATTTGCCCCAGTGCCTCAAAACGATCAGTTTTTGCCGCTTCCACCTTTTTCCTTTGAATCGGCCCCATGCCCGCCAAGGGAGCCCATAAGCCGCGCCGTCCTCTCGGAGACCATTTTGCGGATATCGCGCTGACGGCCTGCAAGCTCGCCTTGAACATTGGCGGGGGCCAGTTCGAACAACATTTGCGAAGCGTGCATGATGGGAGGCGCCAGTTTTGACTCGGCCACAAGCGAAGAGCCGCCGCCGAAGGAAAACAACGTCAGAATCGAAATCGCCACAACGGCGAAAAGCATTGCCTTGCCCAATCCGATCATCGCGCCCCACAAACGGTCGATAAATCCCAGACCGACGCCGCGAAGGATTCTAACCACCCAAAACCCGACAACCGCAATACAGAACCATGTGAGCAAAAACAGCAGCACAAAACCAAGCGGGCGCGACACGGTCGAAATGGAAGGAAACCGGTTGGCAAGGTAAAAGCTCAGACCGTAATACTGGTAGGAGGCCACCAGAAAGCCGGCCAAAATACCCGCGATTCCGAATATCTGGGAAACGGCCCCGCGTAGAAGGCCTCTAAGCACACAGAAGGCCGCCGCACAAATCAGTATCCAGTCCAGTATGTTCATAAGATTTGCCCACCGAGCAGGTAAGATAGTTTTTCTATCCTGGCAGTAATCCTGGCGACTTGCAAGAAAAAATGGAGCAAACGGGGATTTTGATCGCGAGCGATATTAAAGAGGCTGTTGTCAAGGCAAAATTTGCGTGATAATAATGCTGGTTTCCAAAATTCGGAAGACCACCTTCTTCACCAGGAGCGAAACGACTTTGGCTCAGGCTCTTGACAACCGCGGAGTGAAATCGGAAAACCACTCCCTAAAGGTTGTCTTCGAAGACAACACTTTGCTCCAGTTGCTTGCGGGAGAGCGAAACGCGCACCTCAAAACAATCGAGAGGCAACTTGGCGTTCAGCTCCACCTGCGGGGAAACCAGATTACCGTCTCGGGGGCCGGGGCCGATGTGGAAATCGGCCAAAGACTGCTCCACGAGCTCTCGGGTCTTCTCAAGCGCGGCTATCCGCTCTATGAAAGCGACATACTGTTCGCGCTCCAAATCCTTCGCGACAACATCAACCGAAGGCTTGAAGAGATCTTTCTCGACCAGGTCTTCATTGCCTCCAACAAAAAAACCATCAGCCCCAAAAGTGTCAAGCAGAAGGAATATATTGAGGCCATACGCGGCTACGACATCGTGTTCGGCATCGGGCCGGCCGGCACGGGAAAGACCTACCTCGCCATGGCAACCGCGGTTGCGGCCCTTTCCAAAGAGCTTGTGCGGCGCATCGTGCTCGTTCGTCCAGCCGTTGAGGCCGGAGAAAAACTCGGGTTTTTGCCAGGAGACCTTGCCGAGAAGGTAAATCCCTATCTGCGGCCCCTCTATGACGCCTTGCACGACATGATGGACTTCGAGCGGGCAAACAACCTGATCCTCAAGGGCGTGATCGAAGTGGCCCCGCTGGCTTTCATGAGGGGGCGCACACTAAACGATTCCTTCGTGATCCTCGACGAGGCGCAAAACACTACCACAGAGCAGATGAAGATGTTTCTGACCCGCCTGGGTCTGGGTTCCAAAGCGGTCGTAACGGGTGATATCACCCAGATAGATCTGCCCGAAAACAAGCCTTCCGGCCTGGTGGAGGCGATCGAATTGCTCCAGGGCGTAACGGGAATTCGCATGGTCCATTTCACAAAACGCGACGTGGTAAGGCACAAGCTCGTCCAGGACATAATCGAAGCCTACGAAAAGTCCGAGAAGGCTAAATCCTCCACCGCCAGGGACGCCGAGAGAAGCTGACAATGGACAGGGACAAACGGGAGTCCGGTCGAGCAGGCTTTGCATCCGCGGCCAAATTCCTTGAAGGGCTGGGGCCGTTCAGCCTGCAAAACCCTTTGTGGCAAAGGCGGCTCCTGCTGCTGGCGGTAAGCTTTGTAATAGCAATTCTGGCAAACCCCTGCTTCATGGTCCAAAATCCTCATTACCGGCCGGGCCAGATAGCCGATCGCAACATAAAGGCAAAACACGGTTTTTTGGTCGAAGATGAAGAGGCCACCGCCAAAAAACGCGATGAGGCTGTCCGGCAGTCCCCCTTGGTCTACGATTATGACCCAGCGGTTGCCAAAACCATTTTACAAAAGCTCCACACCTCGTTTCAAGCAATGCGCAATGCCGCGGCCTCGCCGGGCATCACCGCCTCGGGCGGGGCGGGGCTAAACCCTTCCCCGGCGGTTGCCCCCACCACCGAAGACTATGTCCGGCGCATCCGCAGGCAACAACACGATTTTGAAAAGCAACTGGGCTGCCCGGTAGGCTGCGATGTTTTCAAATGCCTTGTTCAGGCGCAGTTTAGCAATGAGGTCGAAAAAAAAATTAAAAACCTCGTAACGGCCATGCTGGACCGGGGGATTGTATCCAGCAAGGCCTGGGGGCGAAGCGAGCGGAGCAGAAACATAATCGTCCGCAAGATGGGCACGCACAAGGAAACCGTGATGCAGCCCCCCTTTCCTTACACCGACATAAACGAGGCCCGCAAGATGATCGTCATGCAGGCCCTCGAGCCCGGGCGGGACGTAAGAGAGCTGATGCTCATCTCCGCGGTCGTTTCTTCCCTGCTGAAACCCGACCTTACCTTCAACCTGAAAGCCACCGAACAAAAGCGCGCCGAGGCATACGACAATGTGAAGCCGGTCTTCATTAAAATCGCCCGCAACGAAATGCTCGTAAGGGAGGGGCAGATCATCGGGCGCGAAGAAATGCTCAAACTCAAACACCGGTTCAAAACCTCGCCCGGCAATCGCTGGTTTATTGTGCTGCTTGCCACCTTCACCTTCTGCATTGTTTCCATCGGCATCGTTTCGCACGTGGTGGAAAAAAGCTTTCCTCATCTTCGAATGGAGTTGCGCGACTTTGTTTTCCTGGGCATTCTGCTGATTTTACTGCTTCTGGTCTCAAGACTGGGGATATGGTTTGGCGACAATATCGGGGCCGATTCCCGGATAATATCCACCAGCTCATTTATCTACGCGGTGCCTTTGAGCGCGGGGGCGATGATCGCCTGCATCTTTTTCGGGGTCACGGTTTCCATTATTTTTTCACTGCTTGTGACGCTTTTTTCCGGAATCGTTTTCGGAAAAGAATTCGCCATGTTTTTTTATTTCATGATAGGGGCCTTCGTCGCCGCCCACGGCGTCTCCCAGTGCAAAAACCGGATGGTGCCGATAAAGGCCGGCCTGATGGTCGGAGGGGCAAACGTCGTCCTGATCGTATTGGGCTCGTTTTTACAGGGCCGGTGGGTATTTTTGAAGATCCTTGGCAACTCTTTCTACGGGCTGTTCGGCGGCGTATTCGCCGGAATTCTGGCGGCCGGTTTGACACCTCTTGCCGAGATGCTTTTCGGCTACACAACCGATATCAAACTGCTGGAACTTGCCACCATGGACCAGCCGCTGCTGCGCGAACTCATGGTTGAAGCCCCCGGGACCTACCATCACAGCATCATAGTGGGCAACATGGTGGAGGCGGCGGCCAAATCGATAGGCGCCAATTCTTTGCTCGCCAAGGTCGCGGCCTACTATCACGACATAGGAAAGACCAAAAAACCTCTCTATTTCATCGAAAACCAGTTCCAGTGCGAAAACCGCCATGAGAAGCTGGCTCCTTCAATGAGCAGTCTGATCCTCATTTCTCACGTCAAGGACGGCGTCGAGCTTGCCAGGCAGCACCGTCTGGGCAAGGAAATAATCGATATCATCAAGCAACACCACGGGAAAAGCTTCATCTCCTTTTTTTACAACAAGGCCATGGAAGCGCGGGAAAAGGCCCAGAGCGCCAAGTCGGTGCCCCTTCCGCCGATCAATGCCGACGACTACCGATATCCCGGCCCCAAACCCCAGACCAAGGAAGCCGGGCTGGTGTTGCTCGCAGATGTTGTCGAGGCGGCCTGCCGCACCCTTACCGAACCCACTCCGGCCAGGATTCAGGGCATGGTGAACAAGCTGATCAACAGCATTTTCAGTGACGGCCAGCTCGATGAGTGCGAATTGACTCTCAAGGACATCCACCAAATCGCCAAACACTTCAATCAAATCCTGGCCACGATACACCATAAACGCATCGAATACCCGATAACCAATGGAAAGGCAAAAACGGATGGCCCGGATCCAGGTCGCGAACCAAAGCACGATAAAGATAAGGCGGGGACAACTAAAGAACGGGGCGAGCCTGGCCTTAAGCGCCTTGGGATACACTGAGGCCGAACTGAGCATCCTGGTCGTCGATGATGAGGAAATGGCAAGACTAAATCTTCAATACCGCGGCATCGACCATGCCACCGACGTGCTCTCCTTTCCCATGCTGGAGGGCGAATTCGGAGGCGTTGCCTCGCATATGCTCGGAGACGTGGTCATTTCGGCTGAGACCGCGCGGATTATGAGCCGGGAAAGCGGCGCTCCGTTTGAATCGGTGCTGGACCTGCTGCTCATTCATGGTATCCTTCATTTGCTGGGACTAAACCATGAGGAGGGCCCAGCCCAAGCCCGAAAAGTCAAATTCAAGACCGAAGAGCTGCTTTCCATGCTCGGCCATGATGGAAAAGTATTCGAGTGGTTCTTCGAGGAGGAAAATTGCCAAGACTCGCTATAAATGTCGATCATGTAGCCACGCTAAGACAGGCCCGGCTGGCTGCGGAACCCGACCCGGTGGCCGCGGCGATTTTTGCCGAGCTTGCCGGGGCACACGGGATAGTGGTCCACCTGCGCGAGGACCGGCGCCATATCCAGGATAGAGATGTGGCCGTCTTGCGTAAGACCGTCAAAACAAAGCTAAACCTCGAAATGGCCGCCACCAGGGAGATCGTCGAAATCGCCCAGAAAATAAAACCGGATGTGGCCACCCTTGTTCCGGAAAAGCGTCAGGAACTTACCACGGAAGGGGGCCTTGACGTGACCGCCTTTGAAAGCTCGCTGGCGGATGTGGTTGAAACCCTTCACGGCAGCGGGGTCGCCGTAAGCCTTTTCATCGACCCCGAACCCAAGCAAATCAAGGCCGCCCGCAGGCTTGAGGCCGACTATATCGAACTGCACACCGGGGCCTTTGCCGAGGCAAAGTCCTTTTCCGATCGCCAGGAGCAGTTCGAACGGCTCGTCACCGGAGCAAGGCTGGCCAAAAAACTCGAGCTGGGAGTTCATGCCGGCCACGGGGTTGATTACTTGAATATTCAATGGCTCAAAAACATTACCGAAATCGAGGAATTCAGTATCGGACACTCCGTGATCGCCCGGGCGGTCCTTGTGGGGATTGACCGCGCGGTTCGCGAAATGCTCCAGTTGATGGGCTGAGCCGGTGTCGATATTCGGGGTCGGTATAGATGTCGTGCGTATCGAGCGCCTTGGCGGGTCTTTGGATCGCTGGGGCGCACGGTTTGAAAAACGGGTGTTCACCGATTCGGAACTGGAATACTGCGCGGCGGGGAAAAGACGCACCGCCTGTCTCGCCATGAGATTTGCGGCAAAGGAGGCGTTTGTCAAAGCCTTGGGGCTTGGGATACGAAAGCCGGTCATGTGGCGCGATATCGAAATCAGATCCGACGCGCTGGGGAAACCTCAAATCTTCCTCTCACCGGGAGCGCTGGGCTACTGCCGGGAAATGGGCATCCGGACCTGGCATCTCAGTCTCACCGATGAAGGCGAATACGCCGCGGCGGTGGTTATCGCCGAAATATGAAGGCAGGGGGTGGCGAGGCGCGACAGGACCTTGTTTCTATTTCCCCTTGACTTGATCGAGCGCCTTTCGAACTACGGTTGTGAGGTCCTCCATAGTCACCGGTTTCATCAAAAAACTGCTGATCCCCAAAGATTTTGCCAGTTCCGAGTCAATTTTGTTGCTAAAGCCGGTCATCAGGACCACGGGAAGCGACGGCCGAATTTCCAGGAGTTCACGGGCCAGTTCCGCCCCCGTGCAATGAGGCATTGTCATATCGGTTATCACCAGATCGAATCCTGTTTCCGAGGGCGGATTGCGGAATACCTCCAACGCCTCGACTCCGTTGGTGCAACTGACCACATCATAGCCCTGTTTTTCGAGCATCTTTTTTATCATTTTGGCCAGCGCGGGTTCGTCATCTACGACCAGCACCCGCTCCCGCCCTCGCGGAACGCAAACGTCGGGCCGCTTTTTCTCCTGCTCCCCGGCGGTGTTCTCAAGAGCCGGAATCAGCACGGAAAACGTACTCCCCTCGCCTTTGACGCTCTCCACCCTGATCTCGCCGCCATGGCTTTTGACGATCCCGTGGACGACCGAGAGTCCGAGACCTGTTCCCTCCCCGACTTCCTTGGTGGTAAAGAAAGGATCGAAAATAAGCTCCATTATGGTCGGGTCGATGCCATTGCCGGTGTCTCCGACCGAAAGCTCGACGTATTTTCCTGGCGGTACGTTTTGCCGATCGGAAATTTCGGCCATCTCGACATCACGAAGACGCACCATCAGCACTCCGCCATTATCCTGCATGGCATGAGCCGCATTGGTACACAGATTCATCAGTACCTGATGCATCTGTGTGGGGTCGGCCAGTACACATGCCTTGCTGAGGGATTTCGAGTCGATCTCGATTGTCGAGGGCAACGACGGGCGCAGGATCCGCATCGCCTCCTTGACCACCAGGCCCAACTGCAGGGCCATTTTTTGCTGCTCCGACCTTCGGCTGAATGCCAGGATTTGCTTCACCAGTTCCCGCGCCCGGTTGGAAGCCTTAAGAACCTCATCCAGACTTTCGACAAGGGGGCTTTGGGCATCCAGCGCCGACTTGGTCATTTCGGTATAGCCCAGGATAATTCCCAGGACATTGTTGAAATCATGGGCAATACCTCCGGCAAGAGTGCCGAGGGCTTCCATTTTCTGCGCCTGCCGCAATTGGGCCCGCACGCGGGACTGCTCCTCTTCGAGCCGTTTGCGCTCGGTGATGTCCATGATGTTTCCATAGACCCTGACGACCCGACCATTCCGCTCCTCCGATTGGCCGATAGTGCGCACCCAGATTTTTTCCCCCGTTGCCTTCACCAGACTCAGCTCGAGATCGAAGGATTCGCCTTGGGCCACCACCCGCTTGAAAGCTTCGCGGACCGCCCTTTGGTCTTCGGGGGAGTAGAAGGCGAGATAGCGCTTGAAATCATTGGGATCATAGGTCGAGGATGAAACGCCGTGAATGCGGTAGACCTCCTCGGTCCAGCCCACACGTCGGGTCGCGCAGTCATACTCCCAGCCGCCGACCCTGGTGAGCCGCTCCATATCCTCCAGAAGCGCCCTGCTGTTTTTGAGTTTGTCCTCGGCTCGCCGCCTGTCGATGACGTCATGGAAGACGAGCACCACTCCGATGAGGTTGCCCGAGCTGTCCTTTATGGGAGCGGCGCTGTCCTCGATCGGAATCTCCCGTCCATCCCGGGCCAATAGCACCGTATGATTGGCAAGATTGATCACACGGCCGTCGCGGAGCACCCGTTGAACAATGTTTTCCGCCGGCTTGCGACTCTTTTCATTTATGACCTGGAAAACTTCCCCCAGGGGTTTTCCCTCGGCCTGCTCCGGCAACCAGCCCGTCAGCTTCGCGCCAACTTCGTTGAGGAATGCGATAGCGCCCGAGGAATCGGTTGCTATGACCGCGTCGCCAATGCTTTGGAGGGTTACCTTGAACCACTCCCTGGCCTGGCGCAATTCCTCCTCCAATCGCCTCTGTTCCGTGATATCCCGGGCGATGGTTGCCGCTCCGACGACCTCCGCGGCCCTGTTCCTGATGGGAGAAACCGAGAGGGATACCCAGATGAGTTTCCCGTCTTTTCTTTTTCGCAATGTTTCATAGTGATCAACACGTTCGGATCGTGCGATTTTCTCCAAAATCCGGGAAAAATCATCGGAGGTGTCAGGGGGCATGAGAATGGCAACCGATCTGCCGATGATCTCTTTGGCGCTGTACCCGTAGATTCTCTCGGCGGCACGGTTCCAGGACGTGATAGTCCCCTCGAGGGTCTTGCCGATGATGGCATCATCGGATGAATCGACAATCGCGGCCAGGTAGTCCGCGCTTTCTTCCGGCCGCACACGACTGTGCAAATTTGCCTGATTGGTAGGGTATGCCAATGGGAAACCTCTCTCATGAGAAGCTGGATAAGGGTTGCAAGGATCCAAATCGCTGATATCGGGAATGCCTTTTCAGGCCAAAGCAAAACATAATCCACCTCAAATATTGTGGCATTCATATCGGCGTCAAAATACATCTTCTTTAGTTAAATCGCAAACCGGGGCGGATACTCATGCCGGCAAAACTCGGTGGGTTGAACCTCAAGTTTTTTACCCGCAGAGCCGACATATATAATATAAAAGGTTTTTGTGCGCGCGAACCAAATCCATTTTATGCGCTTCATTGTCTGCTCCTCAGGTATCTGGGAAGGATTTTCCAGGATGCTGAAACCTGCAAGAAAAAGGGACGAGGTGGATGGTCGGCTACTGCGCGAACTATGCGGCGCACCCATGGAGCTTGCGAGCTTTCTGAGGTTGGCTGTCGAGATTACCCGGGCCTTGGCCGAACTTCACGAACAAAACATCGTGCATAGAGATATCCGGCCCGAGAACATCCTTGTCAACGTGGAAACGGGCGCCGCGGCGATTGCGGACTCCCCCCCGGACTTTAACCCGGGGCATCGGAAAAGCTCCCCTCAGAGAACCGGAAAACTCCAGAATTCGCTTGCCTATATGTCGCCCGAACAAATCGGGCGGTTGAACCTTCTGGTGGACCACCGCGCAGACCTTTATTCCCTCGGGGTCATTTTGTACGAATTGTTGACAGGGCGGCTACCCTTCAAGGCCGTCGATGCGCTGGAGTGGGTTCATTGCCATGTGGCCCGCGTGCCGTTGCATCCTACCGGCATATTCCCCTCGATACCCTCTGTGGTTTCAGACATTGTTATGAAGCTGCTGGCCAAAAACCCGGAAGAACGCTACCAGACCGCCATGGGCCTGGAATTCGATCTGGCCAAGTGTTTCGAACAATGGGAGGCGGTCAAGCTTATCGAGCCTTTTGAACTGGCCAACAAGTGGGATCTGTGCGATCGCTTGACGATACCTCGAAAGCTCTTTGGCCGCGCGCGGGAAATTGAAGTCCTGCTAAAGGCCTTCGATCGCGTGCACAAGGAAGGAAATCCGGAACTGCTGATGGTGACCGGCCATTCGGGAACCGGCAAGACCTCGCTTGTGCGGGAATTATATAAACCCGTCGTTAGAAAACACGGCCGGTTCATCTGGGGGAAATTCGAACAGTTAAAGCGCGATATTCCTTACGCCACCATCGCTGGAGCTTTGCAGGAGTTGGTGGGGCAAATTCTGACCGAGTGCGAAGACCGGCTTGACGGATGGAGGCAACAACTCTTGGAAGCCTTGGGTCATCACGGCCAGCTGATTGTTGACTTGATTCCACAAGTGGAACTTATTATCGGAAACCAGCCCCCCGTGCCCGAGCTTTCTCTAACCGAAGCGGAAAACCGCTTCAACATGGTTTTTTTGAAATTCATTGAAGTCTTTACAAAAGAACGACACCCCCTGGTGTTTTTTCTCGATGACCTGCAGTGGGCCGACCCGGCAAGCCTCAGACTCATGGAGCAAATCATAAGCTGCCCCGATACCAGGCACTTGCTTCTGATAGGCGCATATCGCGATAGCGAGATTTCCCCCGCCCATCCGCTGTCTTTGATGCTGGAACGCGTTTACAAGAGTCATTTTTTTCCCCAGGTTATTGCTCTCAATCCCTTGCCCTTCGAGGATGTCAAAAGCCTTGCCGCCCACACTTTCCGTTCCGAGCCCGCCAGGGTCGAACCCCTCGCCAGGCTGGTGCATGAAAAAACAGCCGGAAATCCTTTCTTTGTGGTTCAATTTCTCATGGCACTCCACACGGGCAACTTTGTCAAATTCGACCCCACCGAATTCTGCTGGAAGTGGGATTTGTCCGGTATCCGGGCCAAGGGCTACACGGACAACGTCGTCGAACTCATGGTGGGCAAGCTGAAAGCACTCTTCCCCGAAACCCGGCGGTGCCTCATGTTGGCCTCATGCAACGGCAGCACCTTCGACCTGCGCGCGCTGGCCATTATAAGCGAGGCCTCCTTTGAGGAGACTCAGGAGGCTCTGCGGGTGGCCCTGGAGGAAGGGCTGCTGATTGCCGGTTCCTACGGCGGGTATACCTTCCTGCACGACCGGGTCCAGCAGGCGGCATATTCGCTCATTCCCGAAGAAAATCGTCCCGCGGTGCATCTTCGCATTGCCCGAATTCTGCTTGCTCGAACCCCTCCCGAGGCTGTCGATGAGAAGGTTTTCGATATAGTAAACCAGTTCAACCAGGGGGTCGGACTCATTTGCGACCCTGATGAGAAACACCTGGTGGCGGCCCTGGATCTCATGGCGGGAACCAAAGCCAAAGCTTCTACCGCTTATGCCTCGGCGCTCAACTATTTGGCAACCGGCGTATCGCTGCTCGACGATGACGCCTGGGACAGCAACTATGAATTGATTTTTGGATTATACAAAGAACTTGCTGAAGTTGAATATCTGAATGCAAACTATACTCACTCTCAAGAGTTGATCGAATTTATTATCGGCATGGCGAAATCCAACATGGAAAAAGCCAAATTATATGGGATATTGATAGTTGTTCGCACACTGATGTCAAAATATGATGAAGCCATCGAGTATGGTAAAATTGCTCTTCGCTTATTAAATATTGACCTGCCTGAAAATAATTTGCAAAATGAATTAGATATTAGATTGGCTAATATCAAACACCTTCTTGGTGAAAATATAATATTGTCTTTGGTAAATCAACCTGAAATAAAGGATCCTGAGAAGAGAACGGTTATAGAAATACTCTCTGAAATGATGGTGCCGGCCCGATATTCAAATCACCTTCTTTTCGAAGTAATAACGGTGATAACAATCCAGTTTTCGCTCAAATATGGCTCCATCTCAAAATCTCCTGTCGGATATTCCGCTTATGGAATGCTTCTCAGCTCCAGGAACAATTATAGCGAAGCTTATGAATTCGGCGAGTTGGCGCTCAAATTGAGCGAGAGATTCAATGATTTGGGACAAAAGTGTCGCGCCTCCTTTATACTCGGGCATTATCTGAACCACTGGGTCAGACATCTCAACCACGCCGACGCTTTTAATGATGATGCCTACAGAGCCGGACTTGCCTCCGGAGAATTGCAATGGGCCGGCTATACGGTTGCCTATAAACTTTTTCCGCCCTTTTATAGCGGCGCGGGGCTCGATTCTATCCAGGCCGAGATACCGAACCTGTTGCTCTTCACCCGAAAGACCAGAAACGAGTGGGCTACCGACACTCTGCTCGGACTCCAGTTGGCCCTTTCCAAACTGGGGGAAGACCGATACTCCGCGGACCAACCCGCGGCTTTTCTTGAGGGATTCGATCAGGACTACCTTGTGCAGTGCGGGGAACATCGCAGTTTCGGCGCCATTGGACGCTATGCGGTCTTAAAGGCCCAAATTTGCTATTTGTTCGATCAAACGGAGCAAGCTCTCGAAGCTGTCCGCATGGCCACCGATCTCAAAGGCTTTTTTTCGAGTTCCATTTCGATTGCCGCACTCACCTTTTACCATTGCCTCATACTGGCCGCTTTGCATGAGGATGCTTCGCCGGAAAAGAAACGCCGGTATGTGGATGTAATCAAAACAAATCAAGAATCACTTAAAATCTGGGCGCAAAATTGCGAAGCGAACTTCAAGCACCAGTATCTTCTCGTGGAAGCCGAAATGGCTCGAATAAACGGGGAGGGGATCGAGGCCGGACGCCTCTACGAACAGTCGATCCAATCCGCCAGGGAAAACGGATTCATACAAAACGAGGCCATTGCCTGCGAACTGGCCTCCCGATTCTATTTGCAGCATGGCATGAAAACCGTTTCAGACGTCTACCTGCGAAAGGCCAGAGCCGGCTACGGGAAATGGGGCGCGCAGGCCAAGCTCAAGCAGTTGGACAGGCAACACGCCTGGCTTCTGCAGGAAGGTCAAATCGCCTATGGTGATGGACTTGACGCCCAAATAGGGCACCTGGATGCAATTTCGGTTGTCAAGGCTTCGCAGGCCATCTCCGGCGAGATAGTTCTTTCCAGCCTGCTAGAGACCTTGATGCGGACCATGCTGGAGAATGCCGGCGCCCAGAGGGGCTCTCTAATCCTCACCCGAGGCGACGAACTGCTCGTTGAAGCAACCGCCAGGGTTGAAGGCCCGGAGATCATCGTCATGCAACTCGGCTCGGCCGCCATCCCGTCCGCGCTTCCAATGTCCATCCTCAATTACGTCAGCCATACCAGGGAATCGGTCATTCTCAGCGACGTTTCCGACCACAACAGGTTTTCAAACGATGAATATATCGTCAAAAACATGCCTCTTTCCGTTATGTGCCTGCCCCTCATGCGCCAGGCCCAACTGATAGGAATGCTCTATCTTGAAAACAGCCTCATGAAGGGCGCTTTTACAGCCGGACGAGTCGCTGTTCTGGAGGTGCTTGCGGCCCAGGCGGCTGTTTCGCTGGAAAACGCCGCCCTTTATTTGGAGCGCAGTCGCACCGAGGTGGCCTTGCGGGAATCCGAGCAAAAATATCGCACAATTTTTGAAAATAGCGGGACGGCGATAATATTTATCGAAGACGATATGACCATCTCCATGTGCAACAAAGAGTTCGAAAATCTTAGCGGCTATGACCGGTCGGAATTGGAAGGCAAGGCGAAATGGACCCGATTCGTTGCAAGACGGGAAGACCTGGAACGGATGAGACGCTATCACGCGTTGCGCCGAACCAAGCCGGAAGAAGTGCCTCACAGCTATGAATGTCAATTGATCGACCGTGAGGGCAGGCCGAAGGATGTTGTGGTCTCCGTTGCCTTGATGCCGGGCAGCAATCAGAGCCAGGCGGCCATATGGGATATAACGGAACGAAAGCGCGCGCGAGAAGAGCGCGCCCGACTGGTGACGGCGATCGAGCAGGCCGCTGAAGCCGTATTCATAACCGATACCGATTTCATCATCCAGTACGCCAACCCGGCCTTTGAGCGTATAAGCGGTTTTACCGCCGGGGAGATCATCGGGCAACATACCGGCATTCTCAAAAGCGGCAGGCATGACGAGGCCTTTTACCGGAAGATACAGGACGCGCTCACGCGGGGAGAAGTCTGGTCCGGTCGTCTGACAAACAAGAAAAAAGACGGGACGTTCTATGAAGCGGAGGTCACCTCCTCGCCGGTGCGCGACAAATCGGGGGCCACGATCAATTATGTCTCCATTCATAGGGATATAACCCGGGAGGTGAGACTGCAAACAGCCCTTCGCCAGGCGCACAAGATGGAGGCCCTCGGCACTCTGGCGGGCGGGGTGGCTCACGATTTCAACAACATCCTCATGGCCATCATCGGCTATACCGAATTGGTCTGCTCCAAATTGGAAGCCGAAAGCATGGAAAAACACCAGCTCGAACAGGTGCTGAAAGCCGCTTTTCGCGCCAAGGATCTGGTGAGGCAAATCCTGGCTTTCAGCCGCCTTGGCGAATACCAGCGAAAACCTGTGCAGATCGTCTCTGTTGTCAAAGAGGCGCTGAATTTGCTTCGCTCTTCCCTGCCCTCAACGATTGCAATTCGAGAGGAGTTCATGATAAGCCCCGAAGAGAGCGTCGTGCTGGCGGACTCGACCCAAATTCACCAGGTCTTGATGAACCTGGCTACCAATTCAGCCCATGCAATGCGCCTCGGGGGTGGCATCCTGAGCGTCAAGCTTACGGCCCTGAACGGGGATATGACCGCCCGTCATCAGGAGATGAGCGCCGGCCCCTGCTTGAGGCTTACCGTAAGGGATACGGGACATGGAATCGACCCCGAGGTCATGGAGAGAATCTTCGACCCCTATTTTACCACCAAGGAAACCGGCGAAGGCTCCGGGATGGGGCTTGCGGTGGTCCAGGGCATTGTAAGAAGCCATGGCGGGGCAATCGAGGCCTTCAGCGAACCCGGCAAAGGAAGCACCTTCCATGTCTATCTGCCCGCAAGTCAGGCGCGGGCGGGCTCGAAAACCAAAACCGTCGGGGATATCCCCGGCGGGCGGGAACGAATATTATTTGTGGACGACGAAGATTTTCTGGCCTCTTTGGGAAAGGAAATACTGGAACCCTTCGGCTACAGTGTCACCGTCAAGACCAGCAGCACAGAGGCCCTGGAGGTCTTTAACGCCAGGCCCGCCGATTTTGATCTGCTGATAACGGACATGACCATGCCGGGGCTTACGGGCATCGATCTGGCTCGAAAGGTAATGGCAATCCGTCCCGGAATTCCTGTTATTTTGTGCACCGGATTCAGTGAACTGATAAACGGGGAGCAATCAAAAAAAATGGGAATCCGAGAGTTTATCATGAAACCTTATGATATCGCCTCATTTTCCAGGACAATCCGGAGGGTACTGGACGGGGCATGAGCCAGGACTGCGATCATCCTCAACATTGGTTTCACAATCCCCGGAGTAAATGATGAGGGATGAAGATAAGCCCAAAGAGCAACTTTTATCCGAGCTGCGCGAGTTGCGCAGCCGGCTTGCCGCCTTGGAGACCGGCTACGAATCGTTCGAGCCGCGAAATCAAGAGAAAACCGACCATCCTGTAAGACTCCCTTCACACGACCCGAAAGCCTTGGAGCCCCCGGCGCAAACAGCCTCTCACCTCCCGAACAAGAGGAGCGAAAACGTGGTGGAGGAGTCCAGCGAAAGACTTTCGCAGATTCTCGACTTCCTGCCCGACCCGACCTTTGCCATCGACCTGGAAGGCAAAGTCATCACCTGGAACAGGGCCTATGAAGAAATGACGGATATGAAGGCCGAAGACGTGGTTGGAAAGGGAGATTATATTTATGCCTTGCCCTTTTACGGGCGCCGCAGACCCGTTTTGATAGACGCGGCGATCAAGCAGGATCCTCAAATCCTGGAGAAGTATTCTTCCATCCAAAAACAGGGAGACATCCTCCTGGCCGAAACGGATTCACCCCTGAAAGGCGGGCAAATTCATGTGCTCTCGTGCAAGGCCAGGCCCCTTTATGACAGTAGCGGCAAAATTATCGGCGCCATTGAATCCATAAGGGACATCACCGAGATCAGAAAGACGCAGGAAATGCTTCGTGACAGCGAACAACGTTACAGAAGCGTGGTTGAAAACATACAGGACATTTTTTACCGCACGGATAAAAACGGCGTTATTACGATGATAAGCCCCTCCGCGGCCCAGATCTACGGGGCGCCACTGGAACAGATATTGGGGATGAAGGTGGGCGATTTCTGGCTTAGCCCGTCCGAGCGCGGGGAAATGATCCGACAACTCCAGCTGAACGGCGTTGTGCGCGACTATGAGGTAACACTCAAAAGGCGTGACGGCTCAGCGATTTACGCTTCCTTTACGAGCAGTTTGCTAAGGGACGAACAGGGCGAAGTTACAGGAGATGAAGGAATCATCCGCGACATAGGCGAGCGAAAGCGGGCGGAGTTGGAACGTTCGCGCCTGGCGATGGCCGTCGAGCAGGCCGCCGAAGGGATCATAATCACTGACGCCAATTGGCGTATAGAGTATGCGAATCCGGCATTTGAGCGTATTACCGGATATTGCGGCGATGAGGTTGTGGGCAGGCGCGCCTGGATCTTCAAAGGCGACAAGAACGACAAGGCCATGGACCGGAATTTGAACGAGGCCCTTTTGAACGGACAGGCCTGGTCCGGGCGCATGACCAACAGGAAAAAGAACGGCTCGCTCTACTATTCGGATGTCACGGTTACGGCCATCCTGGACAACCGCGGCGCAGTCAGAAATTATGTCGCCGTTCACCGGGATATCAGCCGGGAACTGCTACTGGAAAAGGAACTGCGCCAGGCGCAGAAGATGGAAGCCCTGGGCACGCTCGCGGGCGGTATCGCCCATGACTTCAACAATATTCTCGGGGCCATCGTCGGATACACCGAATTGGCCGGGCTGGACTTGGGGGAGCAAAGCCCGGTCAGAAAAAAGCTCTCTGAGGTGCTAAAAGCCACCAGTCGCGCCAAGGAACTGGTGCAGCAGATTCTGCTTTTCAGCCGAAGGTCCGAGCAGCAAAAAATCCCCCTCAGCCTCGGCAGTATCCTGAAGGAAGCGATGCGAATTCTGCGCCCCTCTCTGCCCTCGACAATCGAGATCAAGAGCACGGTATCGAGCCGAAACTTCGTTTTGGCCGATCCCACCCAAATGCACCAGATCCTCATGAACCTGTGCACCAACGCGGCCCACGCCATGCAGGACAAGGGAGGCGTTTTGGAGGTGAAGCTGGCCGACATCATGGTGGAAACCGGCGGGTCAAAGGCTCCGGAGGCCCCGGCCCCGGGCCTTTACGTCGAGCTGACAGTGGGTGATACCGGCAATGGCATAGAACCGCTTATCGCCGAGCTCATATTCGACCCGTTTTTCACCACCAAAGGCCCCAATGAAGGCACGGGGCTTGGACTATCGGTGGTTCACGGGATCGTAAAAAGCCACGGCGGAACGATCTGTTTTAAAAGCACTCCGGGCCGGGGGAGCACCTTTACAGTGCTGCTGCCTGCCATAGAAGCCAAAGGCGAGCCCGAAAACAGGGATGCCACCATGGTTTTTCCGCGAGGCCGGGAGCGCATCCTCGTAGTCGATGACGAACAGATCCTGGCGGAAATGATTCAAGAGATGCTCGAAAGGCTGGGCTATGATGTGGTTTTCCGAACCGACGGCATGGAAGCCGTCGAGGTCTTCAGAGCCCAACCCGCGGGAAATTCTTTCGACCTGGTCATAACGGATATGACCATGCCCGGTCTTACAGGGGTGGAGCTTGCTCGCGAACTTCTAAAGCTCGCACCCGGGGTCCCGGTCATACTAATGACCGGTTTCAACAGGAAAATCCATGCGGGGACCGACGAATCGGGGATCAGGGAACTGCTTATGAAGCCCGTAACGCTTGAAAAACTCGCCCGAACGGTCCGAACGGTCTTGGACGGGGAATAAATTCGATGAGCTTCAGCCGAGGGGGAAAAACCCATGTATGTTTGCTGGCTCAACAGTTGAAAGGGGGAAGGGATGGAATACGACTTTCTTACGGATACCTATGAAACCGAACGGCTTAAGACCTTGAGCGTCTGGAGCACATTCAGTGATGAGGACATCCCGGTTCGTCCTCACCCGCTTGGCGAAAATGACCGCAACGGCCTCGAGCACATGGTGCACCAGTGCATGAGCGAAAACCGATGGTTTTGCACGATGCTCCACATCGACGTGGGGGTTCCTCCGCTGCCCCGACCGGAAACCCGGATCGAGTTCATCAAAAGATATGCCCAAGACTCCGGGAAAAGGCTGGCCGTTCTAAGGGAGAAAGACAAAGCCTGGTGGGAAGAGATCGTGCCGTTTTTCGACGTTCAAAGAACGCGATCCTGGGTGATGGTCAGGCGGATGGCCCACACCGCCCATCACCGCGCCGAACAGGGCATGCTGCTAAGGCTTCTGGGAAGAAAAAACTACAGCGTCTACGGTCCATCCATCGACTCGGGCTGTTTGGCCGACCAAGGGGCCGTGACGATTTACCCCTATCCGGACATCGAATCGCTGCTTGAAGGAGAATTGGCGGGCGGGCGCAAAAGGGATTTGCCCGGCCCCGGCAGTCCGTGCACGGAGCGTCCCGAACGTTAAAGCCGGTTGATGGACAATTTGCCGCACCCGGCGCCGCGTCGGTTCATTCAATAATGGCCCGCAGCCACTTGAGGGAGGTATTTCAGACATGAATATCGCCGAGAATCTGGAACGTTCGTCCATTTATTTCCCCGATCGCCCGGTAATTCGCGACGGGGCAAGGGAACTCACCTACGCGCAGTTCAACGGCCTGGCAAACCGGGCGGCGACCGCCCTCGCCAGGCTCGGGGTGAAGGCCGGAGACCACGTCGGGCTCTGCGCCCCCAATTCCACGGACTGGTTGATCTTCTATTTTGGCGCCCTCAAAGCCGGCGCCGTGGCGGTAACTTTGCCGAGCCTCGTTGGAAGCGACGAACTCGAATCGTTGGTTGGTCTTTCAAAACCCGCGGTAATCTTTACAAATGAAGAAAAATTGGATCGTTTCCGCCGTTTACGCGGACCCGGGATCATCGAGCGCATCATCGGTGATGGCTGCGAGCTGGAAATGAAATCCTTCCTGGAGATGGGAGCCGATCTTTTCCGGGCCGTGGAGCGCGACAGAGCCGATACGGCGGCAATCCTTTTTACCGGCGGCACAACCGGCATCCCCAAGGGGGTCATGCTAAGTCACGAAAACATCAACACGGCCATCCACAATGTGGTTTTCAACGAAAGGTCCAACGAGCATGACCGGGCCTTGTGTTTTTTGCCCCTGCACCATGTCTTCGGCCAAATGCACATCATGAACGCGACCATCCTGAGCGGCGGGTCCTTGGAACTGCTTGCCTCCTTCAACCTGGAACTTGTTCTGGAGGCCTTGTCGGCCGGCCGGATAACCAAACTCTACTGCGTGCCGACCGTCTATGCCCGACTGCTGAGCCTAGATAGTCTCAAGGAAAAACTCGGGGCGGTTCGATACTGTTTTTCCGCCGCGGCCAGCATGGCCTCGGAGGTCGTCCGCCAATGGAAAGAGAAAACCGGACTGGCGATCCACGAGGCCTATGGAATGACCGAAAGCGCTTCCATGGTTACCTTCAATCATTATCACCGGCATGTGGTCGGTTCGGTCGGCACGGCGGCAGGCACTGTGGAAGTGCAGATCCGTGACTTCGACGGCCACCCGCTACCCGAGGGAGAAAAGGGAGAGATTTGCATACGGGCGCGCAACATCATGAAGGGTTACTTCAAGGCACCGGAAGAGACTCGGTCGGCCTTTTGGGGGGAGTGGTTCAGAAGCGGAGACATCGGGCTGATCGGTGAGGCCGGACATCTCTACATTGTCGATCGGCTGAAGGATATGATCATAACCGGCGGGGAAAACGTATACCCGCGGGAAATCGAAGAACTGCTCTACACGCGGCCCGAGATCCAGGAGTGCGCCGTTATCGGCCTTCAGGACAAGGAATGGGGGGAACGGGTCACCGCGGTTATCACCACCAGGCCCGGGCAGACCCTGGATACAAACGAGCTGAGACTTTTTCTAAAATCCCGGCTCTCGCCCTTCAAGGTTCCAAAGGAGTTCCACATGGTGGCCGATATCCCCAAGAGCCAGGCGGGAAAACTGTTGAAAAGGGAATTGAAGCGCAATATGGAACAAAGTCCTCCATAGCAACTCCGCGAACCTGGAGAAATGTGCGATGGACATCACGACATTTTCCGCCCTCATATTTTCGGGGTCTCTTATCGCCGGCTTCCTCGGATCGCTCACCGGACTTGGTGGCGGTGTCGTGATCGTCCCTCTTCTGACCCTGGGGTTCGGAGTGGATATCCGCTATGCGATCGGGGCCTCGCTTGTTTCGGTTATCGCCACCTCTTCGGGGGCCGCGGCGGCATATGTGAAGGAGGGCTTTTCAAATATTCGGCTGGGAATGTTTCTGGAGATGGCCACCACCTTCGGGGCCTATCTCGGCGCCGGCGCCGCGGCGCTGATTCCAACAAACGTAATAGCCGTCATATTCGGGATAGTGCTGCTCTACTCCGCATGGCTCTCCATTCGAGGACAGGAGCCCGATCCTGGTTCCCGGCGGGATCCCCCCGACTTTCTGGCAGACTCCCTTCACCTCGACGGGTCTTATCCCGACGGCAAAAAGGCCGTCCCTTATCGCGTCCACCATATCCCGACGGGCTTCAGCCTGATGTTTCTGGCCGGAGGCCTCTCGGGGTTACTGGGAATCGGCTCGGGGGCTGTAAAAGTGCTGGCCATGGATCAGGCCATGCACATCCCGTTCAAGGTTTCAACCACCACCAGTAATTTCATGATCGGCGTCACCGCGGCCGCCAGCGCCGGGGTTTATTTGAGCCGCGGATACATCGATCCGGGACTGGCCATGCCGGTCATGCTGGGAGTGGTTGGCGGGGCGATTTCGGGCTCAAAGGTCCTAAAAAATTCCAGGCCGGCAGTTCTTCGCCTGCTTTTTGCCGTGATAATTCTCATCCTGGGAATCGAAATGATCTATAACGGAGCAACCGGAAAGATTTAGCCATAATGAAAAGAAAGGATACGGCATTGAAGATACTGGCGCTCAATTCGAGCCCGCGCACCGGCGCACTGAGTAAAACGGCATTGATGCTGGGCCGGCTTGTCGAGGGCATGCGCGAGGCCGGCGCCCTGGTTGAGGTAGTCAACCTCAGGGAGAAGAAAATCAAGAATTGCCTCGGCTGTTACACCTGCTGGACAAAGACTCCAGGCGTGTGCATTCACAAAGACGACATGACCCGCGAACTTTTTCCCAAATGGTTGGAATCCGATATCGCGGTCTATGCCACCCCGCTTTATCACTATGGCATGACTGCTACTCTTAAAGCCTTTCAGGAGAGGACTCTGCCCGCCTCCATGCCTTTTTTTGAAATCCGCGGCGCCAGGATGCACCACCCGGACCGGGGCAAACGGCCGGCGATCGTAGTGCTCTCGGTTTCGGGCATGCCGGACGAGGCCCATTTCAGCGCCCTCTCCGCCCACATGAAATACTGTTTTGCCCACGACAACCGGCTTCTGGCCGAGATCTACAGGCCCGCCGCCGAAGTAATGACCACCCCCTTCTTTAAAGAAAAAGCCGGGGACATACTCAACGCCGCCACCGAAGCGGGGCGGGAACTGGTCCGAAACAGGGGGATCTCGCCACAGACGATGGCGCGCATCACCCAGCCCCTCGCGGGTCCGGAGTTCTACACCGAGGTGGTGAATGTTGTCTGGAAGAGCTGCATTGAGGAGCGGATAACCCCTGGAGAACTAGAATTGAAAAGGGAACCACCTCGGGGCTGAGCCAATTCATTTTCGTGGTAAGGGAATTTATGGATACATTGCTCGATATAGCCGGATTGCTGCTGGGATTTCTTCCCTGGATTCTTTTCCTGTTCCTGCCAACCGGGGGCTTTGAGCCCTTGCGAAGGGCCGTTCTCATTTGCCTTGCCGCTTCGATTGTCTTTTCGCTGAAAGCCCTTCGACAGCGCTTCATATTGCAATGGACCACCGCGGGTTTTTTTCTATTCTGTGCCATAGCGTTTTACGGCTTCAGATGGATTTGGCTCGCCACACATATGTCGGTTATCGCCAACCTCGTCCTGGACGGAATTATCTGGCTGACCATTCTGGCCGGAAAACCCTTTACCATGCAGTACGCGCAGGCCGAAGCGCCTCCGGAAGTCTGGAACACGGATGCGTTCATCAGGGGATGTCGGTCTATCGCGATATTCTGGGGCGCGCTGCTCCTGGTGCCCACGGCTTTCAGCATCTTTCGCATCTTCCGGCCCACCGCGCTGTCCGATGCCTTCTATTTCTTTCTCACCATCTTCTGCATGGTTTTCGGCGTAGCCGCCACCACCTTGTTCAAGCGGATGAAACGCGGACGGCGTTTGGCGATGAACCGGCAATGAGGTCCGTGAGGCGGAACAGGCGAGGTGCTTGAAATGTTGCACTTGAAACGGACGGGCCAGCACCCCGCGGAGCAAACCAGCAGAGAAGGAGACGAGGATGAAAACCGGATTCATAGGTCTGGGCCACATGGGGTCGGGGATGGCGGCAAACCTTGTCAGGGCCGGCCATGAAGTAACCGTCTTCAATAGAACGGCGGCCCGGATGAAACCTCTTACGGACCTGGGGGCAATTGCCGCCGACCGGCCCTCGGAGGCGTGCCGGGGCGAGGCGGTGATAACCATGCTCGCAGACGATGGAGCCCTTGAAAGTACCGTTTTCGATCCCGGGGGCATTCTCGGAGCCCTTGGCCAAGGCGCGGTCCACATCTCCATGAGCACCATCGGCGTAGCTCTTTCCCAAAAGCTTGCCGAGGCCCATACAAAAGCCGGGCAGCTTTTTGTCTGCGCACCCGTTTTCGGTCGGCCGGATGCGGCCGCCGCGGCCAGGCTCTTCATCGCCGCCGCGGGCTCGCCGGAGGCGGTGGGAAAGAGCATGCCGTTACTCGAAGCCTTGGGGCAAAAGGTCTTCGATTTTGGCCCCACCCCCTGGACGGCAAACCTGATCAAACTCAGCGGCAATTTTCTGATAGCCTCGGTGATTGAAGCCCTGGGGGAAGCCATGGCTCTTGTAGGAAAAGCCGGGGTTGACCCCGGCCGCTATGTCGACTTTCTTACCTCGACTCTTTTCGGCGCGCCCGTCTACAGCACCTATGGCAGGCTTATCGCGGAAGGAAAATTCGAGCCGGCGGGCTTTGCCGCTCCGCTTGGCCACAAGGATATCGGCCTGGGGCTCGCGGCGGCCGACTCGCTGCGCGTGCCCATGCCCCTTGCAAGCCTCCTTCACGACCGGTTCCTGACGCTTCTTGCCAGGGGGAAAGAAAAACTCGACTGGTCCGCGATCGCCCTGCTGGCCGCAAAAGACGCGGGCCTGGACGGCTAGAACCTTTAGGCAAGGGAAAAATCTCAAGGCAAAAATCCCCGGTTTTTTCCCGCAAAACTGGTTTTTCTTTTGCAAACGATATGTTATCTATTTTTATACCCGAATGAGCAAAAATCCGCCTTCGGAGCCCCCCTGGCGCTTCGAATTTCAGGAATCTACTTGCTAAAAGCCACATTATTCTGATAGAATCGGAGTTTTGGGCATCTGTCAATATGTGAAAATGAAAGCAGGAGAATAGAGCCTAATGTGTCGTTTGATCGCGATGACGAGTAGCGAGCCTCTATCGCCAATTCTGGCCATGAGGGCCCTCGATGTGATGCGGGAGGGTCATGACGGCTCGGGGGTCGGCCTCTTTATGAGCGACCTGGGCGGGCCGTTCGAGGATCTGAAGGGACTGCCGATTCTGTCGGGCATTTGCACCGGCGAGGGCGTGAAGCGTCTCGATCAGTTCATGATGAACCTCGGGTTCATGACCAAGCACAAGGTATCCATGCGCACTGCCAAAAGAACGCCGCCTGCCGGCACTCCCCGGCGCGACGTTTATGTAATCCGCGCCTATGAGTATCCCCATGCATGGGAGGGGCTGGAGCGCTCGGAAATCGAGTTCCGGCTCATGCTGGCTCGCCTCCAGCTCAGGCAGATGGGCGAGGAAAGCGAGGACATGATCATCTACAGCTTCTGGCCCGATGTGATCATGATCAAGGAGATCGGCGACCCTTTGAAGGTGGCCGAATACCTCCAACTCGACAGCGAAGAGCTGAGAGCCAGGGTGATTTTGGCCCAGGGCAGGCAGAACACCAATTATGCGATCAACCTCTACGCCTGCCATCCCTTTTTCATCCAGGGCATCGCCTCGATGACCAACGGGGAAAACACGGCTTTCGTGCCCATTCGCGAATACCTCATGTCGCGGGGATTTCCCGGCTACATCGGCTACCAGTCGGACTCCGAGGTTTTCACCCATATAGCCCATTATATGCTTAACAGCCTCGGTTTGGGCATCGAAGCCTACAAGCATGTCATCACGCCGCTCCAGGACGGTGATTTGAAATCCCATCCGGACGCGGATTTTCTAACCCGGCTCAAACATTCCTGCCGAAGACTCATCATCGACGGCCCCAACTGCGTCATCGGACGCTTGCCCGACAACTCCCTTTTCCTCGTCCAGGACCGCAAAAAACTCCGGCCCGCGGTTGTCGGGGGCAAAAAGGGCATGTACGCATTTTCCTCGGAGATGTGCGGCCTTGAGGCCGTCGTTCCCGATCGCGATAAAACCAAAGATTTTCAGCCGATGCATCTTGATACGGTCATCGTTGATTCTGACCGCTCGGAGGTCCGGATATGCTCACAAACGGAACCATTGTCCCTTCTTCACTGAGCGTGAGCGACCTGCAGTGGCAGGTCGAATGGGATAAGGAAAAATGCACCCTGTGCGGCCGGTGCTGCGCTGTTTGCCCCGTTCAGGCAATCGAGCTGGGCGTGCACAGAAAACGATCGATTCAGATACCCTCGCTGGCCGAAATCGGGCCGCAGACGACTTCGAGCAATGTCTACCAGGTCTATCACGGCGTTAGGCAGAAGACCGATGCCGCCTACGCGTGCACGGGCTGCGGGATGTGCAACCTGGTGTGTCCCAACGGGGCCATAAGGTCGCTGCACTCCAGTGAAGTCGACAAGCAGCGGTTCCACACAAACCGCGGAGGCCAGCCCAGGAGGCGCGGAGGCAGGAGAAACGCACCCGATTCCCTGAATCTGGGGACCCTCGACCGCATAAAGTTCACTCGAATCTCCATGCTGACCGACCCGGCGCTCGACGCGGGCCGCCATGAGTTCGAGCTGCGAACTCTTCTCGGACGGGTTCTGCCCCCGGAGGAAAACCTCAGGCTCTACCGCGAAAACGGTTGGACTCCCCCGGTTCGCGAGATCTATCCCCTTATTATCGGCAGCATGTCTTTCGGGGCACTTTCGCCCAACATGTGGGAAGGGCTGCAGATGGGGGTGGCCTATCTCAACGAGGAACTGGGAATGCCCGTAAGGATGTGCACGGGTGAAGGCGGCTGCCCGCCCCGGCTCCTTCGGTCGAGATTTCTGAAATATACCATCCTTCAGATAGCCAGCGGCTATTTCGGCTGGGACGAAATCATCCATGCCCTGCCCGAAATGAAGGAAGACCCGTGCGCCATCGAGATCAAATACGGCCAGGGGGCAAAACCGGGCGACGGCGGTTTGTTGATGTGGTCGAAGGTAAACAAGCTGATCGCGGCCATTCGCGGAGTCCCGGCCGGGGTAAGCCTTCCCAGCCCTCCGACCCACCAGACCAAGTATTCGATCGAAGAATCGGTTGCCAAGATGATCCAGTCGATGTACATGGCCTGGGGCTTCAGGGTACCGGTCTATCCGAAGATTTCCGGAACTTCGACCGCCCTTGCGGTCTTGAACAACCTCACACGCAACGCCTATGCCGGCGGTCTGGCCATAGACGGTGAAGACGGCGGAACGGGAGCGGCCTACACCGTGTCCATGGACCACATGGGCCACCCGATAGCCAGTAACATTCGCGACTGCTATCTCAACCTGGCAAGGCTGGGCAAGCAGAACGAAGTGCCGCTTTTCGCTGGCGGCGGGGTGGGCAAAAACGGCAAGCTTGCGGCAAACGCCGCCGCGCTCATAATGCTGGGCGCAAGCGGGGTGCAGGTGGGCAAATACATGATGCAGGCCGCCGCCGGCTGCGTGGGCTCGGAGACCGACCGGTGCAATGTCTGCAACATCGGCCTTTGCCCCAAGGGGATCACCTCCCAGGACCCGCGCCTCTACAGGCGCCTTGATCCCGAGAAGGTGGCCGAGCGGGTCGTGGACATTTACCTGGCATTCGATACCGAGCTGAAGAAGATCGTCGCTCCCCTGGGGCGTTCGACCTCTCTTCCGATCGGCATGTCCGACGCCCTGGCCATAGACGACAAGGATGCGGCCGACCGGCTTCAGATTAAATACGTTGTATAGATGAACTCTGGTGGAGTTTGAATATGTCACAGCAGCGGGGGTCAACAGTTCACCTTTCAGGATTTGAAAACGGTCAGCGTATCGAGTCGCGCATTCTTGAAGAAAGAATTCAGCAGGCCGTGGAGAAGGGCTGCCGGGTGTTGGAGGTCGAGGCGTTCGGCCAGCACGGCATAGGGGGCAGGCTCTGGAAGGGGGGCGGTGATAAGCTTCATGTCAAGGTTTTCGGCGCGCCCGGGCAGCGTGTGGGCTCGATGGGTTTTCCCAATACCCTGGTCGAGGTCTTCGGCTCGTCTTCCGACGATGTGGGCTGGCTTAACGCGGGGGCCGAAATCGTGGTCCACGGACACGCCACCAACGGGGTGGCCAACGCCATGGCCCAGGGCAAGGTCTATGTGGGCGGAAACATCGGCGCGCGCGGCATGACCATGACCAAGCACAATCCGCGCTTTTCGCCCCCGGAATTGTGGGTGCTGGGCTCGGCCGGCGATTATTTCGCCGAATTCATGGCCGGAGGCGTCGCGGTCGTGTGCGGACACGAGCCGCAGGACGCCGGCAATGTGCTGGGCTATCGGCCCTGCGTTGGGATGGTGGGCGGCAAGGTCTACTTTCGCGGCCCCCACAAAGGCTACAGCAAAGTCGATGCAAGGCTCATTCCAATCGGAGACCGCGATTGGCAGTGGCTTGACGAAAATCTCAAGGCCTTTCTGGCCGCGATCGGCAAATCCGAGCTCTACCCGAGTTTGAGCGAGCGCGAGGAATGGCAGGTTCTCAAAGCCCGCGGGCCTAGTGAGAAATACTCGAAACCCAGGCGTTCGATGGACGTTTTCCACCGGGAGGTCTGGGACGGCGAGTTGGGAAGAGGCGGCCTTATCGGAGACCTCGTGGACTTCGAAAGAACCGCCATCCCTCTTATAACCACCGGATTTCTCAGACGCTTCGTGCCCGTGTGGGAAAACAGAAAGTTCGCCGCGCCCTGCGAGGCGAGCTGCCCGACGGGAATACCCGTCCACGAGCGCTGGCGACTCATTCGGGAAGGCAGGGTGGACGAGGCCGTTGACCTGGCCCTTTCCTACACGCCTTTCCCGGCCGCGGTTTGCGGCTATCTTTGCCCCAATCTGTGCATGCAAAGCTGCACCCGGCAGGCGGCAAGAATGGTCACCCTCGACATCTCCATGCTCGGCAAGGCCAGTGTTGCCGCCAAGGCCCCGGAATTCCCCCCTCTTAGCGGCAAAAAGATCGCCATCATAGGCGGGGGACCCGCGGGCATATCGGTTGCCTGGCAACTGCGAAGGCGGGGCCATGAGGCGATCGTCTACGACATGCGACCCGAGTTGGGGGGAAAGATTTCATCCATGATCCCCCGCTCCCGCATCCCCGACGAGGTGGTTCAGGCCGAACTGGCCCGTGTAAGGGAAGCGATTCCGCATGTAAACCTCAGCCGCAGGCTGGAAAAATCCGACCTCGAAGAACTGAGGGAAGATTTCGATTTTCTTGTGATCGCCTCGGGCACCCAAAAACCGCGCGTGCTGCCCATCCAGGGCAAGGAAAAACTGATCCCGGCCCTCGAGTTTTTGCGGATGAGCAAGGCGGGCGAGGCCAAGGTCGGCGACCGGGTCCTGATCATCGGGGCCGGAAACGTCGGCTGCGATGCGGCGACCGAAGCCCACAGGCTCGGGGCCAAAGATATCCTGCTCGTAGACATCCAGCCGCCCCTTTCCTTTGGCAAGGAGCGCAAGGAAGCCGAAGCGGCCGGCGCCAAGTTCCGCTGGCCCTGCTTCAGCAAGTCGGTAACCGACGAAGGGCTTGAGCTTACGACCGGGGAAGTGATCCCGGCCGATACGATCATCATCTCCGTCGGAGATCTTCCCGAACTGGACTTTCTGCCTGAAACCGTGGATACCGAACGCGGCTTCATCAAGGTCGACGAGAATTTCCAGACAACCGACGCCAAGATTTTCGCCATAGGCGACACCGTCAAGCTGGGGCTTCTTACCGATGCCATCGGGGCAGGGAAGAAGACCGCCGAGAAAATATCGGCGATTTTATCCGGCAAGGAGTTGCAGACCGCCTCGCGTTCCAGGATCGACTACGAGCGCATAAAGCTCGAGTACTTCGATCCGCGCCTGTCGAGTTTTAACGGCATCGAATCGTGCGCTTCCCAGTGTTCTTCCTGCGGGACCTGCCGGGACTGCGGCATCTGTGCGACGGTGTGCCCGGAATCGGCCATATCGAGGCAGCCCCGCTCGACCGAGACGGGCTTTGAAATGGTCGTGGACCAGGAAAAGTGCATCGCTTGCGGATTTTGCGCCGGCGCATGCCCCTGCGGCGTCTGGAACCTGGTGCAAAACGAATCTATCGGCTAAAAAATCTTTCGCCCTGTTTTTCCACGGCAAAAGAGACAAAACCGCGCCCGTCGGCTGCCGCCGACTGGCGCGGTTTTTTTGTCTTCAAGGCAAGGGCGATCGGATGAAATTTTTCGAAAGCCCCTATCCCCCCCTGATATGGGTGACAGATGCAAACACTTTTTTGCTTTTTCCGCCCGCACACGGTTAAGAAGCATATCGAGAGGACTCCGGAGTGGTGTCCTGAGCAACTGTCTTTAATGTCAAGTAGTTGATGACATTTCAGGGTTCCATGAGGTCGAGTTTTTGATCATGGCGTTGAGTATGGTCAAGAGCTTGCGCATGCACGCTGTGATCGCGACCTTTGGCTTCTTTCCGGCCGCGATGAGTCGTTGATAGAATACTTCGATGACCGGATTAAAACGGATGGCTACCACGGTACCCATATAAAGTTTCGTTCTTATATCGGCACGGCAGCCCCACACGAAGCGCTTGCCTCTAATCTTTCCGCTGTCGCAGTTGAGAGGGGCCACACCCACAAGGGCTGCAATCTTCTTTCTGTCCAAATTGCCCGGTTCGGGTAAACCACCGAGAAGATTGAGCGAAAGGACGGGGCCTACGTCAGGAACGCTTCGCGGCGGGGCGTCCTTTTCGCGCCAGACGGGAGACTTCTTTACGAGCTTTTCGAGGGAGCCCGAAAGCTCCCTCTGGCGCGATATCCGTCGCACCCCACCACGGCTATTCCTTGGCGGGTCGCTCTCCAGCGTTGCCCGCCTCCGCTTCGCCGGGCACTATTGAATTTATGGCCTTTTATGGCCCGGTCAACTTGTGCCCTCGCTTTTAAAGATA
>JAJYDE010000041.1 GCA_021777755.1 Deltaproteobacteria bacterium
CCCGGTAAAAGAGAGGAATCTCGCCCTCTCTTGAAACCAGAAGGGCTACACCGACCTGCCTCAGCCAATCCTTCCCCTCTTTATTTTTTCCCCTTTTTGCAAGGTCCGAATCTGTCTGGCCGGCCATGTAGGTATAGTAGTTCGTAGTATCGAAGAGAAAACAGCCGGACTTGGGTTTTTCCAATTTAACTATCGTACTGAAAAAAAGAGAGGCTATCCTTTGGAGGTCCTCGTCTTTTACTCTGTCCCATTTTTCGAAGTACCGTTCGGACGTGAGTTCGTCGACATCGACGGGCCGGATCTGTTGAACGGCGGTTGCCCGGTACCAATCCGGGAGAGCCCTCTTGGAAGTGGTATCGATCATCCGATTCAGGGCGGCATATAGAAAATACTCCCCGAGCGAAGGTCCCTTTTCACTTTTGCCCTTCTTAATGACCGAATCGACAATGGGTGCAAGCCCGACATGGCTGTCCATGAGGTTTGCGAGCCAAAGTGCGCCGTATTCTTCCACGGCCAGCTTGGTGCACTCGGCTGCCTTGCCGCCGGAAGCGAGCTGCACAATGCGTTCGGCACTTCCCAGGTAGATCTGGCTTACCACCTTGGACTTGCCATTCACCCTGGCCGTCTCGCGGACGTAGTAATAGGGTCTGCCCTTTTTCATTTTTTTATGTATATGCGCCATGGGGAGAGCATATCGGAAGGGTCTCACAAAATCAAGATAAAAGTACATAACAAACCCAAATATTAAATTATTTTTAATATTATATTTTATTTATGTAGGGGCTCACGCCCGGACTGGGGTTAAGTATTTGAATTTACATGTCCAGATGGGCAAGGGGGGCGCCAAACCCCGAAACTCCTGTCTGCTAAGAAGACAAGCGGAAAGTCTCGCTCATCGCCTATCCTCCTTTTTAGGGGTCGGGTCCCGTAGCATGACCAAAGCGTCGTCCAACCCGTGACGGAAAATGTCGAGCCTGGATGACTCAGCTATAAGGCTTCCGGCATGAATCGATTTAATCCGGAACGGGAAAAAACTTGGACTATCGATCAAGTCTTTCAAAGGGACCGAGCCGTTAGAGCGGGCATGGAGGGATGCTTCTGTCAGCCAGGCGATTAACCGGGAATCATCAATGGTCAGCGTCGTCCCGGCTGTGTAAATTCCCTTTGTATCGGTCTCCCGAAGCACTCCCCAATTCACATAGGACCGTAATACGTATCGCGCACGACGTGAAACCGTTTCTCGTTCTCCGTATTGTTCTCGTAGGCGTCTCTGCACATGTGTTGCCGCAGCTGAACCCTGCAGTTTCAGAAGCCGACCGACCTGCACGGCAACGCTGGCCCAAAATGGGTAGACCGCCATAATCATTCCCCAATGGATAGGCATGTGGACAGTCCTAGGCATGCGCCTGAGTAGTTCCAGACCTTCGCTGCGAAAAGGCTTAAGCTCATGCGGTACATTCAACCAAACCTTTAGCAGGATGGTAATGGTCTTATCTACCGACCCTCGAACACCGGGTTCCGAAGACCGGAATGAATTTTTAATCTCTTCCGCAAGAATTGTTTTCGTTGCTGCCGCATCATTCCCCGCAAGCACAAGGGACGCTGTCTTCTCGAGCCATTCCAAACGAATCAGGCGGTCTAAACCGATCTGATTATGCCGGCTATCTTTAGATGATCTCAAGACTCCGCCCCTTCGATCTGAACAAACGGGACGATGATCTCCTCTAAAGAAACTCCACCATGGCAGACTATACGCTGTTTCTCCGGAACAAAGGCTTGTCTGGAAGGCGCCAGGAGCGCCAGATAATCATCCGGCAGCCCAATGGGGTCCCATTCGCTTGCAGTGGGGAAAACATTATTTACCTTTTCGCGAAGAACCGCGTCCGGATAAATTCGAACACGTTCGCCACGCAGGTCCGCTACCGCACCTTCTGTTGGGCGACCACAACCTTTCGCTTCAATGTTTCCATGGTCGGAAGTCACATAGACACTGAAACCCTTCCCCAGAAGCAGGTCAATTAGTGCCCCGAAGTAAGGCTGTTGAGCCCACTGACGCACCTGATTATGCATCCCGGCAGTTCCAAGTTCCATCCCGTGCATGATCTTGTCGACCTTGTCCACGACCAGTCCGGCGACCCTTGCTTTGGGATGAGAAAGTGCTTCAGAAAGGCTCTCCAAACTGCCGTCGCCCAGTCCCTTGAGGTACACGACCTCGTTTGGCGTAAAGCCTTGATCAGCCCAGAACTGCGACCACAGCGCGGGTTCCTTCTCCGTCGTCTGAATAGTATTCGGGAAAAAGATGGGAGCCTTGCCGGCGAACGCAGCTTGGCGCGAAACGGATGTGAGTGAAGGAATCCAGGCGAAGACAGCCTGCTCCCGGAATCGGAAACCGGAATGTACTGAGGTAAGCGCGTTGCGGACTACCAGCCATTGGTCCATGGCAAGGCCATCGACAACGATCAGTGCAACCTTAGCCTCACGGTTTTTTCCCACCTGCCGGGCAAGAAACCGCGGTAGGTGATGCAGCATGACCGGAGGCACAGGCGGCAGATTGATTAGCCCGGCGTACCGCTTATGGAGCCAGGCGGAAAAACCGTTGTCCACCAAGACCTGCAAGCCCTTCGCGAGCTCCTTCGCCTCCCCGGTGACTGGGTCGGGCTGCTCGTTTATTAACAGGATGAGTTCTGCCCAGCGACGGGCAAAGAGGAGCCAGTCCGTGTGCTTTGAGTTATCGGCCGGAATGGATTCCCGCAGGCTATCGATGAGCTTGCCCAGGCGACGAGGCCTGTCCTCGCTTGGGACGGTTCGAACGCCGATGCTCACCCAGGTCTTGGCCAGGGTGTCTGCACGGTCGTGGGGCACGGAATGCAGCAAGCCTTCCACGAATAGGTTGTCGATGTAGACCCGGACGTCGTGATGGTCGAAGGGCAAATCGGCGGGGCTGGCGATGGCCAGACCGTAAGGCTTCTTGTCCTCACGAACGCCGTATTCACCTTTTCCTGCCTCTCGGTCGAGAAAAATCGTCCAGCGTTCTTGTAAAAACGTGAAGAAGGCTTCCCGGTCCGAGACAAGTATTTCCAAAGGCCAGTCGTCGAACGTGCTGTTCTGACGAAGAAGCTGAAGCAATCGCTCATCGAGGATGGCCGGGATTCTCTGGCCTTTGTAATGACGGCGCAGCAGCACCCGCAAGAGGTCTTTGGCCTCTTTGATCAACTCCGGCGCGATTTCAAAAACGTGCCGCAGGACAAATTCTTTCGTTGCATTATCTCCCAACTGGCCAGGCGCATGCCTCTTTTGGGCCTCGTACAGCGCCTCTAAATCCCCCCGATCAAGGACAGCAATTACGGGGTAGCTGAGAGTTGGGAAAATGTCACCGAGAGTAAAGGAAAGCTTGCGCCCAGCCTGCAAAAGATCATAGGGTAAAGAGTCGAGGCTGCTTGCGTGAGAGCGCAAGACGACTACTAATTCAGTCTGCTCGCCACGGTCCCAGCGGGACCGAAACCTCGTTTCGTAAGCGTAACGGAACGCGATGTGGTCTTCGAACGGTATCAGCTCGAAGCCCTGCTCCCCGATACCCTGAAGGATACCTTCTTCGAGCAACAGGCCATCCGGATCGGAAACCACGGTAAGTCGTGAAACGTCCGGCATGAATTCTCTCAGGATTTGATCGCGCCAGCTACTCATTGCCACTGCCCTCCACCCGAATCACAAGCATCGGCACCATCTCGGGATAGGCCTGGGCCTTCTGATTAAGCTGCTCCTGGAAGCTTCGTTCCTCTTGCGCGAGAAGGTTCAGACGATGGTTGCGGACCTGCTGCAGTCCAAGCCGCCCGATGGTCTTCCGGCGTGCTGCGAAGGCGTAGTCCGCCTTCTCGCGTTCGCGTGCCACACGGACCCGGTGTTCCTGAACGAGGGTTTCGTAGATAGGCTTCCCGTGTTCCTCCGCCGCTTTCCGCAGCTTTGCGAAGATGGATCGGGAGACCTCGGCGTCAAGACTGGATCGAACCTGGATGCTTGCCGCGAGGCTTTGGTCCCACACGTGTCTGGCTGTAGGCATATAGACCATGCCGTTATCGGCCAGGAAGAGGGGCATGATCCTTCGCCGGTTCCACTCCATGGTCGCAATCGCAATTCGCCACAAGGACCAGACGCCCTGGACTTCACTGGAAAGTCCTGGAATCGACACGATAGGGACCGGCTGGCCTGGTGCAAAACGGGGGAGCCGCATGGCCAGACCGCGTACCTTCGGCTCTTCCAGGGTGAGATGACGGGCCGCTGGAAACTTTTCAGCCTCCTTGGCCGTAAAGACCACGTTGTCGTAGGTTTCGCCATCGGGCCAGGTGAGGTTCCAGCCCTGACTTCTCCTCTCAGCTTGGCCGCCGTGCGCCTTCAGGTAGCTCACGGTCATGCGCTCGACCCAATGTGGCAAGGGGTGAGTCAGCAGCCGCTGGGCTTCGCAAAGCTCCAGGTCCTCGGTTACACCGAGCACGGAGGCGGTCGTCCGCGCTTCGCGGGCCTGCTCCTGCAAACGGACGACCACTCCCTCCACCGAGTCCTCCGCCCTCTCGGGGTTGAGAAGCGCCTCGACATACATTTCGTCGAACATCCTGCCGGCCTGGGCAGAATCGAGGACATCGCCGGTCTTGTCGATGCCGAACTCCTCGAAAATGACGGCGAGTTTTTTCTCCAATACTTCCCGGACCCGGTGCTCGACCGAATCCTCGAAGACGAAGTTGACAGCACGGACGATATGAGATTGTCCGATGCGATCCACCCGGCCGATCCGCTGCTCGAGACGCATTGGGTTCCAGGGGATGTCGTAGTTGATCACCACGTGGCAGAACTGGAGGTTCAAGCCCTCCCCGCCGGCGTCGGTGGAGATGAGAATACGGGCATCCCTAGCGAAGGTCTCTTGCACGCGCTTACGTTCTTCCATGTCCATGGAGCCGTTCAGGCAGACGACCGAGAACCCGCGCTCAGTCAGGAACCGTCGCAGCATCTCCTGGGTAGGCACGAACTCGGTGAACACCAACGCCTTGAGCTCCGGGTCGCCTTCTTCAGCTTGAAGGCGGTAAAGCCAGTCGAGCAGCACCTCGGCCTTGGCGTCCGGACCGCTCAGCTCGCAACGGGCCGCGGCCTCCAGCAGCAGCGTGACCTCGGCGCGCTCGTTTTTGAGCGCTTTGAGCCGGGTGCGAAGCAATACTTCTATCTGCTCCTGGCCGTCCAGGTCCTCCCATTCCTCCTCGGAGGCAACCGGAAACAGGGTCAGTTGCTCCAGGGGCGCGGCGAGCACTTCGAGCCGCCTTTCGAGCGTGGTGCGGATGGCGCTGGTGCTGGAAACCACCAGCCGCTGCATCAGGATCATAAGAAAGCCGATGTAGCTCCGCTTTTCCCGCAGGGCCTGGTTGTAGCCCTCACGGACGTATTCGGTGACCGCCTCATAGAGGAGCTGCTGAGCGCGGTGACGCTCTTCCCAGGAAACCGGGCCAAGCTGCGTCCGGCGGGGCTTAAACAGCGGCTTCCCTTCAGCGTCAATGGCATGGCGCTTCTCGGTGCGGATCACATGCGGCTGGACCCGCTCACGGGTAACGCTGCCGATGTCCGGGAATTCCTCTGCGTCGATCAGTGACACCAGCCGGTGAAAGGCGTCGGTCTTACCCTGGTGCGGTGTAGCCGAAAGCAGCAGGAAATACGGCGCGGCTTCGGAGAGACCCTGGCCCAATTTGAAACGTGCCACCTGGTCGGTGCTGCCACCGAGACGATGAGCTTCGTCCACGACGATCAGGTCCCAGCCGGCGGAGAGGAGATCCTCGAAGCGTTCGCGGTTGTACTCGCCAACTTGAGCAGCGCTCCACCCACGGCGCTTGTCCAGGGGTTTGACCGAATCCATCGGCACGACGACCTGTGAAAAGAGAGTCCACGAGTTGCGGGTTGCGAGCTGTGAATCTTCAGCACCCGGAACTCTGAACTCGTAACTCGGAACCGCCGAAAGGCGGCTCAGCGTTTTGATATCTTCGGGCAAGACAAGTTGGAAAGATTCATTGAAGTGGGTCCGCATTTCGGCTATCCACTGGCTCACCAGTCCTTTCGGGGCGATGACCAATGTCCGTTTGACCAGTCCGCGGAGCTTGAGCTCCCGCATGATGAGACCGGCCTCAATGGTCTTGCCCAAGCCGACCTCGTCCGCCAGTAGATAACGTACCCGGTCTCTGGCGGTGGCGCGGGACAAAGCCCGAATCTGGTGGGGCAGCGGGATGACGGAGGACTCGATAGGCGCGAGCAGCACATCCCGGGTAAGTGCGTCGGCCACCCGAGCGGCGGCGGCGACGTAGGCGATATGGTCCGGCGCGTTGGCGCCCGCGCTCTCCAGAGACTTGAGCCTGGAAGCCGGGATGCGGACCACGGAGTCGCGGCCGGGCAGCCAGACGCGGCAGACAGTCTCTCCCCAAAGAGACTGAGTTTCGATGACCTGACAGAGTTGCCCATGGTCAGGGCTATAGTACCACAAATAGTCGCTTTCAAATTTCGCTAGAATCATGCCCTGGTTTCCATCCGCAACCGATTGGCTTTGATGCCAGAATGTGTCCAGTGCCGTTCAACTGCTTGAATAAAGGCAGGACGAACCAACTTGGCTCTCTGAACCAGCCAGTCGCCTTGGTCGAAGCGAAGATAAAGACCCTCTGCCGGTCTATCGCCGAGTTGTGACTGCGATAGGAGTTCACTCAGTTTCGCAAGCGTGAAATGACCTTGATCCACTTTTGGTACTTGAGAGATACCAAGCGCCCGAAAAATCTCGTCTCGGCGGGTGCAGGAGAAAAAACCATCGGTGTTTTTTTCGTAAATATCGAATCCCAAAAACCAGTCTGGCAATCGGTCATAGACGACCGAGTGCTGTGCATAGCACCATTCCCCGAAAAGAATGTAGCGGTCGGTCAATTGTTCGAAAAGCTCGTCAGTTCTTCGAGCCAGCCAGTCAGCGAGCTTTTTCCATTGCCCCGTACTTGGAAGAGGCAAATACGCCCCTCTATTTTGGGCACGGATATTCCCCTCGGCGTCAAAGGAGAGCCCCAGATTCGCTCCGTCCACCTTTTCTTCAACGACGAGTTCATGTCGAAGGAATTCATTTCGGTCGAATTCCGACATGACTTTGTCCCCCCTGACTTCAACCTCACCAAGAAGCGTCAAGTGTGAAGTGGAGGGAAATTTGAAAAAATCGTCTTTCACGCGCCCGTCTTCTTCGCATACTTTGCCCTGGCATAATCAGGACACAGGAAATGCACGGTAATCCCGACCTCGGCCAAGGCGCCCTTCCATCCCCACCATTTGCTGTCCGTCGCCTGTAAGACCGGCGGTTTACCCGGATGGGCGTTCGAGACAGCGATGAACTTCCGATCTGAGTTATCGAACCGGGCCAAACCCTCATGATCAGGGAATTCGTGGTATGACTCGCCGTTTTTTGTAATCGCAACGCGATCCGCCTCTGGAAACTTCCACCGATTGTCATGGACCCACTTCATGAATTGGTCCCCCATGCCAGGCTGACCCTTCAGCGAGAGTTGTTGCCGATATTCGTCAAAGATTTCATACCCGGCATCCATAACCAAGCCGCCTTTCTTCATGATATGTTCGACAGCTTCAACACAAGCCAGAACGCAGCCGGTCAACTCTCGCGGTATCGTCGCCGGAGCAAGGGCAAGATTTGCAGTTTTCGGCACATTGGTATCGACCAGGTACTTTTTGGGCAGGCCGTTCATTCAGAAACCTCCACTTCGCCGCCGTTTTGGCGCAGGCGCTTTTTCATCGCCGCTTTTGACTGTTCCGTGATGTCTCCCATCTCATCGCCGAAGAAGTTCTCCGGCCAGTTGCGGATGTTTCCAAAGAGGTCAATTTGCAACGGTTCCAGAGTAGCAGGAGTCCTGGTTATGTTGGCGAAGTAGGCGGACACATTTTCTTTTGGCACGATATCTTCGGCAATTCGGCGTTGCAGTCGCCGTAAAAAATGCTCGGAGTGGGTTTCTATAATTAACTGGATGTTCCTGTCAGCGCCATTTTCTCTGGAGTTGACGACATCGAGCATCACATCGGCCAGCGCCGACTGGGCATTCGGGTGCAGGTGAATCTCCGGCTGCTCCATGAGTATAATCGACCCTCGGGGTGCGTAAAAACACTGAACCAGCACTGGTAGCACCTGGGAAATACCAAAACCAACGTCAGGGAGATCCACCCAGTCCTTCGATCCTCTGGTTCGCACCTTGACTTCATACTCCTGCCGCTGTTCTGAGATAGGATTGACCTTGAACTCCTCGATCAACCCCATTTCCTTAAGCTTGAGCGCAATAATCTCTTCGAAGGGCTTGGCCGGGCGCTTGTAGCCGAGACTAATTTTTCGGCTTCGAGCAGCCAGTATGGCCGCCACGGTGTTTTCACCGGCATAGCCGACACTTTCAGGCTCGATACCTGTCCATGAGTACAACCGCTCGGTCTTGATGCGAAGTGGGCCAAGGTAATTAAGTAAGCCGAAAAGTTTTTCATGACGCAAATTTAGTGCCTGAACGAAATCTGCGTTCTGATAGTAGGCAACCACCTCGTCGGGGAAACCATAAAAACGAACCGGCGCACCAGGAGACCAGGCCCGGCCTTGTTTCCTTCTTAGTGAGTATTTTTCGGCTTCAACTTTGTATTCGGCTTTAGTTCCGGACTTCCGTTCCATTCCAATGGAGGCTCTTGGTTTGTCCTTGAGGATCAGTTGGTACTTGAGGTGATCCAGAACCAAGGAACGTTGCTCTTTGTCTCCTAAGCCAACGCCAGCTTCAAAAGAGAGGGTGTCGCCAGAAAAGATCTTACCGGAAACCGGGTCTTTAAACCTTAACGTATCTTGAAAATCCCATTGGTATTCGAAGGAGATCTTATTAGAAGGGTTATGGTGAAAAACCATTTCTTGATAGGAGCCGAGTTGAACCGCCGAGTTTTTTCCACCTGGATAGAAGACTGCTTTTCGGTCCGGGGATTCAACGGTCTGCTTCAACATCATCAAAAATTGTCCGATGCTGGATTTACCTGAACTGTTCGCACCAAAGAACAAGGTAATCGGAGCCATGCGGATGTTCCCGGTGTCTTTCCATATTTTAAAATTTTGTATCCGCAATCGCTTTAACATCTCTAGTCGCCTCCCATTCTTGTTACTGCCTGGTCGTACCACATGAGGAGCTTGGGGTCTTCCTGGAGGACGTTCTCGGAAATTTTGCCAGCGACCGTAACGATGGTGGCGTAGTCGCGTTCCTGCCACGCCTTCTTGAAACCGGCGCGGACAGCCTCAAGGCGGAATACCTTCAGACGCTTCTGGCTGGACGTTCGGTAATCCTCAAACTCCTTGAGCAGCGACCGATCGCGCAGCTTCTCCAGGTCCCCGGCTTTGTTCGGGTCGGGCACATACCAACGGTCATGGGCTTTGGCGACAAGGGTTGGATTGTCCTTGGGCAAGTTCCTCAGGTCTTTCCAGTTGGTTGAGAGGTAGGCGTGGATTTGCTCGGGAACTGGGCCTTTGCCGTCGTAGCGGAGGAAATTCTGCTCCAGCATCAATGAAAGTTCGATAGGCTTCTCGTGCCGAGACCAGGTGGTGAGTCGTAAAAACAAGGGCGTCAGGTCCTGGAGCGTCTGTGGCTTGATTTTCAGTTGTTGCCGCAGCCACCGGAGCGTTGATACTTCATCAAAGGGAATACCCTCAAGTTGACCAAGCTCTTTGACTTTTTCGCGCCAGCGGACATAGTCCATTACCTGCTCGGAGAGAAACCACATATCGTCACGACTATCGAAAATGCTTTTTTCAGTATTCAATCCCAAAGAAAATTCCGCTGCGGAGAGGGGCACAAGAAAGCCACGCTGTACATGGAACGCAACCATCAAATCGTAGAGTCGGTGTTCCAAGCGCTCGGCAATGAGCTCCGGCTTAGCCGCACTCTTCGGTATCACCGGGAGTTGCCGAAGATGAGTCCGGACGAAATCCCAAGCGCCCTCTTCGGTACCCGCTTCCAGCGCGAATCTCTCTTCGAGGCCATCGTTGGGCTTGTACGTGGAGACGACAAGATCTTCTTTCATGGCGGCGCTGGTCACTTGCCGGTAAGACCCCTGTTGTTTGTTGAGCGTCGTGACACTGGCGACGACAAACCCTGCGGCGGTCAAGGCTTCCTGGATGGCAACCCATACAGAGTTGTGGGAATTATGGAACACCACCGTCATCCAACGGCCAGGCTTGAGCACTCGGTAATACTCTGCAAAACAGCGCTGCATAAGGCGCTGGTACTCAGGGAGGCCCTTTTTCTTAAATTTATCGACAATCGCCTCGGGCGTAGTGTTGGTAATGACCCGGTGCCATGATTCCACCAGAAAGTTCAGATCGGCGTAGTAGATGTTTTCGCCGAAGGGAGGGTCGGTGAAGATGTAGTCAACGGAAGCTACGGGTAACCCCAAGGTTGCGGCGGTCCGCGTGGTAACGACAGCATTACTGTCTCTCGAATACCTGGTGGTGAAAGCTTGAATTAGTCGCCCCAGTTTTCCCACAAGAATGTACCAAGGGCTGCATTCAGCGTGCTGGGAGGCGACATAATAAACGCCACTCAGGTATTGATTTACTTGGGAGAAATGTGTTGGGGTATAACGTGCCAGTACTGACATGCCCCAGATTGCCTGCTCCACAAAGTACAACAACATACTCCTGGTCCGAGGCTCTGAGTGGATATTCGCCTTCCGCCACAGGACAGCCAAGGCCTGCACGGCACGGGGGAGAAAGAGTTGGTGGATATTGGAGAAGCCCTTCGGCTCGATCCGTGAGCCGTGATACATCTGTTCGATGGGAAAACGATTGGTAGGGACCTCAGAAGGCAGGGGTAGCCGGGCGATGCGGCCAAGCAGGGCAAGATCCGCCTCGTCGGGTTGCTTCTCATACTTATGTCCATTGGCAATATAGGATATCAAACAAGGCTGGAATTTTACCCGTTTCCATGTTCCAGCACCGGAAGGATCTACGGTCGATTCAAAGACCCGCTCCAAATTGTCCTTTTTTAGTTCTGCATCGCAGTGGGGGCAAGGAAAAATATCCCTCACCCGCTTGGTCTCTGCATCAAAAGCTTCATTCATGAAGACCACTTCGCCTGCGCAGTCAGGGCAGGTGAAAACCTCACTCCAGACAGTGTATTCAATGCGACCTTTGGACTTGCCGTCGGTGTGGAGGGTCTCGTACATCCAGCCCAGTTCCTGCTCGACTTCGTCGAGGAGACGCTTGCCGGCTTGGGCAAAGGCTTGAACATCAAAAGGCAGGTTATAGTTGGCCGCTATGAAGGTTGCTGCCGGTGCTAAATCATTGAGCACAACGCGTCGGGCTCCCCATTGGGGTTTTCCCCGTCCTTCCTGAGCCCATTCCGCTTCCAAAGTGCGACGGTACTCTCCCGGTGCCGCGCCGCACCACTGGGCGGCAACTCCGGTCATTCCAGAGCCACAGAAGCCGTCAAGCACAACATCTCCGGGTTCGGTATAGTGGAGAATAGAAGGCACTATGGCCAGATGCGGCACTTTGGTGTGATAGGAATGCGCCCTGTAGAGAGCATGGGTTTTGCCCTCGCTGGTATCGACCGCAAAGGGTTCCCGGTGGTAAGGACCGCTTGCAGGGTTCTCCAATTTCTGTGTTTCCCACTCTTTGATAAAATCACCTAGCCAGGGATTCGGGCAGGCGGTGTAGTAAGGAGGATCGGAGAGAGCGAGAATGTCTTCGTCTGCCCCCAACGGGAAGCCTTCGCTCGTGCGGAATTCAGGGTCCTGGAGCTTCTCACTCAGTTTCTCGGTAAAATACTTGCGGCGTTCCTCATCGCTGGCGAAGGTAAGGCCCAGGCATTGGACTGGGCGAGACAATGAAGTGCTCTGGTCATCCGTGGAAAACAGACCACCTTGTCTGTAAGGTAAGTTGTCCATAGATTCTTCCCTTCCGTGATCCACAAGAGAAACGCTAATAGCGAAACGGCAGAAGTTTGGGCCTCTCAAAACCTTTGGCGCGGACTCCTGCGGCGACCGCAAAAACCTCAACGCCTGAGGCATAAGCTTCTTTGAAAGCTTCGGCATACGCTCGGGAATGTTTCCCATTGATGGTGAAGACCTCCGCGTCTCCTCGCTGCACAACGTAGAGCAACACGGCCCTCTCCCCGGCGGCAGCTTTGCGAGCCAACCACCGAAGTTGCTTTACACTACGAGGTGTGACTGAATCAGGAAAACGAGCAACTCCTTCTTCAACAACCGTGGCGCTCTTCACTTCCACGAAGCAATTTCCTCCTGGACCGGTAAGCACAAAATCAACGCGCAAACCCTCTTCGACGCGCCGCTCCCTCTCCAGTGTCTCATAGTGAGCCAGCCCTGGCACCAGCCCTTGACTGAGGACCTCTTCCGCGAGGAGGTTAGAAAAATTTGTATCAGTCCCTATCCAAAAGCCATTAAGCTCAACCGCTCTCAGGGTATAGCGTCGCTTCCGCTTGGGATCTCGACTATCCCAGAGAAGAGCAGGGCTGCCAGTCTGCAGACAACCGGCCAGAGAGCCAGGATTCGCGCAGTAGGCTAGAGTTCTCGTGCCATCTGCCAAAACCATGTCCGCCAAAAAACGTTGCGGTCGCGCCATGAAAACAGCTTTGTACTGTGGCTGAGGAAAGGGGAGAAAAGAACTCAAATAGAACCTCTCCTACCCCTGTTAAACAGGCGCTGTTGGGTCATCCTTTCTTCCGCATGCTTCAATTTCCTCAAAGCTCTCTATTGCCGCCCTTGATTTCCCTCAACTCAGAACCGCAACCTCGTCACAAACAAAGTGTGACCAAGTGGCCGCTTGGACGGGGCAGAACTTAGTCACTATCTTGGTCTCTGTTGTCCTCCGGACTCTGCCTCTCTTCAATCAACCGTCGTTCCCGCTCCAGTTCGAGCCGGAGTTCCTCTTCGGTCGGCAGATAGAGCATGTACTTGGAAGCAAAAAGCTGTTTGCTTTCGTTCAGCACGGAATAACGAGCGATGGTTTCGTTTTTCTTTGCGCAGAGAATAAGGCCGATGGTCGGGTTGTCGCCTTCCGTGAGGTATTTGTCATCGAACATCCGGATATAGCTGTCCATCTGTCCGACAGCCTGATGAGTCAACTCGCCAATCTTTAGGTCAATCAACAGGTAGCATTTCAGAATACAGTTGTAGAAAACCAGATCGATATAAAAATAGTGGTCATCGAACTGCATGCGTTTCTGTCGACCGACGAAAGCGAAGCCCTTACCGAGTTCAAGTAAAAACGACTGAAGGTTATCGATAATCGCCTTTTCGATTTCCGACTCATGCAGAACCTCAGAATCCGGTAATCCAAGAAAATCAAGAATATAGGGATTTTTAATAGTGTCGGAGGGAATGCCTATTTTCTGTCCCTGACAAGCAAGTTCCATGACTCCCGCTTTATCACGGCTCTTGAGAAGCCTTGCAAAGAGGAAGGTATGTATCTGACGGTTGAGGTGTTCGACATCCCATCCTTCATTCTCTGCTTCGATCTCATAGAAAAAACGTTCATTTTGATTCGTGACATTCATCAAGGTCCGATAATGTGACCAGCCCAAATTGGGCGAGAACCCTCGCTCGGCGCCGGCTTGTTGGACCGCCAACTCCATGACATCCAAAACGCCACTTTGAGGGTGGCGTTTTCCGGAGGCTTTGAATTCGCCACAGGCGATGTGGCGAATCTCAGGGATGCGGTCGGAATAGACCGTGTAAAAAGTTCGGAAATAGCGCAGGTTAGTGGTGGAAAAACCGCGCCCGTACTTATGGCTCAACTTTGCGGAAAGCTGTTCTATTACCTGCTTGCCGTATTCGGCACGCTCATCCCCGCCCTGAAGCTCCTGAACTATTTCACGCCCGATGAGCCAATAGGCGATGACCATATTGTTGTTGACAGACCGCACAACATTGGCACGCGCTTGTTCAAGAATAGAAACAACGCGATCAAAGAGATCGTTACCCTTCGGCTGCGTAAGTCCGTTTGTATCCATGCTTACTCCAACACGATCCGAACTTTGCCTGGCTCCTTGCCCTTGGTGAGCCCGTCCAGATATTCCTCGAAGCGTTTCCTCATCTCCGCCGGCGTGGCTGGTGAGCCGCCGGAAAGAAGGGCGTCGCGCAGGTCCGCGATCTTGACTGAGACCTTGGCGAGCCCGGAAAGCACCTCCTGCAGTGCGTGGATGAAGTCCTGGTCCAAGTCGTCCGGCAGGGTTCGCTTCTTGATGAAGCCGTCAACCAGCTTTCGCGGCTCGGGCCTGAGCAGGCTCAGATTGCCCTTGGTGGTCGGGTCTTCAAGGTTGGCGAGCAGCGTCTGCGTCCAGTTTTCGACCAACTTATCGAGTTCGCCGTCCAGGGCGTCCAGCATCGTCGCCGCGGGAGCCGTGGGCGGTTCCACGGCCGGTTTGAAGTTGCAGTGCGGGCAGACCGGCGAGGCCTCCAGTTCCTGTTCGGTGAGCACGAAGCAGCTCTTCAACCCCGCGAGCCGGTTCTGGAAGTCGGAAAGGTGCTGACGAGGCATCAGGTCGATAGTGGAGAGCTTCTGCAGGTCCTTGAGCCGCTCGTCGCCTATGAGCTGGGCCTTGCGCTTGTCCTCGTTCACTCCCAGGCGCGCTTTTACATGCATGGCCAGGTAGGCCGGCAGGTAGGCCTTCTTGAGATCCCCGAGTCGACGCCGGGTCTGCTGGCGGAATGCCGCGGCGCTACGTTTGGCCGGGTCGCAGAGCTGGGCGAGGACCTCGTCCCGCGCAGTCTCCATCTTTTCGATCCACCCGTTGCCGGTGGGCAGGACCGCCTCGGCGGTGGAAAAGTATGCGGCTGTGGACCCGAGGTCTATCACCAGTTCTTCAAGCGCTTTGATCTCGACAAGAGAATTGAGCCCGTCCCGATGCGCCGTTACCTCCGAGGCGTCGTAGCGGAAGTTTTTAAGCTTGCCGGTCGTGGTGTAGGCCTGTAGGGATTCGAGGAAAATCTTGGTCCCATCCAGCCTGGCGCGCAGTTTCTTGATTTCGTCCTCGGCCAGCAGGCCGCGGCCCCAGAAAAACAGCCCGGTCTGCAAGCTCCGCTGAACAAGCACGAGCCGTTCCACGGTGGTGGTGACAGCCTTCTGCAGCTCCTGGACCGGCTCGTCCTTGCCCTGGGTAACCAGTTGGGCCATTCCAGGTGTAACCCCGAGCAGCTCGAAAAGCGCCCTGAGCGCCGGAAGGTTCCAGTCCTTGGGTCGTTCGATGTGTTTGAACTGGGCCAGTTCGTCGATACCGGTCCCGGCCAGTTGCGCCAGACCCGTGGCATCAAACTTCTTGCCCGGAATCGAGAGGACTGCCTCGCCAACATATAGCAGCGCGGCCAGCACCACCACGGCCCATTCGGGTTCGAGCCGTAGGGATTGCGGTGCGAGGTACTCCACGCCGAGGACGTCCTGAATCAACTCGGAGCGGTTGACCACCTGGCCGTGCCCCTTCTTCTTTGCGACGCCGAGGATGTGCTTGGCGTACTTGGACCGGTAGGGATCGAGCCGCTCACCGTCGAGAAGCTCAAGCGCGTCGAGCACAGCCGTTGCCTGCTTGGTGCGAGTCTGTCCGGCTATGGCACGGAGGGCGTCCTGCGCTGCCTGTGCCCGGTTGGTCCCGGTGATGAGCACTGAGAAGAAGGGGTACTCCGGGGCCTGGTCCTGAAAATGGGTCCCAAGACAAAGGCCGGAGATAGTGTTCACCAAGTCGCGGAAGTTGAGGCGCTCATGGGAGCCGATTCCCGAAAGCTCGCGGATGGACTTGCCCTTGGCCCATTCAGTCAGGGACTTGGCGCGCCCCTGGTAGGTGACCTCGAAAGCCGTGGTCATGTTCTTCTGCAGCCATTGCACCAGGTCGCGCAGGAAGTTCGAAGCCTTCGATTCGTAGGTGGACTTGGCGTTGCCTGAGGCAGTGGATGCAAGGTCCAGGGCCGCGGAGTAGCTCTTGACCGCGGTCCGGAATTCCTCGTCCGCGTTTGTCAGTCGCAGGAACAACTCGTCGGGTTTCTTCTCATCCTTGAAGTGCGGCACGTCGAAGGGTTGGATAAAGTAAACGTAGAAATCCCGCGGCGGTACAACCGTGGAGCGTTCGTTGGGCGCGCCGAAGAACAAGTATCCAAGACGCGCGGCCTTGCGCTCCAGCCATTCGAGTTCGTGCCGCCAGATTTTGTAGCCGGTGACGTAGGTCTGATCGGTGCACTCCATGACCCGTTTGAGGGCCTCATAGTAGTAACGGTCGAGCTGCGAGGAATCGAGACTTTCGGCCCGCTTCTCAATCAAGGCGTCGAAGTCGTCGGTCTTCTTGAGGTCCAGGTAGTACTGGCGGTTGTCAGGGTTGGATGAAATGAACTGCCCGCTGACCGTCTTGTGGATTTCCCGCAGGACAGTCTCCACCTGAGAGAGCAGGTCGTCGGCCGGATCGCCGCCCAACTCCTCAATGCCCGGTTGGAAGAGGCACAAGCCGTCGCGCAGTTCCTCAGCCGTCGCGCCCATTGTTGCGTAGATGTCGCCGGTGGTGAGCCGGTGGACCGAAAGCGCGTGGATGAGCCGGGTGGCCATGGGTTTGTAGGCCGGACGAGTGAAGGCCTGCTGGATGCGCGACTCGAGCACCAGGCTGCAATCTATGACTGCCTTGATGTCCGGGACCGCGCGGAAGGACGGGTTCTCACGCAAGGTCGTCCAGTAGCCATCATAGGCGATGACCCCGGGGCGGTCGTTGGGGACGTTCTGGCCAAGGAGCTTCTTCATGGCCAAAGACAGAGTCTTGAGAACCTCGCGTTTTTCCACTGCCGTGACCCGCTCGAAGGTATCGATATAGTCGGGATGCACGGGAAAGAGGCGCACGAACTCGTCCATGCGCTCATTCATGCGGCCGTAGAACTTGGCGAAAGGAGTCAGGTACTCCCGGATTTTCACCTGCTGTTCTCCAGTCTTTTTCAGCAAGCGCTCTGCCACAACGAATTTAACGTCCTTACGAGCGATAAGAACTTGTTCGAAGCGATCCTTCACCCGGCGAATGCTGTCGGCCACGAAAGAGAAGCGAGGGCTGTCAAAAATGGCTTCTTGTACTCCAGCGATAAAGCGGAATCGCAGGTCTTTGCAGACCTCGCCGATTTCGCGAAGGAAATTTAGGTCGAGGATCAACTCTTGATCTTTGCGCGTGCGCAGGTAATCGAGCAACTCGTCCACCACCAGGAGCAGACCATAGTCGGGATACTCTTGGTGGAAGGCGCTCATCATATCTTCGAAGGCGCCTTTGTTGTTGGCCACCTTGTCCGCGGGCGGGAAGGAATAAGACGCGCCAATTGCAGCCAGGTACTCTTCCAGTTCGGCCACGAGAATGTCGCGCAGTGACATGGTCGTGGCGCCTATTTCGGTCCGGACCACCTTGAAGCGGCCACTGATCTTGGCTGCGGCAGTCGCCACGCGCTCGTCGTTCAGGAGGGTCGCCAGATTGGCGTTTTCGGCCAGAGCGGAGATCACGGACATGAGGTGCGACTTACCAATACCGTAGTTGCCGACGACCAGCAGCCCCTTGTTATCCATGGATTGCTCGAACTGGAGCTGAGGTATGACAAGATTGACCAGCTTTTCGGCCATCTCCTCGGAGATGACGTAGGTCTGGACAAGTTGCCGGGCCGCAGCGGCCTCGTCGGCATCCCGCAACTGAACCACGGACTCGATAGGTTCGAACTGGATCAGATCTTCGTACCTCATTATGGTTGTCCCCATACGGAATCGTTCATAACACAGCCTCCGGGCCGACTATGAGCAAATCTCGCAGTGAATATCGTCTGTATTCAGGGTGGCCTGGCGATGCATAGTTAATGTATTCGCCGCCAGCGGACCCACTCCAAGCTGCGACGATTGTCCTATTGCGAGAAATCCCCTGCAGCAGCCTGAGCGGATCTTGTTTGAGAAAGACATCGAATAGCACTTCTATGTTATCTAGAAGAGCAACCTCACCCTGTTGTGAATTTACGATCTCGGACAGCAGGCGAGGCAATTGAAGTGTCCGTTGGCGTTCCGTGAGATCCAGCATACGTCGCGACAATTCAAGATTGACATTTACCAGTGGGGCATTTGTGCGTTCGCTGACATGCCGAAGCGCAGCGGTCTTGCCTGCTCCGGCAGGCACCACCACCAATAAGAGCCGATGATAGAGCTCGACAGCTTGTTCGATCATCAGGATTATTTTTTCCGCGAGCGGCTCCGCCATTATCGCTCTTCTCCCGAGCCAGGCACGATCGCCCGCGTTTCCTCAAGCCAGTGGTCAATGGCTCCCTTCCGGAAACGCCAGTGGCGACCGATCTTCTGGGAGGGGATCTTGCCTTCCCTGACGAGCTTGTAGAGCGTCGATTTTGGTATCTTCAGGTAGGCGGCCAACTCTTCGATGGTCAGGACATCGCCAGATTTATCATCCATCACAGGTTTACCTCTCCGGTCTAAGAGCAAAGTAGCCCCGAATGCTTCATATCGAGCGTGTAATTTACAGTTGCTGCTAGTTGCTGGCAAGCGTTTTTCGATGTTCCGCAAACCTGAAAATGTCCTCTTGCGCCTTGACGCTAAAGAGAATTGACCCGGGGTTGCTCACCAAAAGTGACCCACCTGGTGAGGGCGCTCAAGGACAGATAGAGCGAAATGAACGTTGAGGATTTCAATACTCGTCTATTTAATGCTACAAGGGAATTCCCTTCGGGGTGTTTCTGTGGCGCAGGGATCATTGGTGCGCGCCAACGGCAATAACCGGAAGAAAAACGCTTACTTGAAACCGCCAGCAATTCTTGATATTTGGCAAATATTAAACAAGGGAACGCAAACTTTCATAGGCCTGAACACCAGGCACTGCCGAAGGGGTTAAAACTCAACACGTTCAGGCGGATTGGTGTAACGCTGGATATAGCGCCGGGAGCGATGGCCAAGACGCCGTTCAAGCTCGTAGGCATCTGTTCCCGCAACCTTCGCCAGCCGGAACGTAAAGGTATGTCGCAGGTCATGAGGGCGAAGCGGCGATACCTTTCGTTCCTCATCACTTAGCTCGGCATCGTGCCAGCGTCCAATCCGTTCGAGGATGAGATTGATCGCCCTCGGCGACAGGCGTCCGTCAAATCGACGAGCTGAAACTGTCGAGGCGGAGAGAAAGAGGGCTTCGCTGCCATTGCCGGCGTCCATGGGTCGCTCGGTTTCGCTGTAGTTCGCCAGGGCCGAGCGCGCGTCGGCCGAAAGAAAAACAGTGCGCTCCGTTTTTCCCTTCCCCGCAGATATCTGCCGCGCAGCCGCTGAAATCGGTGCGGACGGTCGCACAGATCCTTGAGCGAGCGGACTTGATTGTCGGTTGGCGCGCGCGGCTCCAGCGGCGGAAGAGCGAGTTCTCAGATCCCCTTGGAGGGATCGCCCGCAGGGTTGAGGATGTCGCGCTTCACGCAGGCCGAGAGCCGCTCATGCCCATAGGACTCCGCAAAGAAAGATTGGAAAGTGGGCCACGAAGCTTCCGAAGGGCCGAAAAATCGATGATATGGACGCCGCGGGGTCGATGACCAGAAGGGATACAGGGCTCTTCTCCACGGCGAGCATCCCCGGGTGGTGAGCCTGACGTCCATGGGGGAGGAGACCGATTTCATCGCAAAGTATCTGAAGCAGTTGGAGATTGTTCCTCTGCAAATTGTCCCGGAGAGGCAGGACAAGCCGCTGGCCATCGAGGAGAATGAACCGAAGGAAAGGGCTTTGCTTTACGTTTCGGCGACCAGGGCGAAGAAGGACGTTTTGGTTACGAGCTTCGGGAAGAAGAGCAGGTTTCTCTGCTTGATTGTCAATAACCGCTCTTTCCGGCATGGCAACAATGACAGCGACGGTGTGCGCGAGGACGCCACGGGGGTGGTGCACAGCATGGAGCGAGCAACCCTGGACGCTCTGCGACTGTTTTGGAAAACCCTTACTAAAGGCTGAGTGCGAACGGAATTTTCCGCCGCACACCACCTTCAGCGGGCCAGTTCAAAAAACAGCGCGGCCGCCGATCTGATGCCCCGGTGAAAGTCGTCGAGGCTGAAGCGTTCGTTGGGGGAATGGGGGCCATCATCGGGACTGCCCCAGCCAAGAAGGAGGATGTTTTCCTGCTCGAGTTGCTCTCTTATCAGGTTGACCACGGGAATCGAGCCGCCGTCCCTTTTAAAACGCGGCTTCTTGCCGAAGCCGATCTCGATGGCTCTTTCGGCCGCCCGCATGGCTGAGGTGTTTCTGTTGACCAGCACCGGCCCGGCGTGGTGCAGGCCCGCAAATTCGACACTTACCCCGGCGGGGCACAGCTGCCTTACAAATCGGGTAAACAACTGGTCGATTTTTTCGGGAATCTGGTTTGGAACCAGCCGCATGCTCACTTTTGCCCCCGCTTTAGCCGGTATGATCGTTTTTGCTCCTTCCCCGGAAAAACCGCCCCACAGACCGTTTATGTCCAAGGTGGGCCGCGCGGTGCTCCGTTCTGTAACCGTATAGCCAGGCTCACCGGCAAACTCGCAAACCCCCAGGTAATTTTTAAGGGCGTCGAGATCCGAGGGTTGGGCGGCCATCTGCTGTCTTTCCCACTGCTCAAGGGCAAGGACATCATCATAGAAGCCGGGGATGGCTATGGAGCCGTCGGGGTTTTTTAGTTTTTGCAAAACGTCGGCGAGCACCTGGGCGGGGTTGTGAACGATTCCGCCGAAGCAACCGGAATGAAGGTCGAAGCGCGGTCCCCTGATATCAATTTGCAGATAACAAAGGCCCCTGAGGGCGTAGGTTATGGCAGGGATCCCCGGGGCAAGCTGTGAAGTATCGGAGATGGCAACGGCGTCTGCTCGCAACTGTTCGCGATGATCCGCCAGGAATTTGCCCAGGTTCGTGCTTCCGATCTCCTCTTCGCCTTCGGCAAGCACGATCAGATTGATCGGAAGTTCTCCGTTGACGCCAAGCACGGCCTGAACGGCGTTGATATAGGTTAGCAACTGCCCCTTGTCGTCGGTAGCGCCCCTGGCATAAATATAGCCGTCCCTTATGTCGGGCGAAAAGGGCGGGGTAAGCCACTCGTCTAGAGGGTCGGGCGGCTGAACGTCATAATGACCGTAGATCAGCAGGACGGGGGCTCCGGGGACTTCGGCGGAGCGGGCGAGCACCACGGGGTGACGCCCGGTCGGATAAAGGGCGCCGCTAAAGCCGCACTCCTTGAGCTGACGCAGGACCCATTCGGCGGCGGCAAGGACATCGGCTGCGTGCTCGCCAAGGGTGCTCACGCTCGGTATTGACAGAAACCGGGCCAGTTCGCCCGTGAAAGCTTTCATGTGTTCGTCTATGAATGAACTGATACGATCGGACAGCATGGCGGTTCTCCTTGTGAAAAACGGCAAGCCGGGCCGCATTGCGGCCCAAGTTGTGATACAATGCGAAGTGGTTATTAGAATAGTACAGGAGAATCGATACCGCCAGATGGAAAAAAGAATAAAGATCTTAGCGAGCATCGAGGAGGTGGCTTCGCAGCGGTGGAATGGACTGGCTGTGGATGCTGCGCCGACCCTTGAGTTCGAGTACCTGCACGCGCTCGAAAAGTCCGGTTCGGTTGCACCGGGCAGTGGATATACTCCAAGCCACCTGGCCCTCCAGGACGATTCGGGGATTATCGCCCTTGCCCCCCTGTACCAAAGGGATCGTGCCTGGGTGGAATTCGGCGACGGAGGTCTGCTCGAATTTTTGACCGAGATTACGGGCTCGCCTTTCGGGTCGGGCCTTGTCGGGAGCATACCCTTTACGCCTGTTCCGGGCTATGATTTCCTGGTTGCCCCGGGCTTTGATACAGATGATGTTTTTACCCGCATGCTCCAAAAGATCGATGAAATTTCGATGGAACGAGGTCTTTCCACAAGCCGGTTTTACTTCGTCGCAGCCCAATCGCCGCTAAATCGCATCCTTTCGAACCACGGATACCTGAGGTTGAGCAGCCCGCACCTGGTGTGGTTCAATCGCGGCTACCGAAGTTTCGATGATTTTCTTCTCTCCTTTAAATCCGTGCGCAGGACCAAGATAAAGCGGGAATGGCGCTCCATAGGCGAGCAGGGCATCGAGTTGAGCATGGTTTCCGGAACAAGCGCTCCGTCCTCTTTCTACCATGACCTGTATCTGCTCTACAAGAACACATGGGTAAGGCACATGGGGACGCTCATAGAGCCTTTCTTGAACGAAGCCTTTTTCAGCCTGCTTGAAGATAATTTCAGGCAAAGATGCTCTTTTTGCGTCGCACAACAGTCGGGCACCAGGGTCGGGATGGCGCTTTTCTACCAGAAGGCCGCAAAGCTTTACGGCAGGTACTGGGGGAGTTTTCGCGAAGTTCCGTTCCTGCATTTTGCCACATGTTACTACTACCCCATATCCTTTGCCATCGAACACGGAATCGACATGATCGATCCGGGTTTCGGGGGCGAGCACAAAACGCTTCGGGGCTTCGAGGGCTCTTACGCGTATCACTACCTCAAATTCTACGATGAAAACCAGCGTCGCCTTGCGTATGGTGTTTTGGAACAGATGCGCAACAGGCAATCTTCGAAATAGTTCCCTGGAAAAGCGAGGAAAAATGAGTATTGGAAAACGTATTGTAATTATAGGGGGCGTTGCCGGTGGGGCCTCGTGCGCGGCAAGGGCCAGAAGGCTTTCGGAAGATGCGCGGATCATTCTTATCGAAAAGGGTCCTTACGTCTCTTTTGCCAACTGTGGTCTGCCCTATCACGTGGGAAATGTCATAAGGCGCGAGGAGGCCCTTCTTGTGTCGAGCCCCGCGATGTTCAAAAACCGCTTCAATATCGAGGTCCACCCTTTATGTGAAGCCACCCTGATAGACCGGGAAAACAGCGAGGTCGAAATCGTTGAGGTCGAATCGGGCAGGCGGCGCCGTGAGAAATACGACGCCCTGGTTCTTTCTCCGGGGGCGTCGCCTATAACGCCGCCGGTTCCGGGGGTGGATTTGCCCGGAATCTTTACGGTCAGAAACATTCCGGACACGAGACGACTCAAGGGCTGGATAGAAAAACGCAAGGCCAGGCGGGCGATGGTGGTCGGCGGAGGATTCATAGGCCTGGAGATGACCGAGAACCTGAGAGGGCTTGGAATCGAGGTCGGCATAGCCGAATTGCAGCGGCAGGTGATGCCCCTTATGGATGCCGAGATGATCAGCCCGATTCACGAGGAGCTGAGGCGCCACTCGGTTGGCCTCCATCTCGGGGATGCGGTGTCGGGTTTTGAGCAGACCGGTGGGGGAGCCATATCCGTCAGCATGAAATCGGGCGCGAAAGAGGAGGTCGATCTGGTTATTCTGGCGGTTGGCGTTCGGCCCGAGACCGGACTTGCCCGGGGCTGCGGCCTTGAGATCGGCGAGCTTGGCGGCATAAGGGTCGATGAGCGGATGCGGACAAGCGATCCGAAGATCTGGGCGGTGGGGGATGCGGTGGAAGTAAGGGATTTCGTTACCGGACAGTGGACGTTCGTGCCTCTTGCCGGTCCGGCGAATCGCCAGGGGCGCATTGCGGCCGACGTCATTTCGGGCAGGGACAGGAGCTTCAGGGGAGGGCAGGGGACCATGGTGTGCGGTGTGTTCGACCTGACTCTGGCCTCGACCGGTCCTGGCGAAAAGGCCCTCAAGGGGGCGGGGCTTTGGGAAAACTGCGAGAAAGTCTACTTGCATCCTTCAAACCATGCGAACTATTTCCCGGGGGCAAAACCGATCAGTTTGAAACTGATTTTTTCCAAAAGCGACGGACGTGTCCTTGGCGCTCAGGCGGTCGGCCATGAGGGGGTGGAGAAACGAATCGACGTGATCTCCATGGCGATCCAGAAAAACGGCACGGTCTTCGACCTGGAGGAAGCCGAACTCAGCTACGCGCCCCAGTACGGAGCGGCCAGGGACCCGGTCAACATGGCTGGAATGATCGCGGCAAATGTGGTGCGCGGAGATATGCGGCAGGCTCAGTGGGAGGAACTGGAAAATTCGGGGGTTTTCATCCTCGATGTGCGTGAGCCCGCGGAATTTAAAAAAGGCCATGTCGAAAACGCCGTAAACATTCCGTTGAACACTCTTCGAGCGAGGATGGAAGAGTTGCCCGAGGACCGCGAGATTTGGACCTACTGCCTTGTCGGACAGAGGTCCTACTACGCCTCAAGGATTCTATCCCAGCACGATTATGAGGTTAAGAGCCTGAGCGGAGGTTACAAGACCTGCAAGCTAAGAGAGGCGCAAGCGGCCGAGGTGAATTGATCCCGGCTGGCGGGTGTGCGTCCGGAAACCGGAGGATTTGGAAGGTGCTTGGACTTAACCGGATTTTCGGGCTGAGGCTGCTTAGAGCGTTTTGTAGAGCCACCGGGGAATATGGAACCGTCTTTTGTTGAGCACTGCTCCGAGCACTTTCACGTCGGCCTGAAGAAGGGCTTGCCCGACTTTTTCAGCCACTTCCCGGCGGGTCTTTTCCGCCTCGATCACCAGGACCACACCGTCCATCATGGAGGCGATAAGCTTTGCCCGGTCATGTTCGAGCAGGGGAGGCAGATCGCAAACAATTGCTCCATAGCCGCGTCTTAGAGCCGGAAGGGCTTGGGAAAAAGCCTTGAGCATATCGGCCGTAAGTTCCCCTCCGCAGTTTCCGGCGCTCAGGATATCGAGGTTGGCCGAAATTGGCGACCGGGTGCAAGCCGAATACGGGTTTGCGTTTGCCTCCATTTCGGCAAGGCCCGGGCAGAGTTTCGTATCAAACCTTGAGTGCTGCCCCGGGTTGGCGAAATTGGCATCGATCAGCAAAATTCTTCCCTCGCCGCTTTGAGCAAGCCGCAGGGCGATAAGCGCACAAGCCGTGCTTACCCCTTCGGCGCCGTGGCAGCCCGAAAGGGCGACGGCCTGGCAGGTTCCGTGCGTGTAGAGGCGCAAAAGATCACCGAGCGCGGCCCTGTGGCCGTTGGTCAAAAGGAGCAGTTCGCAGCCGGGGTCGGCCGGTATCGGGATTTTTCCCGGACTTGCCCGATCATCCGCGTGATTTTCGGGCGAAACCAGCGGAAGGGTGGCCAGAAGGGGTAGATGCAATCGGTTTTCCACGTCTTCGGGCCTTCTTATGGAGTGGTCTTGAAACTCGCAGAAAAAGGCGAGGCAAAAGGCGCCCGAAAGCGCCAGGAAAAGACCGACCGCAAGCATGAGCAGCGGTTTGGGCCACACCGGTTTTACCGAGTAGGTGGCAGCCTCGACGATGCTTATGTTCGATATTCTCTGCATATCGAGCGCCTCGTCGATGCGTGCCTGTTCAAGGCTCTCGGAGTACTTCAGATAGTTCGAGTTTTGGGTTGCCAGATCGCGGTCTAGTTGTTCGAAGCGCATTTCGGTATCGTTAAGGGCGTGCAGTTTGACAAGGGCTCTGATGAGCTGCGCCCTGAGGGCCCCGGCCCTGGCCCCAAGAGAGGAAAGGTCGGCCTTTTTGGCAAGCAGATCGAGTTGAAGCTTTTGATAATTCTCATTGATTCCCGTTGTGACCTGATCCTGCTGGCGGGCCTTTAAGAGCAGGGCCTTGCCCTGCTCGATGCGGCGGCGGATCTCCTGAACCGGTATGCTGGCTTCGGTGAAGGTGGAAAGAAGTTTCTGTTCCTGAAGCTCCAGAAGGTCGACCTGCTTTCTCATCTCGTCGGCGGCCGAGTTGGCGAACCCGGAGGTCGTGTCTTTTCGCACAACCGCCGGCAGCCTGGCAAGGGTGGCCCGAAGGGCTTTGATGCGGCCAAGGGATGCCGCCGTTGACGATTGAGTATTTCCAAGCTCGCTTCGCATTGCCTCGATACGTTCCAGGAGCAAGCGACGCTGATCGGCAATCGAGGCGACCGAGGTTTTGTTCTTGAGATTTTTTAGCGCTTTTTCGGTTCGTTCGAGTGAAGACAGGAGCTGGTCTTTCTGTTTTTTAAAAAAATTGTAAGACCCCGGTGTGCGATTTACCTCAATGTGTTTTTCAAGGTAGAAGGCCACGAACCGATTCAACACCTTCCGGGCAAGGTAGGGAGCGTTGGTCTTGTAGGAAATGGTGATAATGTTGCTTTTCTTTGAAGCTTCCACATCCAGCCGTTTCATGAAAGAGAGCACGGCCAGCTCTTTTTGCATTTGACGAGCGTAGGGGGTCGAATCCGACGTGGTTGGCAGAAGACGGGCGAGAAGTCTCACCGGGCAGGCAAGAGCCCGCCAGGTCCAATAGCGAACCGCGGCGGGCAAGGGGGCGCCGGCTGGAAGGCTTTGTTTTGCGCCGGCAAGGATTGGCTTTGCGCCGATCTCGTCCACCACCTTTTCCGCCAGTTCCCGGCTCCTCAGGATATCCACCTCCGAGTTGATCTCGTTTTCCCGGTCGACATTGATGTTCACGATCTTGCCCGTGGCCACCGTGGGGCCAAGGGATGCATTCTCACGACCGATTCGCACAAGCACCTCCGCTTCGGATCGGTAGACCCTCGGTGCGAGCAGCACGAGAAGACTCATGGCCATCATCAGGGAAACAAAAAAACCGATCATCCTTCTTTTCTGGCGAAAAAGGACGTTATAGAATTCCCTGAGGGAAGTTTCCCGGGCCGTGTATCGATGCCCCGTATCCACCATGCAAACAACTCTCCCAGGATTTGACAAAACTAATATACGGTCGCCCCTATGCCGAGCGGAGGAAGCAGATGCCACAGATGCTGCTGTATCCAAAGATCGGCGTTTACGATCCGTTTTTCGGGAACATAGACGATGTCTCGCGGTTTCAGGTAGAACGGGTTTGAGGCCCGAGCAGTCAAGGCCTCTTTGATATCGACAAGCCTGCCCACCATGCGGCCCTCGATCTTTCTCACCACGATGACATTTCCCGGCTCGGCTGTTTCCCTGATAAAACCACCGGCGCTCATCACCGCTTCAAGAGCCGTCATTTCGCCGGGCATGAGCACCGGGCCGGGCGTTTTCACCTGCCCGCCAACGTAGACACGACGCTCATAGAATCCCTTTACAATGACGACCAGTTGAGGGTGTTTCAATTGCGCCGCATAGAGTCTCATGAGTTCGTCTCGAAGCCCGGCGGGCGTCTTGCCGCAAACGACAACCTCTCCCAATAACTGCAGTTCGATTTTTCCATCCGGTCGCACCGTTTCAATTTGATCGAACCGGGAGGCATAGGCGAATTTGATCTCCAGTTCATCGCCGCTTTGGAGCTTCACCGTTGAAGGATGGCCGGCTTCGACGAAGGGCCGCGAGGGGGGCGCGGGGCCGGGGGTTTGGCTGGACAGGCAGCCAGAAGCCAAAATCAGGAGGGCCGAAACCGCGATCAGGTGCGGACGCATCCTCCCGGAACAGTTCATCGCTTTACCTTCATCGGGCTTTTTGGGAAACGGGGAAGGGGAGCCACGGCATGCGGGCGGAAGGGAAGATCAAAGCGCCGAGCCCCCCCTGGAACATCGGGGTATCTAGGAGAAATCGGGAAAGGGTGGATTGGACTTTTTGCGACCATGGATCAGGAGATCCTTCGCAAGCTGTTTTATGCTGCTACACGCCATTCTATCCAGTTGTTTTCTTTAGAGCGGATGGATTCCGGAATCACTTCTAATTGCAATATATAATGACATATATTTTTTTGAAGTAAGAGGATAGCGCAAAATGATGAATGATGTCAATTTAAATATGCATGCATATGTCTACAAATGATGATAATGGTGATCTAATAATATTGAATCCTGATCGTCAATATTTGCTCGCTTTACCAACCTTGTGTGGATGGATTGGTTACTTCACAAATTCCCCCGTGCGGGACGCAACACAGCTATTAGTATTTGCGCAGCGTACTGACTGCCAATTTATAATATCACCATTCGCTTTCCAATTTTCGTTCCACGTCGGTCCATCTGGCGCTCATTGCTTTTACCGCCTCGAGCGCGATATCCAAATGCAGCGGCATGTGCTTTTCATAGATTTCGTTATGGAGTTTCTTGCCCTTGATGCCCGTTTTCTGCAGCGGCATATCGGAGACGAGCATGATGGAGCCAATGGGGATCTCGTAGCGGTAGGCCACGGCAAACAGGGTGGCAAGCTCCATGTCGATGGCCATGATTCTTTGCTCGCGCAGGTAGGTGACAAACTTCTCATCGTATTCCCACAACCGGCGGTCGGTGGTGTAAACAATGCCGCACTTGGGGTGCATACCCATTTTTTTGAGGGCGCCCATGCAAAAAAGATTGACAAGAGAGGCGGGCATCGCGGGAAACTCCGGGGGCAGGTAGTGCCTGCTAGTACCCTCGCCCCGTATCGAGGCGGAGGGGACGATGAAATCACCTATCTCCAGGCGGTCGTCGATACCACCGCACATCCCTAGCATTATGACGGATTTGAGGTTGTCCAGGTAGGCGATGCAATTCATTAAAAGGGCGGCCTGGGGGGAGCCGATGCCAAAGTCTATGAGGGTGCAGTTGATCTCGGGGGCATTTATGACCACAAAATTACCCTCGCGCAATTCACCGCCGATTTTTTCCTTGAAGGCCAGCGCGTATTGCCTGAAATTGGTTATGAGCAGATGCTCGCAGAAGTCTTCAAGCGGGCAATTGGTGTAGCGTTCCAGGGTCTGGCGAATATACTCGTGTTCTTTGAGCACTTAAGAGTCTCCTTCGTGTTGCGCGGATCAAAGGGGCGGCGCCATCCGATTTTTCCCGGAACCTTACCACCGTTTGGATCGACTATCCCACCATGACAATAAAGTGCCCTTATACTGTTAAAAGCCGAGGAAATAAAGGCTCCATTGGGCAGAAATGGAAGAGCCGGGAAAGCCTTTCAATTTCACTGGCGGTTTCCGTCCGGAAACCGCTTTCAAGGGGGGGGGAACCATACCCGGTCTAGGACTTAAACGGGTTTCCGGACGGACACGAGGCAGCCCGGGATGCAGGGGCTTTCCGGGAGCAAATCGTCAAACTCGCAGGGCTGAATCGGGAGTTCCGGTTGGTTTACATAATATATATTATCGGACATTACGTTTTTTTCTTGACCTGGGCCCTGTTTTCCTCTATCTTCACCGAACTCAACGCGGGAATAACTCAGCGGTAGAGTGCAACCTTGCCAAGGTTGAAGTCGCGGGTTCAAATCCCGTTTCCCGCTCCAACGGAAATTCAGGGTGGTCTTAAAAGACCACCCTTTTTTCGTTAACCCATTCCGGATATATTTCCATGTCATGAGCCACTTCGAACCCGTATCCCAGATTGAGAAAACCGGCGGGTCAGCCCGGCCCCCCCAACTCCAGGAGCTCTACTCCTGCTTTACCTCCAGGGATACGGTTCTGATCACCATTGACCCGGACCCTGACGCAATCGGCTCTGCGCTTGCTTTTAAAAGGCTTCTTCGGCACAAGGTGGCCTCCGTTTCGATCGGAATCATCAGGCAGATAAGACGGCTTAACAACCTCACGATGGCTCGCCTGCTCCGTCTTCCGCTTATTTTGCTTCAAAGCCCCGATACGCTAAGGGCCGATAAATTTGTCCTGGTCGACGGCCAGCCCTCACACAACGAGTTTTTCAGCCAGTTCGACTACACGGCGGTTATCGATCATCATCCGGAAAGTCAACCGATCGAAGTGCCCTTCCGTGATATTCGACCCGATTACGGCGCCACTTCCTCGATCATGGCCCAGTATCTGCGGGCCGCCGGGGCCGAGCCTTCCCAAACAGTGGCCACCGCCCTGCTCTACGGGATCAAGACCGATACCCGCAACTTCGAACGTCACACCCTGCTCGAAGACATCGACGCCTTCAGGTATCTTTTTGAATTTGCCGACCACAACATTTTGAGGAAGGTCGAGATCTCGGATCTGTCTTTGGCCGACACCAAATATTTCCAAAAGGCCTTCACCAGAAAACATGTTGTAAAGGACCGGATTTTTGCTCATCTCGATGAAATCCCCTCCTCGGACATCCTTGTCGAGGTGGCCGAATTCATGCTGAAAATTCACGACATCAACTGGACCGTCGTATCGGGCACCCATCAAGGCAACCTCATCGTATGCGTGCGAAACGACGGGCATCGAAAAGACGCCGGCAAACTTGTCAGGCGTGCCTTCGGTTCGTTGGGCTGCGCCGGTGGACACGAGTCCATGGCTCGCGCGGAGATCCCGCTCGAGAGTTTGCACGAGATCATCGGCAATTCACATTCGGAATCTCTTGAGCGTTTTGTGCGCAGAAGGCTTTCGCCTTTCAGGAAATATTAGGCTATTCACCTTAATCTACTGAAAATAAAGACAATATGAACGCAATAGCTGAAAATGCCGGAGCTTCTCCGGCCAGGATTGTTGAAATCTATAGCGATGGGGCCTGCCGTGGCAATCCAGGGCCCGGGGGGTGGGCGGCCATCTTGCGCTTCAAGCAAACCGAGAAGGTGATTTCGGGCTTCGAGCGGCACACGACCAACAACAAGATGGAAATGATGGCGGTGATCGAGGCTCTGCGGCTTTTGAAAGAACCCTGCAGTGTGAAGGCCCACGTCGATTCGCAGTATCTGAAAAACGGCATAACGGAATGGATACACGGGTGGAAGCGCAAGGGGTGGATGACCCGGGACAAGCAGCCGGTTAAAAACCGTGAGCTTTGGGAGGCCCTTGACGATCTGGCCGGAAAACATCGGATCGAGTGGATATGGGTGCGGGGGCATTCGGGGCATCCGGAAAACGAGCGTTGCGACGAGATTGCGCGGCGGGAGATCGATAGAAACATTGGTTGAATGGTGAGGTGCGGGGGCGCAGGGATCGCAGCGTAGTATTTCGAACGACTGCGGGTGATACCCCTATGATGGCAGTATAACCGCACGAATCGTTGACGTCTCGAGTTTACATTTCTCATTCGCGGCGTAGCGCTTTTAGCGATTTCTCAGATTGGGCAAACACCTGTTTGTAGCAGGCATCGAACAGCTTGCCGTTGAGCGTTGAGGCTTGCGCGGCTGTCAGGCCTTCGGTGGGGAACGACGGCTCCTCATCAACGTCGCCCTGGAGAAGTGCGAGCTGCGGCGATATCGGATAGTAGATGGAAACGCTTTCGGGCGAATGCAGCGCGGGTTTGCTTTCAAGTTGATCGCGAACATGTGAATTATGACGTTCCACACACGGCTAAGATCGAGGTGAGGTGTACCCCGGAGTCTAGACAAAAATCAGGTTTGGTTAAGGTAGTCTTTCCCGCTGGCCGGCCCCTCCAGTCCATATCAACCTGCTTGCCAAGTGAGTTTTATTTATGGTGCCAGCCCGGAGGATAGGACCCGCTGGGGAGCGGCCCGAGCGCCGAGGCGGGGAGATGATGAAGGGGCAGGGCGTGCGTTGCGCCCCGCCTTTTCTCCCCTTGCCCCTTTTGATTCCCCTAAAGCAGCACCCCAGGGGGGTGGTGCCGCGATCTTTTTGCCCAAGCCCTCGATGTAGGCCGCGACGTGGAAAGCACGCACCTGGCCAAGCTCATATATTCCATTTTCGGCGCATCAGGCGGCAAAATTGCCGACAGCCTTCGCATAAGCCTTGCGGGTGTTCTTGTTGCGGATTTGTGCGGTGAAGAATTCAATGATCTTTTCTGCCGTCTTGGCATCCGGGGCAAGGAGCGCCGGCAGTGTGAGCCCGCCTTTTTTCTTTCCTATTGCCGCCAAGTTTTTCTCCATCGGCCCCTTGCCTCGCCCTTTATGTTTTATGAACGAAACCGTTCTAACGCTCTTTGCCGATCGGCTTCAGGCAGTGTTGACAGTTCGCTCATCAGTACAATGTCCTTGCAAGGTGCGGAACATTGTACGCCAAATACCGGAGAAAATTCCACGCCAAATAATTTCGAAAGTGACAATGCCTGGGAAAGGGAAAAAATCGGTTTGATCCGCTGGAATGTAGTCTGAAGCTGAAAAAAGGATCGGCCGAAATTCTTCTCCATTCCCGGATCATTCTGCAAGCCCTAGAGGGCAGTCAAGATGTTTGTTTTCCATTATATTTAGTCAGCGCATTCCCTTTTTAGTAGTTCTAGATACTCTTTTTCGGCACGGTCTTTTGCCTCTTTTCCCAATCGTTCATCCAGATTAATCGTTTATTTCACTTCGCTTTTGCTCTGGCGAGATCTCTTGATTGTTGTCGGAAACATACGAACATGCCCATACCAGTCTTCGCGGTACATCCACAGCAATACATATATCCTCGGACAATTTTCATGAATATTCTGCTGAGAGTGAGTTAAGCCTTCGTGTTTATCGCCTCAAACTTCAAGATAGTCCTTTCACAGCGCTCGCGTATAAGCGCGGCTACTTCATGAGCGACCTTATGGTCTATCTTGACGTTCTCCAGACGATCCAGAATAGCTCGCGCCAGGGTGGGAACTTGCTGTCTAACAGACGCTTTGCCGAGATTTGCTTGCTCGGCCAAGCGTTCAAAATGTTTGGGCAGAATACGGTTAGACATATATTCGCCGCCAATTTTCATCGCCATTTTTTTAGTGAGTTCGGAATAATAAACGGTGCTGACCAGATCATAAAAAGGGGCAAGCCTTGTCTCCCGTCCCAGAACGGTTTCTCCGCTGTAGAGCAAGGAGAAATTCTTGCCATGCGCATCGTGGTTACCGATTAGAAAATTGAAAATAACCGCCTTTAGCAGCGCCAGGATATCCACAACAGGAACGTCGGACGTCTCGCGCAGCAAGTCAAAACATTGTTTGAGGGAGGGGCCGCCTTCGTTTTGGTATTTCAGTTCGGGAACGATGCCGAGCGCCTGGCAGAAGTCTTCCTGATGCAATCGTTCCGTATGAGGCCAAGCGTGGGGCGGGAGCACTCGGAGGGAGGTTTTTCGGTCGTATCTTTCCACTAGCAGATAATCTATACCGTCTATAGTGCCGATCTCCGTTTTTGCGACGGGCAGGCTCACCATTGCCGCCAGCTTCATGCAAAAAGCTTCGTTAAAAACCAAGCCCTCAAAATGTTTGTTGGCCGGCTTCAGGATATGGGTACTTGGCGCACCGCTTAGCGGCAGAGAAATTTGCCCTTTAAACACGTGAACGGGTATCTTTTCTTGCGCCCCTGCAAGCGACAGACGTATATCCCTGTCTCCGGCCAGCATGGGACGGCGCGGCAGTTCTTTAAGGACGCCTAAAAGTTCTTCGGTGGATAATTTTCTATAAGTATATTTCTGTTTGGGCAGCGGTTTTCCAGAAGGCATGAATGTTACGGCTCCAGCGCATTCGCCGCCGATTTGTTCCAGCATTTTAAAATCATTTTTGGCGCTGATGCCAAAAATGCGCGCGATGTTTTCGCGCATATTTTGTTCCGGTAAAACGCCCGCAAAGAATCCGCGACATTGTTTGCGGAAGAAGATTTCTTTCCCTAATGGCAAAGATTGCGAAAGAGGAATAGCCACAGCGTTTTCCAACCAGCTATCCGCATAGCTAAAGGCCAAGTCGCCATGATCGTCTTGTACTAAGTGCCCGACAAGATCATCGCGCAGATAGACATCGAGGGTTTTGGGCACGGCTTATTCCTTCCTCGATGTGACAGGAGAAGCCATCGCCAACGTGATGCCGAGCGTATTTAAAACCGTCAGCGCCTTTCCCAACTGGCAGGTCGGTTTCCCTTTTTCTAGCTCGCTGATAAATCTCAGCCCGGTACCGGACGTGAGCGCTAATTCCTTTTGTGTCACCTTCATATTCCTGCGCGTCTTTTTGACGAGCTTCCCGATTTGTTCTGGCGTATATGTTTTCATGAGACACCACCTTAATGCCATCGGAATGTTACTGATCGGGAATAATATGCCAACTATCAAGCAAAAACAAGTCATATGTTCCCGTTCGGGAATATCTCTAATTTAAATATTCCGACCAGAGCACGCTACAAGCCTCTCTTCGCCCCTGTCCCTCAGCAAACCAGGAGGCCATTCCCCGGCCAGAAGGCCGAAAAACCTGTTCGGGGCAAAAACGAGATCCTAATAGACACGTTCGTCTTCGAAGAAGCGTCCTTCAGCTTGTAGGAGAAGCTCGGTTTGTCCACCTCGAAGAAACGCAGTGTGTCGCGTACGAAGAGCTTGTCCTCTTCGTCGCCCAGGTCCTCGCCAGCCACGCATGGCGTTGCCGTCAGGCCGATCTGGACGCCGTCGAAATGTTTTAGGACCCCGCTCCCCTTGCTGTAAATGCTGCGGTGACACTCATCGCTGAGCACCAGGTCGAAATACCCCGACGAATAGTCGCCGTAGATGTTGATCATGCTTTGCAGCGTGGTGATCGTGATCTGCTTTTCGTCCTGAAAGCGCCGGCTGGCGCGCAGCACATAGCAGGGGTAATCTGGCAGGTGTTCGGTGAAAGCGTCCTCGGTTTGCATCGCAAGCGGGATACGGTCAACGAGGAACAGCACCCGTGTAATCGCGTTCGCCTGGAACAGGCGCTTGATGAGGGCCGCCGCCGTGCGCGTTTTGCCTGTACCGGTCGCCATCTCGACGAGCATCTTGCGCCTGCCCTGCCCTATTTCCTGGCAAAGAGTGTCAATTCACTCGATTTGATAATCCCGGCTGGCGATGTGCTTATCGACAGGCACGGCAAGCGGGTCTTGCCTTACCTGGCGCGTGGCAAACCGTTTTTCAAGATCCGTTTGCTTGAAGAAGGTTTTGACCGGCCGGGGGAAGGCCTCGCCTTCCCATTCCCAGAACAAAATCTCTTTGCCATTGGCGAGAAAAACATAGGGGACCTTGAGCTGCCGCGCATAGGCTTTCGCTTGCTCCGCAGCATCTCCTGGGCTTATCGAGAACCGCTTCGCCTCGATAACGGCCACTGAGTGCCCATAGCGGTCACAGAGCACATAATCTGCCCGCGTGCCGTCCGGCAGCACGTATTCATGACGAACGCTGTTCGGGGCTTGCGTTTTCCAGCCCTGGTCAGCGAGCTGGGAGTCGATGACAACCCGCGAAAAAGCTTCATTCGGCATGAGCGTGATCCTTTATCTTTTTTCCCTTTGCCGCTGCAGCTTTTGCTTTTGGTAGCTCACTTGAACAGCGGGAAATGAAGGGTTTCAGATAGGCATCGAGGAGCCCGGCCCCCGGCTTTTCAATCTCTTTTGTGAGCGCCGTCAGATATGCGGTTTTGCTTGTTGAGGCCCAATCGATGCTTATGCCGGCGCGCTGCGCCAGTTCGGTATGCACCACCATATTGGTGCGCCCGTTCCCATCAGGGAAAGGATGGCCGTAAGCCAGGTAACCCATCACTTCGCCTGGCCTTTCTTTCATCAATGCCGGGTCTGATCCGATCCGCAGCGCATATTCAACAGCCGCCCTGGCGTCTTGCGGATGCGCAAAAAGGACGTTGCCCTTGCTCACCGCGATATCCGGCGCGATCTGCGCGCGATCCTGCCCGGCCCAGGGATAAATATCCCCGAACAGCAATTTATGTGTGTGCAAAACGTCCCGGTAGGACAGTTTTTTTACCGAAGCCAGATACCTGAATGCCTCGGAAATCCCCGCGATAAACGAACTATGTTCGAGATGCTTTATGATCTGTGGGTCTTTTTCGCCCAATTTATTGCGAAGATAGCCCTTTGTTTCAAAATCATTGAAGGGATCAAAAATCATGGTTTGGCTTCACGCAGGTAATTGGCCTGAAGCCGCAACGCTTCGGGACGGCTGAGATGGCCGGTCCGCTGAAGCTCTATCAAAAGCAATTCGATTGCATCAAGCGTGACATCATCATCGGCCAGGCGCGTAACGTTTTGCGCCCACGTATCGCCCGCTGTTTTGGTATAGGCGACGCCATGCTTTTTGGCCAACGCAAGAATGGTATGCGCGGTGCCTTTTCTTGTTGCGGTTGCGGCGCTTCCGCTTCCCTCAAAACTCATGAAAATTCCCTTGTACCCAATCTTACGGCGTACCCGCTTCCGCACGGCGATCACACGCCCGGCAGGAACCTGGGTGGTTTGTCCGGCAATATAAGATTGTTCGAAGCGCGTCGGGGCGCTCTCGACCCCGAGGCGGCCGAGCGCTTCCTTCGCCAGGGCGCGAAGTCCTTTCACAGGTGCTGGTGTGCCGTCGAAAGGCGATTCCGCCGCGCGTGTGTAAATGCCTTGGCCGAGTTTCAGAAGCTTGCCCTTGTTGACGAGCAGACGGAGGGCGCGGCCAACCTGGTCATAGCCGCCGAGATCGCTGAAATCCGCGCGCAGAAATACATCGCCTCGCTTGCGGTCGATGCGCTTCATAACGCGCGTTTCCAGTTTTTCCGCTCTCATAGTGGCACCTCTCATACTGTCAATTTACGACAATTTAGCGCTGGTTTCAACAGCTAATCAAAGAGCTAGAGATAAATCTAAAGGACTCGTCAGTCTAAATTGCCGGCCATCGAAGCGGGTGCTTACTGGAGTGTCAAAAATCTTGATTTATGGCACGGGGCACAGGATTCGCTTGCCGGTAATTCGGCTAAGGGCTTGCGAGAATAAAAAAGGGGGATCGTTCAGTGCGGCTCAGGGTTTTGGGC
>JAJYDE010000085.1 GCA_021777755.1 Deltaproteobacteria bacterium
AGGTACTTGCGGATGCGCTCCTGGACCGGGCGATCCAAAGCCGATAACTGTTTTTTGGCCGTCTCGGCCAACTCAATCCGCCAAGCCAAGTTCCCGCTCCACTTCATCGAGAGTGTAGGTGCGTTCTTCTCCCTTTCGGATTCGTTGCAAAACCTGCTCGGCAAGGTAGATGTCTTCAAGATCGTCGAGGTGCTCAAGGATGGCTTCTCGGATGTAAAACGCTTTTGACCTGCCGGTACTACTGGCCAACGCATCGAGTCTGCGTTCTGCTTCCTCTGGTAAACGAACGGATGTAGGCATGATAATTTCTCCTTATTCTGAATACGTGTATTCACGATAACACATCAACTTCGAGAATACAAAGAACTTGGTCTCTGCCCCTAAAATGCGTTTTAAGCCCGTTTTCCGGATCGGGCCGTACAAAACTACGTCTTCAGGCTTGATCGCGGGAAAACCCCGGCAAGAACAAAGCAGGCTCGGGTTATTTTTTGTTCAGCCCTGACACAAAATCTGCCAAAGTAAAAAGGTGCGCCCGGGTCGGGTGACATTGAGGCGTGAAACACTTGCAACTGTTCAAGTTAACCCCAAACTGAACGAATCGACACACCTATGCGATACACACTTGGAGAAGCAGCGAAGGCGACGGGCAAGAGTAAAGCGGCTATTTCGCGGGCGATCAAGAATGGCTCCATGTCAGCCGAAAAGCAGGATAACGGCTCTTACAAGATCGACCCCGCCGAACTCCATAGGGTTTACCCCGCTTTAAAGGCTGAACAGGAAACGCAACCGTTCAGCGTCAACCCTGGTGAAGCAGGCGAACTTAGGGAGCTTCAGGCCAGGCTTGAAGCGGCGGAGCAACGCCTGCGGGACAAGGACAATGTTATTGACGATCTGCGCCGGCGCCTCGATGCGGAGAGCGAAGAACGTCGACGGACGCAGGCCGTGTTAACGGGGCTGCTGACCGATCGGAGGGAAAGGCGGGAAGCGGCGGCGCCGAAAAGGGGATTTTGGCGCAAACTGTTTGACCGATAGAGGGTGTTTCCGATCATGGCTTTAAGGCTCGGGCTTCAGTATCTGAGCGCCGGAATCTTTCAGAACCTTCCACGCGGCCCCGGCTTTCCGCGCCGGAATTCGCATCCATCTTTCTTGAAAGCCTGGCGCGGCGTCTCTGTCGTCGATTCCGAGAGAGCGCAACAGCGCGGAATAGTCGGGCTGTCGCATCAAATGCCCAACTGATCGAACAGGTCGTCGGCGTCCTTGGCGTGGTGGACGTCCTCGCCGCGTTCGCTTTTCGCCAGCGTTTCCCTCGTCAATTTGTTCGGCACGCGCATATCGAACGGCAGGGCCTTTTCCTTGGCAACCTTGGTCAAGGCGATGCGCATCAGATCCGACACGGTCAACCCCATCTCGGCCAGCACGGCGGCGGCTTCCTTTTTCAGCGTTTCATCAACTCGCGCCCGGACAAACGTTGTTGCAGCCACGATCAACCTCCTGTTTAAGTTGAGCTTATATTGTAGCTCAATTGAGCTACAATATCTAGATCCGCAGCCTGCCCGCGAAACGGAAATTTTAGCACGCCAAGGCTTGCAGGTTTACATAACGCCACTTCCCGGACCCTGGCGCGCCCTCCAATCCCGGTTTCGGACTGTCTCGGGCGATACGGGACGATTTAGACACCCCGGAAAAGCCCTCGATAATCCTCAGAGTCGATCTTTTAAAAGCTTGCTGAAACGTTGATTTTCTAGCCTTAATTGCCACGGAATTTTCGGGGCTTTGGGCTTACGTGTGCCACGAATGCGTCCAGTGGCTTAATTACAGGTCCAGAGTGAGTTCTCGATAACAATGCTTGCCCTGATGAATAAGGCAGCCATGCACTTCGGGAGCCACCCGAAATTCTATGCCCAATGTCTTGAGCCAGGCTTCCACCCGGTAAAATCGGAATTGTTCACGAAGGCGCCACTCGGCTCCCTGGACATTCCTCGAACAACATGCGGATAAATGCCGATTTATATGAGGGCAGTTTCCTCTCGTTTTGCATGGCTATCACAAGGTAATCCGGCTCGAACAAATGATCCAGCGGCAGCAGCGCCACTGTGTCCCTCCTTGTCGAAAACACATCGGGCACGACACTGGCAAAGGCGATGCCGACTCCAATTTCTACGCATTTGAAACTCAATTCCACGTTGGAAGATTCCATGATCACATTGTAATTTATTTTAAATTTTCGAAATCGTCTTTCCAGGTCCTCACGATGGGGAGAATTTGCATCCTTTGGGGGTAGAACCAGCGGATATTTTATAATGTCAGCCAGGGCCGGCTTCTTCATCCGCGTCAAGGGATGGTTTTCCGGCGTCATCAGCACCGTTTGCACCCGCTTCCAACGGATCGATGTCAATTCGCCCCGCAGGTTCGAATCCAGTATCAGGCCAAAATCGATAAGGCCATTTTTGAGAAGATGGATAACGTTGTGTTGGGACCGGTCCAGAACGGTCATGCCTACCTCAGGAAATTGCTCCCTGTACACTTTGATGACAGGCAGAAAAAAATTAATGATGGTCGTAAAAGGGGCCGCTATCTTTAACCGCCCTTCCCGCATATTCTTGAGCGCGCCGAGGTCTTCCGTCAACGCGTCATAGCCCTCGATAATTGCCGTCGAAAACTGCAAAAATCTTTCCCCGGCCGATGTAAGACAAATTTTTCGTTTGTCGTTACGGTCCAAAAGCTGGCAGTCCAGCTCATCCTCAAGACTTTTGATCTGCCGGCTCAAGGCCGACTGGGTGCGAAAAGTGGCTTCGGCTGCCTTGGTGAAGCTGCCGAACCTGACCACATTGTAAAATCCTATGATTTGCTGCCATTCCATTTTTTTGATCCCGCCACCTGAACTCTGGACCCTAGACTCTGGAACCGGAAGATTTTGGCTCATCCAGCAAACACGTACCTGGTTGAAGATCATCCGGGGGCGGAACCCGTGAGAAAAACCCCAGCGGGCACGGATGCGCCAATCCGGCCACACCTACGCCTTCATAACGACAAAGCAGGGGAGGGCTTTGCGTGGGCAACGGTTTGCAAGTTCCGCCATCTTCCCCATGTTCTTCATCCGTGTCTAAAGGAGCAGCCCCTGTGGCTCGTGGAGGAGAAGGAAAACAACCTGAATCAAAAAAGCAGCATCGAACGCAGTGGCATACAGCCTGAATCGAAGTCCATCGAAAACAAGTACTCATAACTCACATAAAAAGTACTCATTTGACTCATAACCAACTCTAGCCTGATCATAGGTGCAACTCAACCGGAAAGTGAGCAAAGGGGAGGGAAAAAGCCATGAAACATTCGCTCCAACCAGGTCTGGTTTTTAATTTTGCCTTCGTGATCCCGGAATCCAAAACCGTTCCCTATCTTTACCCGGAATCGCCTGAATTTCAGGCCATGCCCAGGGTACTGGCCACCGGATATATGGTCGGATTGATCGAGTGGGCATGCATTCAGGCGGTCAATCGACACATTGACTGGCCTGATATTCAAACCGTTGGAATCGGCGTGAATCTCAGCCATATTGCTGCGACTCCTCCCGGATTGACTGTCACTATAAAAGGAAAACTCGAAAGCATCGAAGGTCGCAAACTCTTGTTTTCCATCGTGGCACATGATGGTGTCGATACGATCTCCGAGGGAACCCATGAGCGGTTCATTATCGACGCAACCCGGTTCAATGCCAAAGTATTTGAAAAGGGCCACATTCCATAAGCTTCTGTTTTTCCAGCTCTTCTGTGTCCATAACACGCAACCCAACCTGCAACGACGAAAGGGGTTAAGAAAATGGAACATGATTCCGGCAACAGCCTCAATTGTGACAGACCCGTGATCGCGTTTATGAGCGATCTTGGCACCACGGATGATTCTGTTGGGATCTGCAAGGGGCTCATGCTCAGCGTCTGTCCCAACGCCCAGATCGTGGATATCTGCCACTCCATGACCCCCTTCGACGTTCAGGAAGGCGCCAGGTTGATTGTCGATCTACCGCGTTTTTTCCCGGAAGGCCGCACGGTCTTCGCCACTACCACCTATCCTGCCACAGGAACAACAGCGAGATCCGTGGCCCTGAGGATTAAAAAAGCTGCCGTGGGAGGAGCCAGGGGCCAGTGGGCCGGACCCGGACCTGGCATCCAGCGCGGCGACGGCGGTTATGTCTTTGTGGCGCCCAACAACGGCCTGTTGACCACCGTCATCGAAAAACACGGCTATATCGAGGCCTATGAAGTGACATCCACCAAGTTCATCCCCGAAAACCCCGAACCCACATTTTTCAGCAGAGAGATGGTCGCCCTACCGGCGGCGGTGTTGGCATCCGGCATCTCTCTTTCCGAGATCGGACGGCCGCTCGAAGATTCCGAGATCGTCCGGTTCCGGGTAAATGATGCCAGGCACGACGCCAACGGAACCATCTTGGGGGAGATCGTCGCTATAGATTTTCCCTACGGTAACATCTGGACGAACATATCACGTGAGGACCTGGAGAAAAAAAGCATTACGTATGGAACATCATTAAAGATAACCATAGATCATATCTTCAATCTGGAACTAACCCTTACGCCAACCTTTGCGGATGCCGGGGATATAGGTGCCGTCGCGGCTTATATCAACAGCAGAGGTTATCTGTCTCTAGGCCGCAATGCGGCAAACCTGGCCCATCAATACAATTTCAAACCCAATATGCCGATATGTCTGTCGGCAATGTAGACTTTCCCTGTACTGGATTATCACATGCCCATTATACGGTATCGCAAAGAATTCTGCAGACCACCCAATTCGCGCTCCGAGCACCTCCGATGCGTTGCCTATCTTGATACCGATATTAGCGATTTACTTCCATATCTCAACAGAACTCTTAACGGTCACCAGTATTTTACCGATCCTCCTGCACTCACGTTAAAGCTTCCGGGAAAACTGGTAACTCTCCATGCTAACGATATTTCAATCAACATCGTCCACGACGAATTCGAAGCTGATACTATACTGGAGTGGTTAAAAGAGAAGGCAAACGACACGTGGAACAGACGTCATGAGATCCAACCGAAATTCGCAGTTGCATCCAAACCTCGCGTGCTGAATGTCCTGAGGCTGCTACCCAAAACAAACTGTGGCAAGTGCGGCTATTCAACGTGCATGGTCTTCGCCGTCATGATATGCGAACACGCTGCCCTGCCTCATGACTGCCTTTTTCTTGATGATACGCACCTTAAAGAAATTGATGAATATATCGGACGGTTCTAAACAATCCTGTAGGGGTCTGCTCACGAAACGGCTCTTGTAGGTCGGGTAGCCTGGAGCTGGCAACAGTTCCAGGCTACCCGACGACCCAATGAGTTGATAATTTGGATATTCCAAAGTACCCCCTGCATATTCGCTTCCCTAATGGGGGTAACCCCAACGTTCGTGCGACCAGCCGCAATTCAATCAAATATAGCTGAATTCATTGCACAATCATGCGTCGTACAGTAAGTCCCAGGGAGCCTGATGGGGTGGATTGCCAAAAACAACTGTTTTTGATCACGGTTCAAGCACCTTGTGAAACCCGCACCGGCTCTCAGTTTTTCGGGGTCATCCTCTCAAGGGTTTTTGACCATCTTACGGAATACGCACCCATTTGCGGCTGGTCGCACGAACGTTGGGGTTACCCCAAGAAGGACTGATAACAAAGTGTCTCGTTATTCTGTAAAAAGTACATGGTCGCAAGGGGGGGTAGCGGTTGTTCGAGGAACCGATCCGGTTTTAAGGACGATGGCAAAAATAAAAGATCCAGAACGTTGGGTGTGAGCAGAGGTTGAGTTGGCCAGCGACCGTAGGGTTTCGGATACTTACTTTTTGCCATTGGCCTTGGCCTAAAGTTCTAAATCCTCCTCCATATCCAGTTCCCATGCCCCCAACTCCAATTCTTTCTCCTTCTCCAATTCCCTCTCCAACTTCAACTCCTTGCACCCCAGATTCAACTCCTCGAATCGTTGACTCGACTTCTCCTTGATTAGTTCAAGCCCCGCCTCTGAGCCGAGCTCCAAGAAACGGTCCAAGTCCCCTTGGGCGATAAGTTCACAGATAAACCCGGTTGCAAGGCTCAACCGCTCCCCGTTGGCCAGGCCCCGATCAGGTCGAAAGTCGGGGTCTTTCGCGATAGCCTGCCTCGCCTCGACTGCGACCGACAATTGGGGATATAGCTCCAACACGGTATCAAGCGGCCTTTGCCTGGACTCGTTTTCCGCCGCATTCCAAAACGCTTCGGCAAGTTCGCGCGGCTGTGCGTTTTGGCGGCGTTCCTGCTCTCTTCGCTGCTGCTGCGCTTTTTGCTCCGCTTGGCGTTCCCGCTCTTTTTGGTCCCGTGCTTGATCGAGCGCAGCCGCAAGCCTTGGGCCGGCGAAACGAAGTATTGTTTCCGCGCTCGATTCTGAATGCTCGGTGGTGGCGAATTCTTCGAGCTCCGTTAACCTCTTTTCGAGCGGATACCGGTCGTGTTCCAGCTCTCGGCGCCTGTCCATCCATGCGTCACGGCGTTTCTTGTAGCCCACCGCCCGATATAGCGTTAAAACGCCCCCGGCTTTTTCGGGACATGTCTTCTCGTGGGCTGCATAGAGATCTTCAAGCGCCTTGAGCTTCGGTTCCACATCGGCTTTCTCCCGTATCGCCCAGGCGCGGATCGCCGCAGCCAGGTCTTTCTTTCTTGTATCCCAAACGAATTCCAGGGAAGCCGGGCCCCCGCCCTTGATCGCGAGCTCGCTCGCAAGTTCCGGGTCCCGCAGAACCGCCCGGCGTTCGGCCTCCCCGGTCTGCCACTCCGGACTTTGCCGTCTTTGCGCTGCTGCGAGCTCCTCTGCGAGGACAGACTTTTCTTTTTCGAGCCGGTCCTCTTCCTGCCTCCAGACCGCAAAATCGCGCAGGTACTTCGCGTTCGTTAAACGCCAAAGATTCTCGCGCGGGGGCACGTGATCGGCCAGCTCCTTTTTTTTGGCGTTAAACCGCTCTAGCGCCTCTTTGGCTGCAACCTCAACCTCCCCCCCGACCTCTTCGCTGCAATCCCGCACCACCTCCTTCCATTCCTTTGCCAGCTCGTCAAACGAACGGCCCTCCAGGGCGGTAGTTCCAGCATCCTTTATGCGCCAGTTTTTTCTTTCTCCGTCCCATCGCACACTGATCCCCGCTGCTGCGATCCGGTCGCTCGAAGACGATTCGATACGGATTTTCTCGGCCCTGGCTCGCGCTTCGGCCTTTCTTCCGGCCTCTTTTCTCTCGACCTCGATGCGCTGTTCCTCCGCCTTCATAGCGGCTTCCATCCGCTTGCGGGCCTCGGAGAGATCGATGATCTTTGCCGAAATCCCCCGGACTTCTTCGCTTTGCTCGGCTACCTTGCGGCCGGCGTCCCCGTGATCGGTCGAAAGGCCCCGACGCTCCATCTGAATGACGTTTGGCCCTAGATGTAGGGTCGGTAAGCGCTCGATCCCCTGCGCCTCCAAACTCCGGTGGTCCACCCGGGCCTGGTGGCCGGCGCGGGAAAGGGCCTTGTTTGCAAGTTCGGCCCACCGCTCCCTTAAACCTTCCATCCGCTCCTTCGCGGTCGGAAGGCCGAGGTCCCGAAGTTTTTTGTCGCTCATCTCGAGGGCGGTTTTATCCGTAAGGCCGGTCGGCGTGATTTTGCGCGTGGTAAGAAGTATGTGGGCGTGATGGTTGCGCTCATCTCCGGATCTGCCGGGTTTGTGGATCGCGATGTCTGCAACCAGGCCATGCTCTTTGACCAGCTCGCCGGCAAACTGCTTGACCAGGTCCTCCCTTTGTTTGCCGGAAAGTTCCATCGGAAGCGCGACTTCGATCTCTCTGGCAACTCGCGCGTCTTTTCGCCTCTCCGCAGCCTCGGCAGCGTTCCAAAGCTTTTCGCGATTGACGACCCAATCCGGCGTGCCTTCAAGAGCGAGAATCGCTGTGTAGGCGACTCCGCCTTTCCGCGTATAGTCATGGACCAAACCGGTCCTCTCGTCGGCGATTCTTTCGGCCCCTCGGTAGGCCGCCGATGCCGTGGCGCTTCTCCCCTCACCTCGGCTTATCGACTTAATGCACATGTGGTAGATCGCCATCTTTTTTCTTTTCTTCTTTGGCGTTAAACCGCTTTTGCCTTTGGGGGTGTCGGGGGCGGATACGCCCCTGACCGCACGGACTTGGCGTAGCCAAGTCGAAAGTGCGCTCTTCACACGGCAGAGGGCCTCAAGACCTACCGCCGTGGCGTAAAAACTATTACCACATTTTTGTCGCGGCCCGGAAGAATATTGTGATAAATATTGG